>JAKSDI010000006.1 GCA_022360175.1 Chitinophagales bacterium
AAGAAATGGATGGAACTTGTCCCTCTGGTCGCCTACTATCATACTTATGAAAAACGTAAGCGAATTAATCATTTACATTTTATCTTCAATCCCTTAGGTTGACGCGTATGCGATAGCTATCGGGATAGCTATTAAGGCGAGGATGTGACGCAGGAATGGTGAAAAAGATTACTCATTGTCATATTAAATTTGCATACATAAACTCTCTTGTACTAATCAAAAAATTCAATCATACCATCTTGTCGAATACTCCAACTGCCTTCTCCTTCGCATGAAGCAGCAATGATTTCAAACAGATTAGGAGTTGTATGAATTACAGGCTTAAAATCACAAGATGATTTTTCCAGGACAGGTATATTGAAGAAGCTTAAATTATCGGTGTACTTTTTTTCTTTCTCAAAATATTGCAGTTGTTGAAAATACATATTCCATAAAGCCCATTTGATTTTTTCATCTGGATGATCTACAAACGACTCTGTCTGCTCCCCATTGAGAGTTGAGAATTGTACATACCCCCATTGTTCGGGCATATGCATGGCTATAAATCCGGTAGGTGACCAAACCCAGTTATCCTCGGGAAGTGTTTTATTGGTAGCAGTATCCTTAGCTTTTACATAGGTCCCGTTTTCTACTTTCATTGTCCAATCCACTCTTGAAAAGTTGACTCGCCATTGATCGCCCTGATTTGGCATTTTTCCACCAGGCGCAAACTCTTCCAAGGCGCTCCATGGAATGGCAACTTCTACACTCCAATACTCATCTTCATCTTGAGGATCATTCAATGTACCCTCTATATGTACAGCTGTTTTAATATTGGGTATATTCCAATTGTCCAGTACTTTATGCTTGTTATCGACGCGGTAAGGGCGTAGTAGGATGAGCTCCCAGAGGGTATTATATGCGTTAACTTCTAACTCATAATAATTATGGCTATCCCCATCAGGATCAATAAAAATTTCAAAATCATCATCATAGAAGATGACCGTATCCCGCTGCCTCAATGTGGCCCATACATGAGGTTCTTCCAGCTTGGCATAGAAGTAAAAGTAGGCATCATCCCATAGCATTTTAACTTTGGTATCATGTGTCGGTTTTGGTTTCAGCTCTCCTTCAATATCAACGAAAGAATTAGTCCAGGGTGCGTTTTTCCAGGCCTCTTCATCGTCTTTTCCATCGATCACCAAAGTTTCTAAGCTTCGATAGCACACATACCCTTCGGGTGAAAAAGGAATGGGATGCTGATGACTAAGTTTTTGAATATCATTACTCGCTGGTTCTTGTTTCTGACAAGAATAAAATAACAATAAGAGGACGATATATAATAAATTCTTCATTCAACTAAAATTTCATCGATGAATAGCCACGGAGGCGTACCCTTTCCAGGATGCCAGTCAGGAATTGCTGAAAAGCTTTTTAATAATATTTTCATAAAACCAATCTCCGTTTCCGGAAAATTGACTTCAACAAACTTTAATTCATTGGGTGCATTCTCTCTGGTAGCAGGAAGTATTCGTGAACTCAACAGATCAAAATGAGTTCCATCAGCAGAAGCATATACTTCCATTTCTTTTGGTAAAAAAATCCAGGAAGAAGGATCGGAAAGTAAGCTAGCTGTTGCCTTTTTTATACCTTCCTTTTTTTCCAATTCAATTATTATTTCTAAATCGCCGCCATCAAAACCCATCCAATATGGCGTGCGAAAATTCGTAGTACCTTTCTTTCTATCTATCAAGCCGTCCGCACCTGTACCCTGGTAGTTTTCATGTGGTGCGCGATTAAGGCTAATCTTTTTAACTGTGGGATTTTGTCCCAATTTCACAAATTGTGCTTCAACTATTTCACTAGGCAAGAAATGGTCATGAAATGCTCTAGCTTTAATCGTTTTCGATTCTTTTATGATAATCTCATCCTTATACAAAGGTGCATTCTCTGTAGGGTCACTACCATCCAACGTATAATAGATACTCGAATTTTCTAAGTTTAATAACAGCTGAATTTTGTTTTCCTCATCAAAAAAGACCTTTCCACTTTTAATAACTGGAGGGGCTAATTCGAATTGTTTTTCTTTTGCAAAACTCAAATTTGCTGGCTGTTCCGAAAGCTGTTGAGCTGTTGCACAAGCAGTCAAAATAATACCGATTAAAATAAATAGTACAATTCGCATGATCATCTATATTCTAATCAATTTTATCGGATATGATTTTCCACTATTCCATTGCGCTACATAGAGATTTTCCTCCTCATCTACGCAAACATCATGAGGGTGTTGAAAAACTTTTATCGTTTGATGCATAGGTTCTAATCGTCCATCTTTATAAATCGGGGTGCTTCCTCCTGGTGCTGAAATCAATTGATTTTTTTCATTTAGAATAGAAACAAATCCGGTATTAGCACTACCTGATCCAGACCATATAGTAGCTAAGTAAACATATTGTCCATGAATCACAGGGCGGCAAATAAAGGCTCCTGGCAATGGAATTACTTCTAATAACTCCCCACCCAGGGAAAATCTCTTGAGTTCATTTCTTTGGCGGGCAGTAATCAGCAAACAGGGATTTTCCTTATCTCGATCATCATAACAAATACCATGGGCATTATCGAAATACTCGTCCCCCTCTCCTTTTCCTCCAAAAACATTTTTCAAATTTCCCTGAGCATCATAATGCAAAATATATTGCAAGCCATAACCATCTGCTACATAAATATCTCCATTCGGGGCAATGGCAGTTTCTGTGGGTATATACTGATTTGGAGTATCATATTTCCCAGTGGTTTTGGGATAAGAGAGTTGCAATACTATTTTACCATCAATAGTAGTCTTTATGATCTCATGCCGATTATTATCTGCGATATAAAGAAAATCTTCTCCTCCTTCTATATTTAATGTCAGCCCATGTGCACCCGGAAATTGGGTGCCCCATACTTCTATCAAATTGCCAGACTTATCGTATATAATGACATTATTCTTGGTGTGATTGGTCAACAATACAATCCTTCCCCTGGAATCTTGCACCATTTCATGGCAATCATTAACCGGGTAAAAATCGGCATTGAGCGCTCCCCAATTTAAATCTATCTTATAACGATGAGAGCCATGTCCAATGACAATATCCTGATAAGGCGAAAACAAAGAAGAGGGGCTGGCAAATACGGAAAAGCCGGCTAAAGCACTCAGAGTAGTTCCTATGAATTTTCTTCTCTCCATTTCGTATAGGTATTATGCCAACAAATCCTTGATCACTTCTCCATGTACATCGGTTAAACGGAATCGCCGCCCTTGATACTTATAGGTCAATTGCTCGTGATTAATACCTAGCTGATGTAAAACGGTTGCCTGAAAATCATGAACATGCACGGGGTCTTTAACGATATTGTAACCGAAGTCATCTGTTTCCCCATAAACCAAGCCTGGTTTAACACCACCGCCAGCCATGAAAATGGTAAAACATCGGGGGTGATGATCTCGCCCATAATTGGTATCCGTTAATACACCTTGTGAATAGTTTGTTCTTCCAAATTCTCCACCCCAGATCACCAGGGTATCATCGAGCATACCTCGTTGTTTCAAGTCTAGAATAAGTGCGGCGGTAGCCTGATCGACATCCTTTGATTGTCCCTGAATTTGAGACGGAAGATTCTCATGCTGATCCCATCCCATATGATATAACTGAATAAACCGTACATCTTTTTCTGCAAGGCGGCGCGCCAAAAGGCAATTAGCAGCAAAGGTTCCTGGTTGCATAGCATCGGGGCCATACATCTGGTAGATATAATCTGGTTCATTAGAAATATCTACCACTTCTGGTACGGAAGTTTGCATACGATAGGCCATTTCGTACTGAGCAATCCGGCTGCTGATTTCAGGATCACCAAATTCTTCCAGTTGTTTGGAATTGAGTTCTGCTATTTTATCCAGCATTTTTCTACGGCTGGCTCGGTCTATTCCTTCAGGGTCTTTCAAATATAAAACTGGATCTTTACCCGAACGAAACTGCACACCCTGATGGAGAGAATGCAAAAATCCATTGCCCCATAGACGAGCATAAAGTGGTTGTCCAAATTTCCTTCCGGTTCCTCTGGATAGAAGAACCGTAAATGTGGGCAGGTTTTCATTCATGCTTCCCATCCCATAACTCAGCCAGGACCCCATACAGGGCCGCCCAGGTTGTTGTGAACCTGTTTGAAAAAAAGTAATGGCAGGATCGTGATTAATAGCTTCTGTATGCATGGATTTAATAATGCACAACTCATCTACTATTTTAGAAGTATATGGCATTAATTCACTCATCCAGGTACCATTAGCACCATGCTGGGAAAAATTAAAAATAGAGCCTGCCAATGGAAAAGAATCCTGTCCGGAAGTCATTCCCGTTAGTCGCTGGCCATTACGTACCGATTCCGGAAGTTCCTCTCCATTCCTCTTATTGAGCAGCGGTTTGTAGTCAAAGAGGTCTAGTTGAGATGGCCCTCCGCTTTGAAAAAGATAAATGACTCGCTTGGCTTTAGGTGCCAGGTGAGGGACATCTAAAATCCCTTCCAAGCTATTTTTCTGACTTAAAATTCCATTTTCTGACCGATCAAACAACTGGCATCCCCCCAACAAGCTCGACAAAGCAGCCACACCAATACCAACACTCGCCTTTGACAAAAATGCCCGACGATTCATTTGCAGTTTTCTTTCTTCTATTAATTTGGACATAAGCTGTGGTTTTAGTTGATGTATATGGTTTAAACCATTACTTACTGCTTTGAGCAATTAGTGCATTTTCACATTATGAGAGTAATGACTTCAACTATACCTAGCGATAGTAGACAGGTTCAGATGAAATCGTATCCTATTATATCACATACGACTTCATCCGAAGTCGCCTTTCTGTCATAAGGATTTTTATAAACCTTCGACTTCTCCGAAGTCTTTAATTTCCATGCTTTATTTTACATTTAACAGGCTTGTACTTTGCACTTGAGTTTCAGTTTGAACTTCCCTACCCTCTCGTAATCGTCTCATCCAAATTAAAAATGGCGTTAGCAACAATCGTATAAGCTGCCATTTCTGGTACTGATATCAACTCCTTTTGAGGGTATTTTCCAACTTCAAGCAATGCAAGGGCATCTGCAGGTGTTGATTCAAAGCGGCTTTTTTCCTCTTCGAAATAGGACACCAAATTCTCTAATTCATCTTCAGTTATGTTCCGTGAAGTTGCCAAACGAAACATCATAGCGATTCTGTCCTCTACTGCCTGTTGCTGTTCAATAGTTCGATATGCCAACACTCTTGAGGCTTCTACTATCTGTGGGTCATTAAGCATTACCAAAGCTTGAAGAGGCGTACTGGTGGTTTGTCGCTTAACGGCACAAATATCTCTGGAAGTAGCATCAAAAGTCATCATACTGGGAGGAGGTACCGTTCTTTTCCAAAAGGTATAGATACTCCGGCGATAAATTTTAGAACCCTCATCCTGAACGTATTGTGCAAGGCTTCCACCACCTCCACCAATAGTTTCTGCCCAAAGTCCATCTGGTTGATAAGGCTTTACACTTGGCCCTCCCAGTGTTCGCTCTAACAATCCACTTGAAGCCAGCGCATGATCTCTAATCATTTCCGCAGAAAGTCGAAGTCGAGGAGCATGAGCAAGGAGGTTATTTTCGGGATCAATCTCGTTGAGTTTCTCCGTTGTTCGGGATGTTTGCTGATAGGTAGCAGACATTACAATGGTTTTTAAAATAGCTTTTTGGTCCCAGTCATTTTCCATAAATTCCAAAGCAAGCCAATCCAGCAATTCGGGATGAGTAGGCAATGAACCCTGATTGCCAAAATCGTCAGGGGTAGCAACGATTCCTTTCCCAAAACACTGCTGCCAAAGCCGATTCACGGTCACTCGTGCAGTCAGGGGATTGTCTTTTGAAAACAACCATCTAGAGAGCCCTAATCTATCTTTTGACAAACTTTCATCAAAAGGGAGAATAGATTTGGGCAAATCAGGATCAACTGGTGTAGAAGGTTTATCATATGCTCCGCGCTTGAGGATATAGGCTTGTCTTTTTTGCGGCATTTCTTCCATTACCATTAATGGTATAGAATCCAGTTCATCCAAATTTTTGATAAATTGAAGTTGTTCTTCAATCTCTTCTTTAGTAAGTGTAATATACGGTTTTGGAATAGCCCCATAAGGCTCAATGAGCCCTTCTTCAGGAACGTTATTAAAGAAACTAAAAAGGCTAAAATAATCTTTTTGAGAAAGTGCATCGTATTTGTGGTCATGACATTTAGCACATTCAAAGGTCAATCCAAGAAAAGCAGTGCCAAAAGTCTGTGTTCTATCCGATACATATTCCACCCGATACTCCTCAGGAATAACTCCTCCTTCCTGCGTAATTTTATGGTTGCGATTAAAAGCGGTGGCAATGATTTGTTCGCGAGTGGGATTCGGTAATAAATCACCTGCTAATTGCCAGGTGACAAATTCATTATAGGGCATATTCTTTTTAAAAGCATGAATGACCCAATCCCGCCAGGGAAACATAATTCTTTCCAAATCATCCTGATAGCCATGAGAATCTGCATAGCGTGCCAGGTCCAGCCAGCGAGTCGCCATTGTCTCAGCATAAGCGTCTGTTTCCAACAAACGATCTACTACCTTTTCGTAAGCATTCGGGCTATTATCATTTATAAAATCATCTATTTCTTCCAATGTAGGTGGCAAGCCTGTCAAATCAAAAGAGACCCTTCTAATCAGGTTTTCTTTACTGGCCTGACCCAATGATTTCAAGCCCTGAGTTTCCAGTTTTGCTAAAACAAAATTATCAATTGGATTATTAATTTGTCCTTCCGACACTTGTGGAATCTCTGCTTTTTTGATAGGCAAAAAAGACCAGTGTTCTTTCCATTCTGCTCCTTGCTCTACCCATTTTTTCAGTAATTTTTTTTCAAAATCTGTCAAAGTCAAATTAGACTCCGGAGTGGGCATTATATCATCTGGATTGTCGGAAAAAATCCTTTGAATCAAAGTACTATTTTCGACATCACCTGATATGATTGCATAGTGGTCTTTATCATCTCCTAAAGCCGCAAATGCTCCCTCTTTGGTATCTAATCTGAGCCCTGCTTCACGGGTATTGGCATCCGGCCCGTGACAGGTAAAGCACCGATCTGATAAAATCGGCTTGATATGAAAATTAAAATCTACACGATCAGGCAGGCTTTGGTTAAAAATAGAAGCAGTAGTTTCTTGCCTTTGCTCAAAACAAGAAGACAAACAACCTAATAATACAACCGTGAATACAGAGGTAATAAGAAGCGTTTTGCTTAAAGGCTTCATTTTTATTAAGATTAAATTTCCAAAATGGATTACTCGTCTTCTAAAAATGGCTGATTCCTTTCTATCAATTCAATTCGTTGTTGCACACAGTCATAAGTCCTTCCTGCATCTTCAGGAGTATTCATAATATAATCTACCAATTTGGGCAAAGTTGTAGTAGCTACATGCATTCTAGTATCGGATGAAGCGTAGTATATAAACACATCACCATTATCGCGAAGTACCCATCCATTACTAAAGACCACATTGGAGACATCTCCAACTCGTTCAATACCCATAGGTGCAATGAAATGCCTTCCTGGTTTTCGGATAACTCTCCAGGGCTCGTTTAAATCACAAAGGAAAAGATAAAGTACATACCTTAACCCTGCTGCCGTCCTTCGAACACCATGTGCCAAATGCAGCCATCCTACTTCTGTTTTTAATGGTGCTGGCCCCAATCCATTTTTAACCTCCTTAACGGTATGATACTGTTTGGGATCAATGATGATTTCATTTTCCAGTTTGGGATAATGAATATCCTCACAAGTACCCCAACCGATTCCACCACCACCACCAGTCTCAATAAATCCATCCATCGGCCTCGTATAAAAGGCATATTTACCATCTACAAATTCAGGATGCAAAACGCAGTTGCGCTGTTGTGGAGAAGAAGAAATAACATCAGGTAGCCGCTCCCAATTAACAAGGTCTTTGGTGCGTGCCAATCCATTTCTGGCAATCGCTGCTGAAGTATCATGAGGTTTGCTATTATCCTTTCTCTCTGTACAAAACAATCCATAAACCCATCCGTCTTCATGTTCTACCAGGCGGATGTCGTATACATTCATATCGGGATCCTCCGTCTGAGGCATTACAATCGGATAATCCCAAAATTTGAAATTATCTACCCCATTTTCACTTTCCGCAATTCCAAAGAAAGACTTCACATCATTGCTCTCAATACGAGGTATCATTAAAATTTTCCCACCCCACTCAATAGCTCCCGCATTAAAAACGGAATTGATTTCCAAACGCTCCATAAAGTATGGATTCGTTTCGAAATTGTAATCATACCGCCAAAAAACGGGCGTATGTTGAGGGGTTAATACTGGATATTTATACCTGTGAAAAATACCATTATAATTCTGATTTACCCGTGGATTGTGCCTATTTAAGAGGGCATCATATTCTTCCAGTATGCTTTGTTTTCTTTTCTGAAACGTGGCTTTGCTTACTTTTACACCAACCATAATGGTTTTTTTATTGTTCGGAAATTACCAAGTCTTTTGCATAGGATGAGCTTCTGTGTTAAAGATAGTATTTTTAAAATCCAACTGCTTTTGGTCACTAAATAACAAATAAGCGTATTTCATTGTCTCCGCTAAAAAGAAGCTTTGCATGTCGTCTTGTTTTTCCATCGTTCTGATGTCTTTGATCTCAGCATAACCTTCATCTGTTTTGCAGTATTTCACGATACTATTAAACATAGTCTCACCCATTTCATAGTATTTTCTATCTCCTGTATAATGGAAAAGATAGGCCGCCGATTCCAGGTTTTCAGGCCGCAAAAAATAGACTCCAGACAAAACTTCATTTTTAGAATAATCGTATTGTTCTGGTTCTATTTTATGATCTTTCCACATTTTGAAGCAAGATTCCTGAACTTGCTTGGCAGTTTCCAGGTCACCACCAAGTGCAAGCATTGCAGGCATAAAGGCATCTAATGCTCCAAACTGAGTACGGATTCTTTCTCCTGTATTCATATCTACATGGCTATACCACCAGCCATCATCAGTTTTATCCAGTAGATACTTATTCACCGCAGCAATACTTATATCGTATTTTTCTCGATAGCTTTCATCTTCAAATAAGATTGCCATTTTCAAAAGATACTCATAATAAGAATCTATCATTCCACTGATATGACTATCTGTATTTTCCCAGCTTCCCTTTTCGACATCAATAACGGTACCTACCAAATTAGTCTCAGGAGAACGTTTACTATAAAGCACCTCCATTGCTTTATCTGCTTTTGCTCGGTATTTATCATCACCTGTAAGTTTACTTAAAACGGCAAATTCTAATTGAACAGTACCAATTTCTGCAGGATTACTAAGATGATCTCTCACTGCACCTGTCTTTAAATTCACCATTCGGTAAGGCAATCCTGTTGGGCTATCAAAAGCAGGTAATAATCTATCTCCAAGATCTTTAGCCAGTTCTAAAAACTGAGGGTCACCATCCATTTGATGCGCACTAATCAAACCTCCTAACAGCCTAATGACAATTTCAAAAAACTGAACTTCCATATCCACGTCCAGATCCAGGGTTTCAATAATTAGCTTTTTACACTCTTTTGCTTCTTCATCCAAATCCATTAGGAGCATGGTATCATATGCATCTATTGGAGTCATTAACAGAGAGTGTTCGTACCAGTTTGCTCCTGTTTTGGAAAGCGGTTTCAAACCATCCATTCCCCAGGCATATTTTTTATAGCCATTCCATGCATGCAGGAATTCTGCTTTGACAGTTTCTGCCATCAGTTGTTTCTCTTTGGCAAATTCGTCAACAACAGTTGATTCTGCTTTTTCTTCAGGAGCTGGTGCATCCTGGCAACCGAAGAAAAAAACCATAAGGAATAGAAATGAAAATCTTAATAGCATGATTATAATGGAGTTTTAGAGTATGAATTCATTTAAACTTATTCATACTCTTATTTTTAATTGCTGCTTGGAGTACTGCCCATTTCAATTTCAAGAGTACCACCACTCATAATATCATCATGGGTAATAAAAAGCCGGTTATCATTTTCCCCATTCCACTTTACGGATTGGATATACTTATTCTCTTTAGAGACATTTTCTGCAATGAGTGTAAATGTCTTACCATCTCCAACTGGTATTTCTACTTTTTCAAATAGAGGGCTACCCAGTTGGTATTTGCCATCCGCAGGATTAAAAGGATAAAATCCCATCGCGCTGAAGACATACCAGGCAGACATTTGTCCACAGTCTTCATTCCCGCATAATCCAGTAGCCGTAGAATTGTATTGGGTTTCCATAATTTCACTGACAATAGCCTGTGTTTTATGAGGTTTTCCTGTGAAGTTATAGAAGTAAGCAATGTGGTGACTGGGTTCATTGCCATGTGCATATTGTCCAATCAGGCCTGAAATATCAGCAGAAGCATTTTCCCCTTTTATTTCGGAATCAATTACAAAGAGGGAGTCCAATTTTCTAATAAAATTTTCCTCCCCACCATGCAATTGTATCAGTTCTTCAGGAGCATGAGGCGTAAACCAGGAGTGCTGCCATGCATTGCCTTCTGTATATTCTGCTACTTCAAAGTTGTGATCAGAATACTGTGGATCAAAAGGAACTTTCCACTGTCCGTTAGCATACTTAGCACGCATAAACCCGGTAGAAGCGTCAAACATAGGTTCGTAACTCTTTGCTCTCTTTGAAAAAGCCTGGAAATCCTCTTCTTTACCTAAGGCTTTGGCCATTTGAGCAATACACCAATCGTCATATGCATATTCCAGGGTTCGGGTTACTGATTGTCCGGCCTTGTCATAGGGAATGTAGCCATACTCTCTGTAAAAATCTGTAGCCCGAATATCTTGCATTGCACCTGCTTTCACTGCCTCAAATGCTTTTTCCACATCATAATCCCGATAGCCTTTCAAATAGGCATCTACTACAACTGGTATTGCATGATAACCGGTCATAGTATTGGTTTCGTTTGCCAATAGATCCCATACTGGTAGCAGTCCGTATTCTTCATAATGCGCCAGCATCGATCTTATAAAATCATTGATTTTTTCTTTTTGGGTAATGGTGTATAGTGGATTGGCTGCCCGGAAAGTATCCCATAATGAAAATAATCCGTAGCGAGTGTAGTCATTACTCTGGTGTACCTGTCCATCCACTCCTTTGTAATTACCATTGGCATCAGACATTACAACTGGAGCCAGACAAGTTCGATATAGGGAAGTATAAAAGATAGTTTTCAAATCTTCATCTGCTGACTCAATCTTTATTTTTGCCAATTCTTTTTCCCACTTCTCATCCGCTTCCTTTCTTGTTTTTTCAAAATCCCAGTCAGATATTTCTTGCAGAGCGGCAATAGCTCCTTCTTCATTAGCAGAAGAAAGCCCTACTTTTATTTTTAAATTTTCAATAGCTCCAAAATTGAGCTGTGTGCGCAAATAGGTTCCATTATAGGTGTCACTTTCTGAAAGGATGGAAGTACTATCTGCAATTTGATAGGAAGTAAAAGGCGTTGAAAAGCTTGCTGCAAAATAGACTCTTTGATCCTTTGCCCAACCGGTTGAAAAACGATAACCTGTGATTAAGTTTTTATCCGCATTAAAACTCAAGTGAGTTTCTGTAGGACGATCCCAATTGATGGCAAAGCCTAAATCTAACAATACGGTAGCTTCTTTTCCTTCCGGAAAATTATACTGATGGAAGCCTACTCTTTCTGAAGCAGACAATTGTACTTTAATACCATTATCTAAAGTTACTTCATAAAAACCAGGTGAAGCATTTTCATTATTGTGGGAGAATTTTGCCGCATAAACACTTTGCTTAGGTGTCAATTTTTCAGAAAAATCAATTGTCTCCTGCGTTGGCATCATAGAAATATCCAGAAGATCACCAATTCCTGTTCCACTCAAATGGGTATGGCTAAATCCTACAATTGTATCAGATTCCCAATTATAACCAGAACACCAGTCCCAGCCTTGTGTACCGTTATCAGGACTTAGTTGTACCATCCCAAAAGGAACAGTAGCTCCTGGATAGACATGACCGTGGTTGGCGGTCCCCATAAAAGGATTAACGTATTGGGTCAATGAAATTTCTGAGGAAGGAACAGTTGCCACTTCTTCCTGGCAACCCCAAATGGATAAAGCCAGTAGCAGGCTTACCCCAACATGAATGGAGATTTTCATAATTATGTGGTTCTTTGATAATTTTCTTTATTATCAAATGGGAGAAAAGGTCAAAGATAAAATTTTGAAAAACACAGATGAACAAAATTGTCCATCTGTGCTAATAAATAAATGTATGAAACTTAAATAGTAATTAAAACCTATTTATCCCACCAAACAGGTACTGTCATCTGAGTGGAGAAATCTGTAGTCATACCCTGACGAGACAATGCCGCATCAAGATTAGGGTTCAAGCCTATTTCGCTTTCAGCGTACACCATTCTAGAAGGAATCTGGCCACCTGTTACATTACCAGGATAGTTTACAGGAGTCAGTGTTGGATATCCTGTTCTTCTCCAGTTTGCAAAAGTTTCGTATTCATTCAAGAAGGTTGCAGCCCAATACTGCCAACCAATTTGCTCGAAAGAATCATCAAAAGGATTGGCTACAAGATAAGTATCTACATCAGCATCATCTACTTCTAGTGATGCATCATAAATAACCCACTGTTGTATACCAGCTCGTACACCATTATTATAATATTCTTCCGCACTTCCTGATGCCCATCCTCTCTTTGCAGCTTCAGCAAGCAAAAACTGAGTTTCTGCATAAGTCTGGAAAATCATAGGAGAAGCAACCGTCACGATTACTGGATTAATATAGCTGAAAGAGCTATCTGCGGAAGTACCCGTTGGATTGTCCTGAATAGTCGTTTCATCCAGTCCATTTGGCAAACCATTGTGCCCTCCACCATCTTTCGGCGTTTTACCAAAAATGTCCAGGCGAGGATCACCTGTAGCTAGCATCCAGTCAACCATTGTTTTACTCAATCTTGGACAGTCATCACCAAAGCCATTAGCCTGATCCAAAACTTCTCCAATACCATTGCGATTGATTCCTTCAGGGCCTGATTCATGCTGAATAAAAGCAATATCATCATTGCTTTCCATCACGCCTCCATTTACAGCCTTGGTTACCCATGATTTAGCAGTGCTCTCATCTGCTTGTGACAAACGCATAGCCAGGCGCAGCATCAAAGAATATCCAAACCTTGTCCATTTATCGACATCACCGGCATAGATTAAATCAGCACCACCAAAACCAGTACCACTGGAAAGTAAACCAATACCTTCTTCCAATTCATTCAACATGTCCATGTAAATATCTTGCTGAGCATCGTACTCAGGAAAATCGATTGCTTCCAAAAAACCTTTGCCTGCCTGGAAATAAGGAACATCTCCATAAAGATCCGTCAAACGATGGAAGATAACGACTCTCCATATTTTAGCCATTCCCAGCATAGTCGGATCAGAGCCTTCTTTCGTTTCCAGCGTATTAATTAAATCCTGCATATCCTTCACTTGCTCATTATAAGCACGGTCAAACAAAGAGGAAGAATAACTTCCATTGTAAGTATACTTATCACCTGTCCAGTAGCTACATGTAGATGCTAGATGCTGCATCATCATAGAAGAATAAATCAAATTGGCACGCCAATTTTCATATCTGCCGCCAGAAGTCCTTAGCTGAACCCAGGTAAATTGAAAATTAGGATCAATTTCACTTCCGGCGGTTGGGTTAACGTTTAATTCGTCAAACCCATCATCACAGGAAGTATGCACTATCATCAGTGCTGCTATTAACAGAATATATTTTGAAAATTTCATCGATATTTTTTTTATGGCTAATCAAAAATCACTTTAAATTCAAAGTGCATTTTCAATTAAAATTTAATACCAAGGTTAAACTGGAAAGAACGAGTTTGAGGTACACCAAACATTTCCAGACCTTGCCCATTACCCGCAGTATAAGTAGATTCCGGATCGATATTATCTACACTGCTTGATAGTAATGCCAGATTTCTTCCAGCCAGTCCAAGGCTAACAGACTCAAATGGTAAGTTGCCCAGCTTTGATTTTGGTATATTATAGCTCAAAACCAATTCTCTCAGCTTTATAAAATCTGCCTTTTGCACAAATTCTTCTGTAATATTGAAAGCAACTCTCTGGTAGTAATCTTCTACATTTTCAGCCGAAACATTACCTATACCACTTTCTCTTCCTACCAGCGTGTTTTGATGAAGTCCACGGAAGTATGCATAAGCATTCGTTGCTCCATAGATATATCCTCCTGATTTAGAATCAATCAAGAAACTCAATGAAAGGTTTTTGTAACTCAACGTATTGCTAATACCAATGGAAGTAGGATGAACCCCAGTACCTAATGCTACCAACTCACCTCTTACAGGAAGGCCATCGTCATCTAATACGATATTTCCTGCATCATCTCTGTCATACAAATATCCCATGATCTGGCTGTATGGCAGGCCTTCGATATGCTCGATATAAGCATTTTGAGTTCTACTTTCTTCTACTCTTATGCTTTCTCCATCATCTTCAGCAGTCAAAAGGCTAACTACTTCATTATTATTTTGAGCATAGTTGACAGAAACATCCCATCTAAAGTCAGCAGTCTTTACAGGAGTACCATATAGTAATAATTCTACTCCTATATTTTCCATTTTACCAATATTGACAACTTTCTCAGCATAACCAGAAGTGCTTGATACTTTGGCATTTAAGATATCATCAATTGTTTGTCTATTATAAAAAGCAAAGTCTGCTCCCAATCTATTCTGGAATAATACAAAATCAAGCCCTACTTCAAATTCCTGAGATGTCAAAGGCGTCAATGTAGCATTCGGGATAGAGTTCGGGTCGGTAGTAATGCCTCCTAGTGGGTTGCCACCATGTCCTTGTCCATGAATAACATAATTCAGGCCTAGAAGATATGGTTCTTCCGCAGCACCTACACCTCCTACTTCACCATAAGACACACGTACTTTCGCATAATCTACTTGTGAAGGAAGATTAATGATATCAGACAAAACAGCACTTGCACCTACAGAGTAATAGAATTTGTCATTATCTGAAGTATTATCAATATTAGTCAAAGTAGAGAACCAATCCTGGCGTCCTGTTGCAGTCAAATAGATAGCTCTATTGATTGCAATTTCTGCAGAACTAAAAATTGAATTAGTCTGGAATTCTTTGAATTCATAAATAGATCTCTGGTTAGCCAGGTTCTTAATAGTATGCAGGAATGGCACACTGAAATTATCACCTTCTATCCCTAGCGTTTCTCTCTTATTGCGAAGTTGGTTTCCACCTACAAAGATGTTCAAACCAATTGACTCCGTAACATCCTTATCATAACCCAGAATTACTTCTGTGTTTAGCTCCTGGAAGTTAGTACTTCTTTCATCCATCTGGCCAAATGCACTATAGGCAGTACCATAAGGCGTGATATTGGTTCTTCTGAAATTGTAGCGGTCTACAGAAATTCTACCTCTTGTATAGAAGCCACCAAAAATATCATAACGCAACTGAATGTTTCCAATCATTCTGTTTTTTCTCGAATCGGCATCAAATTGGTAAGCTCCCCACCAAGGGTTAGTCACAAATGCATTATCATTAAACTGAAGTTCTGTACCATCTTCATTAGCTCCAAGCTTATCAGTTGGACCTCTTAAATCTTCAATATTAATGGATGGAGGAAGCGACCATGCCGTGTAATTTGCATTACCTGGAGAATCAGAAAGCCTTGGGCGATTATCTACTTGCTCATTAATATATGTAACACCTGCTGAACCAGATAATTTATCACTGAATCTCGCATTTGTCTTCATAGAGAAAGTATAACGGTCCAAACCTGCATTTGGAGTCACATCATCATTATTCAAAGCAGAACCAGAGAAGCGGAAGTTATAATTTTCATTGCCACCTGTTAATGCCAAAGTATTAGAATAAGTAACTCCTGTCTCATAAAACCGGTCTAAATTATCTCCAACAGCAGAATAAGGGCGGCTTTGCCCATCAAATTGCATTACACTGCTACCATCTAATCTTGCCCCCCAAGCATAAAGGCCATTAGCCAATGCTTCAGCTTGTGTTGTAGGTGCAGCGCCATCTCGTCCATGTCCGTATTCTTCCTGGAAGTCTACGTGGTTTACAATAGATTCTGCTCGAACCTGAGAGCTAAACTCTACTCCAATACCCTGGCGTTTTTTACCTGATTTAGTGGTAATCAGGATTACACCATTAGAAGCTCTAAAGCCATACAAAGCAGCAGCAGAGTTACCTTTCAATACGGTATAAGATTCTATGTCATCAGGGTTCAAACTAGAGATACCATCTCCCCAGTCTTGTCCACCCCACATTCCTGCAGAACCGAGGTTGGTGTTATCAATAGGAACACCATCTACTACATATAAAGGTTGGTTATTTCCTGAAATAGAGCTATTACCACGAATTACTACCCGAGTAGCTCCACCTGGGCCTGTTGCAGTACTAGCTACATTAACCCCTGCTACTTTCCCTGAAAGAGATTGGATAACATTCATTGCACGAGCCTGAGAAAAGTTTTCACCTTCTACTTCCGTAACGGAATAAGCTAATGCTTTTTTATCTCTTTCAATTCCAAGTGCAGTCACTACTACTTCGTCTAATGCAACCCCTGCTTCGAGTACTACATTCAGCGTAGTTTGTGCACCTATTTCAACAACTTGCCTAGCATAACCTGTATAAGAAAAAGTAAGAGAAGCGGCCTCATCTGATACATTGAGCACATAATTACCGTCAATATCGGTAATAGTACCATTCGTTGTACCAGTTTCCAGGACGGCTACCCCAATCAAGGGCTCACCATCCGTACCCGTAACATTTCCGGCGACTCTCTGCTGAGCCACCACTGTTATTGATCCACTTAACAGGAACAATAAACACAGTAAATGAAGTTTCATAATGGAATGTTTTGTAAATGTGTGAGTAAATACAATTGTGACATAATAGCAATAGAATAACAGTCCCTCCTGGGGAGGATTTCATTCATCTATTAGCCACGATTTTAAAAGTGTACTAGTTTACAATTATAGTTTGATGCGGATTTATCCTGCTGTTTTTGGGGACTAGCATAAAAAAGCACTATGCTATTTCGGCACTTCGAAATAGATATAAAGCTGTCATCATATAACAAATGTATAAAATTTTCTGATACTGTGCACGCACACAGTCCGTTTTTTTACTTTTTCTTTTAAATATTTTTAGTTTTTTATTTGGCAACCAATATTCTTAAATATTAATTAACCCAACCAATTTTAATTGCTTAAAATGAATTTTGACCTATTAATATTCCGGGCGGAATTATGCGTATGGCCAATAAGGTAAGAAGTACTATACATATAATGATATAGCCCAAATATGTGACATTATATTCGAACTATATCATTACGTTTATAGCACGCAGTATAAGTTAATACAGCGGCATTAAGTAAGAGAGTACCTCTTACTTAAAATATTGATTTTATTCAATCACAATCTTCTGAAGACCAACTCCTTTTTCTGTTCGCAGTTCAACAAAATAGATTCCCTTAGGAAAATCTTCCAGGTGTAATACTCTGATATTCGTATCAGACTGGCGATTATAAACTCTTAATACCTGTCCAAGGTTACTTAGTACCCGAATTTCAGTGGAATGAATAGACTCATCAAACTCTAAATTGAATGTGCCACTTGAAGGGTTTGGATAGACTGTAAAGTCTACTATTGGAGCAATCTCTTCCACTCCAACAACTCCTGCATCATCTAAAGGCATATCACCAAAGCTGATGAGATAAGAAGCTACAATCAGGTGTGGATTAAATCCATCATCACAATTATCACAAGTCACTCCACTAATACAATCCGGATTGCTTGAGTTACATAGATCTACATAGTCTTCATCAAAAATATATCTCAATTCTACATTTCCATCACTAATAAAAGGAGTCATATCAAAGTCGAACCAAGGTGCAATTGCGCCTGGACACCAACCCGCGCGATCAAAATACCAGGTACCAAGCTGATCGTTGCAACCATCCGGGTTTGGATCACAATCCAACCAGTTATTTTGAGAAAAGGTTTCATTGCCATTCACCCAGATATGATGTGTGTCATTGTGGAATTCGGCCGCATTGCCTGTATTATTCGCTCCCCATCCGTGACCAGTAGATACCAACTTGATCTTTGAAGCCGATGCATTAGACGGATACTCTACATTTCTTGTTTCGCAAGGCTGAAGATTATCCATATTACCAAAATTATACGAATCATTCCACAATTTGCCTACACTACTATATTTATTATCTGGAATACCTCCTCCATAATCAAAGTCCAGCGTATACAAAAAGCCATTTCCTTGTGTACCCAGGTAAAAGCGGAAATCTACTCTGCCCTGTAAAAGGGACATGAAATCCGTAAGGTCTATGCTATGATTACAAGCAATGCCATAAGGTGTAATGTATCGCATGATTTCATACCATTCTCCATTATGTCCTTTTACTTCCACTCCTGAAACACGATCCCAGGGATCACAGCCTCCATTTGGGCAATCAATCGTTAGGTTAGCGATGATTTCATCAAAAGCTCCTGCATAACAAGGCAAGTCAGCTGTCACCGTTTCTTCACCAACATTGATGTTCAGGTGAATCTCAGTTGCGGCATTAGCAGAAACATCTGACATTTCATCTACAACAGTAAAAGTAACCGCCTCTGAATTGGACGCACCAAAGTTATTAGTTGAGATGATATTCATTGTATAGGTTCCGTAAGCAGGAGGAGTCCACCAGGCGGTATAATGTTCATTATTCCAATCTTTTGCATCTAC
>JAKSDI010000005.1 GCA_022360175.1 Chitinophagales bacterium
ATCTATTTCTAGTTCGTTGATTTTTTGCTTAATTTGTTCAATATTCATTTTGATGCTGCTTAAGTGTTCTAAATGTTGCTTGAACAAACTTAAGCAGCATTTTTTATTTACTTTTCTACATAAGTTGACGCGTATGCGATAGCGGTCGGGATTCTGCAAATTCTAAGCTGCAGAAAAATTTTAAACAGATGAAATAATACGAGTGAGTAAAAAGAAATATAAATATCATGATCCGCAGCTAGGAACTACTCAAAATCAACGTTTCACACCGCCCCTGGATCCTTCTTTTGTCAAAATTGACGACAGGAGTATTGAACAGCGGCTTTATCTGGCGCTGGAGTATGCTCGTTTGCTCAAGTACTATAATCTTCAAAACGAATATGATGGAGATTGGACGATGTTATTTAGTGCAACACCCCTGATGTTGCTTATTGAGATTACAGAAAATAAGTGGATTCAGCCAGAATACGACAAAAGCCACTGGGCAGAAGAAATTCTTCAAATTTCAGATGCGGAGTATAAACTTCAACATACTTTTCAACTGACAAAATGGATTCATCAGTTATTAATGCAATTGGATGTTTGGTATAAAAAAGCCCAGCAACTAAATATGAATGCTCTTGAGCATGAAATCAAGAGTGTTATTGAATTTATTTCGAACCCACAAAACAGAAAATTAAAAGCTTATGACCTTGGAGCCGGTACACTGGCAGGAGTGAATCAAAGGTTTGGCATCTCTTATAGTGCATTTCAATACCCATGGGATTTAAAGAATGTGGCCCCTAATAATATTTTCATAGCCTCTCCCGACAATACAGATAAATTACACGCAAAACTTGATCATGCGATACCAATTATTGATGTACTCCGGCAAGAGGCCATGTATGCTATACATATTTTGGTGCGCTTTGCCCGAAGAAGCATTAATATATACTGGCAGGAAGAGGTCGACTTAAGGCCTGATCTGGGCTTGCTAACTACCTTTTTTCGCTTATTAGAAACCTCTGCCTCATTTTTAAATACTATTACAAAACGGCACCTTGATTTTTACTACGAACAAGTACTTCAGGAACCGAAGCTTCCTGCAACACCTGATAATGTTTATGTAAGCTTTGGTATAACAGAAGATACGGAGTCCTTTGTATTACCAAAAGGGACCGAGCTGCTAGCTGGTGTTTTTGAAGATGGCAGCGAAAATATATATCTGACTGATAGAAACGTGACGCTCAATACCATACTAGTAGCATCACTAAAAACAATCTATGTACATCGCTGGAAATTAAAAACAGAAAATCTATCATTTGAATATATTCCAAGAATACTCGCCGCTCCCGTAGCTAATTCTAAAGATGGAACAGGAAAAGAATTTCCAACTCCACATACTGGCTGGCCTACCTTTGGAAATCCTTTTTTTTATACAGGGAGCAATCTTAATGCTAATATAGGTTGGGCCATTACCGATCCGATATTGCTGCTACAGGAAGGAGAGCGTAATCTGAAACTACAATTTACTTTCAATACTGGAGCTAATGCCCAGAACAAATTCCAGGATATGCTGTCATTCTGGCAAGCATACCTTGAGGTGGAAAGCCTGCAAATTGCTTTTAATCTGCTCTTTTGCAATGCTTTTTCCATAAGATTAACTACTACTGATCAGTGGATAGATGTTAGTTATGCATTAAACCTTGTAAAGTCAGGCACCAATTATATTGGGTTCACGATAAAGATATTAATTCCATCTGGTGATCCCGCCATTGTCGGAAAAGCTGAACAATCTGAAGATTTTATAAGTGGTTATGATAGCCTTTATCCAATTGCAGAAATCATTTTAAATAACAATGCAAATTGGTACGCCTATGCCAATCTTTGGGAGCTTGAACTGCAAAGTATCCATATTGAAGCGGAAGTCAAACAACTTAAAAATCTAGTATTATACAATGATTCAGGGCCACTGGATGCTGAATTGCCATTTTATCCATTTGGAGAATTACCCATTCAAAAATCCTTCTTATTAATTGGAAGCCGGGAACTTTTCCAAAAAAAACTCACTGCCCTAGAAATAAACCTTAGCTGGCTAAATTTACCCAATAATGAAAATGGGTTTAAAGGCCATTATGCAGCTTATGACATGGGCATTGACAACAATTCATTTCAAGTTGGATGGAGCGCATTGTCTCAAGGGAAGTGGAAGCCAGCAAAGCTGCAACAACAATCAGTCGGATTATTTAATAGTCCGATCGGAGGTGCCCATGAGCCAGATCAAAAGTTAAGCCAGGTTACAAAGTTTAATCAATTCAATCTAAACTCTTTAAACATAGTACCAGATAACAATATAACTTATCCTTTAGAATACGGATCAGATACTAAAGCTGGCTTTTTAAAAATGGAGTTATTAAGCCCACCAGAAGGTTTTGGAGTAGACATATACCCGATAAAGTTTACGGATACTGTCACCAAAAATGCCGAAATGCTCGGCACTAAAACTGATAATTTTGCTGTAAATTTTCCATTTGACCTTGAAGCCAATACTACTGGTGAAACGATACCAGAAAATCCTTTTGAGCCACTAATCAAAAAATTGGAGGAGGCTATGAAAAAAGCGGGTCAGCTGCCTGATTCTACGGAAGGAATTCCTCCCAAAGAAACAGACGCCTTATCCGGTAATCTGGGTTTCTCCGATGCTATTATTGAACGAAATGAACAAAAGCCTATTCCCAATCAGCCCTACATTCCATATGTAGAGAATATTTCGGTTCATTATAAAGCATCCACAAAGCTTTATTTTAACCAACAAGGCCTTGCTGAAGAACAAATTCCTTCCAGTGCCAGCGTGTACCATATATTACCCTTTGGACAATCAGTCATCTATAAACAAGGACAGGTAATAAGTAATACATTGGTCCCTGCCTATCCCAATGAAGGAAATTTATACATCGGATTAACTAATGTAAATCCACCTGATGAACTGAGTATTTTTTTTGAGTTAGCAAGTAAAATCATCAAGTCTACTCAAATGTTAAAAAGTATACCTGAGGTAGAATGGAAATATTTCTCTGCTTCAGGTTGGAAGAGCCTGAAACCTAGTCACCTGATAGCTGACGGAACTCATAGTTTTACTCAATCTGGTATCATTCGATTTAAGCTACCTGATGATATGATTATTGCTACTATGGAATATCCGGGTGCACAGAGCTGGTTGCAGGCTTCGGTTCGGCAGAATAGCCGCTTGCTAGATTTCACTGAAGCGGTATTGCCTCAAGCTGTAAAAGTTGTTTGGAAGACTGAAGATGCCAATTCAACGCTTCATCTAGCCAGTCCTCTACCAGCTAACAGTATCACCAACTTGTTAGAAGAGGTGCCTCAAATAACCGAAGTTCTGCAACCTTTTCCTTCTTTTGGAGGGGTCACTCCTGAAAACGAAATTAGCTACTATACACGTATAAGTGAACACCTTCAACACAAAGAACGAGGAATCAATACATGGGATTACGAACGTCTGGTACTCCAACGCTTTCCGTTTATCTATCAGGTACGAATCATCACACCATTGAGTAGTCCCCATTTTGTAGGCCCAGGCAATATTATTCTGGCAGTCATATCTAAGCGGACAGAACGGCTTATAGGACAACGCCCACCCCAGATATCATTTAATATGCTAGAGCGAATTGCCAAATTCATCAAAGAGAAATCCAGTCCTTTTGTTAGTGTAAAGGTGGCAAACCCATTATTTGAAACCGCACAGGTAATTTGTTCGGTCGTCTTTTCCAATGATCAGGAAGTAGGGTATTATCTGGAAAGGCTGAACACAGAGTTGGTCAATTATATTTCCCCCTGGTTAGATGATATTGACCATCATTTAAATTTTGAAAATATCATTAATGTACAAGAAGTGGAGCAATTTATCAGAAGCCGTTCTTATGTACAGGCGATTGGGGGGTTCTCTATGATTCAGATTATCGAAAAGGCTGGCTTGTTCGAATTAAAAGACACTGTAAACGAGGACAATACACTCCAAGAGACACTTGTTGCTTCTAATCCATTAGCTGTATTAATTTCTGCACCCCACCATGAAATAAAATCCGTTTCAAAAATAGAAAATTTACCAAGCAATCCAGAGAGAAGAGCTATTGGGAATATGATAACCAATTACGATTTTATCAACTCTAAAGATGATACCGATGACAGATAGCAATCAAAATACGAATGACGAAAAATACAATCGGAAAATATTAAAGGAAAAGTTTGAGAATGGCAAAAGGCCAAGTGGCCAAAACTTTGCTGCGCTAATTGATTCTATGGTCAATATCATAGATGACAATCTGGTAAAGAATAATAAATACGGTTTAGTCCTCTATCCTACTAATGATAATCATATTGCACTGACTTTTAAAACCAGTTGTGGTGCTGAAACCGCCTGGAGCGTGAAAGTGGAAAATAATGATGATGAATCTATCAACCTGAACTTAGTAGATCATGAAGGTAATACGGCTTTAATGGTAAAAGGAAACACCTTCCTGGGAGTCAGGAATATATCGCCAGAATATCCACTCGATGTCGATGGAGACACCCGTATAAAAGGAACATTGATCATTGAGCCTCTAGCAAATAACTCTGCCACTTCACAACCCATACAAATCAAACGGCTAGCTGCTAGTAGCACCAATGCCGGAGGGCTTCAATTTCTTGACGGGCAAGGAAAAACACTCTTTTTCCTGGAAACAGGTGGAAAGATTGGTGTAAACACTGCTTCACCAGAATATCCACTCGATGTCGATGGAGATACCCGCATTAAAGGAACATTGATCATTGAGCCTCAAGCAAATGATTCTGCCACTTCACAAGCTGTACAAATCAAACAGGTAGCTGCCAGTGATAGCAGTGCCCCAGGACTCCAATTTCTGGATGGGCAAGGACAAGCAATCTTTTTTCTGGGAACAGATGGAAAGATTGGCATAAAAAATACTCAACCACAGCATTCACTTGATTTTCGGGATGATATTTGGTTATCAAAATCATTAATAATTCATGCAAAAGACCCTGCTACAGATACTACCAGCCTGATGCAAATTCAACAGGTAACTACCGACAATAATACAGTCGATTCCGGCACTCAGTTTGTAAACCAGCAAGGGCAGCCCGTCTTTTTTATTGGTACGAATGGTAATCTTGGCATTGCAAATACTCAACCCAAAAGTCAATTGGATATCAAGGGCAGCCTTACTACCTCTCAATTAGTAGGAAATATTGACCCTGGTAATCTGAATGGACAAATACATGCTGATGATGGATGGTATGATATTGCCACCAATCTCACTGAATTTGATGCTTTTGAACTCATCGCTCAAGCCTGGTATAAGCAAAATGGAGGCGAAATAATATACGAGGCATTATGGGATCATATCATGTTGGCAAGAATGGTATTGAATGCTAGTTATCCCAGCGATCAGGAATCCATATATATAAAGTACCAAAAAACCCTGGATGATAATGGCAACCTAAAACTCCAAATGCGCTCTACAAATTATGGACAAGGCCTCAATAGTATGGTTAACTATAATCTGCTTAAACGAAATCGAAATCAGTAATGGCAAAAGCTCCTAAGCATATTGACAGTAATCTGGCGGATACCAGCATGGACTATACAGCCCTTCTTGAGCTGGGGCTGGAATATATCATGCAATACTCATCAGAAGAGTGGACAAATTATAATGAAAGTGATCCTGGCATTACTTTTCTGGAAACTTTATGTTATGCCCTCACTGATTTGGGGTACCGAACCAATTTCAGTATTCCAGATATCCTGACGACTAAACAAGATGAACATATTCATGCCGGGGAAAACGCCTTCTATACTCCTTCACAAATCTTTCCTGTAAACCCGGTCACACCAGATGATTACAGAAAATTATTATTATCTAATATTCCGGAATTGCAAAATACCTGGATGACACCTCTCCCTCCCCAAGAAAAATATGGATATATTAATGGGCTATATGAAGTACAATTACAACTAGATAAAGATACCGGAAATCCTGGCAAAATCATCCATCTTGCCAGAGCACTCTTAAATCAACATCGTAATCTATGCGAAGATTATCAGTCTATTAAAACCATCAATCATAAAGAAATAAGGCTGAAAGCCAATATATATATTGAAGCCAATGCTGATCCCGATAAAGTCAAAGCAGAAGTAATACAGGCGGTTAATTCATTTTTCAATCAAATAGTTCCACGTTATAGCAGGGAAGAATTACTGGCAGAAGGATACGCTCTTTCTCAAATTTATGAAGGCTCTATACAGCATCACGGTTTTATCAAAACGGAAGAACTATTTCCTATGCGAGCGTGCATTTACAGAGGTGAATTAACACAACTCATCCATGATATAGAAGATGTAATGAAAGTGGAGGAGGTCCAGTTATGTGACCCTGAAACTAATATGATATGCCCTGACCCCTACCCCACTGAAGGACTCATCTTGTGGTTGCCATCAAATGAAGAGACCGTTATTATCATTCAGGATAATACGATTATAAATACTTCCCCCTCTATGGTGTCCTATTATTATAATCAACTGGCTACTAATTTCATAAGAAAATATGCTATAGCATTAGAGGAAACTCCTGTTGAAATCCCTCAGGGGCAATATCGTGACATAGCATATTACTTTTCTTTTCAAAGAGAGCTTTCTCATATATATCACGTAGGAGAAGACGAATTGGGAAATAACATAAGTGATTCGCGACAAGCACAAGCAAAACAACTCAAAGCATATTTGCTATTTTTTGATCAATTCCTGGCTGACTATCTCTCCCAATTAGCACATACCAAACAGCTTTTTTCTATCGAACATGATATTTCACAAACTTACTTTTACCAAGTCCCTGAAAATGTGCCCCGGCTAGATGAAGTAGTCGTTTCTCATTTCCCACAGCACCTGAAGGAAGTCATGAATGCTCAAGATCCCTTTTTCAAGCGCAGGGATCAATTTGCCCGGCATTTACTGGCGCGATTTGCAGAACGATTACCTGCGGAGACTATAGATCTTATTCATAACAAAACTGACCAACAAACGGCTAATAAACGAAAGCAGTTTCTCCAAAACAAAGTTCGATTAGAACTGGATTTTCTACAGAGATATGTTCCCCTGAGTAGAAATCGTGGCAAAGCATATGACTATCTCAATGTTTCTTATAAGCGCAGAGACTGGTCAGGCCTACACCACCGACTGAACTTATTTCTTGACTATCCAGATACACCTTTTTATATAATTGAAAACATCCTGCTAAGGCCCTCCAAACTATTAACCACATATGCTTTTTTTAATATTCTGGATGAATCATCACACATATTATTGGAAAATTACGGTTTTATTCCCCCCGGAAAAATGAGGAAATTATTGAAGAAACTTCCAAAAATCACCAGTCGCCCCAGTAATTTTCGAATTTATAAAAACCCTGCTCGGAAAGCCTATTTGCCTTATCATATTTATTTATATAACGAAGAGCAGATAGTTGCTCAATATCCATTGCGATTTGCCAAAAAGAAAGAAGCTAAAGAGAAGCTTTATTTGCTAAGAACAATATTCAAAAAGCCATGGGAGGATCGATTCACTATTGAAAAAAATAAAATCTCTGCTAATTACTTTTCCAACCGGCTAACCATTGTACTACCTGAATGGGACAGTTTGCCTTTCTCTGAAAATATCTTCAAAGATTTGGTGATAGATAATACCCCTTCCCACCTGGCTGTTTGTTATCGTCTCGTCAATGATCAGGATATCAACTTATTTATAGAGTATTATAATGCATGGCTATTAGCTCAGGAAGGAAGAAGTGATCTTGACCTCATGAATATTGACGATGCAGCTAGTCAGCTCATCCAATTTTTATTGCTAAACAAAAATTATCGTTCATGTATTGAAATCATACCTGATGAGTCATTCTTCTATTCATAAAATACAGGAAATTGCCTTTGATATTCGTTTTGATGACCAATCAAAAGGGCATGTATTGATGGGGCGTATTAGTACGCTCTTTCGTCAATCATTGATTGATATATTGAATGAGGTATTATCAAGCAGTTGCCCTGCTGAAATGGTATGGCGCATAGATGAGCTAGAGTTGGATTTAGGCCATATTCCTCTTAAAAATATAGAAAAAGAGTTGCCGAAGATATTCCGTGAAACCTTGTTACTCCAACTTCCGGAATACGCGACCCAGGATGCACGATCCAGACAACATGTTCAAAAACACCTACTCAGCGAATCCAGACTAGATGCTTTAATTCATTTCCTCCAATCGGGTGCCTTACCCTGGTGGGCCCATAAACAATCTTTTCATGCGACCTCAGTGATAGAAGACTTACTCACTAAAAATCCTAAATCTTTCAGTCGAAAAATTCGAAATCTTACCCATAAAGCAATTTTCATCAAACGGCTAGTATTACAATTTTCAGGAGGTATTATCCAAAAAATCATACAGGTTCTAGAACCAGAGGAGGCTAGCCTGATTATTGCCTTTTCATTGGATATTCAGCAGCTCCATCAACAACAAACGATTGTTAAGGCAACACCTTCTCAGTTCAATAATGACATCTGGGAATTTATACTTTCTTATTTATTGATAGATCGCGGCACCACTTTCAATACCAAAAGTTTTATCACTTCAATACTGAAAAAACTAGCTAAGCGATACCGACTTGCCTATCAATCTCTCCTGGGGCATCTATCACTGGTTTTAGAGCAACTGCAAAAAAAGTGGCCGGTTAAATCCCTGCTCCCAACCATTATATCTGATCTGTATCAAGAGCAAACAAAGACTTCTCATAAAGAGGTTCAAGCTTCTACTATAGTACTTCAGGAATGGGCCAATATTGCTGCTCCGGAGGAAGTTATATATTGGTTGTTTTTCCTTAAACACGGTTATTGGCCAGCAGTACGCCCGAATAAGACATGGAAACAACTTGAGCAACAGCTGCTTCTATACTTAGATAAAGCCCCTCCCCTATTTATCCGTCAATTTAGAATTTTGATCCAAAATCAGCGGAGTAAAAAAAGGCTCATTCTCCAATCCAAGATCAATACTTTATGGAAACTATTAGAATTAATGATCCCTGACTCCATAAGAGAAATACGTTCAATTGCTCAACTTTTTGTACAAATAGAAAAACAACAGGCCGTCTTTGAGTTATCCCCTGCAATAATTCAACGCAATATTTTAAATATAGCTTTTCAGAAAATAAGCAAAGGTGAAATCCCTTCTTTTTATATTCCCACAGGCCTCCACACGATAATAACATCTATTGCCAACAGCAATAATACAAGCACAACAATAGTCTATCAAAAAATACAATCTAGCCTAAAACATCTTTCGGACATAAAGGGGATGGAAAAGGCTACAAAGCAATTTAAACAAATAATTCAGCATGAGGAGATAAGGAATATACCCTCTAATACTGTAGCTAAAAACTATTGGAGCCACTTGGAGCAGTTTTGTTATTTCTTACAATTTGGGCTCATTCCTTTATCAGCACATCAGGCAGCGTTTTTATCACTAAATGAATTATTAGATGAATTACTAGAAAAGGATGTTGATCGTTTAGTGATTGCTGTACGCCGTGAAGGACAAAGAGAAATGGTGCGCCGTCGTATAGTAGAGCAATTGCCTAAAAAATACATACATGCTCTTGTGATGGGCATCCTCCCGGCAGATGGTGCAGCAGTTATACAATATGTTTACGATATCAATTTTTTGCAGCAAAAAGGAGATATTATCTCTACTGACAATAGTAGTTTTAATAAACAAGTGTGGTATGTTGTGCTCAGTTATTTACTGGTAGAACGGGGTTCTTATTTCAACAAAAGAATGTTTTTAAAACAAAATTTAGAGCAATTAGCGGCTCATTACCACCTTCGTTTCAGAACCTTAATCCGATTATTACTAAAAACACTTGATCAACTGCAAATGCCCGTAGAATGGGAATTAGAAAAAAGCCTTCGCTCTTTTTACCTGGAAGCTGAGAAAGAACATATCACAAAAGATCAGGCCACTGCTACAAAAGGGATATTCTTGCAAAGTAAGATACCTGACCTAAGTGATTATTATGAAGATTTTGTTCAATTTATTCAAACTGCTAAATGGGCTTCTAAAGCGCTCCCTAAAGAGGTAATCAATCAGCTGTTAGTATCCATGATGAAGTATATGCCACAGAAATTGCATATGCTACTAAAAAATGCTCCGCACAAAAAAACAGTTGTCCAGTTATTAGTGACACAGGCTTCTGTTACTATTCAAAAACATTTACTGTATTGTCTATATCCGAATATAGCCAATACAATCATACAATTACAGGAGGATGCTAAAGCCGCAATAGCACATCTAAAAAAAGGTGCTTCCAATATTAAAAAGACGGATCATTTAATTTGGACTACCATATGGGAATACCTGATTAATGAACCGGAAGATGTCCAGTTGCACCATTTTTTGAATGGATTATCGCATCATCTAAGTCAAGGGCTAAATCTTGAGCAAGCCGCTCTTATACAACAATTGGAGATTGAAATTCAGCAATCCAATACACTGGAACATTATGCTGGTCCTGCAGGAAAAATCTGGGGATTAAAAAATAAAAAACAAACGTCTCACCAGAAACTTCAGCAAGCAGAAGAAAAACGATTGATTCATTTACTGGAAAATAAACATCGGGAAATTATACTTCAGGAAATCATTCCGGTAATTCATAAATTAAAAAAGAAAACAAGCCCAGCAGTAGCTCTTTCTATTACCAATTCGCTGAAAAGATCATACGTTTTAAAAAGAGTAATTGACAGAAAAAGTATCAATTTATACAAGCAATTAACCTATTTGCTAATGCCCAGAAATGAGGCTGCTAAAATTATAAAAGCTTACCAAAGCCTGTTTCAGGTTTATTGTAAAAGGATACACCTGATTTCGCAAAGCAAGTTTTTGAAGTTATATTGGGAACATTACTTTTTGTATCGATCGTCAGTGGCAAATGCGTCCCAGTTTCGGTGGAACTATTTCCTGAAAAGTTTTTTACATCAATTAAGCCTCCAGGCTTCGCAGAAGGTTAATCTTATTGCCCATCACTTATCTCTTCATCTAAATCAAGTACAGGGGCCTCTTAGAAATCAGTTGGATGCAATCTGTCAGGAGATCAACCCACCACTCAAAGAAGAGGAACCTTATCGGAAGCTAGGAGAAAAAAAAGAACGTATAATGATAAGCGAACCCATTTTTATTGATAATGCGGGATTGATTCTCTGTTGGCCTTTTTTTAGTCAATTTTTCAAAATGTTGAAATTAGAAGATATGAAAGATCCGGATCAAGCCAAGCGGGCCATACATTACCTACAATACCTCGTAAATGGCCAAACAGCCAGCCCTGAATATGAATTGGCATTAAATAAGTTGTTGTGTGGAATCAGCCTGGAAGAGCCGGTTATTAGGGAAATAGAAATAACAGAAGAAGAAAAAGATTTATGCGATCAACTACTGAATGCAGGTGTAATTAAAAACTGGCCCCCTGTACAAAATACCTCGCAGGAAAGCTTCCAACAATCATTTTTACAAAGAGAGGGAAAAATTACTGAAACAGAAGGCTGCTGGCTATTACAGGTTGAGAAAAAGGCTTTTGACCTGTTATTACAGCAATTACCCTGGCGCCTGTCTCCTGTTTTCTTTTCCTGGATGGATAAAAAAATAGAAGTAGAATGGGGTTAATCAAGCTACAACAAAATGCATCGGTGCTGGAAGCTGAAATACAGTGGTTCAGCCTTATCCTGGAGCAACGCTTCAAGCATTACTTTCAAGCAGAGGAAGTAAATGAGGAGGTCTTTGCTTCTCCCCCCAGGTTTGAATACAAGACCGCTTCAACCTATGCACAACTAATACAAAATCTTGAATTGAAAACAGAAGAACGCCTGATACTAATATTGGCATTGCTTCCTCATATCCGCCCTCAGAAGCTGGATATATTTTTTACAAACAATGAAAAGCTAGGACGTCCATTCACCGAATTTGGTGGACAGAAAGCTCAGCAACACAATGGTTTTTTACCAACAGGAGAGACCGCAGTATGGCTATTATCTGGTGATCATCTGGAAACCAGATTTAAAGTACAGCATCTTTTTTCAAAAGAACATGCATTTGCCCGGCATAATATTCTTTCACTAGACCACAACCATAAGAAAGAACCCAAGCTTAGTGGAGTATTACAGATCAGTAAGGAATATCTATCCTTACTCACAGATGGCAGCCCTTATCGCCCAGAATTCAACAACGAATTTCCAGCAGAGTTGATGCAAACGAATCTGGAATGGAAAGACCTGATATTGCCCCAGGATGTTTTGTATCAATTGAAAGAAATAAAAGCCTGGCTGAATCATCAAAGCTTGTTACTCGAAGATTGGGGATTAAACAAAATATTAAAGCCTGGCTTTAGAACGCTTTTTTATGGCCCTCCAGGTACGGGTAAGTCACTAACAGCTGCTTTGATCGGAAAAGTTTGCCAACTCCCCGTTTATCGCATTGACTTATCCAAGATTGTATCCAAATATATAGGAGAAACTGAAAAAAATCTGGCCGGAATTTTTGATCAGGCTACCAATAAAAACTGGATTTTATTTTTTGATGAAGCAGATTCCTTATTTGGCAAAAGAGGTGAAACAAAGGATGCTCGTGATCGTTATGCCAATCAGGAAGTATCCTACCTGCTCCAACGAATAGAAACATTTCCCGGCCTGATAATTCTTGCTACCAATTTTAGAGATAATGTCGACGAAGCCTTTACACGAAGGTTCCAATCTGCCATTTACTTCCCCTCACCTGATGCAGAAATTCGGCTACAATTGTGGGAACAACTAATCCCTGAAAGTATTCTGATGGAAGCCTCTATTGAGCTGGAAACCATCGCTGAAGAATATGAATTGACCGCTGGCACCATGATCAATATAATTCGATCTGCGGCACTGGAAGCGGCCACCCGATCAACGAATGTGATAACACACAAACGATTCATATATTTTATTAAAAGAGAAATGATGAAGGAAGGAAAGGTTTTTTAAATATTTACTCCTATGATAATCCCTGGATTAACACAAATATCATTGAGGTACTAAATGTCAATTTCACCAGTTTTAGTACTTCCGTCCGAAGTATGATTGTCAATTTCCTTACTAATGTCTGGTCTCAAGGCGCTTTGGTGGGGCAAAGTCCTGTAGAAGCATTCAGTGTAGCAATGGGGTTGGGTGAAACAATGACAGCCAATGATATTTTGGATGGATATATGCGAATAACCGTAAAAGTAGCCATAATACGCCCAGCAGAATTTATTGTTATTACATTTCAGCAACAAATGCAGGGAGCCTAATAGAGCATCAATTTTCAAACAGTCAAATCTTTAGTCAGCATCAATAAAATCAAATTTTTTTAAAGAAGGCCCATATACGCTTTGTGCCCCTCTTCTATCTAACTCTGAAATTTCTAGTACTTGGGTTCCTAGTCTTCCTTTAAAATTCATTACCGATTTGGGGTTATACATCTTATGGTTTTCGGCATCAACCATCATGCCATTACCTACATTGTCTCTACCATATTCATGTCTAAACCCAAGAACATGCCCTAAAACGTGTGTCAGAATACTTAACTGATCATAGCGGCTGGAAGAAAAAGAATAATCGATCAATACCTTCCACCTATTCTTAGGTTGACTGGGATAAAATGCTAATGCTGTAAAGATGCCTTTAGAATTAATGCCTCGAACAGGAAAAATGACGCCTTTTAAACTTTTGATTTTTCTTTCATCTTGTTCTTCTACATGCTCGAATTTCACACCACAAACATCTTCCCATGCTTCAGTTGCCTGTTTCATTGCCTCTTTAACTATTTTATAATCTGATTCCGACTGAAAGGTATTTTTCAATACACTATAAGTCAGTACCAGTCCAGGTTTCCATCTCACTATTTTATTATAGTTTATCAAATTTTTTAATTCATTTGAAGAAGGAGGTTTATATAGATTGGAAAGTATGGTTTGGTGCTTTTGTTCCCAAAAATAAATCATCAATTCCTCTTTATCAACAAGAAGATCATCTTCATATATATAGTACTCTTCTTCATCTATCATAACCATTTTAAGGTTTGCTTCCAACTCTACAAATTCATTCATGGATTCAATTGTTGCGATTAGGCTCGGATTTCGTTCTAATATCTGTGCCGATAAAGTTTTCGAGTATCCCATAATAGCTAATTTAAGTAATTTAAATTGGCCTGGTTTAGCAACAAAACACAGGCCAAATAATAAGAGCATTACGAATTTTTTACCCCGCAGATAGCAAAGGTGTTGCAAAAAACTTCTATCGCTTTATGTTACTTTTTCGGAATTAGATACTAGCTTAAACATTCTCTTCTCAATTGATGAAAGCTTTGGCTCTGGTGCATTCTAATGAGTCATGTTCACTTAAACTGTATATACTCTGATGATATAAATATCTTTCGTTTGGGTTCCTGAACATTGAATTTGATGTTTTTCAAATTCAAAACTATATTCTACCCCTCCACCTATTGGTACGGTGTCAGTAACTCCTCTTGCTCGATAGTCGTCTTCTCCAATAATCATACGTACTTGCCCTATTGGCCCTGTTAAACCAGCCAACTCAATAACAAGATTGTCTATCTCTTTGAGTAAGATATTGGTATATTCTTTTGATTTATCAGTACTAGGAGTAAGTGGGGCTGTCACAACTAAATTTTGATTACCACCTGAGTTTTGAATTTTCAATTTAAACGCACTATTATTCTTTCCTTTATTGTTATCATTCTTAAGTACTGGTATACCAGGAATCTGGTGCGTACTTCCGCTGTATGTAATGGCCAGATCATAATTATTTGTGTTATGGTTTAAAACAACTTTAATAGAATTAGAACTAAGTCCACTTATAGGAATACTAGTAGGCATAATGAATGATTTTAAAATTTAAACAGATGTGTCAATTTCCTCTTCTAAGCACTTTTGAAACACAATGCAGTCCTCCCTTTTTTTCAAGGAAGTAGTGGAAATTTGCTTGAATTAGGATTACCTCAAAACCGAGGTGTTCCAATCTATGTATATTCTCATCTTCTATAGTTTGAAGCTTTTCAAGTAAATGTGTAGGAGCACCATAAGTCAGAGAAGGCAACCATATTCTTCTTCTTTCCTTTGACTCGTCTCCTCCTTCATTATATATCTCTACATGGCAATTATTGTAAGTGCCAAAGTATAGCTTGTCATTGTACTTAATTTCAGGCATCTTCAAAAAACAGATTTGGTACCCTTCTTCATCAAGTTTTTCGCATATATTATCAAGTTCTTCACTTATATACGACCTCACTGCTTTTCCGTCCAGATCAACAAGTTGAGCAAACAGAACGGCAGGTAATTTGTCTTTCATCTCTTTGTTCCTAAGCTGCTTCTGATACCTAGATTCTACTTCTAATGTTTGGAAAGCACTCGTTTCAATTTCACCAACCGGAGTGAGGAAAGTATCAATATGTATTAATTTTTCAAAAACGTGTCTAATATTCTCCTGGTCATAAACCGTCTTTCTTTTACTAGTACCTCCTCTTCGTTTATTTCTTTTTATTCCATTAATAATCTGTCTAGAGTGTGTACGCCATTCAGTAGACATCCAGAAGAATCGTGATAACTTAGGTTTATCTCTGGCCTCAGCAATATCTTTACCGGTGAGCCATTTGTCAAAACTTAGAAAAAGTTCTAGATTGAATAAAATTCTTTTTTTAATAGATGGCCCTATTGGAATAATTTTACGATCGTTTGTAGAGAGTTTATAAGTTATTTGCTCTTCTATTTTTTTCCGAATTTTTTCTATCACTAACTCTCCTTCGTTAGGGGTATAATTTTCATAATCCTCCTGAAAGGAAGGAAAAAAAGTAACAAGGATACTCTGAATAGAAAGCTCATAATCATTTCTACCGATGAATATGCTTTTATTATCATTTAAAACATTTCCTCCATGAAAATGAAGGAATTCATCTTTAGCATGGTTTGTATAAAATTCTTTGGTTAATTCAGATAAGCTATCCGCAAATTCGGCATCCCCTAAAGGACTAGTTTGAGATTCCATTAGTTCAACTCTTTGTTCTGTAATTGAACAATCTACTGAGCCCTGTTCTGAATTATTATTGAGTTTAACTAAGAATGGATCCTGTGCCCAAATTGAAAACTTCCCATTCCCTAAAATGACAGCACATTCTTCCTTTTTCCCTAGTATTGAGGTTGAATGAAAGCTTTTATTATATACATCAAATTTAATTTTGTTTAATACCAAAAAATTGAACAAATCATCTCTAGCTCTTTCGTCATCGTTCACATATAATATTAATTGGGCATTAATTTTTTCGTCATTCCATAAGCAGTCGATTAAACCCAAAATAGCTTTTCTCTGATCTTCTTCATGAGAAATCACCATTAGAAGATGCGTGATTTTTCCATATACTGATGATAGCAGGTTAGAATTTGTTGCCATAAAAAAAGCTGTATTTATGGTTCAAATTTCCAGCATATTCTAGTTTCCGCAAAAGAAGTTTTTTTGAAAAATGTTGTTTTTGGAAACACAAATAACTATAAACTATATATATATAAATACAGATATCAGCCCTTTAACAGAAGCAAATCATATTACCAATGTAAATTTCTACAAAAAATAACATTGGTGTTTTTTGTTTTCCTTTCAAAAAGATTTTCAGGCTAGTCTTAATTAGTTTGACTTATTTTCCAATGTTCACATAATGAAATTGTGCAAAATTATTTTTTTCTTTAAATTGCGAATATTTCTACAGCCTACACCTCAAAAAAACACAATCACAAACACCTAATAAACAACACCTTAATCCAAACAATGCCTACAAAATCGAAAACTTCTAATCATCTTTGGACGCTAATATCTAAGCTTAAGCAGTCTGAGAAACGGTATTTTAGCCTTTGGTCTTCTGTTCAGGGTCAAAATTCGAGCTACATTGTACTCTTTAAATTTCTAGAAAAATTTAAGGGTCGAATTAATGATGATGTAATTAAAGAAAAACATGAGGGTCCAAATTTTAACGAAAACCTTCGACAGACGAAAAGGTATTTATACGATCAGATTTTAAAATTTTTGCGACTGTACAATGAAGATAAATGGTTATTACATCACCCTCTTCACTGGACATATGAAGGTAATATTTTACGATCAAAAGGCTTGTATGAACAAAGTCACAAAAGACTATTAAAAGCAAAGAGAAAAGCGCTAGAATATCAACAATGGGAAGCAGCTATTAAAATCAACCTACAATTAATAGATCAGGCACATCAACAAATTGAAAGAAATCTTGGAGTCAAGATTCAAGATTTGTTTACAGAAAATCAGTCTTATCTGCGGCAATACCAGTATGAACAAATCTATGCTGGCATTTTCTATGAGCTATTCGTTTTGCAACGAACCAGAAAATTATCTCCTGAAGAATGGAGCATTAAGCTAGAAAGGATTTTTGATTACCCAGAACTTATCACACTTCCCGATACTCCCAGCTTTTTTACTGCCTATTATTATTATTCTACCTGGGCTTTGGGATTTCGCCTGAAAGGCCAAAAGGAGAAGGCTTTTAAGTTCTATAATAAATTGAGAAAACATTGGGAGACAAATGGTATTTTTCAAAAAATACATCAAGAGAAGTACAAAATTTCATTAGCCAATTACTTAAATAGTTGTCATAGCATAGGGAGGTACCAAGACTTTGAAGAAATCCTTCATCAAATCAAGTCAATTAAATCAAATGGCTTTGATGAAGAAGCAGAGTCTTTTCAAAATATAGTTCATCTAAACTTGCTTTATATTCTAAACAAGAAATATGATAGCCTCATAGACTATAAAGCTCAATTCGATGATAAGTACATTTTATATATAAAAAAGGGCTTATCTGAATACCACTCAAAAATAAATAGTGGAAGAAGATTTGTTATTAAACTCAATGTAGCAATCCTTGTATTTGCAGCTCAATATTATCAAGCATCTTCTGAATGGGGATTGGCAATTTGGGATGATACTTTATCTGAGCATCGCCTGGATATACAAATTTTTGGAAAAATAATTTATCTCATCAGCTTCTATGAGCTCAAGAAAAATGATGATGCTTTAGAGGAATTAGATCTTAAGAGAGATGCTTTTTATAAGTACGTCCGATCAAAATATTCAAATACTAAAGTTGAAAAACATTTCGAATCATTTATCTCCTGTTTCAATAGCCTTTTATACGCATTGGTTAGGCAAGACTATTCAAAAGCAGAACATGAAATATTCAACGAATTTTACCAAAAAAAGGAATCTGGAAAGATGGTAGTTAACACACATCTAAAAAATGCCCACAATTTTACATTTTTGTGGGCAAGAACTTATGTTGAGCAGAAGCCATTCTGGAAATTAATGCAAGAATAGCATATATTTTAACATAATAAGGATTACTAGATTTATAAAATTATCCCAACTGACGATTGGGTATTGATTTTTTGATACTCTCTGAAATCATTAGAAAAACTGCTCTTACTTAACAAAAAAAAATCAAATAAAATTAATTTTTTGCGGGTAATGGAATACGCCTTTGCTACACAATCATTTTGACAGATTGTGAGAGCATATTTGGGAATTTGTTCTTTGAGACGACTTCGTCAATAATTGGATTAAATGAGGCGGAAGGTTACGATTTTAGCCTAAGCTAAATGAGTGTTCTTCCAACAAAATATAAGCCGATTAGTGACGGAATAAGTCCGATTAATAAATCCCAAACATGCTCTAAGGCGGAATCCCGAAAAGCCTTTCTCAATGAGTAGGGAAATAAAATTCTATTATGCAAAAAATTCTCATTCTAACAACACTTTTCTTATTCTCTTTTAGCTTGATTTATGGCCAGATGCAGCAGCATGTGTGGTATTTACAAGATCAGGAAATTGATTTCACTACTGATCCACCATCTATCAGTCCAATAAGCCCTGAATATGGTGCTGGAGGCTCCGGTGGGGCTATTAATACTGGAAATGGTATACACGATGCAGCCGGAAATAAGCTTTTATCAGTGTACAATGCAACGGTATTCAGCAATTCCGGTGTAATTGGCACATTAGAGCACATGGACTGGGAAGTAGATGGAGCAGATATCATCCCCAAACCTGGTAGTCCTTGTGGGTATTACATCGTCTATTCTTCTACGATCAATTCTACATGTGTGGATTGTGAAGGCTATTGTGGTACAGGCTTCTCTACTTATAACAAATTTTATACAGAAGTAGACATGTCTCTGAATTACGGCCAGGGTGAAATTGTAGGTACCAATGGAATTGAATTAAGTGCCTGCACAGACTGGACTCCCAATCCCATAGCTGTAACCCATGAGCATCCCGACGAAACAAGATTTTTATTTCTTTTAAGCAACCGTCAAATAAAGAGATACCTTGTATCTTCTTCTGGTATTGCTTTTGAAGAAGTCATTGGTGAGTATGGATTGCTGACTGATGTAAATGCTATTGAACTGGAATTATCTGCCGATGGCACAAAATTGGCTTGTGCAGATTTTAATGGAGACAGGGTGTTGGTTTTCCATTTAGACCCAACAACTGGCACCATTGATCCTACTGCCGGCAATAATGGCGATGGCACAAGTGATTATTTAATCCCTACTATTTCCAGCTCTCTAACCGGTGTTGAATTTTCATTGAATGGTTTCAATTTATTTGTTGGCAGCAGAGGGGAAGGAATCTACCATATTACTATCCCAACCGGCGCTGTCGAGTATCTGGAAAATTCCGAAAGTTATGGAAATACTCAACTGGAGCTAGCATATCACCCAATGGGTTTTGGGATGCACAAGATATATGGTGTTTCTCAGTTTTCTCCCGATAAACTGGGGTATATCGAAAGTGTAGAGTCTATCTCTCCTAGTTTTGTCGCCGATGCATATGATGGCATTTCTGCTTATGATGATCCGTATACCGGACTTTCATTTACGGGTATCAACAGGCTTCCTAATCAGATAGATGGCGAATTTTACCTGGAAAGATTTGACGATGCCACCGGGGCCTGCTGCGCTACAATAAATGGATTCGATGGCGTCGAATATATAGCTACTACCAGTGAAACATGGACTCCTTTTGATAATCCATTTGGGGATATTGCAAGTGTAAGTATAGCCCAGGAACTCAGAATTCCCAATGGAGTAGATATTGAAATTCTGGATATGGAATTTTTATTCAATGAAGGCGCTCAGGTTGTAATCGAGCAAGGCGGAAAATTAACCCTTAGAAATACAACATTTACTACTTCCGATTGCGAAGGCCTCTTATGGAAAGGCGTACAAGTATGGGGCAATTCTTCTGAGCCACAAACATATGCCGATCAAGGCTGGTTGTTTATGTTCGATTCAAAAATCGAACACGCTCATATTGGTGTAGATGCCTGGAAACCTGGATCATGGGGGGAAACAGGAGGAGTTATCATGGCATATGGAAGTACCTTTAAAAATAACCGGAGGGCCGTCAACTTCATGAATTATGTACATACTGTTGGTGACGACATAGAGGTGGCCAATAAAAGCCTCTTCAGGAATGTCGACTTTATTTGGGATAATGAATTCAGAGCATTACCACTCAATCATGCTTCTTTATACAAAGTTACAGGCGTAAAATTTGCAGGTTGTCATTTTTCTGATGATCGCACTGGAGATAATTTCACCAGGCCATTCATTACCGGTGGTAATATCACAAAATGTGGCATAAGGTCTATTGATGCTAAATACTATGTCAATGCCGCTTGCAACAGCATGGACCCTGCTGATTGTGGAGAAGACTTTGAAGCCTTTCCCTGGAATCCTTCTACCTTTAATAACCTGGACTTTGGTATTTATGCTGCCAATTCCTCTTCCATCTATCCTATAGATGTAAAAAGGTCTGTTTTTACAAACAACCTGTATGGGATTCATACCGATGCTTTGAACACGCCTAAATTGATTTGGAATCGTTTCTATTATAACAATATCAACAATAGATATACTTTCTATACCAAAATTGGTATCCGGTTATTAAACACCCAAAATATCTTTGTTGAAGAAAATGACTTCCTAAATACGACAGGAGCAGGAATCGGATTATGTGTAGGAATTTTGTGTTCACAACTAGGCCAAAACAATGAGATGGTTCGTAAGAACAATTTCGAAGATTTATGGGTTGCCAATTTAACGGAAGGTGAAAACAGGGGAACAATAGGGCCTGGGTATCCAAGCGGCTCCGTAGGCTTAAGTTTTGAATGTAATACCAACAAATCGAACTCAACAGATTTCAGAGTACTCGATACTTTTGATGATGATTTTAGCTTCTTTAATGGCATCAAGATAAATATAGGAGATTTTAGTCAAGCCGCAGGAAATACATTTAGTGTTTGGACCTCAAGTCATTTCAATAATGAAACAAGTCATATATTAAAGTATTTTTGGGAAGCTGGGCCAAACTTTGAGCCAACTTTAATATCCGGAGTTACAAAAATATTCACTCCCAATCCATCTCAATGTGGCTCCAACATTATTGGGGGCGGTAACTTAGAAGGTTCCTTTCACCAGGTGCAATTACAATTGGAGCCACTGATGCAAGAATATTCGCAATATGTAAATCAAGGAATAACACCTCCTGCTCAACTGGAAGACCAAATTATCTATTTAAAAGGGCAAAAATCACAAATTGCCAATTTGATTCAGGCCAACCTTTATCAGGAAGAGGATACTTCTCTTGATTTGAATTCTGTGGAGCAATGGTTAAAGCTTGACGAAGACTTTTTATACCAAATGAGGCTCATAGACCTATACATCCAAAAGTTGGACTTTAACAGTGCAATGAATGAGATGAATGACCTATCAAATACAGCCGCTTCCTATCCGCAAAATATCCAACAGCGCATTAGTGATTTCATCCAGCTAAAAAATATCATAATCCCTGCTTTGTCCCAACAGAATACTTTGGCAAATTTGTCAGAGTCTCAAAAAAATGCAGTTCGCTCTTTAGCATCGAATGGAAGTGGTATAGCCAAATATCAGGCACAAGAATTAATGTGCTTTTTCTTTGATGAATGCCAGTCCAATGTTCCAAGTATTGGACAAAGCACACAAAATGCTATTGCTCCAGATAACAACTCGATCCTAGTGTTACAGAACAAACAGAGCGCACTATACCCCAACCCAACTACTGATATTTTTACGCTAAGTATAGAAGATATTAAAGGAACATATCAAATCGGCATCTACACTTTACAAGGCCATTTGGTGAAAAAGATAAATACGCTTGAATCCAAAACAGAGATCAATATCAGCGATTTGGAGAATGGTATCTATCTTCTTAAGGCAACAAACGGTAAAAACAGCTTTACAGAGCGGATAATAAAAATGTAATCAGTCTGTGAAATGATTTAAGATTAAAAATACTTCCTCAGCTCCCTATTCTTTCATTTGTTCTTTCTGGAAAATAGGGAGCTATCTTTTTTCTATAAAAGATATCGTATAATTTTCATCCAGCACTTGTATGTTAAAATGAAAGCTTGTATATTTGTACATACAAATGTTGTATAAACATGAATAAAGAATACTATCAAACTGTTTATGAGATTATCACAACTGGTCATTGGATAACCGATGAGATTACCAAAGCGCTCAAAGAGCATGGTGTAACAGAGCCGCAATATAATGTCTTAAGGATTTTGCGAGGTGCCAAAGGAGAACCTGTCACAGTAGGTGATATTCTTGATAAGATGGTACAGCGTAGCAGCAATATTACCCGGATTGTGGATAAACTAGTGACCAAGAATTATGTTAATCGGAAGGAATGTCCTACCAATCGCCGGAAAATGGATATTACCATTACGGAAGAAGGTATCGATATTCTGAAACAGTTGGATAAAAAAGTGCATGCTTTTCATCAACCTTTCATCAATAAATTGGATAAAGAAGAGCTGAACACACTAAAAAGTTTAATACAAAAATTGAAGTCGTAATGAGTCAAAAAATTCTCGCCTTTGGCGCAAGCAACAGCAGAAACTCTATTAATAAAAAACTAGCCACTTACGCTGCCAATCAAATAGAAGGCGCAACAGTCACTATTTTGGATTTGAATGATTTTGAAATGCCTATCTATAGTATTGATCGAGAAAAAGAAACGGGTATTCCTGAATTGGCTACTCAATTTAAACAATACGTAAAAGAAGCGGATGGCCTAATTATTTCCTTTGCCGAACATAATGGAGCGTATTCAGCGGCCTTTAAAAATGTCATGGACTGGATGTCAAGAATTGAAGGCAGCATCTGGGAAGACAAACCTGCGTTATTGTTAGCTACTTCACCAGGAGCCAGAGGAGCTAAAACGGTATTGGATATTGCCACTGCTGCCTTCCCTTTTAGAGGAGCTAAGGTAATGGGCAGTTTTTCACTTCCTTCCTTCAATCAAAATTTTTCACAAGAAGATGGCATCACTGACAAAGAATTGTCAGATGAATTTCATCGCCAATTAAATATGTTTTCAACATCATGGATAGAAAGTTAAAGAAACTACAGAAAGCAAGAAAAGGTATTCAATACATTATCTATCCAGAAATCAGAGCTGAGTTAAGCCCTTTTGTTTTCTTTGACGCAGGTAATATGCTGCGCAATGATGAAGGGCTTTTCATCGGCACTCACCCCCACTCTGGAATAGGCATCATCACTTATTTTGAAGGAGCCAATCTGCTTCATGATGATTCAGCAGAAAACGATCATGTTATAGCGGATGGAGGGGTACAATGGATAAGAGCAGGAGGTGTTGTATGGCATCAGGAAAACTATGCCAAAAAAGCAGCTACAGATTCTGAAGCATGGCCTCTGACTATCCATCAATTGTGGATGCAGCTTCCTCCTGAACTCGAAGAAAGTGAAGTGGAGTATCAGAATATTCAGCCCGAAGATCTCCCCGTAATTGATAATATCAAAATTGTAGCCGGTACTTATAACGGGATTCAATCGCCCTTAAAAGTGCCTTATGACATGACCTATTTGGATATTAAATTAAAAGCGGGTGAGTCTTTTGAATTCCAAACACCAAAAGGACAAACAAGAGGTTTTGTTTTTCCGAGAAGTGGATCAGTATCTTTATATGAAGATAATCTACCTCTTAAGCACTTGAGTATACTAGAAGATAATGATGGGAAGCTTGAATTTCTTGCCGAAACAGATAGTGCATTTATTTTGCTTATGGCTGCTCCGCAAAATCACCCTATCATTACTCAAGGCGGTTCTATTCATACCAATGAAGGAGCTCTTGAAAGGAGCTTTAAAAGGATAAAAAAGCAAAGAAGGATCAGATTGTAGTTAAGTTTTTTTTACGCAAAAATTTGTATATACAAATATTGTAACAACAATATAAAATGTTTAAATCAAGCATCATTATCATCATCCTGGCATTTAGCTTAAACGGATTTTCACAAGAAAAACTACTTATCACTGATAGTCTGTCTATTCACAGCCATATTGGCTTACTGGGCAGATGGCAAACTGGAAATTTAAACCAGATTAGCCTGATGCCCAGAGTCAGTATCTCTTTAGAACATCCTTCTTATTACGTCAATGTAAATGCTTCTTATCATTTCCTGCGCGTAAACGGATTTGATGTAATCAATGACTTTTGGACAAACGGCTTATTTCAATACAAGCCTGCTAATAGCATTTATCCAAGCTTTCATACTACGGTAGGGTTTGCATCTTCTTACCTGATTGATCATTCTAGTTTAACAGGAGTAGGCTTAGGAGCTAATATCCACCAAAAGAAAAGGAGTTACCTACAAACTCATCTTTTTACCGGTTATCTAAATTTTAAATATCAGGAGGAAAGTCCGCATACCGCTTTAGGACTAGGTAGCTTAATAAGAGCCAACATTCCTATAAACGGCCAGGTTATGCTCCACTGGGTATTTTCCACCTATCATTCTACAAAAGAGCCAGGATTTTGGGGAGGAGGAAATTTATTCCAACTGAATATTATGCTCCTAAAAAGCCTTTCATTAAACATCACGCATCAAAGCTATTATAACAACAAAACTGCGGCAACAATCAAAAACACAAATACTGAAATGCTATTTGGCATCCAGTACAATTTTTCAAATAATTAAAAATCACATAAAATGAATACATCAAGATTGATTATTTTCCTTGCATTTCTATTTGCATCAACTTTATCTTCGGCTCAAAGCCCTACTGCTAACTATGTATCCAAAGACCCTGTTTCTGATAATCTACTTACATCAGAAAATACCGTCTTATTGCTTATAGACTGGCAGCAAGATCTAATCAATGTGGTTCAAAACATTGATCAGGAAATCATGATGAGTAATGTCCAGGCAATCGTCAAAACAGCCAATCTGTTTGAAATCCCTGTCATAGAAACTACTATTGGAGTGAAAATGGCTGGAAGCAAACCTACTGTTGAGTCTGTCAAAAGTTTGGTCAATGAAGACGTCAAAAATATTGACAGGGTTTCCTTAAACGCATGGCAAAACAAAGCAGTAGTTGAAGCGGTAAAAGAAACTGGAAGGGAAAAAATACTCATAACTGGCTTATGGACTTCAGGTTGCCCTACCTATACTGCATTAGATGCTTTAGTAGATGGATATGAAGTATATATTCTAACAGACGTAATGGGAGATGCTACAAACGTTGCCCATGAAATGGCTATTCAAAGAATGGTACAGGCAGGAGCAATTCCTTTTACCTGGGAAGGAGCAGGTGCCGAAATTCTCCGCTCCTATACCAACCCTAAAGCAATGACTGGAGGAGAAGCCAATGGCGGTTTTGTAGAAATCATGAAAAAACATTTTTATCCATTGGCTGGAAAATATTAAAACAGGAAGTGGTTTGAATTTATAGAATATCCCCCTCAGCCCTGTGGGCAGCTCCCCCAAGGGAGCACAGCGCTTATATTTCTTTAAAGTGTCGGCTAAAGGCAGGGGGAATAGTAGATATTAAAGTGCTAAAAAGATAGTTTTTTTAGTGCCTAAAAAAAACTTAAACAAGTTCCTCTGGTAAGGAGTATTGAACTGTATGTTTTACTCCATACAGTTCTACTTTTTATGCCATTCATTCTCTACACTTTAGTTCAAACAAATTATAATGGCTGATTTACTAAACATCCCTACTAATAAAGCGCTGGTATCAATGAGCGTCCCAATAAGCCTGGGGATGTTATCTACATTTCTGTTCCAGGTAATTGATACTTATTTCGTAGGTCAAATTGGAGCAGATGCACTGGCAGCATTAAGTTTTGCCTCTACGGTATACTTTATGGCTGTTGGCCTGTTCATAGGCTTTTCCGTGGGAGTATCTATCATTATTGGAACAGCTTATGGAGAAGAAGATCATGCTAAAATTCATAAAACGATATGGGTTGCTATCGCTCTGTCAAGTCTGCTCACTGTAGGTTTGATCACTATTATCATTATATATATCGATCCTATTTTTCGATTATTAGGCGCATCTTCAGATATTCTACCCTACATCAAAGAATACCTGGTGCCTCTTTCGCTAGGGCTGCCTCTGCTTACAATAGGAATTTTATGTGGTGGAGTTTTAAGATCAACAGGGAATGTCACTAAGCCTGAAATAGTCATGGCAATAGCCGGCATTATTAATCTTGTACTGGATTATGCTTTTATTTTTGGAAAATGGGGTTTCCCTGAGTATGGAATCAAAGGAGCTGCATATGCAACCGTATCTTCGTGGGTGTTTATCATTATAGGAATGCTGATATTGTTAATGCAGGATCGACTATTGAAGCTAAAGATTAATTCGAATAGCAGTAGTCTGGAAATTAGCAGAGATATATTCAAACTAAGCGCTCCTACCATCGTCACTCAGGTCATTGGCCCTGTAACACTCATTTATCTAACATACCTACTTGCCCAACAATCTTCTATGGCAGTAGCAGCCTTTGGTGTAGCAGGAAGAATTGAAATGCTGCTGATGATTGGAATATTGGGTGTCAGTACTGCCATTACGCCATTTATCGCCCAAAATTCAGGAGCGAAACAGGTCCAACGTATTGAAGAAGCGATCGCTTTTGGTGGCAAATCCTCTTCTTATCTTGGAATACTGGTCGCTATTTTGCTATTCTTGTTCATAAAACCAATAGCAGGACTATTTAGCGACAATCAGGACATCCTCAATTACACTGCTTATTATTTTTACATCGTCAGCTTATCTTATGTATCCTATGGTTTATACCTTATTACGACCTCCATTTTTAATGGCCTGCAATTACCTGTTAATTCATTAAAAATTACTTTGATCAAGTCTCTGGCGTTCACCATTCCTCTTACATTTATCGGTTCTTTTTGGGGAATAGAAGGAATATTTATTGGACTTTCTTTGAGTAATATTCTGGCAGGTATATATGCTGGATATGAAATGCGAAAGGAATTTAGAAGGGTGAATTCGCCACTAGCAGATGTAAACGTTTTTCAGGAATATATGAATGATTTTAAAAGGTTTTATAAGTATATATTTGGGTGAATATATTTTTTCTCGTAAAGATTCAGCTACTTAACTAAACGCACAACTGGCTAAATATTTGCTACATTTGCATCTAAACATTTGTCCATTGCTGCTAGAAAAATTTATACTTACCAATTTTAAGAACTACGAATACCAGATAATAGAATGTGCTCCTGGATTGACCTGTTTTCTGGGTAAAAACGGCATGGGCAAGACCAATCTACTGGATGCGATCTATTACCTATGCATGGGGAAAAGCCATTTTAGTGTACCTGATCGACAGATCACTCGCCATGAAATGGATTTTTTCAGACTGGAAGGCTTATTTATTAAAGAAGAAAAAAAAGAGCAGATTGTAGCCAAGGTTATCCCCCGAAAGAAAAAAGAACTGGAGCGCAACAAAGTTCCTTATACACGCCTATCTGAACATGTAGGTTTACTCCCTGTAGTAATGATAGCACCAGACGACACCTACCTGGCAACGGAGGGCAGCGAAGCAAGGCGTAGTTTTTTGGACAATACGCTTTCCCAGCTAGATCATGATTATCTCAATCAATTGATCATATATAATAAACTGCTACAGCAACGCAATGCATTGCTTAAACAATTTGGTGAAAGCCGTCGCTTTGATCGTTCGCTCCTAGATACTTATAGTATGCAGATGCTTGCACCCGCTAATAGAATCCACCAAAAACGGGCCAGTTTTATGGAACAATTCCGCCCCTTATTACAGTCTCTTTATGAATCTATATGTGGTGGACAAGAAAAAGTAGATATTAACTATAAATCAAAGCAGATAGAACAAAGCCTGGAAGCCTTATTTGATATTTCCATTGAAAAAGACAGGGTCTTACAACGGACTACCGTTGGACCTCATAAAGATGATCTCGAATTCACGATCGAAGGCTACCCTCTTAAGCGATATGCATCTCAAGGGCAATTAAAATCCTATGTACTGGCACTCAAATTAGCCCAGTATCATATCCTGAGAGAAGAAAAAAAGGTACGCCCATTCTTATTACTAGACGACATTTTTGATAAATTAGATACTGATAGGGTTAGCCATCTACTAGGCTTATTACTAGAGGGAGACTATGGTCAACTTTTTGTCACTGATACAGATGAAAGTCGGCTGGAAAAGATTGTAAGCAAATATGAGCAATCCTTTTTACAGTATAAGGTTGTCAGTGGGGAAGCTACTAAAATGTCGGAATTATGAACAGAGAGGATAATAAAAATAATCAGTATACGCTGAAAGAGGCGCTCAAAGCCATGATTGAGCAGTATAAGCTAAAAGGTAAACTCAATCAAAATCGTATACAATCTACCTGGGCAAAACTAATGGGCCCTACTATATCTGGTTATACAAGAGAAATAAAAATCTATAGAAAAAAGCTATACATTTCTATAGATTCTGCTCCTCTCCGCCAGGAATTGACCTATGGGAAGGAAAAGATCAAACGCATGCTCAATGAGGAATTGGGCGAAGCCTATATTGAAGATGTCATTATCCGATAACTGACTTAAGCCGTTCACAAGAATGCAGATTGACTAACTAAAAAATAAACAACAATGAAAAACCTTTATCTTTTAGCTTTTTTACTACTTGCTGTATTTATCTCCTCCTGTAGCACTTCTAAAGAAATGGAAGCCCAACAATTGGAAATGAAAAAAATGCACTCTGAATTAAAAGATGTCAAACGTGACCTGGAACGTTGTACAGAGAGAAATAACTCAATGGACTCCGAAACCAATAAATATCGCGAGGCAGCTGAAGAAAAGCGGACGGAAAACCATAACCTTACCCAGGAATTACAATATACGCAGGAACAGCTAGCTAGCATGACTCGCCAGATGCAGGAAGCTTCTGATGATTATGGTGTATGGTTTAGAGTACAGATTGGTGCATATGGAGATCGTAGTATAGACCAGGACCTAAAAACTACGGATGAAATGGAACTGGAAAATAATGATGATTTACAAAAAGTATCACTAGGCAGATTCCGTACTTATGATGATGCTAAAAGATTACAAAATCAACTAAAGGGTATGGGACTTAATGATGCCTGGATTGTCACCTATCAAGATGGGAAAAGAGTGCCTATTGAATCTGTGATTAAAAATTAATTCAGAGATGCTATGTTAGCATCTTTTAGTTCCTAGAAAATGAGGCTGTCTCATAAGTATATCTCCCGCAAATCTCGCAGAATATCACAGATTAAATTAGGCTTGAAGCCTAATTATTATCTGTGGAGATCAGCGAAATCTGTGGGAAACCAAATAATTGCAAGTAAATATTAAGCAA
>JAKSDI010000004.1 GCA_022360175.1 Chitinophagales bacterium
TGATATCTACTCTGCCCATCACATTATTGAACTCATGGCTACCTCTACCTGTCTTACCAATGAATCCGGTAGCATGGCAATCATCCACCATTACCATAGCATCGTACTTATCTGCCAAATCACAGATTTTATCCAGCCTGGCAATATCACCATCCATGGAGAATACACCATCTGTTGCAATCATACGACGGCGGGCTCCTTGTGCTTCTTTTAATTTAGATTCTAAATCTTCCATGTCGCTATGCTTATAGCGGTAGCGGGCGGCTTTACACAAGCGTATACCATCAATGATAGAAGCGTGATTTAATTCATCAGAAATAATTGCATCTTCTTTACCAAGTAACGGCTCAAAAAGGCCACCATTGGCATCAAAAGCAGCGGCATAAAGGATCGCATCTTCCATACCCAGGAATTCTGCTATTTTGTTCTCCAGTTCTTTATGAATATCCTGCGTGCCACAAATAAAACGCACAGAAGACATTCCAAAGCCATGGGTATCAATAGCGGCCTTTGCTGCTTCAATCACATCCGGATGTGCAGAAAGCCCCAAGTAATTATTAGCACAGAAGTTTAATACTTCTCCTGTGTTTTGAGTTTTAATAGTTGCAGATTGAGGAGTTGTAATAATACGCTCCTCTTTGTATAATCCTGCTTCACGGATTTCATCCAACTCTTTTTCTAAAGCGGGTTCTACGTTTTTATACATTCTGATCTAGTTTTTATCTAAGTTAAGTAAGCGAGCAGATTAATCAACAATTTCGGTTTTAACTTACTTTAAGTCTGTAATAATTCTTCAACTGATGAAGCATATCCTCTGTCATTTCTTTTAAACCAAATTTTGGCTTCCACCCCCAATCTTCGCGTGCTGCTTCATCGCTTATACTTTCTGGCCAGCTGGAAGCAATATCCTGTCTAAAGTCAGGTTCATACTGAATACTGAAGTCGGGATAATGAGTCTTGATAGTAGCTGCTACTTCTTCAGGTGTAAAGCTCGTACCGGCTATATTATAACCTCCTCTTAACTTAACCTTTTCCGCAGGAGCCTGCATGATTTCTATAGTAGCACGAATAGCATCTTCCATATACATCATAGGCAATCGAGCATTTTCTTTTAGAAAACAGGTATAAGCCTCTTCCTTAACTGCATAATGATAAATGTCTACTGCATAATCCGTTGTTCCTCCTCCAGGCAATGATTGATAACCAATTATGCCCGGATATCTTACTGAGCGTACATCTACCCCATATCTATTGTGGTAATACTGGCACCAGTTTTCTCCAGCTGATTTGCTTATACCATATACTGTTTCAGGTTGAAGGACTGCATCTTGAGGAGTATCTACCCTTGGAGTATTGCCACCAAACACAGCAATAGAACTAGGGAAAAATAATTTGAACTCATACTTGCGTGCTAAATCCAGTACATCAAGTAAGCCCGTCATATTAATCTCCCATGCCCATTTGGGATTTTGTTCGCCTTTAGCCGAAAGAATAGCTGCCAGGTGATAGACCTCCCCTACTTCATACTTTCGAATGACTTCATCAAAGCGATCTTTGTCTAAAACATCCAAAAGCTCGAAGGGGCCATCTGATGTATCAGGCTTTCTAATGTCTGTGGCAATAACGTTTTCCGTGCCAAAACGCTCGCGTAAAGCCTCTGTCAAAACTGTACCGATTTGCCCATTGGCTCCAGTAATGAGAATGGTTTTGGTTTTCATATAATTTGGTTAGTGCATTAAAATGTTCAAGTACATACACAAATATATTAGTGTTTTGCACTTAAAACCTAAACTTCATAATCAGGAATTGCTTCTAAAAAAGAAAAATCCTCATCTGTATAATTTATTTCACAACAGTATGTATTGATTCCATTGGTCACCAATAAATAAGGTACCCTAAGCGATGTATTGTAAGTGGCTATTTGTTTAAATACTTCCTGTTGTATTTTCACCTTTGGTGCCTTGCATTCAATTAGCATGAACGGTTGCATTTCTGAGTCGTAAACCAATAGATCAAATCTTTTCTGCAAAGTATTGACCTTCAAGCCTTTTTCTATGCTAATTCGATTGCGATTGTAAGCCTTTTCTACTACTAAATACTGGAAAATTAACTGACGTACCAATTCTTCAGGTTGCAACACCAACCATTTTCGGCGCACCTCATCGAAAAGGCAGGTTTTGCCATCTATGCGTTTGACTTTCAGTAAGTTTTGATAATCCAGTAGCCCGAGATTTAAAGGCTGCGTCATTTTCATTTTGCTTTCCCCAAAGGTATGAAAATGCCTTAAAAATTAATCAGCTTTTGAGTATGAAGTATCCGCTTTTGCTGGTCAAATATGCTCATGATGTAAGTCCCTTTTCTGGGTAGATGAATCTTTCGAGGCTCTGACTCAATGGATTGACTAATAATTAGACTTCCATCTACTGCCCAAATTTGCACATCAATCGGGGAAGAATAATCACTAATAATTTGAATAAATCCATTGGCTGGATTAGGAGAGATGGTAAAATTATACTTGTCTGTAATAAGCTGAGGAGCATCTGTTAGTGCCCATTCATTAAAAAGCGCCTGCAGAGAATCAATAGGCTCAACACCTGTAGGAGCTTCTGCTACATTCAATTCAAGGTAAGGAGCATCCGCTTCATCATCGGGTTTGAATACTCTTAAGAAAGCAGAAGTAGATGAGGTACCATCATTCAAGCAACGGCTATCTGCCCCTGGCACATTTGCTCCCTGCATAGCTGCCATCAATCTGACGGCTAAACTCCCTTCGGTAGCTAAGAAGCGTGCTTCCATAGAATCTACTATTTCTGGGCCTAGAAGTATGTTTCCCTGTATAGAATAATAATTTCCTACTCTATGTCCTTTCCAGTCGTCTGCATTTTCGCCAGTATAGGCGGCGGCTGAAGGCATTCCATTCTCATCAAGTGCAGCAATACCATACTGGCGATAAGTTGGATCAAAGTTTTGGCTAAAACAGGCGTCATTTTCTTCTAGCCACTCTATGATTTCCTCTGGATTCATCCCTTCGTTCATTCTGTCAATAGCATTGTCCAAATTAATATGTGGATCAATACAAATATAAGCCTGAGCATTTACGCCTCCCCTCCCGGGAATAATACCACTGAGCAGAATCACCCCTCCTATAGAGCCAATATTGGGAACACAAGTAGCTCCTGCACTGCCAACTTCTCCCGTTTCGGGATCTACCGCAACTATTGAAAAGGTATCTTGAGCGGTTAATAAAAAACAATTACATAGAAATAAGAATAGGATAAAGTTTTTCATAAGCAAAATATTGTGAAGTGATCTAAGAAGTGGTTTAAACATTTCTGTTCAAACCACTTCTTATCGTAAATCAATCATTGTAATAACCTATAGACTTTGCCATTCCAGGTTATTCGAGATTAATATACTTAAATTATTAGTTGAATATCACACGCTCTACCTTGCTTCCCTCATTAGTGATTAAGTGGATAAAATATTGCCCGGATGCGAGCTGAGTATTTTCGATAGAAAATAGATGTTTTCCAGCTGAAATATCACCAGAAAAAACACTTTTGACACGTCTTCCCAGGTGGTCAAATAATACAATTTGTGCATCCTGTAGAGGTTCTTCTGTTTCAATTTCAAGTGTGCCTGAAGACTGAATTATCGTAGGAAAAACTTTAAAGGAAGCAACCGAAGCTAATTCATTCACAGATGTAAGCACACTCACTTCTACATGATTAGTATTTACAACTTCATAAGAATTGTTGCTTTCATTCAATTTCCAGATAATAGAAGCAATCATAAAACCGCCATTGTACAGATTATCCAGATTAGTAATGCCCGCACTTTCTATCATATTCTGAGTAATAGTAAAGTTGCCAGCAAATTCACTGTCCACTTCAATCGTACCAAAAGCAAACTGAGTACCGAAAGCTTCATCATCAGCTGCTAGTCTCAATACATTTTTGTGCTCTGCATTACTGCCTATAGAAGCCTGGGTACCGATGAATGATTCTTCAACCAAATATATGCCCAGGTAGTGATTTCCCTCTGCTTCCTGAAAAAAACGAGTATTTGTTTCTACATGAATGGTATAAGTATCATCTACTTCTGCTCTTATACCAGTTTGAGCAACAGGAGAAGCAGCATTGAAGTTTTCAACTTTTCCCTTAATATCCGTCCGGGTAGCTGAAGCATTGCCGTTAGTAGCTCCTTGATTTTGGTTGTTATGATAAAATATAGGTTGTCCAAAACCACCAAAGTTATTAGTAATAGAGCTTGCAATATCGTTTTGATAGTTTCCGCTATGGTGAGCTGCTATTACCAAAGCATTGCTGTTATTATCCTGGAGGAGTCCTTCAAATAGCGCCCATCCCCAGGAGCCACAGTTTCCACACCAACTGGCAGTGCGTTTAGTAATAAGCGGTTGATTTGTTTGGGGTACTTCTATCTCCTGAGCAAAAGCGTGGAAAGTGAATAAGCTAAAGGTAAGCAATAAGAATAGTCCTTTTTTCATTAGGTCAAATTTTGAGTGATTAAATGAAGAGCGTGTTCTGAAACATGCTCTGAGAAAAGTGAAAAAATACAATCACAAAATTGCCTACTGAGGTATAAAGTTCAAAACCCAATGTGCTTTTGTATCTGATTTTATCTTATATCTGTCGTCCAGGCGATACCCTATTAACCAGCATATTTGCTCATTTGCATCTTCAACAACCCACACATTCTCCTTTTCAAAACGGGATAATTTGTTATTGCTGAAAAAATCCTGCACTTTCTGATGCCGCCCCTTCATTCCAAGAGGTTGAAATACATCTCCAGCCTTCCAATGTCGGATAGATAATGGAAATTTAAGATTTCCTGCATCCAGCATAGCTATATAAGGATCAGCAGATATCTGAGACGGTTGCCCTTCTTGAAAGTCAAGGCTTAGCACTCCATCGGATAAAAGAACATTCTGATCTCCAGATTGCAGTTCATACAATCGTTGCTTCGATAAGCCTTCTTCTTGTTTAATTTGAAGAGTAATCCTGTCAACTAAAAATGAATGAGTATCGGAATGAAATACAGCTCCTGTCTGCCCATTGATAATAGAGGTTGCCATTTGCCCAGCTTGTCGACTATTAAGCCCGAAGGGGGTCAGCAATTCATATAGGATAGTTGGTAATGCCTGCTGATGTGCGCTCAATGCGCTTAGTTGAAGAATCCATAAATTTCCCTTTTGATTTAAAGCGATCTTTTTGATCATCTGGACGGCAAACTCATACAGGTACTCCGCCTCTCTGAAGCGCTGAATATTTTCCTCCATTGTACTTTCCAATGAAGGATTTAATGCCTTTAGAACAGGTAGTATTTTATGTCTGATCTTATTACGACTATATTTTATTTCCGAGTTGCTGGCATCTTCTCTATAGGCTATGCGCTGATTTTGCTGATAGCTTTCTAATTCCGATCTGCTAGCAAAGCCAAGAGGGCGAATTAAACATCCATTTTTGGCAGGAATTCCATGAAGGCCTCTAATCCCACATCCTTTGGATAGATTGTATAAAAGTGTCTCTATATTGTCATTAAGATGATGAGCCGTAGCAATCTTACTATATCCTTCTTGCTGGCGTATTTTTTCCAACCACTGGTATCGTAACTCTCTAGCTGCCATTTGAATAGATATCCCTCTTGCTTTGGCAACTGATACAGTATCAAATTGAATAGAATAAAACGGTAAATGAAGTTTGCTAGCCATCTCTTTTACAAATAGCTCATCACCATCTGCTGCTTGTCCTCGTAATTGAAAATTGCAGTGAGCCACACCACAAGCAAACCCAGCAGAATGAAACAAGTGCATCATCACCATTGAATCTAAACCACCACTAACTGCCAAGAGTGTACTTTCATCTATAGAAACAAGTTTTTCACTCTTGATATATTCTTTAAATCCATCTTGCATTTTAATCAATTTTCAATAAACCAAAGTTATAATCTTGCTGTAGCCTGGTATATTTTCTTTATTATTTCATTTGTTTCATCTCGTGATTTAAAGACATCAAAAGTAGTGCCTTGTGTACGAAGTGCTCCTAATGTGTTGGCATATTGAGCAGCTTTTGTAAAGTCTTGTCGGTTTTCTAATAAACCAAATCCCAGGCCACCTGCAAAGGAATCTCCACAGCCTGTTGTGTCAATCACTTCACTAACAGGTACAGAAGGGACAAAATCTGCTTGAAATTTCCCTCCTGGCATCGTATAAACCATTGCTCCGCGAGCATCTAGTGTTATAAATAGAGCTTTAACCCCTCGTTGAAGGACGTATATAGCAAAATCCGCCATTTCCCGCTCACTTAGCTCTGTGTACTCATTTTTCAATTCATCCTCGTGGTATTCTTTTTTAAACCAACAACAGCCAGCCTCTTCAATGTTCATTTTAAGAACATCTATATAGGGCAGCCATAAATCTCGTTCTATCCAGAACCGGCGTAGCCGATCGCCTGTAGTAGTCACTACAGTAGTAGGCCCATGTGCATCAAAAATAGTAAGTGCATCTCCTTTCCTGTTTTGCTTAATATATTGTAGTGTATTCAAAGGGACTTCATAATCTGTAATAGGTACACAAACAAAAATATCACTGTCAATTACAGGTTCTACATCTTCTGGCCGGATGGGCGGCATGAAAGCTGTCTGTTTCTCTAATCTATTGTTTTGATCTAAAAACTTAAGCTGTATAATATCTCCCTGATTAAGATGAGAATACAGGGCATCCAGCTTGATATTGGAATAATTCTTTAATAAATCTTTTACTCCATTTTCGTCTTTCTTTCTTATATGAGTAACGGGGTATACTGTACCCATGCCTTCCATCAATCGAGCAAGAGCGATGGCGGGATGAGTAACACAACCAAATTTAATGATTACTTTTCCTTTGCTGGTAGTTATATGATCGTGTGGTATAGGCCCCAGTACAGCAACCTTATAAGAATTATCCATTGGCAGATATTTTAAATCATCTACCGAAAGATAATAATTATAGCGAAGGCCTGACCTTTTTTGAACAAAAGTTTCGCCTTCGCTATAATAGTTGAAGATAATATTTGCAATTTTATCAGGAAGTGGTTTTACTCTTTTTCTCGTGTGTTTATTTTTCTCCGAATGACAGGTACATCCTTTACAACCATTTGAACCGTCCTTCCTTTAATTTTTTCTTCCAGCAAAACGATTTTGCCACTTCGCAGATTTGTCAATACGTTATCCAGTGGATGCCGGACAGTTATTAACTCCAAGTCCCTTTCAATCATCACTTTAAAATCTTTTTCTATCTGAGCAGCAAATCTATCAGCTCTGTCATCAATATCATTGACACATAAGCTAAAACTAATAGCAGAGTTTTGCATCATGTTCACCTGCAAACGAACATTAGCAATTACATTAAATAGTGAACTAATATGATGCTCAGCCACAAATGAGAAATCACGAGTACTTATTTGCAGCAATGCTTGTCCATCTTCAACTGCCACCATAGGCGGATAAGTATCGTCTACTTCATCTGAGATATAGGTACCACTCCCTTCAGGAGCAATGAAAGATTTTACATACAAAGGGATGCTTTTATTTTGTAGAGGTTTGATTGTTTTTGGATGGATTACTTTCGCACCATAATAGGTCATTTCTATCGCCTCTTTATAAGACAAACGATCCAATTTGGAAACATTATCAAATTTTCGTGGGTCAGCTGTCAAAACGCCTGGTACATCTTTCCATATAGTCATATCTTTTGCATCCAGGCAATAAGAAAAAATAGCTGCAGTATAATCAGATCCCTCTCGTCCTAAAGTAGTAGTAAAGTTTTCAGAAGTACTTCCTATAAATCCTTGAGTCAGTACAAAGCCTCCTTTATTGATCATTGGTTCGGCAATGCGATTACAGCGTTCGATAGTATCAGGCCATTGTACCCAACCTTCCCGATAAATGTTATCGGTCAGAATAATGTCGCGCGCATCTAACCATTGAGTTGACATTTTCTGTTTATTAAGATAAGCGGCAACAATTTTTGAAGAGACCAACTCTCCTACCGAGACAATTTGATCATACATGTAGTCATAGCTATCATGAGGTTCTTCTTCCAATGCCCACTCTATTTCAACAAAAGTATCATTAACAAGATTGAAGACATCGTCTTTTTCATCAAACAACATGCCCATTGTCGTATAATGCTGCTGTTTGATTTTATTTAATTTATCAAAAGCAGTAGCATCTCCTTTGGCATGAGCCTCGACTACTTCTTCTAGAGCATTGGTCATTTTACCCATAGCAGATACAACAATGAGAATGGATTCTTCTTTGTATTGATTTAGTATATCCGCTACATTTTTAATAGCAGCAGCATCTTTTATGGATGCTCCACCAAACTTAAAAACTCTAATTGGATGACTCATTCCACAACAGTTTATGAGTGAAAATTAAAGGGCCGAAAGGTAAGGATTTTTGTCAAACTACTTGGTGGTTATTGTCAAATTGTTAAATTTGAGCCTCAATTATTAAAAAATGAATGAATTAGGACTAGTATTACAGGTATTAATTATTGGAATGGTAATGGTATTTGCCATTCTTAGTCTTGTAGTTTTAACTGGTCAAATGCTTATTCGACTAACGAACCGCTTCGCTCCCACTCCCCTAATCTCCAAAGAAAATGATGCTGAAATTGCTGCCGTAATTGCTGCTGTAGATGTTATTACGGACGGAAAAGGACAAATAGAGTCGATAAATAAGATTAACTAAAGTGTTTAATAGCTGCTACGGCTATACACACAAAAGCCTGACAACCAAGTAAATATGGGAAAAGAGATTAAACTCTGCCTAGTCTATCGTGACATGTGGCAGTCTTCTGGTAAGTACATGCCACGTGTTGATCAACTAATTAGAGTAGCAGAACCCATCGTAAGTATGGGATGCTTTTCCAGAGTTGAAACAAATGGTGGTGGATTTGAGCAAATCAATCTCCTATTTGGGGAAAATCCTAATCGATCTGTTAGAGAATGGACAGAAGCTTTTAATAAAGCTGGTATTCAAACCCAAATGCTAGAACGTGGACTGAACGGTATCCGTATGAATCCGGTATCGAAAGATATCCGCAAACTGATGTTCAAAGTCAAGAAGAAACAAGGTACAGACATCGCTCGTTCTTTTGACGGCCTCAACTACGCTCCTAATTTGCAACTGTCTTTTGAGTATGCCAAGGAAGGAGGCATGATAGCTCAAGGCTCACTCTGTATCACCCATTCTAAAATTCATACTGTTGACTATTTTATTCAATTGGCAGATCAACTGATAGAGTATGGTGCAGAAGAAATTGCGGTAAAGGATATGGCAGGAATAGGGCGTCCAGCGTCAATTGGCCGGATTGTAAAAGGAATCAAAGAGCGCCATCCTGATGTGATTGTCCAATATCATGGCCACTCTACTCCAGGTTTTTCTGTAGCATCTTCTTTAGAAGCAGCCAGAAATGGTGCAGATATTATTGACGTAGGCATGGAACCTCTTTCATGGGGTACCGGGCATGCAGATTTGCTAACAGTCCATGCTATGCTTAGGGATGCAGGCTTCAGCCTTCCTGATATTGATATGAATGCTTATATGCAGGTGCGTAGTTTATCACAGGAATTCATGGATGATTTCCTCGGGTATTATATTAATCCACTCAATCGCTCTATGAACTCCCTACTAATTGGGCCCGGTTTGCCAGGAGGGATGATGGGAAGCTTGATGGCTGATCTTGAAAACAACCTAAAAAGCCTCAATAAGTGGCTAAGAAAACGCAATAGACCAGAAATGACTCAAGAGCAATTGCTCATTCGCCTGTTTGAAGAGGTTGAATACATTTGGCCGAAAATGGGGTACCCACCTCTGGTTACACCTTATAGCCAGTATGTGAAGAATGTTGCTTTAATGAATGTACTCAACATCATTAAAGGCAAAGGGCGTTGGGCTATGATTGATGAAAATACCTGGAATATGTTACTTGGCAAAGCTGGTAAATTGCCAGGAGAATTATCTGAAGAATTAGTAGATCTAGCTAATCAGCAAGGTCGAATTTTCTTTAATGGTGATCCACAATCTCTTTATGAGGATAAGTTGGATGAGTACAGGAAAGAGATGAATGAGAAAGGTTGGGAATTGGGACAAGATGAGGAGGAATTGCTTGAGTATGCAATGCATCCAGAACAGTACATTGACTACAAATCAGGCAGAGCTAAGCAACGTTTCATGGAGGATTTAGAAAAACGGAAGACAAAAACAAGTATTGCTTCCCATGCAGCCAGCCACAATGAACCAGTCCCTTCCGCTCGCCCTCAAAATATGACGATTGAAGTCAATGGTACAGCCTACAAAGTAAAGGTATCTTACGATAATAATGCAGCTGCTACGCCTAAAGAAAAGCCAGCAGCACCTCAGCCAGCAACACCTTCTGATAATGGTAAATATAAAAGCATACTTGCACCATTAGAAGGTAAATTTTACCTGACAAAAGACAATGGTGAAAAAGCCGTTAAAGTAGGTGACATGGTTGAAGAAGGAGAAACCATTGCCTACATTGAATCCATGAAGGTGATCAATGCAATTAAAGCCGATCAAAGTGGTGAAGTAATAGAAATTGTTGCTCAACATGGAGAAGAGATTGAAGAGGATGATGTAATTATTAAGCTTCGCTAGTACTATGGGAGAGATATTACAGAAATTATACGATATGACCGCCCTAGGCGAGTTCATTGACCAGCCTGCAACACTTTTGATGATTGCAATTTCATTTGGTTTACTCTACCTAGGCATTCATAAGAAGTACGAACCTTTATTGTTAATTCCTATTGCTTTTGGAATCTTACTAGCCAATTTCCCTGGTGGAAACATGGCTGTAATTCCAGCAGAGCTTGCCAAGCCAGTAGAGGGTTTTCCTATCAGGGATATTGCAGATATGCCGCTTACTGCCATCGCGCACCATTACGGCATTATGAACATGTTGTACTATGCCTTAATAAAAACTGGTTTATTGCCTCCTCTTATATTTTTGGGAGTAGGTGCAATGACTGATTTCGGTCCCATGTTGCGCAACCTTAGGCTGGCATTTTTTGGTGCTGCAGCACAGATTGGCATCTTTACTGTTCTTATCACAGCTGTATTGATTGGGTATAGCCCTCAGCAAGCAGGTGCTTTAGGTATTATTGGCGGAGCTGATGGGCCAACTGCTATTTATACTTCTATTATTCTTGCTCCTGAACTATTGGGCCCTATTGCAATAGCAGCTTATTCTTATATGGCACTAGTGCCTGTGATCATACCTTTTGTAGTTCGATTTACGGTAAGCAAATCTGAATTAAAAATCAACATGAAAGAGCAGGAAAAGCTGTATCCGAGTAAGGTAGAGATCAAAAACATGAGAACGTTAAAGATCATTTTCCCTATAGCATTGGCGACTATAGTTTCTATTCTTGTTCCGTCGGCAGTGCCTCTGGTAGGTTTATTGCTTTTTGGCAATCTAATTAAAGAAATAGGGAGTGATACCCAGCGTCTTTATCAGGCAGCATCGGATACCATTATGAATACTGCTACTATTTTCCTTGGGCTTACTGTAGGTGCAACTATGACTGCACAGACATTTTTGAAGAGTGACACATTAATGATTGTAGGTGGTGGTTTTATAGCTTTTGCTATTTCTATCATGGGAGGAATCTTTGCAGTAAAAATTTATAACCTTTTTGCTAAAAAGAAAATCAATCCACTAATTGGTGCTACTGGCCTGAGTGCTGTGCCCATGGCTTCTCGTGTAGCCAATGAGATTGCACTTAAGCACGATCCTAAGAATCACATTTTGCAATATGCTATGTCTAGCAATATCTCTGGTGTGATAGGCTCTGCGGTAGCAGCAGGAGTTTTGATAGCATTTTTGAGTTAAACTAGTGTTAGAGATTTTACAATTCTACCCTAACTCTGGAAAGTAAAGTGTAAGATTATATTCTTTTGTGTACCTCCTTACAAAAGAAAAAACGCGCTATCTAACTTTTTAAAATCCTTTTACGTCTTTTGGGTAATTAAAGTTTTATTACCTACACCTTCCTCTACTACAACTAAAAAATGTGGTATGAGTATAAAATGATTTTATAGTATGAGTCTTTTAAGTAAATTAAACAGTATAGAAATAACAATCTGTGTGCTGTTAAATTTGGCTATTGCTGCTCCTTTATGCCTAACGGCACAATCCAATTTCAATCTTGAGTTTATCGCTAATCTAGATCAGCACCCTGAAGGATATAATGATATATGGGGCTATGTCGCACAGGACGGCACGGAGTATGCCATACTTGGTTGCGTAGCAGGCACATCAATCATTAGCCTAGAAGATCCCGCTAATCCAATTGAGGTAGAATTTATTCCCGGAGGTAATTCTATTTGGCGTGACATGAAGTCATGGGGAGATTATGCCTATGTAACCACAGATGCCAGTCCAGATGGCTTGCTTATCATAAATATGAAAGAAGCACCAAATAATATTACCTGGGAGTTTTGGACTCCAGACCTCCCTGTAGGCGGTAATACGCAAACACTTGAAGGATGCCACAATCTTTATATTGATGAAAATGGTTATTGCTATATTTCCGGTTGCGCAACTTTAGGCCAGGGCGGCGTATTAATATTTGACCTAAATACTACCCCTGGAGTTCCAATTTTTGTAGGAGCTCAAGATGATCGTTATTCACATGATGTTTATGTTAGAGGAGATACAATGTGGAGTTCGGATGTATTTGATGGCTTTTTTTCCGTTTATGACATCAGTGACAAATCTACTCCGGAACTATTAGCAACACAATCTACTTCATTCAATTTCACTCACAATGCCTGGCTTTCTGATGATGGAAATTATCTCTTTACCACAGATGAAAGGCCTGATGCTTATGTCGACGCTTATGATGTTTCTGATTTAAGTGATATCAGGTTTCTGGATTCATTCAGGCCTAAAGAAACCGAGAATAACGGTGTAATCCCACATAATACTCATTATAAAGATGGTTTTCTGGTTACATCGTGGTATACTGATGGCTTAGTTATTATGGACGCACATCGCCCGGATAATTTAATAAAAGTAGGTCATTATGATACTTACCTTGGCGCACACGGAGGTTTTTCCGGATGTTGGGGAGCCTATCCCTGGCTACCATCAGGGATTATTCTTGCTTCGGATATGAATACTGGACTATATTTATTTCAGCCAGAATACAAAAGAGCATGCTATCTGGAAGGTAAAGTGACGGATGCTGTAACCGGTTCTCCGATTAATGATGCTACTATAGAAATCCTTTCTAATGAAGTCAATGAAGAACATACAAATCCATTGGGCAATTATAAGACAGGTCAATCCGAAGCAGGTATTTTTGATGTAGTTTGTAGCCATCCGAATTATCCTTCTAAAACAGTACAGGCCACACTTATAAACGGCGAAGTAACAATACTCGATATAGAACTAGGAGAAACCTCTACCGCTTACAATAACTTTAATGCACCAGAGACAGAAATCAGTATTTTCCCTTCACTATTTGACCAGCAGTTGAACATTTCTTATACTTTGGCTACTAAGCATTATAATAACGCTCAGATTATCGCAACAGATGTAGCAGGTAAGATCATTTGGGAAAATAACATTTCACCTAAAATGAATACCGGAGACCTTTCAATCCCAACAATGAATTGGATTCCGGGCATCTATTGCTTTCAACTGAAAGTCAATGGCCTAATCACCAATACCGTTAAAACGGTAAAAGTAGAATAACAAATCTCATTCCTTCTTTAAGTATAAAAGCAAACACCCTGATGTCAGAAATTGACATCAGGGTGTTTGCTTTATCGATACTGGAGGGCTTTTAAGACAGCCCTATTCTGCTAAGTTTACTTCTTATCAAAGTAAGAAGTAGCATTACCTTCACCAGATTGTACCTTATCCATACGCTTTTTAAATTCGTTGGACATCGTAAGGTCATCTTTACGAGCGTAGATTTCCTTCAGTGCAATTAAGGTGTTCATATCATTAGCATCTAATGATTCTGCCTTTTGGAAATATGGTAAAGCCTGGTCGAATTCTCCAAAGATTTTTGCTTTCAAAGCTTCGTACTTCTTGATACCTTCTTTAGAATAATCATCTGCAAGCTTGTTTAATTCCTGAGTCATAGCAGCAGCTTTGTTATAATAAAGTGCACCAATACTATACACCGCATCAACATAATCAGGCTTTCTCTCAAGAGCCTGGTTATAGTAGTTCAATGCACTATTGAAGTATTCCTGAGATTTCTCTTCGTTTCCAGCTTCAATTTCTGTCTGGTATAAATTATCATATACGTTACCAAGAGTAGAATACAGTGATATGTTGTCTGGTTCTTTATCGATGGCTACTTTTAGTTTATTGATCAACTCATCCAGCTTATTCAACTTAAGGAAGTGGTTAATTTCAGCAAACAGTAAAGACACATCATCAGGGTTGTTCTTACGTCCCTCTTCCAGATAAATATATGCTTTATCCAAATTAGCTTCTGAATCATCCTTTGCTGTCTGAATCTTGTATAGAGCCTCGTAAATTGCAGGCTTATCATATTTGATCTCATACAACTGATTGAAGTACTCTTCTGCATCAGCAGCACGATTAGCATTTAAAGCAGCAAGGCCCGTAATGTACAATTGGTTGTTAAAATCTTCTTCAACATCCAATGCACTTTCAGTTTTGTTTTCTTTTAATAAATCATGCGTACTAAGTACCAGTTTAAAGTTTTCGAAAGCAGCATCATACTTTTGATCTTCGAATGCGTAAATACCCATATTACTTAGGTTACCCTGGGCATTACGAAGTCCTTTCATAGCATCTTTTGTCTCGTATTTTTTTGCTGCCAGTTCGCTTGCCTTCATGAAAGCAGTAGCAGCTTCTATTGCAGGATTATCTACCTGAGGAAGCCCAGATATATCCTGGTTTAGCTGCTTGCCAATTACTAACTGATTTACAACAGCATTGTATATTTCTCCTTTTGCTTGCCATGTCTTTGCAGCAGCAGCAGTTTCAGAGTCATTTACAGCAATTATTGGAAACTGCAGTGCACCATCCTTTTCCATACTTTTTAGCCTTATAACACCTGTAGTAGTTTCTTCCGTGCCTCCCACTACATCTTTCAGGAAGGTATCCTTGTAATTCTGATGGAGTAAACCCACCAGATCACATCCATCATCCTGGGTCATGTCAGGCCCATGCTCTATAGCGGATATGAGATGCTTATAA
>JAKSDI010000003.1 GCA_022360175.1 Chitinophagales bacterium
TCTATTTCTAGTTCGTTGATTTTTTGCTTAATTTGTTCAATATTCATTTTGATGCTGCTTAAGTGTTCTTAATGTTGCTTGAACAAACTTAAGCAGCATTTTTTATTTATTTTTCTATATAAGTTGACGCGTATGCGATAGCTATCGGGATTAGGCTCCGGGTGTTTCTTGGACTAGCAAAAAATCTTTACCCATTGTCTATACAAAACTCACTTACATAAACTCTAAAGCAAGCCTTCAACCATGGATATTCTACAGTTTTTTGGCCGTTTACATCCTTTAATCCTACACCTGCCTATAGGAATATTAGCACTTGGATTTTTAATGGAGAGCCTGGCAAGGAAGGAGAAATATAGTTCATTAGAACCCGCAATTCGTTTGACTTTGCTAGTTGGGATGTGGAGTGCAGTTTTTGCGGCTATTTCAGGTTATCTGCTTTCCTGGGAAGGTGGGTATGAGGAAACAACCTTAGGTAAGCATCAATATCTGGGTATTGCAACAGTAGTATTAACAAGTGTACTTTATTTTTCTCAAAAAAAGAAGAATTCAAAAATTGGCAAGAAATTCTACCTTCCAGTCTTTGCCGTATTAATGTTACTTATTGGCCTTACGGGGCATTTAGGAGGATCATTAACACATGGAGCAGATTTCTTATCGGAGCCTTTCTCTGAATCTAAAGAATCGGATCAGATCACTATAGAAAATATTGACAGTGCACGCGTTTTTCACGATTTAATACAACCCATTTTTAAACAAAAGTGTACGGGCTGCCATAATGAATCCAAGATCAAGGGAGAGCTGTTGATGACTTCCATTGAAGGTATTCGAAAAGGAGGTGAAACTGGAGTTTTTTTAATAGAAGGGGATATTGAAAATAGTCTTTTTCTTCAGCGTGTTCATTTACCCATAGAAGAAAAAGAGCACATGCCGCCCAAAGGAAAAAAACAATTGAATAAGGATGAGATTGCTCTATTAGAGTGGTGGGTAGAGCAGGGAGCCTCTTTTGATAAAAAGGTCGGAGCAATGCACCAAACTGAATCCATTAAAATAATCCTAGATAAATATACGACTACGGATAAAGGTGTCTTTGCCCTTGAAGTGGAATCCTTAAGTGAGCGGACAATTCAAAAGATAGAGCAAGCAGGCATTCCCATTGAAATGGTGGCACAAGATCAACCTTTTGTAAAAGTTACTTTGAGGGGACGAAGTGATTTAGATAAAAAAACTTTTGATTTACTACAAAAAACAGCCAATCAGTTGATAGAACTGGATTTAAGTCAAACCAATATGACGGATGAATTGCTGCCAAAACTTGCCAATTTTCCCCACCTAACAAAATTGTCTTTGCAGCAGACCGAGATTACAGGCAAAAATCTAAATGTACTAAATGGATTAAGCTATTTGGAATATCTCAATTTGTACGAAACTTCATTGGAGGAAGAGGCTTTACAGTCTATAGCACAATTACCTAATTTGAAGAATCTATACCTCTGGCGTACAAATATTAGTGCACAGTCGATTGAAGCTTTGAAGGAAGAGCACCCTCATTTATATATTGATACCGGAGTAGATCGATCCCTATTTGGCACCGCACAACTCAATCCTCCGATGATTGTAGTTGAGAAAGATATTTTCACAGATACACTTGAAGTTGCCTTTGAAATCAATTTTAAAGAAGTAGATTTATTTTATACTCTTGATGGTACACCTCCTGATTCAACTTCCGAAAAATATACGAATCCTATCATACTTACTCAAACTGCCGATATACAGGTAATTGCTAAGAAAGAAGGTTGGCAAACCAGCGATCCTGCACAAAAGTCTATAGTACGGGCAAGATACCAACCCAAAGAAATTCGGCTTAATCAGCCACCCGATGATCGCTATAAAGCAAGTGGGGCTTCTTCTTTGACCAACTTCAAAAAAGGAACAACGGAATTTGCAGCTGGTGAGTGGTTAGGATATGAAAAAAGCCATATGACGGCTACATTAGATATGGGGCAGGCGGTATCTGTATCGAATATAACGGTGAGTGCATTGGAAGCCACTTCTTCTTACATCTTTTTCCCAAAGAATATCAAAGTATGGGTTTCGGCAGATGGGAGCTATTATAGGCCAATAGCACAGAAAGCGATTCCTACTACAAATACGCCAGAACCTCCGTCCCTTCAAAACTTCACGCTTAATTTTGATCAGCAGGAAGCGAGATATATAAAAATAGAGGTGAAAAGTAATTTAGTGAACCCCACTTGGCATCCGGCACCCGGTGCTCCATGCTGGTTGTTCATTGATGAAATTTTAGTAGACTAAAAATAAATGATAATGTCTTCCTTCAGAATCTTTGTATTCCTTATAGTTATTCTGTTGTTCCATTCATGTAGCAAAGAGCCTAAGCGAATCCTGGTATTTAGCAAAACGGCTGAATTTCGCCATGAATCTATAGAAGCAGGAAAAATAGCTTTGATTAAATTGGGGATGGAAAATGGATTTCAGGTAGACACTACGGAAGACTCATCCTATTTTGCCGAAGAAATTTTAAAAGACTACAAAGCCGTTGTTTTCTTAAATACAACAGGTGATGTGCTGGACGATCCTCAACAAGCAGATTTTGAAAGATACATTCAGGCAGGAGGAGGTTATGTCGGTATTCATTCTGCTACAGATACCGAATACGATTGGGATTGGTACAATAAACTAGCCGGGGCATACTTTAATGGACATCCAGATATCCAGCCAGCTGATTTAAGAATTGTAAATCTTCAACACCCCGCCACAGAGGGTATAGATTCCATTTGGAAAAAAAGGGAGGAGTGGTACAATTTCAAACAAATGAATCCAGCTATAAATGTATTGATGAAAATAGATGAGCATAGCTATGAAGGGGGGACTCATGGTGAAAATCATCCAATGGCCTGGTACCATGAATATGATGGAGGCCGTGCTTTTTATACAGGTTTAGGCCATTTGAGTGAAACCTATGAAGACCCCGTTTTTCTTAGACATTTATTAGGAGGTATCGAATATGCTATGTCTGATAAACCGCTGAATTACCAGCTAGCTCACACAAAAAGGGTACCAGAAGAAAATCGCTTCTCAAAAGAAGTGCTGGATTTTAATCTGCACGAACCCATGGAGATGGATGAAATACCAGGACATGGTATTTTACTGATAGAGAGAACTGGTACTATTAAACTTTATGACTTTGCTGAAGAAGCAATGAAAAAAATTGGACATATTGATGTCTATCATGAGGATGAAGATGGTCTGCTTGGCCTGGCTGTAGATCCTGATTTTAATGAAAACAATTGGATTTACCTATTTTATTCGGATCCTGGTGAAAATCCTGAACAGCACATTTCCAGATTTGAAATGAAGGACGATTCTATAGACTTTACTTCTGAAAAAATTATACTTACTATTCCAATTATGCATAAGTGCTGCCATAGTGGAGGTTCGTTAGAATTTGATGAAAATGGCAACCTTTGGATTGGCGTAGGAGATAATACAAACCCCTTTGAATCGGAAGGTTATGCTCCTATTGATGAACGTCCGGGAAGAAAGCTGTGGGATGCACAACGTTCGGCTTCCAATACCAATGACTTAAGAGGGAAAATACTGCGTATTACTCCACAGGCAGATGGTACCTATAGTATTCCTGAAGGTAATCTGTTTCCTGAAGGGACCCCAAAAACCAGGCCTGAAATATATGCAATGGGCCTTAGAAACCCATTCAGGTTTTCAATTGACTCCAAGACCAATTATCTCTACTGGGGAGATGTAGGGCCCGATGCTGGTAAAACAGACTCTCTCAGGGGGCCTCATGGGATGGGAGAATTTAATCAGGCTAGAAAAGCGGGTTATTGGGGTTGGCCTTATACGAGGGGCAATAACCAATTGTACAACGATTACGATTTTGCTACAAAAACGTCAGGGCAGAAATTTGATCCTGAGAATATAATGAATGATTCTCCTAACAATACAGGTTTGAAAGAATTACCAGGTGTGCAATCCTCTCTGATTTGGTACTCTTATGCCGCCTCAGAAGAATTTCCCTGGTTAGGGGAAGGAGGGGTTAACCCAATGGCAGGGCCTGTGTATCATGCTTCAGACTATCCGAATGCAAAAAACTATTTCCCCGATTATTTTGAAAACAAGCTGTTTGTCTACGAATGGATGAGAGATTGGATTTATGTTGTCACCCTGGATGAAAACCAAGACTATGTGAAGGCAGAAGCTTTTATGCCTAATACAGAATTTTCACATCCCATGGATATGCTATTTGGGAGTGATGGTAATTTATATGTTTTGGAATATGGACAGAAGTGGTATGCTCAAAATATTGATGCGCGCCTTAGTAAGATACGCTACATAGAAGGTAATCGCCCTCCTTTAGCAAAAATAACGGCCGATAAGGAAGTAGGAGCCACTCCTTTAAGTGTACGCTTTTCAGCAATTGAATCAGAAGATTATGATAGAGATGAGCTGACTTATGAGTGGATATTTGAAGATGGAAAGAAACCGTTAAGAGGGGTAAGTTCAACATACACTTACACGGAAGCAGGCGTTTATGAGGTCCAACTTAAAGTAACAGATGCTTTGGGGGAGAGTGCCACCACTAAGAAGAAAATTATGGTTGGTAATGATCCGCCACAACTAAAAATCACAGTAGGTTCTTCCGATTTAACTTATTGGGATAATAAAGAGATCAACTATCAAATTACAGTTGAAGATACAGAAGATGGTAGTACAGAAGATCAAACTATAGATTTGAGCAGGGTGAAAGTGACAATGAATTATTTGCCGGAAGGCGAAGACCTGATTTTAGCTACTGTAGGCCATCAACAAAATGCTATTCCAAAAGGGCTTGAATTGATCAATGGCTCAGATTGCAAGGCCTGCCATGCTAAAGATGTAAAAGTAAATGGGCCTAGTTATGTTGATATATCCAAAAAGTACACTAAAGAAGATCAGGATTATTTGGTGAGCACCATTATTAAAGGCGGTTCAGGAGTGTGGGGAGAAACGCTTATGTCGGCTCACCCTCAGCTTGATGTTGAAGATGTTGAGACAATTGTACAGTATATCCTTTCTCTTGATCCCAATGAGCAGCCAGAAGAAAAAATACTGCCGCTTTCTGGTTCATTCGTATTTGATGACCACTTGAAAGATGATGATCCGGGGAAATATATCTTAATGGCTTCCTATCGGGATAATGGACTTGCAGGGCAGGATGATTTTGCTCTTTCTGCCAGCGAACAACTTATTTTTACCGTGCCAAAACTTCAGGCAGAAGAGGCCGACGAGCGTACAAATGGACTGGGTATATGGGACAGTAATGGTTATACTCTGGTGGGTTCTATCGCACATAATACTCTTTTGAAATTCAGCAATCAAACTTTAAAAGGCGTTAAAAATATTAGGCTGGCAGCTAAATATAATGAAGGTTATAATTATCAGGGGATGATGGAAATTAGAGAGCAAAGCCCAGGCGGTAATGTAATCGGCAAAGTTCAACTCGGATACTATGACGAAAACGAATGGGCAATGAAATACTATGATATCCCCGTCCAGCCTACTATAGATAAAGGGGATTTATTCCTGGTATTTAAAAATCCCAAAGATGAAACACAGTTTATTCTTAATGCCGACTGGATTTTGTTAGAAAGGTGATTAAGAACGTGATTAAAAATCGTTTTTGATGGTCAAAATAGTTCATTTTATGTGTTCGTCGCGGAATGATTCGGGCGTCCCTGTAAATTATCCATCAAGAAGGAATCAGAATAATATTTCGAATAAGATATTATCAA
>JAKSDI010000002.1 GCA_022360175.1 Chitinophagales bacterium
CATGGAGTTTAACAGGTACCGTTAATGCTTTACTGCGCACCTATCTTGATTGTGAAGCAGTTCTGCTAAATACTAATAAGCTGGAGAGTCAATTCATTCCGATGGATGTATATCCTAATCCAGTTTCCAACTGGATCAATGTGCAGTTTAAACTGGATACTCCAGTCAGTCGACTTGAACTTCGATTGGTAAATGTAAACGGACAGACAGTACATCAGCATACATATGGGTATGCAGGCAGGGGCGACTTCCGGGAATCCTATTTCATTCCTGAATCAGTACAACCTGGCTTTTATTTACTAGAACTGGTTTCTGAAGAAAAGATAATCGGTAGGGTTAAAATAAGTGTTCAGTAATTTCACGAACACAAAATTTGTGTTATTTGAGTAATTCATGGATCATATTTCTTCTGTCTATTAAAGAAATACGATCCATGAATTATTATTATCAATTATAAGAGGGTACGCTTAACCTTCCAATCCAATCTTTGTTCCATCAGGAATATAAGCTCCTTTCTTGAGCACAATTACGCCATCTCTAATAACGTAAGTTTCCGTTTCTACATCTGGAAGTGCCACACTACCATGGATTTTGACATTATTTCCTATGCGGCAATTTTTATCAATGATCGCATTCCGAATTTCGCAATTATCACCAATCCCCATAGGCTGATGTTCTCCCGTTGCCAGTTCTGTAAGGGTTTCGTAATAATCATTACCCATTATTATCGAGTTGGAAATTTCCGTTCCCATTCCAATGCGGGCGCGAATACCAATTACAGATCGCTCAATCTTTGTAGCATGAATAATGCAACCTTCCGCAACAATTGCTTTATTTAGAAAAGTACCGGCAAATTTGGATGGTGCTAACAAGCGAGGCCTTGTATAGATAGATTGCTCATTGTCAAATAAGTTGAATTCAGGGATGTTATCTGTCAATGCGATATTCGCTTCAAAGAAGGAGCGAATGGTCCCTATATCTGTCCAATAATCATCAAAAGCGTAGCTGGCCACAGTATAACCTCCTTCAATTGCATGAGGAATCACTTCTTTTCCAAAATCGGTATACTGTGGATTTTCTTCAAAAAGCTTTTCGAGCACTTCTCGCCTGAACATATAAATCCCCATAGAAGCCAGGTATAACTTATCTTCTTTGCGGTATTTATCTTCCACTGCAGATTGCCATTCATCTAATACATCAGGTTTTGGCTTTTCAACAAAGCTATCAATCAGCCCACCTTCATTTACCTTCATAATGCCAAATCCAGGAGCATCTTTTGCCACAACAGGGATCGTTGCAATAGTTAAATCTGCTTCTTTATCAATATGATAATTGGCCAATGCTTCAAAATCCATTTGATAAAGCTGATCACCGGAAAGAATAAGAATATAGTCATGCTCATGGGTCCTCATATGGTGCATAGACTGCCTTACGGCATCTGCTGTACCCTGAAACCACTTATCGCTGGTAGGAGTTTGTTCGGCAGCCAATATATCTACAAAACCATGGCTGAACATATCAAAGTTGTAGGTATTTTTGATATGCTGGTTGAGGGAAGCAGAGTTATATTGTGTTACCACAAACATTCTGCGCAAACTGGAATTCAAACAGTTAGAAATGGGAATATCAATCAGCCGATACTTACCTCCTATTGGTACAGCTGGTTTAGAACGTTCACTTGTCAGTGGATAAAGGCGGGTTCCGGCACCGCCACCAAGAATCAGAGCAATCATTTTAATCATTACGGCGCTTGTTTATAAGTTAATCATTTCCTGATATATATTCAGATAGGTACTAGCCGATTTCTCCCACGAGAAATCGATAGTCGTAATATGTTCTCTTACTGTTTCAAAAAATGGGCGATTGTTATAAAGTTCTAATGCCCGATAGATAGCTAAATGCCCATCCTTCAGATTGAAGTGGTCAAAACGAATTCCTCTTCCACTATTGTCGGGCATACCTACATCAGGTACGGTATCTCTTAGCCCTCCTACAGAACGGACAATTGGTACGGTACCATAACGCATTGCATACATCTGGTTCAAACCGCAAGGTTCAACTCTAGAAGGCATTATCAGGAAGTCTGAGCCCGCATATAATTGATGTGCCAAGCCTTCATTATATTCCAGTACCACATCAAATCTACCTGGGAAATTATATGAAAGATGTTGTAAAGCATGATGAATATTTTGCTGTCCGGTACCCAGAATAGCGAATGCTACATTCATACCACTTTGCAGGACTCTACTGATTAAATCCGGCAACAAATCTGCTCCTTTTTCTCCAACTAAGCGCCCTATAAAAGTGATAAGCGGCAAGCGAAGATCTACCTTAAAGCGTTGCCCAATCACCTTTTTATTAGCTTCCTTAAAAGCTGCCAGGCTATCTGACCATGGCATTGCGATATATTTATCTTTTTTAGGGTCCCATACCTGAGCATCTATGCCATTGAGCACTCCCTGGCATTTGTGTTGCTCATGCTGCAACAAAAGTTCCATCCCATTCGAATTATGCTTCAACTCTTCTAAATAGGAAGGAGAAACAGTGGTCACCCGCCAGGCACATTTCACTGCTGTGGCCAGTGGATTGATCGTATTGCGCCAATCCAGTAATCCTCTTGCTTCTGCCTGAAAGAAAGGCAGCAGATACATTTTATCCCAGCCTACAGCCCCGTGATAGGCTCCATTGTGAATAGTAAACACTGTAGGAATGTGCTGTAAGCCTTGATATTCGGGGCAATATTTCATCATAAATGGGATCAAGCCCGTATGATGATCATGGCAATGTATAATAGAAGGTTTTCCAGGGCTGTTCAGTATCCATTGTAATACTGCTTGCTGGAAGCACAAAGCCCGTTCCATTTCATCAAAATAACCGCGCCCCGATGCATCTGTATAAATACCTTCTCGATCAAACTTACCAGGAATATTTGCTACGAATAAAGGAAATTCCAGGCTATTACTACTTTCCTGTTCAATAGAGAACGGGATATAATGATGGTGAAGCCTTATTGTTCCACGATATATAGTACGGAAAGAATGTTCATTAATCCATTTAACACTGTATTTGGGAATAACCACTCCTGTTGGACAACCAATACGGGACAAATATTTTGGTAGCGCCCCAACTACATCTCCAAGGCCTCCTGCCTTTGCTGCCGGATAACACTCGGCACTTACATGTAATACCTTCATGCGGTTTCTCGCTTTGCTTACTTCCTAACATTTAAACCCTAATCAAAAAATAAATACCTCTGTACCTATTACTGTTTTCAACGATCTAATAATTGTATTTTTTAGTAACAGGCGGTCATTTTTTGATCAAATTCTAGTTCTGTCTAAATGTAAGCAAAATATATATATCCGAGTAAGTAAATAGAGGTAAGTTTCTGTGAAGTTTTCAGGGCTTCTGTTAAGAGTATTTTCTTAAGGAAAAGGATTATTAAGGTAAGGCTCACTCACTCACATCAATTCAACTAGTCCATTTTTAATGGCTAAAACAATTAATGCAGCAGTATTTTTCACGCCCGTTTTTTCTATTAAATTCTTACGATGCCCTTCTACTGTACGCTTGCTTATAAAGAGTTTTTCTCCTATCTCAGCAGTTGTATATGCCCTACATATCAGGTCTAAGACCTCTAGCTCCCGCTTGGTTAAAAGCATCTTCTCTTTGAAATGATGCTTTAAATCAACAGCTGAGTTTTTTGAATGCAATCCACTTAACAAGGCTTTTGATACATAATCATTAAAATAAAATCCTTTTTCTGCTACAGCAATTATAGCATCGCGTACTACTTCTGGCGATTCATTTTTAAGTAAATATCCACTAGCTCCTATTTTCATCATATGACTAATCAATCTTTCATCATCGTGCATACTTAAAAAAATGACTTTAACATCAGGATACAGTTTGCGCACCTCAATAGTAGCCTCCATTCCATCCATGACGGGCATTTTCAAATCCATCAAGATAATATTCACCTCAATGTCTTTAAGCTTATCCAATAATTGTCTGCCATTTTGAGCTTCCAATACCAGTTCTATATTATCAAAAGTCTCTATGATAAATTTCAAGCCTTTTAAAAACAATACCTGGTCATCAGCAATGGCAACTTTGATATTTGGATTCGTCATAATAGTTTCGATGAAAATTATATTGTAGGAATATTCATTAAAAATTGCATTCCATTTCCTTGATTAGTATTCCATTCCACTTCAGCGTTTAACAAACTAGCTCGCCCCTCTATATTGCTTATTCCCAAACCGCCCTTCATGTCTGGACGTTTTGCTTTAGCTGCTGATACGTCAAAACCAATGCCATCATCCTGATATAATATTTTGAGATGTGTTCCTTCAAAATCAAAATGTATTTTCACTTCATTTGCTTCTGCATATTTAAGCGTATTGTTTAATAACTCTTGAATGATTCGGTATACATTCAGTTCATCTTGTGCTTTAAATCTGCGATCTTCATTGTAAATAAATTGGATGGAAATAGCTTTAATTTGCTGAAGCATTTTACAATAATCTTCAATGGCTCCAATCAATCCGAACTGGTCTAAACTGACAGGGATGAGATTTCTTGTAATTTCTCTAATATTGACCAATGTATTATCAATTAAATCAATGGCTTCGTTTTGGACTTCATTAAAACGAGCAGTATCACCAATATTTCCCAGCTCTTTAACATATAATCGACTCGCGGATAACAGCCCCCCTACACTGTCATGTAAATCACCGGCAATTCGTTTGCGTTCGGCTTCCTGGGCTTGTAGAGAAGATTCAAGGAATATTTTCTGCTGAGCTTTTTCACTTTCTGCTTTTTGGCGAATCAGCCGTTTCTGATAGATGATAAAAAATAAAATAATAGCAAACACCAGCAGCAACATTCCAATAACCATAACAAGAATGACCGTTAAGGTGATATCTATTGTTGCGGGTTCACCCATAAGGCAATTGCAAAGATTATATGATGTACAATGTTTAAAATAGCATGCATTCCCCAGGTTGCCATACTCAATTCGTAATGGGGTAACACATAATTACTTAAAACAAATACAATTAGATTTCCAGAAAAATAGATAAGGATACTGACGCTAATCCAGAAAAGTGGTGTACTTTCCAGATGTTCAATATTCAATTCTTTCAAAATTAAATAAAAATAGCTTAATGCCCAGCATATCAGTATCAAACTTTCTACTACCCTTACATTCGAATTAAAAGCGGTTAAAGGCTCTAAATAAAGGGTATTAAGAATTGCCATAAGCAAAAAAGCCAAAATAGCACCATAGAACACCCTTTCACTAAATAAAGATGACAATTGCCTTTTGTAGATAAGTGTTAGTATAGCAAATTCCAATACTGTAAAGACGTGCAATATCCACAAGTTGTTTCCAATATAAAAAACATGGCTCGTTAACCTGGCTGCTATTTCGACGATCAGGGATACCCATATGAGTACCCCTAATATTTTTTGAGCATAATTAGCAGACTTCAGCCGAATACCCCATACAATTAAAGGGACCATTACCGAAGCAATGGAACAATTTATTAACAGTTGGCTCAGGGTTGGGTCCATTTAATCTAGGGTATATCTTATGAAGTAGGGCAATTAGGTGGACAGGGTGAAGAAAAGTCATAAAAATAGGAAAACGATGAAAGTGTATTTCTAACTAAACTAGCCCCTCTTGCAGCAGGAAGAATATTCCTGGATAATTCAAAACTTATCCCCTCCTCAAAATGCAACTCTAAAACAGGACGAAAGCCAAATGGATTAAAAACAGGATTCCCTTCTGCATATCCTAAGTGAACATATACAGAGGTCAGGTCCATACCTGGCTCTTTTACTTTCATTCTAATTGCATCCGTTGTAAATTGATCATAAATATAGGATTTCACACGAACATTAAATGAATTAGCCAGTGCTTGAAAAGCCCCTGCTAGCTGATTATCTGGTAGCTTCATCCAGGAATAAACAAATAGATAGGCACCACTTACAGGTATCCCCCCCAATGCTGAATTTCCTGATCCTTGCGATGGTTGCTGTAAGAATGGCGGGTTTGAATCCCATTGTGTAGAGAAATAATTATCACAGTCGGTTCCTGACAACTGTAGCGTAGGTGAAAACGAAGGCATATCACTAATTGCTGATTGGTTCCCTTCAGAATCACATCCTAGGCGTATTGATAGCCTAGATTCTGTACAGTTTTCTATAGCTTCTATAAAAATAGGTAAGTCCGTATCTTTAATTTTATAGGAAACGGCCTTTTCAGTTTGTTTGTTAATAGTATTATAGCCATAAAAGAGATTGACTAATCTTTCAGGAAGGCATTTTTGCCATTTTTCGAATTGATCATTTAAAAATTGCTCACGTGTCATAGTATATGGGTTTAGTGTTTGATCTGTTCTCAAATTTAATAAAACAAGAAGCAATTATAAAGGGAGATCAATACACCAGTTTTAGTGCTCAAAACTAACAACTGATAATCAATCAATTAACTTTTACCGGTTTACAAAATCACGTATAAATACGTATATAAAAAGGTAAAATACGCAGGAAAGATATTAGCGTATTTTGTACTTATTTTCAAGTAAGCTCACTTGACTATAATACTGGCAAGCACTAGTCATCATTTGGTGATCCACAAAAAATTAATAATTCTTTAATACCTTAAAGAGCGTGAGTACCTATTCAAGCTGTTTTTTTGTGGATTAGAATATTAGTGATTTTCACAATCAACAATCTTTTCAAACACATGAAACAAACTACTCTTTTCCTCTTGTTAGCATTGCTTATCTCATGGGCCTGCAATAGTGAACAAGCATCTACTACCGAAACAGTACAAACCAGTACACTCCGCATCGCCTTTGGCTCATGTGCTCATGAAGACCAGGATCAGCCATTGCTAAACATAGCCTCCGGCCTTGCCCCTGACCTCTTTATATATCTCGGTGATAACATCTATGGAGACACCAGAAATATGGATACTTTACGAGCTAAGTACAACAAACTGGGAGCCAAACCTGAGTTTCAAAATCTATCCAATCAAACCAAGATACTATCAGTATGGGATGATCACGACTTTGGGGAAAATGATGCTGGCCGACATTACCCTTTTAAAGAAGCTTCCAAAGAAATTTTCATGGATTTCTGGAAGGTCCCTGCTAATTCGGACCGCCGACAGCATGAAGGAATTTATGGAGTAGAGTACTTTGAAAATGGTGGCAAGAAAATCCAGGTAGTACTACTAGATACTCGCACATTTAGGGATGACTTGATCCATAGGACTCCTGAAGACTCAATAATTCATAAAAACGACTATATCCCTAATCAAAACCAGGACAGCACTTTCCTTGGTGAAACTCAATGGCAATGGTTAGAACAGCAGTTTCTTACCCCTGCCGATATAAGAATCATTGCTTCCAGCAATCAATTCAGCCATGAATACAATGGTTGGGAATCCTGGACCAATGTACCTCACGAACAACAAAAGATGATTAGCCTGATTAAGAAAACAAAAGCGAATGGTGTCATCTTTATTTCTGGTGATGTACACTGGGGTGAAATTTCAAAAATGCCTGTAGAAGCATCTTATCCTATCTATGATGTAACTTCAAGTGGTATTACTCAAACCTGGGATATTATAGAACCTAATAAGAATCGAGTTGGCCCTGCCATTGCTCAAAATAATATTGGCCTAATTGAAATCACCACTAAAGACAGTATTAGCACTATTGAATTGGCAATAGTCGATTCTACTGCTCAGAAAGTTGCTAAGCACCTTTTCCCTTTGAAGGATATATGCCATTCAAACTAAGTAAGTGCCAAGACAAAATTGTGTTACCATTATATTGAGAAGAATATTCATTCTAGACAAGGCGAAAAACGTAGGCGAAGTGGTGCTTCGACGAGGATTTTCAACGCTGTATAGGATGAATATTGGTTCAAGATAATATGTGATTTAATTTGTCTTGGCACTTAAGAGAGTACATTTACTTAATCTGCCA
>JAKSDI010000001.1 GCA_022360175.1 Chitinophagales bacterium
AATTTTTCTGAAAAAAATCCGTTGAGAAACTGGTCCGTATTTGCCAAGTATACCTGGCAGGAAATAGTTGGTTCTCAATTTTCTTTTGGCTTTGCATTTGCTCCACAGGGAACAAAAGAAAAAGAGAATGAAAAAAATTGATATTGCTATATAAATGAAGACGTTCTAAAACCAGCAAAAGCTATAATATCAATCGAATGAAGATTAAAGTATTTATCCTGTCTATTATCGTTGCAATAGCTTTTTCAGCATGCCAACAGGAAATGCCCGAAAACTACTCAATTGGGCAACAGTCTTATGAATTTGTTGATGAAGAAAGGCAACGCCCACTACTTGTAGAGGTCTGGTATCCAACCCATGATACCCTTACTACAGTATCATCAAATGCCAAAGAAATTTTCAAAAAGATACAGAGTATTCCAGATGCAAATATTAGCGAAGGGAAATTCCCTTTGTTGATTGTTTCTCATGGTACTGGTGGTAATCGTTTTTCCCTGACCTGGCTGATTGATAAAATGGTCAGAGAAGGTTATATAGTTGTATCATTAGGGCATTATGGTAATACATCCTTTCACAAGCTTCCCAGAGAATTCGTGAAGTGGTGGGAAAGAGCAATTGATGTGCAATTCGTACTGGACGAAGTATTAGCCAATGAAGGATTGAAGCATCATATAGATCCATCCAAGATAGGAGGGGTAGGGTTTTCATTGGGTGGATATACCAATATAGCCTTGGCTGGTGGCATCGTTGACAGGACTTATCATGCTGGTGATGATGAAAATAAAGGGAGAACATTGCCCCCTGAATTTCCTGAAACAGATGAAGTCATCGATTTTGAAAATGATAGCTTGATACTGGATTCTTATCATAAGTATGGTGATAAAGTCAAGGATGATCGTATCAAAGCCTTTTTTGTAATGGCTCCGGCAGTAGGTTTTGGGTTTCATTCAGAAAAGCAAACTGAAAATATCAAAGCTCCAATTTATATCGTAGCTGGCAAAGGAGATACGAATACTCCTATAGAGCATAATGCCTTAAATTATCACAATCTCATCGCCACTTCAGACCTGCATTTATTTGATGAAAAAGTAGATCACTATGTGTTTTTAAATGAAGCTACTGAGTTTGGAAAGACAATATTGCCTCATATAACGATAGATGCAGAAGGAGTAGATAGAAGGCAAATTCATGAACAAACAACCCAATTGGCGATCAATTTTTTCAGTAAGCATTTGGGAAAAGGGGAGTAGTACACTGCGTAAAGCTAGTGCTTTGTAAAGTGTGAAAAACTGAGTTCGGTTGGAGTATTGATTTCGGAGAAATCATACCTTTTTTGCTTAGGCAAAAAAGCTTTCGACTTCGGATGAAGTCGCATATTATATTATCTGTGCGACTTCATCCGAAGTCGAAATTTTCATCCTTTACAAAGCACTAGATACACTATTAAAATGAAGAGATGAGTGTAAACCTTATTCTATAGAGGGGGATCGTTTTCTTCATGTATTTGGTCAACTTATTTACAGTTTAAAAAAAATCACTTACGTTTTTTACTTCACCGCTAACTTTCTCGTATTTGATTTTCGTCTCCTCTATAACCGCGGGAAAAATTTAACTAACATTTTTTAATCAAAAAACATCAAAATTAAGTACTCAATTAGCAAGTGTAATTGGAGATGAATTGGCTCATCTTCTCAATCAATTTGCTTTGGTTCTTTAGCTCTACGATTATTTTTCGTCAGTCATATACAACTTTGATTACTGAATTAACGAATTGGACGTTTGTTGATCGAGGATTTTTTTGCCTCTTAAAAACATAGAATATGAAATTTTCATTTGTAAAGGCATTGTTTCTTTGCTTCTTACCTATATGTTTATCAGCACAACAAGTGGATTATCCCGATTGGGTAAAAAGAAAATTCTTTGCTACTGAAATATGTGGCCATAATAAGAGTTTGGCTAAAGCGAAGGCTAAAAACCCTTCATTGGAAAGCATTATAAAGAAAAACAACGAAGAAATTGCAGCCTGGATAAGCCAATACCGAACTTTAAATAATAGTGTAGAGCTTGGTACAACTATTACGATCCCAGTAGTAGTACATCTTGTTTATCAGAACGCTGAAGAAACATTAACAGATGCAGCAATTATCCAAATGATAGAGGATATGAGTACCGACTTTCGATATATGAATGACGATGCAAACAATGCCCCACAGGCTTTTCAGGATGTAGCTGCTGATGTGGAGATTGAATTTTGCCTGGCAAAAAGAGACCCAGGCGGAGAGGCAACTAACGGGATTACCCGTACCCTTACTACTGTGCAATTTTTTGATCCTATGACAGAAGCTATTAAGCATTCTATAGACGGAGGGAAAGATGCCTGGAACACTTCTGAGTACCTCAATATTTGGATAGGAGAGCTGACGCCTGGTTTGGGAGGATATGCCACTTTACCGGGTACAGTCGCCGCTTCAGAAGATGGAATTGTGGTCTCACCAGAAGCATTGAAAGATCCAGAATACCTTGGAAAAGGACATCGGGTAGCTGTTCATGAAGTGGGACACTGGTTTAACCTGGAACACGTTTTTGGAGCGGGGCCATGTGACGAGGTAGGAGATATGGTAGAAGACACTCCTTTACAATTATTACCCACTATGGGAGAATGCCCTGATGAATATCCATACCTTCCAGATGGAGATATTCAGTTGGCAGAGCAATTTGAAGAACTATTGGGCTTTCCGTGCCCTTATGATGAAGAGGGGCATATGTACTCCAACTACATGGATTATTCTAATCCTGCTTGTATGAACATGTTTACGAACGGCCAAAAGGAACGGATGTTGGCAGCTGTCAATACACAACGTGCAGGATTGCTTACCTCCGAGGGATGTGTGCCTCCAGATAATTTACCTTTGCTGGAATCCAGCCTTGAAGCTTTGCTTTCCCCTATTGGAGAAATATGCCCGGGTAATATTTCCCCAAAAGTTTATGTTCGAAATCTGGGACAAAATGCCATTTCTCAATTGAGCTTTGACATTCTGATCAATGGAGAAGTTACAACTTATGACTGGGCTGGTAACCTGGAGACAGGAGAAGCAGAAGTGATAGAGCTTCTTGTTAATGAGACAGCAAATCCAGGAAATAACACCATAGCAGTAACTATTACAACAATTAATGGAGGGGCAGATAGTAATACTACCAATAATCAACAAGCGGGTAGCTTTACAGTTTATGATGGTTCCTATATAACGTCTATTCAGGAAGGTTTTGAAGGGGCATTCCCTTCTAATGGCTGGTCATTAATGAGTTCTGCTGGAGATTTTCCTCTGACGCAATGGGAAAGATCTACAGATGCAGCTGCTACAGGAAATGCTTCCATGAAAGGCAATAATTGGGGATCACCTGCCATTCTTTTTGGCCCGGAATACAATTACATCTACCTTCCGAGAATAGATCTAACTGCTGCCAGCAACCCTGTTCTTTCATTTGATCTGGCCTATAAAATGGCTATTTTTACTAATCCTGATTATACCGAATTTACTCCTGATTTTGGCGATGTCATGGCAATAGAAATTTCCACTGATTGTGGACAGAGTTTTGAGGCTGTATTTGAGCGGTCAGGAGAGCAGCTTGCTACTGTTTTCGACACCATAGTCGCTCCGGAAGGAGAGCCATTGCCAGCTTTGAATGAGCATGTCATTTCTCAGGAAGATTTCATAAATACTCAGTTAAGCCTTGCTAATTATATTGGCGAAAAAATTATTATACGTTTTCTCAATATTGGATATAGCCAACCCATTTTTGTAGATAATATTAACCTGGAATCAAGTCAGGCACTTACTGCCAACTTTGACGCAATGACTACGACTATTTGTGCAAATGGAGATGTAGATTTCAATTATACAGGTTTTGGGGCTACAGATTATGAATGGATTTTTGAAGGGGGAAACCCTGCTACTTCCACTGAAGAGCATCCCATTATTAGCTATCCCCAACCAGGTGTTTATGACGTAGAATTGACGGTGTTTAACGGTACGGAAGAAAATACGGTGACTCAGACAGGCTTTGTTACGGTATTACCTCAGCCAACTGCTGTTATTACGCAGAATAATCCAACTTCTTCTTCAACAGCAAATGACGGTAGTGTACAGGTAGAAGCTTTTGGAGGTGTGCCTCCTTATACTTATGAGTTATTGCCTGATAATCTTATTAATACATCTGGCTTTTTCTCCGAACTCTCTGCCGGTGAGTATTCGATTGCTATTTACAATGATGATACAGATTGTTTCGTGGAAGTACCATTTGTAGTTGATGTAGCAACGACGATCAACAATCTGGAGCAACGACTGGCCCATATCAATATTTTTCCTAATCCGAATGATGGTCAATTTGAAATTGTTTTCGAAAAACCATTTTTCGAAGATGTACAACTTTCCTTTATCACGGTAACTGGACAAAAGTTACTATCTGAGACGGTTTATGCCAATAGGCCTTATAATGAAACATGGAATATACCAGAGATATCCGCAGGGGTTTATTTCCTGAGAATAAAAATGGAAAGTATTGTTTCAACCAAAAAAATCGTAGTAAAATAAATTACTTCACAGGCTAAATTCAACCGCCTTTTCTAATGCTTTTTTGCAATTAGGCCCAGGGGGCTAATACATGTTCAATAAGTATTTTCATATGAAGCTACTATGATATTTCCTACCTGCCAGTGAGTTGGCGAACAGGAAATATCATGGGCGCTTTTCTGCCATGCGAGTTGGCGTACAGGCAGGAGCGAGGCGGTGATATCGATGCAATCTTGATAGCTATCGGGATGCTATAAGTTTTGCAACCATATAAAAATCTTAAACAGATGAAGAACTTATCATGGGCAATATACACGATAGTGGCTTTTTTTGCTGTTGGTGAGGTAACTGCTCAGAATCTTATTAGCAATGGTGGGTTTGAAGAGTTTATAGAATGTCCTGTCAGTCTTTCTAGTGGCAATGCTATAGGAGTATCAGGCTGGCAGGTTCCTACCTCTTCTGGTTCACCAGATTATTTTAATGAATGTGGGATATTACCACTTGTACAAGTACCCCAAAATTTATTTGGTTTTCAACAAGCTCACGAAGGGAGTGGATATATTGGTTTATACAACTATGGTAATAGTGGGTATCGTGAGTATATCCAAATAGAACTTGATACTCCGCTTGAAGCCGGATGCAAATATTATGCACAAATGTTTGTTAGCCTGGCTGATAGCCTTGCAACATGTGGAACAGATCAATTAGGGATGTTTTTTTCGAAAACTGCTCCTAATAATTTTGAGCCTTTTTATGCCGGTATCTTATTAAATGGAGATGATACTCCTTTCATACCTCAAGTGAGTAATCCAGCTGGATTTCTGCTTTCCAATTATACTAGTTGGGAAAAGATATCTAACACCTTTATTGCAGAAGGAGGGGAGCGTTACCTTACGATTGGCAATTTTTCTCCAAATGAGGAGGTTATGGTTCCAAACAATTGTAGTGCAGCCTGGCAAACTCCAGTTACTACACCTGATCAACCAGTATCCTACTATTACATTGATGATGTATCTATTGCTAAAGTCTGCCTGTCTATTAGCGGTATTGAAATGATTTGTCCTGGTGATACAATAACCTTATCGGTAGAGAATGATCCTCCGAAAGACTATTACTGGTATGATCTATCCAAACCAAACGAGAGCTTATCTTCAGAACCAATAATAGAAGTTTCACCGCTGGAAACTACCACTTATGCTGTCGCCAACGAGTATGATACATCTTATTTTACAGTAACAGTACTCAGCGAGGCGGGTATTGAGTTAGGCAATGATACTACTCTTTGTCAGGGAGGTTTACTTGAGTTAGATGCAAGCTTTCCTAATGCCAGCTATTTATGGGATAATGGAAACACCTCTGCATTTCGATCGATCAATGGAGAAGGCATGTATTCTGTTACAGTAGCAATAGGGAGTTGTGAAATAGCTGATACCATAAGGGTGGAATATAGTGATGTCGAACCAGTAGCAGTTGCATTAGGGGAAGATTTGACGCTTTGCCTTGGTGAAACTTTTGAACTTTTTCCGACATATAGTGGGCTGGGTACCTTTACATGGCACGATGACAATACAAAAACATCCTTTCATATAGATACGGCTGAAGAAATCTGGGTTGTTTTGGAAAATGAGTGCTTTAGTGATGCAGATACGGTAAATGTTAGTTTTCAGCAATGTTGTGACGTTTTTATTCCAAATGCTTTTTCGCCTAATCTTGACGGAATCAATGATTTATTCTTTGTTTATGCAGGATGTAAAATAGAGGACTTCTATATATCTATTTTTGACAAATGGGGAGGGCAAGTCTATGAAAGTTATGATATACTAAAAGGTTGGGATGGGCAAAAAATGGATAAATATTTGCCATCAGGCTCTTATGTCTGGTTTATGGAGTATGTGCTGCCTGGTGAGAAAAGACGGCAGCTTCTAGCTGGTGAAGTTTTATTATTAAAATAATTTGTCTTTGTTCGCTCAAAAGCAAAATCCCGACAACCTTTTACTTAAAAGACTGAACTTCATTATTAAAATACGGAGAAGAATAAATATCATTAGCGAAAGATTAGGAGGGGAGATGCTTAAGCCTATAAAACCATTGTCAGTTAGTACTTTTGATTCTTGAATGTGATGTAGCTGCTAGAAGTGGCTACATCACATCATACATATTACGGAGGTACTATTTTTTTAAAATCCTTGTCTGGACATAGTGAGTGGAATTTCAATTAATACTTCTTCATCGCTTCAATCACCTCAATACCTTTGAGCAGTTCTATCAGGCCTTCTCCAGTGCGTTCAACTATTTCTGTATTGAACAAGAGGACAAAACCCATATCCAGTTCCTTGACAAATCCAATAACAGAAACAGTGCCAGCAGTGCCTCCATTATGCCAGGTGAGCGTGGTATTGTCTTCTTCTTTGTAGATGTTGTTCCAGGCAAGGCCAACAGTGAATGGTGCATTTAATGTTTGTGTATCCTCGTGGGTTAGATTGAGCACTTCGATCAAGTCAGAATTTCCATAACTTAAATTGGCTTCCAGATAAGCTAGCATATCTGTCAAGCTAGCTTTTACGCCTCCTGCACCTAAAGTGGTTTCCGACATATTCCATATAGATACAGGGTTTCTGTTTTCATCATATGGCTGAGCTATATTGGTATAGCCAGCAGCAGGTATTACGCAAAACGAATTTGTCATTCCTGCTTGGTCAAAAATGACTTCCTGGAATAGACTTTCAAGTGGTTGGCCTTTAATCTTAGCAAGGGTATAACCAAGCAGGCCTGTAGCGAGGTTAGAATATTCTTCTACACTGCCAATAGGATAGGGCAAAGTGTATCCATCAAGAAAGTCAAACATCATTTCTTTAGTATAATTTAGATAAGGTTGATGCTCGTCAAAATTGCCATCTATGATGTTGTCAGGCAAGCGAGGGAGGGAAGAAGTGTGATTGGCGAGATGCTTAAAAGTTATTTTTTCGCCATTATAGCTAGGGAAGTTGGCAATTTCAGGTAAATAATCTTCTACTGCATCATCAAGGCTAATATCCCCTTTGATTACCATATCTGCTAAAACGGCAGCAGTCATAGTCTTAGTGATAGAACCAATTTCAAATAGGGTGTTTTCATCTGCTTTGTTGCCTTCATTTTTGACCTTTTCACCAAAAAAGAAAGTTTCTTTTTCCCCGCCAGGCATCATTAGCCCAATAGCTACCCCAACGGTTGTTTTGTCATCTACCATTGGCTGAAATATATTTTCGATTTCTTCAGCCAGGGAAGCAGGTGTTGGATTAGGCACATCATCATCATCTTTGCATGCAGACATCATTAATAGCATAGCAAGAGCAAAAAAACTTAAGGTTTTCATAGTTGATAATTTTTTTTGGTATCGGGTACCGTGTTTTAATTATTGAATGAAATACAAGTCGTCTAATTTTTCCACTTTCCGAAGCGGAAAGTGATACTTCCAAAAGGCGCTGATAAATCGTTGTCATCAAGAGAAGAAAGCTGGAAGCCGCTTACCCAGCGATAACCTCCGCCCACTCCAATATGCCACCAGTCCATGATCGTAAACTCTACTTCTACAGCAGGTTTTACTACCCAGAGATTGTTCCTTTCTTCTCTATTGTCTTTATCTTTTTGTGTCAGTCCGCCATAACCACCAAGGAGATAAAAGTTAAGTGCAGTTTTTTTATCACCCTGCCATAAATAGCCGAGCATTGGGCCTCCGTACCCCATGTCATATTCGAAGCCATCTTTCTTTTGGCTTGAGCCAAAACCTGCTCCTCCGATATAGAGATGTTTGCCAATAAACCCTCCTCCGAGTCCTCCTACTTCCATTGTCCATTCGCCCGCAATGCTTGTATTGACAAAAGAGGGGCCTCCAAATCCAATGTTTTCATTGATACTTGTTGATTGAGCAAGAAGTGTACTACTAAGTAGAAAAGTGAGTACTAAAGTTGAAAATAGATGTAGTGTTTTCATAATTGTTCTTTTGATTAAGAGAGACTGTTGGGGATTTTATTCTTCAAGTAAAAAGGAGGTGTTTTTTCTCTAGTCAGGTAATGAAAACCGGAGTTATGCCTTAGCATAATGAGGATTTTCATAGCGAAGAATAGAGGCAAAAGAACCATTTTGACGACGATTAATAAAACCCCAACAGCCTCTAAAAATGATAGGACAAATATGGAGTCAGAAATAGGGTAAGACAATTCTTGTTGATGAACAGTAAAGAGTGCTTGATGAAATGCAGAAGGGCAAAAAAAATGTATTTTATCCTCTAAAAAGTGCAGTACATCAACCAATTATATGGTATTGATAGTCAATGTATAAATTGCGATATAAAAATAATGGGCAATTGAATAATTCAAGAAGGCTTAAAATAGTAATACACTTAGTTGTGTGGGTAGGAATGATATACTTCCTGAACACCCGATTTCTGGATTTGGAGTGGGGCCCAATGTCACGAGAAAAAGAAACTTTATTAATTCCCCTTATTGTAGGGATGATTATCAATGCGGTATTATTTTATTCCAATGCTTATTGGTTAATACCACGATATCTGCATACTAAGCGAAACAAGAAATATTGGAAATGGAATGCTTACCTATTATTGGGGTTAACACTGGTTGAAGTAAGCTTTGACACCATATACATATTTGAGGCTTACATTCGGGAAGAAGTACCCATTACTTCGCTTACTGAGAGGTATACTATTGCTCTTGAGTTAATTATTATGTTTGGTGCAATGAACCTCTTTGTGAATATCTTATTTTGGGCAATAGCTTTCTTATATCGAATGCCAAAGGACTGGATGAGGAATGAAAGACAAAAACAGCAACTTGTCCAGGATAAGTTGACTGCTGAACTCGATTTCCTAAAAGCTCAAATCAATCCTCACTTTCTTTTTAATAC
>JAKSDI010000109.1 GCA_022360175.1 Chitinophagales bacterium
GATTTTGAAGGCGCCAGAGAAGGTGCTGATTGGGATAGTTTTATGCTTTACGCAAAAAATGTATGGTTCTCTAGTGGAATCCATCACCACTATTCCAATGATAAATTTCAGCCTGAATTTAGCCAGGAGTATTTTGAAGGGCTTGCAAATGCAGTAGGAGTCCACTTATCAGAAGAAGCTACAAAAGCCATGTTTGACCCAAGTGTAGATGCTAAAAAAATCAGCCAAAGTGGAGATGATTTAGTGCTTGCTTCGGCCGTCAATTTTTACGACCCTGATATTACACAAGCAGAAGCAGAGGCATTTTATGCGAAAGTAAAGTCTAATTTAAAGAATGAACGTGTCTCCATGGGACTCAATTCTAAAGTGATTCGCAATGAGGCTGGAGAATTGGAAGAGGCTGTTTGGAAAGCAGATGGCCTTTATGGCGAAGCGATTACGCAATCCATTGGCTGGCTGGAAAAGGCAGTAGAAGTTGCCGAAAATGATGCTCAGGCAAATGCTCTTAAACTACTGATTGAGTATTACAAAACAGGAGATTTGGAAACCTGGGATAAGTACAACGTTGCCTGGGTACAAGCTACAGAAGGAGATATTGATTATATCAATTCTTTTATAGAAGTGTATAATGATCCACTAGGTTATAAAGGATCTTATGAGAATATTGTACAAATAAAAGATTTTGATGCATCCAAGCGCATGGCAAAAGTCTCTGAAAATGCACAATGGTTTGAGGATAACTCATCGATTATGGATGAGCATAAAAAAGCCAGCGTCGTTGGTATCAGCTACAAAGTAGTAACAGTAGCAGGCGAGTCAGGAGATGCCTCTCCTTCTACACCTATTGGTGTAAACCTTCCTAATGCGAACTGGATTCGTGCCAAGCATGGTTCCAAATCTGTGAGCCTGGGCAATATTATTGATGCCTATAGCAAAGCGGATGGCCCTGGATTGTTACAGGAGTTTGCAAATGATGATGATGAGGTCGCTCTATCTGAACAATATGGCCAATTGGCATCTAAGATGCACACTGCACTACATGAGGTAGTAGGACATGCTTCTGGTCAATTGGAAGAAGGTGTGGCCACTCCTAAAGAAACACTGAAAAATTATGCTTCACCTTTGGAAGAAGCTCGCGCTGATTTAGTAGCGCTTTATTATATCATGAATCCTAAATTAGTAGAACTGGGGCTTATACCTTCTACAGACGTAGGTAAAGCAGAATACGATAGCTATTTAAAGAATGGTTATATGCTTCAATTGCGTCGTATAGAGCCAGGAAAGACCATAGAACAAGCTCATATGCGTGACCGCCAAATGGTTGCTCGTTGGGTGATAGAGCGCGGTACAGCAGAAGGATCAATAGAAGTAGCAAAGCGCGATGGTAAAACCTATATCGATATTAAGGACTATGATAAGGTACATGCTCTTTTTGGAGAACTATTGCGCGAAGTGCAACGCGTCAAGTCCCAGGGAGATTATGAAGCAGGTAAGAATCTGATCGAAAACTATGGCGTACAGGTAGATGCGGATCTTCATGCTGAAGTACTACAGCGTGCCGAAAAACTGAATATACCTCCATATGGTGGTTTCATCAACCCTCGTCTGGTTGCTGTAGAAGATGAACATGGCACTATTACGGATGTTAAAGTAGAATACCCAGCTGATTTTACAGAACAGATGCTGGAGTATGGAAATAAATATTCGTTTTTGAAGTAAGAAACTTAGATCGTGTTTGGGAATTTGTTCTTTGAGGCGATTTTGCCACTAATAAGATTAGATGAGGAGGGAGGTTGCGATTTTAGCCTAAGCTAAATGAGCGTTCTTCCAACAAAATATAAGCTGATTAGTGACGAAATAAGCCCGATTAATAAATCCCAAACATGCTCTTAATAATAGACTCGTATATAACCCGTACGTCAGCTTCAAGCTGGTGTGCGGGTTTATAAATGAAGAATACTCCTAGGGTTGTGAATTCCAGTTCAAATACCCAATTTATCCTTCGATGCTGAATTAACAGACGGGCTCTACCTCTTCCCGCTCTCCTTAATTTCCCTATCTTGAGCAGCAGATCAATCAGCCTGCTATGTACACTCTTAATAAGTATCTTATACTTGCTTCTGCAATATTGTTTAATCTTTTTTCCTGTAAACAAGAGAGCGTATTAGTTGAGCTGGAATCAGGAATGCTGATAAAAGAATCTACTTCTTTTCAGAAGGACACCCTTTACTTTTTGGGAAATGATAGCCTCGATCAGCCCATATTAGTGGTGGAAGGAGATGATATAGTGCTAGATTTTAATAATATCCTATTACAAGGGAATAAAAAAATAGACCTGCCAAATCATTTTAAAGGCACTGCTATCCTCGTTCAAAATAGTAAAAATGTTGCTATCCGTAATCTGAATGTAAAGGCTTATAAAGTTGCGATAATGGCAATAAATGTAGATAGTTTGCTGATCGAAAATTGCGACCTGAGTTATAATTACCGACAACGGCTAAGGAGTACGAGAGAAGAAGAACATTTGGATGATTGGCTCTATTATCATAATAATGAAGAGAGAGAATGGTTGCGTTATGGAGCCGCTATATATTTGGAGGACTGTGATTATGCAGCAGTTAGAAATATGACCATTACAGGAGGACAGAATGGAGTAATGATGGTCAATTGTAATAAAGGGCTATTTTATAATAACACCATTCAATTCAATTCAGGTATAGGAATTGGATTGTATCGCTCAAGTCATAACCAGATTATGCACAACCGCCTGGATTGGAATGTGAGAGGTTATAGCCACGGGTTTTATAGTAAAGGGCAGGATTCAGCAGGTATCTTGTGTTATGAACAAAGTAATGAGAATATCTTTGCATACAATTCTGCTACACATTCTGGCAATGGCTTTTATCTCTGGGCAGGACAAACAACTATGGATACAGGAGAGGGAGGCTGTAATGATAATATCATTTATAGTAATGATTTTTCCCATGCGTCAGTTAATGGAGTGGAAGCTACTTTTAGCCATAATATTATAGCCAACAACATTATAAAAGAATGCAGTTATGCCATATGGGGAGGATATAGCTATAATACCAACATCATTGGCAATCAAATTGAAAAATGCGAGCATGGAATAGCGATTGAACACGGACAGGGAAATAGTATATTTTACAATCTGATCAGTGATGGTGTACAGGGTATTCAGCTTTGGGAACGAACAGAACAACCTACAGATTGGGGCTATGTACAGGCTAAAGATATTTCAAGTAAGGATTACAATATCGGGCACAATGCTTTTTGGCAAGTTGATTTACCATTGGCCATTTCAAACTCCAGTAAACTGGCTATTAATGACGCCAATATATTTGCCCGATTCCGAAAACTACTATCGGCTGAAGCGCCTAATACAGCTTTAGTAATGGCTAAAAATGATATTTATGGTTTACAGTTTTGGGGAGATGGAGAGGCGTACAAACCATTCAATCATATATTAGCCACAGATGATGTATCGCTAGAGTTTCTGAAAAAGAATAGTATAAATCTGGCTAATTTTTCAGATATTCAACCACCTCCAAAAAAAGATGGGATCAATACTCGTTTGCCGGAAGGCCAGCTAAAAGGCCGGAAATATATCCTAATAGATGAATGGGGCCCTTATGATTTCAAACGTCCTGGGATGTGGCTCCGAAATCAAAGCGAAGGAAAATATACTTTTTTACTGTTGGGCCCGGTAGGTAACTGGAAGTTAACAGGAGGAGGAGGATTTAAAAGAGTAACTCCAAAAACAGGAACTTTCCCTGCAACCGTAGTAGTGGAAACAGATACAGATTCCATTCCACTATCTATTGAGATGGAATTTATAGGAGAAGCGATTACTACCCAATTTGGGGAACAGTTACCTAGAGGCAGCGGCTTTAAGTTTGGTTTTAAGAATTAAGAATTGATTAGCTTAATTAACTTATCAAATGCAATCATATCTATCTTCAATTGGCATTATGCTGGTTTGTTTTGTCTATTCTAATAGCCTAATGGGGCAGGGGTATCAGAGCTTATCACTAGATGATCTATCCTCTTTTGATGCTACCGCCAAAAATTGGCAATTAGTTGGGGGCGTCAAAGCAGATTGGCAGAAAGAGTACGACTTAAAAACAGAGAAGGGGAGGGGAGTACTTGCCAATTCTCCTACAGAAAAACACAGAAGCAATATCCAAACCAAATTACAACACGGAGATATTGATCTGGAACTGGAGTTTATGATGGCTGCTCACTCTAACTCCGGAATTTATCTCCAGGGGAAGTATGAGGTTCAGTTGTTGGATAGCTGGGGAGTAAAACATCCTGCTTTTTCAGATTGTGGAGGGGTATATGAACGATGGGATGAAAGCCGGGAAAAAGGCGAAAAAGGATATGAAGGGATTGCTCCCTTAATGAATGCATGCCGTGCTCCTGGTTTATGGCAACATCTCTCTATTTCTTTTCAGGCCGCCCGCTTTGATGATTATGGCAATAAAATAAAGAATGCACGTTTGCTAAAAGTGATGCTAAATGGGGTATTGATACATGATAATATAGAATTAACGGGACCTACCCGTGGTGGGGGTAAGGATGAAGTTCGCCGAGGGCCTATACTATTTCAGGGAGATCACGGGCCTGTGGCTTTTCGCAATATTCGTTATCGTACTTTTGATAATCCTCCTCCTGTGCTCAAGAATTTGAAGTACGAACATTATGTTGCTATCAATGACGGCCTTAGCCTGGAAGGTTTGCTGCTTAAGCAGAGTGGGGAAGTGGGGCGCCTTACACACGAAGTAACAAGTGAAACGGAAAAGTTTACACTCCGCTTTAAAGGAATACTTGAAATCCCTCAAAGTGGCCGTTATTTTTTCAATCTGAATAGTTTTGGGTGGAGCAGCCTGTCTATTGGTAAGGATACCCTGTTTCCTCGGGTAGCATGGGATAATGAGACTTCTATAGTACTTGAAAAAGGAGAATACCCTCTTGAATTAAGGTATGTAAAAATGGGCAACTGGTTTGTTAATGGTTTAGGCTTATTTATTGCAGGCCCGGGAGTTCGAAAACGTGCCCTGCATATGGAAAGTTCATTGCCTCCAAGTAGGCGGTTGACCAACCCAATTTATCTGGATTTTGAAAATGAAACTGTAATAATGCGCAGTTTTATAGATTTTCAGGGGTTTACAGATACTGCAATTCATAGAATAACTCATCCTATTTCAGTAGGTTTTCCTGAAAAGCTGGCCTTTAGCTATAATCTAAAAAACGGAGCATTGTTTCAAGCTTGGCGGTATGCTTTTTTAGATGCTACCCCTATGTGGGACAGTAGAGGTGATGGCAGTGCAAAGGCTTTAGGTAGTACACTTAGGTTGGAGGACATACCTGCTGTTGCAGTACTTAATAATCTACAAGCAGCCTGGCCTAAAAATGGAGCTGAAAATACAGATTTTCGTCCTAAAGGTTATCGTTTGGATAAAGAACGGAACCCTGTGTTCTTATACGAAACGGCAGGCTTAAAGATAGAAGATGCAGTTAAGCCGGTAGAAAAGGGCAAAAAATTAAATCGAACATTAAGCTGGGATGGAAATGCAAAAAAGGGTACCTATTTTCTGCTGGGTTTAGGAAATGAAGTGGAAGCTCTTTCGGGAAATCTTTACCTTATAGATCAGCGATATTATATAGCGTTGCCGGATAAAGCAGGCTTTAAAGCGGAAATTCGTAAACACAGTAATCACCAGGAGTTGTTAATTCCTATGCATGGGATTCAGCAATTATCTTATCAGCTTATTTTCTAATACACCATCCGATGAAGCTATATATATTCTTTCTGTCATCATTGCTATTGCTGGGAAACCTTATGGCGCAAGAGCAAGAACGTATTCTCCCCGGAGAAGAAGATTATTATAAAATTATAACACTGCCTATTCCTCAAAACATTGTATTGGAAGTAGGGGGAATGCTTACTTTACCCAATGGGAATATTGCCGTTTCTACCAGAAGGGGAGAAGTTTGGATAGTAGATAATCCTTATATGGCTGGAGCAGGGAATCCCCATTACCGCCTTTTTGCTAGTGGTTTACATGAAATACTGGGGCTTGCTTATCGCGATGGTTCTTTCTACCTGGCTCAGCGTGGTGAACTTACCCGATTGGAAGATACCAATGGAGATGGGCGTGCAGATGTATATGAAACGGTCTATGCCTGGCCTTTATCTGGGCATTATCATGAATATTCTTTTGGTCCGGTCATCGCGGCCGATGGTAATATGTATGTCACTGCAAATGTTGCTTTTGGTGATAAGGAATGGTGGCGGGGAGAGAGCAGGGTGCCCTGGCGTGGATGGACGATGAAAATTACTCCAGACGGCCTGATGGAGCCCTATGCCACGGGTATGCGTTCTCCTTGTGGTATTGGAATGGTAGACGGAGCATTTTTTTACGCTGATAATCAGGGCGACTGGATGGGATCGGGAGGAGTAGTACATGTAGAAAAAGGAGACTTCACTGGACATCCTGCAGGCTTGCGTTGGTCTGGTTTGCCTGAATCGCCTGTGAGCATTACCACAAATGACATATACTATCGTGTAAATCCTCGCTTTACACCTGAAGGTAAACCTTTGGTCAAACCTGAGAATATTGAAAATGAAATACCTCAGCCTTTATTTGAATTAGAAGAAGACCTGCCCTCTATAAAAACGCCGGCAGTTTGGTTGCCTCATGGTATCCTGGGAGTTTCTACCTCAGAGATTATTACGGATCTTACAGAAGGTGCTTTTGGCCCTTTTCAGGGGCAGCTATTAGTCGGTGATCAGGGACAAAGTAAAATAGTAAGAGTCTTTCTGGAAAAAGTAGATGGTGTGTATCAAGGAGCAGCTATTAATTTCCGCCAGGGATTTCAATCGGGCGTATTGAGGATGTGTTGGGGAAATGATGCTTCTCTTTTTGTTGGGCAAACGAGTAGAGGCTGGGGATCTACAGGCAATGATCCTTATGGCTTGCAACGACTGATATGGACAGGAGAAACACCTTTTGAAATTAACACAGTAAGTGCCCGTCCGGATGGTTTTGAGTTGACTTTTACTCAGCCTGTCGATAAGCAATCTGCTCTGAACCCTGAATCTTATAAGATTACAAGTTTTATTTATAAATACCATCCTGTGTATGGTAGTCCAGAAGTAAATCAGCAAGAATGTCCTGTGAATGGTATAAAAGTAGCTGATGATGGCATGTCAGTAAGGCTATTGGTAGATAGCCTTCGCTTAAAGTATATTCATGAAATCAAAGCAATGGGGATTGCTTCTTATAACGGGAATCTACCCCTGCTACATAATGCAGCATATTATACACTTAATGTTTTACCATCTGATCCTTCCTTACAATTGGAAGAGGCTCAGAAGGTGGCAGCTATGAAACCGGTAGAAGCATATTGGAAAACCAAAGAAGAGGAAAGAAAAAGAGCAGAGGAAGCAATGGCTAAAATGCATGAAAAACATAATAAAGCTGCTACTATTAAATCGAAGGAAAAAAAGACAAAACCAGTCCCAAAAAAATCTACGAGGAGCTCTAAAAGAGTCACAAAAATGCCCTCTTCATGGGGCGGTGAAGCAGAAAAGAGTATTGTACTTAGTACTTTGCCGGGTATGAAATACGATCAATCCACTCTTTCTGTGAAAGCAGGCAGTAAAGTGAAATTCACTTTCTACAATAATGATGATATGCCCCATAATATTGTTTTTACAACTCCCGGTGGTGCAGATGCGGTAGGAAAGGCAGCTATGAATTTGGGACTACAGGGCCAGGCTATGAATTATGTCCCTGCGATGAAAGAAGTATTACATCATAGCCGATTAGTAGGGCCTGGTGCTTCTGAGACCCTATTTTTTACTGCGCCATCTAAGCCTGGTACTTATATGTATGTTTGTACTTTTCCCGGGCATTACAAAACAATGCGCGGGATATTGCGGGTATTGTAATATCTTTGGACTCAATCCTCCAAAGAACTTTTGTTTTGATTTAGAAGTGGCTTAAAGAGATTTCATCTCTAGTACTAAAATTGTTCTGTCATGAAGAATATATTGGTTTATTGTTTGATGCTAAACCTGGCTTTATTTACTTCCTGTCAGCAGGCATTAGAAGACCCCGTTACGGAGGAAGAGGAAGCTTTTGTGGCTCCTATTGAATTGTACGGACAGTTGATGATAGACGTGCAGATGGCTGCGGTCTTTCCTGATGGAAAAACCTTTGTTGATTGTGTGCCTAAATATGCACCAGCAGAAATTGTGAAAAAATATGAAGCAGCAAAAAATCAACAAGAGTTTCACCTTAAAGCATTTGTACTGGAAAATTTTGATTTGCCCAAACAATATGCCTCTGGTTTTGAGGCAGATACCAGCCGTTCGATAGAAGAACATATTAAAGTATTATGGCCAGTTTTAACTCGTGAGGCAGATGCGAAACCAATTGGTACATTGATTCCTTTACCCAATGATTATATCGTACCTGGCGGCCGTTTTGGTGAGATTTATTACTGGGATAGCTATTTCACTATGTTGGGCTTGCGAGCATCTAAAGAGTTGTCAATGATCAAAAATATGGTCAATAATTTTGCCTACCTGATCGATACGATTGGCTTTATTCCTAATGGAAACAGAACCTACTTCCTGACTCGTTCCCAACCTCCATTTTTTGCTTCTATGGTGCAATTAATTGCTGATGAGGAAGGAGAACAAGTATATGAACAATACCTCTCACAACTTACAAAAGAATATAACTTTTGGATGGATGGTATAGATGAAGTAGGTGCTGACCAGCAAGCAGTTCGTCATGTAGTGCGTATGGATGATGGCAGCATCTTAAACCGGTATTGGGATGCTGGGAAAAGCCCACGAGGAGAAATGTACAAAGATGATGTGGAAACGATGGAAAAAAGCGGACGTCCTGCAGAAGAAATTTATCGGGATATTCGTTCAGCTTGTGAATCAGGATGGGATTTTAGTAGCCGCTGGTTTAAAGAAACTAACAAACTGGAATCGATACATACTACTGATATTATCCCGGTAGATTTAAATGCTTTGTTATATAATCTGGAAAATGTACTGGAGAAAGCAAACAGAGTAGCTGGAAACACAGATGCAGCAGATCGTTTTCAACAACTGGCAGCACAGCGGAAAAATACATTATTAAAATATTGCTGGGATGAGACTACGGGCTATTTTAGAGATTACGATTTCAAGACGAATAGCATTACACCAGTTCCTTCGCTGGCAGGTATGTACCCCCTGTTTTTTAAGATGGCAACTCCTGAACAGGGAACTGCGGTTGCTGAGGTTATAAAATCAGATTTCCTGAAGGCAGGCGGAGTCGTTTCTACTCTCAACAATAATGGCCAGCAGTGGGATGCTCCTAATGGCTGGGCTCCTTTACAATGGATTACTATTAAAGGCTTACGCAATTATGAAGCAGTAGAGCTAGCAGATGAGATTAAAAGCCGTTGGATCAGCTTGAATACCAAGGTGTATAAAAACACAGGCAAAATGGTTGAAAAATACAATGTAGAAGATATGAGCCTGGAAGCCGGTGGAGGAGAATATCCTGTACAGGATGGTTTTGGCTGGTCGAATGGAGTTTTGTTGAAACTATTGGCAGAGAACTAGAAATAATATATGTACAAACACTTGACGTCAGACTTTGGCGATTTTACCCAACACGAATTGATCAATCGCGAAACGAATAACCGGATTGCGATCATACCTGAATTTTCAGCTTGTGTACTTAGTATACAATTAAAAGGAATAGAAGTATTGGATGCCTACCAGACACCAAGGGAAATGACCTTGAATCGCTGGTTTAAGAATTTACCTCTTTTCCCTTTTCCAAACCGGCTTAACCAGGGGCAATATAAGTGGAAAGAAAATATTCAACAGCTACCTATCAATGATACGCAAACTGGAAATGCCCTGCATGGATTTAGCGCTGGTAAAGAGTTTGAAGTAATTAATGTTGTAACGGAAGAAGATTATGCAGCGATCCATTGTCGCTATGAATATGATGGTAGTATGATGGGGTATCCTTTTCCTTTTCAGTTTGACATCATCTTTCGTCTGAGTGATGAAGATGGGATGAGCATTCGCCTCTCCGCTACTAATACCGGTAATAGCCGCATGCCTTTTGGCTTAGGCTGGCATCCTTATTTCCAATTATCTAAAGATGCAGAACAGATTCAGCTTCAGTTGCCTTTGTTAGAGTTGGTAGGAGTCGATGAGAATATGATTCCTACTGGCAAACGTTATATCTATGACCGCTTCACGGAGGAACGCTTACTTGGAGCAGAAGTGCTGGATAATTGTTTCGCAATAAAAGGAGAAAAGAGTATAGCTACTGTTTCATTGAATGGAGAGCATGGTAAGCTTACCTACTGGCAAGAGTGTGGTACTGGGAAATATCCCTACATACAACTTTTTACCCCTCCACATCGTCAATCCGTTGCTATAGAACCCATGAGTTGTAATATCGATGCTTTTAATAATCAGGATGGCCTCTGGATTTTAGAGCCTCGCGAAACAGGAACTGCTAAATTTGGATTTCAGCTAAGCTAAGTGTTGAATTCTTGAGTGAGAAAAGTTGGTGGGGTATAAAAGAGGCTATAAAAAAACATCCCGACAAGATATCAAATCTCATCGGGATGTTTTTGTGGATTATCCACTGACTAATTTTATAGTGCTTACGCTCCTAAATAGTTCTTCAACAGCTTACTTCTGTTAGCTGAGCGTAGTTTATTGATTGCTTTATCTTTAATTTGGCGAACACGTTCACGAGTTAGTCCAAATTTATCACCAATATCTTCAAGAGACATAGGGTGTTCTACACCGATACCAAAGTACAATTTGATCACATCACACTGGCGATCAGTTAAAGTACTAAGAGAACGTTCAATTTCTTTGCGGAGTGATTCCTGATAATCTAGTGCAGAGTCAGTGCTTGGAGTACTGCTGTTTTCCAGTACATCTAGCAGAGAGTTATCTTCACCTTCAACAAAAGGAGCATCCATCGATACGTGGCGAGCTGCTACACCGAGGGTTGTTTCTACCTCTTCAGTTGGAATTTCCAGCATATCTGCTAATTCATCAGCAGATGGTTCACGTTCGTATTCCTGCTCTAATTCAGAAAATGCCTTATTGATCTTATTCAGAGAACCTACCTTGTTAAGGGGTAAGCGAACGATACGAGATTGTTCAGCCAATGCTTGTAATATAGACTGACGAATCCACCATACTGCATAAGAAATGAATTTGAAACCACGAGTTTCATCAAAGCGTTGAGCAGCTTTGATAAGTCCCAGGTTTCCTTCATTGATAAGGTCACTGAGGGAAAGTCCTTGATTTTGATACTGTTTGGCCACCGAAACAACAAAACGAAGATTCGCTTTTGTCAA
>JAKSDI010000145.1 GCA_022360175.1 Chitinophagales bacterium
AAAATTTGTTTGTTTGTCTTTAGATATAAAATTGATCGCCCCGAAAATAGTCTCTTTTGACTAGATTCGGGGCTTTTTTATCGTTTTTCAAGCTAACAAGTTAGTCTATATTAGAGGATTAGAGTTTGCAGGGATGCCCTAAATCTGCTAACGCTTCAGGTAGTTGCTGGCTAAAGGATAATTGTGTAAATAGTACTAATGCGAGGGTGTAAATAAGTTTCATCTTCGTGTTTTATCATTTTGAAGCAAAAATGAAGCATCCCGAAAACTTAAATGTCCGAGTACACAAAGTCGAACCAATTTTAGGGCAAATAATGAGTTCGAATTAAACTCGAGCCATCCCTAAGCAACTAATAATCAGCATTTATCCCTCCAATATCAGCTTTTCTATTCTGCTATTATCTTTCCTGTTTTGGACATGTTTCGAACCCTCCAGTAAAACCGTATTCTTCAAGGAAGGAAAAATTTTCTTCGCACGTTTAATCATTTTGACACCCGGAAACATAATATCCTTCTTTGCAGCGATTATCGTTATTGGAGCTTTTATTAAACTCGCTTCCTCCCCTTTTATCACTGGAATAGGAGTAAAATCCATTTCGAAGTGTAAAAAAACTTTAGATAAATACTTTAGAGCAAATTCATCCCTGTCCGTAAAAAGCGTTTTTAGAAATTTTTCGAGATATCTATTCTTATGAGTTTTCATATATCGCTTCATCGGAATGAATATCTTAAACAGTGCAATTAACGGATTCCCATTTACAATAAAGGCCGGAGCGGATAAAAACACTTCTTTAATATTGCTTTCATTCTGAAGTAAAGTCTTGAGAATGATTAATCCTCCGAATGAGAAACCAGCCATCGTTACGTTTTTCAGTTCCAACTGATTGATCAGATCATTGATCCATAAACCATAACTATTATCCTTCATGCTCAATCTGCTTGTAGCACTTTTATTTGGCTGCGCCAGCACATCAATAGCAAATACCTGAAATTGCTTATGAAGCCCTGGATAAGTTTCCAAAGCTATTGGAGCACAGCCATTAGAACCATGCACTAATATCAACGGTGGTTTGGTAGAATCGCCTACTACTATAATGTTTGTTTTCCCATAAGGGGTATCAAGCAGTTTGCTTTCATACGCTATCCCCAATTCATTTAGTTTATGGTCATAAAGCTTCAAGATTTCTTTTTTCCCCGCTTCTGATTTATATAAGGATTCCATTTTGTAGTTTTAGGACAAATTTACTAATAATTACAAATTAGGACAAGTTTACCAATGAGTAAAAAAAAGAAATTGATACTGGATACAGCGGTAGATTTATTTAATAAATATGGCTATGACCAGGTTACCATAAGAATGATTGCTTTAAAGCTGGATATAAGTTCTGGGAATCTAAACTATCATTATAGAAATCGTAAGGACATTCTTGAAGCGATATACTTTGAGATGGTTTCGGTATTTGATGAAAGAATAGAAACCCTGGACGATACTGAAATATCAATCGCTCAAATCAGAAACGATATTAAGCAAAGTATGATCCGAATGATTGATTATAAGTTTTTCTGGACGGACCTATATAATCTTTTGGACGTAAGCGATAAAGTAAAAAAGCATTTTCAAGAAGCTTATAAAGCCAGGGTTGCAGGGTGTTTTTTACTGTTTGAAAAAATGAAAAGCCTACATTTAATGAGAGCCCCTTCTTTTGCTTCAGAGTATGAGTTTCTAACCGAAAGAATGATCAATTACGGAAATACGTGGATCTATTCTTCAGGTCTCTATTTGAATCAACTTAGCCCTCAACATATAGAAAAACAGGTCAACACACTCTTAAGTATGCTATATCCATTTTTGACAAAGAAAGGGCAAAAGGAATTTGAAAATGTACTGCCAGCGCTTTTCAATAAAGACTAACAGTTCAATGCAGCATCTTCTTGGGTCAATTTCGTCTATAATCTCTGCTACAACTTTATTTATCAAACTTGCATCTAAGTATTTGCCTTATTTTATTCTTAATTCAATTTCATCTGCATCATACGCAAATCTAATCTCGTGTTCACTAGCATCGATAAATAGCTATTGTTATACGTTTTTTGTAAATCGACATTTCGGGTAATTATTACATCCTAAAAACTTAGTGCCAGCATTAGGCCCTCGTTTTGCTATTCTCTCAACCAAATTCGAGCCACACCTAGGACAAATTGTATTTGAAGAATGTCGTTTTCCTAAAGATCTTATATGATCTTTGTTAGAGAGAGAGGATTCAGATAAATGATTCTCAATTCTCTTAATTATTTGATTAACATCTTCAATTGAGAGAACTTGATTCCGGAACCGTTTTATAAACCTGCCTATACCTGAGTTAATAACATTATCAGGAAGTCGAGTTTTGAATTTACAATCTCCGACAAAATAGATCACAGTTTGTATGTTAGATTCATCCAGGTTAAGAAATTCTGATAGAATCTTTTTTTGTCTAAAAGATTGCCTGAGTGGATTTTGAAATGAATAATTCCTACCGTAAATTGATTGTGTCCAACGTGGCTGTTCCTCAGAACCAAAAATCCAGCCCTTCATATTTTTTGTTTCCACAATAAAAAGCCCGTAAACAGAAATAATAAGATGATCTATTTGAGTTGTTCCATTTCTCGAAGGCAGGATGACATTATGAAACTTGTGATACGCTTTTTTTCGTAGCGATATCCACAAATAGAAAGTAGCTTTTTTTTCTCCTATCCAGCCCCAAAATGTATTCATATCTTATTCTTATTACATTCAACATATATATCCTATTTACATTTAGCCACCCTTTTTCTTTTGCTCTTCAATGTATTCAAGTCGCGATTTAATCCGTTCAATTATTGCACTATCCTCGTCATTATAGATATCTCTAAGTCTATAGTTCTCCTTTTCAGCATGCGTTTTATTTGCGAATTCGTTTATTCCTAAATTGAAAATGGCTTGCCCAAATCTTTGACTATAGTGGTTTGCCAAATAATCAGCAATCAGGTCCAGAATTTCTTGATGTTCTTTTTTAGGATTTGACTTTCTCCATTCTTGTTCAAATTCATCTTTTCCTATTTCAACCCTCTCAAATTCTTGCATATCTAAAGCCTGGTCACCGAGATCTCCGTAATCGTCAAAAGTTTTATTCGAATCGTACTTTAATCTATTACCATTTTCATACAACTCTACCTGTCTAATTGGATATCCATCTGTTCCAACTTCCAGATACCAAATAGAGGTTCCCCACGAATTAAATTCATCGCCTCTTGTTTCGTTCCATTCTCTTTTGAAATACCTTTTCATTTAAGATGTTTTAAAAATTCTACTCCACCTATTCGATTGCCTTTCAATACATCCAGCACAATTGTTCCATGCTCTTCATCCTCAAGTACAATGTTTTCCTCAATTTGCCATTCCGAATCAGGCTGGTTGGGATTTTTGTTATCAACAAAATAGATATAAGCTTTGCTTTTCACTCTTGCCTGAATGCACTTTGTCAATGCCTGAATAATTTCAGGCTTATCAGGGATATGCCTTTTCGCACTTTCAACCAACCATTGAGGGTTATATGTTTCCCATTTATTATTCATATAAATGAAGATAAATTTGATGTATCAGGTTTGCAAGCCAATTTGAAGGTTTTCAGGCTTAGAGCTGACACATTTATATACCCCATACGCCAGCTAGAAACTGATGTATGGGATTCAGGTACTTCGTTATTAAACCAGTTCTATAATTGATCCTCAACGGAGGTAGGTTATTTACCTTCTTTTGAGATGCTTGTTGATACCTTATCGGTTATATACCAACGATCTCCTTCTTTAAGAAGGTTGAAATAATCTGTAAATAAACGCTTTTCGGTTTCCAGTTCAATTTTTGCGGCAGCAGCAGTTCTTGTTATGTCTATTGAAAGGATTCTGCCTTCTGCATTTTCAAGACGGGGTCTTGGTTTGAAAGCACTTAAATATCGTTCTCTATTTCTTCTATCTACTTTTCCGTCACGAACAAATTTCAAATTACAAGTGCTATGCATTGCGCTACCGATCAAGGTTGTATCTCCGGTCAGCCAGCCATCAAAATAGTTCTGAATAACTCCCTCTATCGCTACGTAATCTGGAGATTTAGACCCAATTGTATTAGCGTTTTTCTTGCTTCCGGCACAGCCGATGAGTAACAACAGAAGGAAAGCGGAAAAATAGTATTTCATTCCAAATTATGTTTTAGTGTTTTAAACCGATAAATAATCCTTTATAAGAACATACTAAAATCCAAGCCCATCAAATTTACTTTTTATTTTACGTAAGTGATCAAACTTATTGACTTATTTCCGAGAATCTTATCACCTGATTATTTACGAGAATCTCAGGATTGACCACTCGCTTTTTTGTGATCAGGTTTTTGGTGTTTACTCCCTGGCTTCTCATTTCAGCAATTTTATCCATCAGGTTCATGGAACGATTTATTTTCTCTAATAAGTAAAAATCATCCTGGTGAAAGTCCCTAATTTCTATTGTGCCATTTGCTAAACAGCTTTGTATGATGTCCTTCATTATAGTATTCACTTCTCTATTCTCCATTCCTCCAAAATACTCCTTTACTAAATACTCATATTGGGTTTGAAACCATTTCCCATAATCATCCGATTTCAAAACAACCCTATCTTCATGAACCTGTAATCCACTCAAAAACCAGTCGATCTCTTCCTGTGATATTTGTCCAAGTAGAAACATATCTCGCAATGTGTAATCTATCCTATCCGCGGATAAATTCGGCAGAGGATATTCTAATAGTTTGAATTGTTCAATGTCTAAGAACACGGCTGGATCAAATCCATTTTTTGTTAAAACATTTGTCAATTCTTCATCTTGTAATATTTCGCCAAATCTTTCTTCATGATAATCTTCTTGTTCATTTTCAAGAACGTAATCGATTAAATGTGAAAATGCTGTATGGGAGATATCATGGATTAATCCGGCAATCTGTTCTGTAATATCTCCTCCCAGTTTTCTTATCAAGCACATTACCCCAATTGAATGATCGAATCTCGTATGGTTCATGATGGGATTTACCAATATTATCGCTCCTCCCTGATGTATTTTCTTTAACCTCTGAAATACCTTTGTTTCTATCAGCTCTTCAATTACACCTGACAATTCGAATTCACCGTATATTTTGTCTGAATATTTCATTTTCTTTTGTTGATATGGACCGTAATCTGATGATAAACCCACACGCCAGCTAGAAGCTGGTGTATGGGATGTAAGCTGGTAGAACATTCCATGGAGGATGCAAGACTCGACGATGCGAGAGGTATTTCCTATAAATTTAAATCTCTTCACATTCTACCCTATAGATGTCAACCTTCATGCCCAGGTATAAGGTATTTTCAGAATTTTTCATGCCATTTTTGGAAGCTACATTTTTGGAGGCAACATTTTCCTCACTTATTATCGATATTAGTGAATCACTCAATTTATGTTGAATAGCATATTTTTTCATTTGTTTTGCTATCTCAGTAGCATAGCCCTTACCCCAATAAGCGGGTATAATAGAGTATGCTATTTCAAGCTCCTTTTTTGAATTGACTACTCTTTTTATTAATCCTCCAACTCCTATTAATCGGCCAGTTTCTTTTTCTATTGCGGCCAGATGCCCAAAATCTCCTGAAGCATATCTTTTCAATTGTAAATCAATCCAATTCGTAGCTTTTGTTTGTGGATCTAAAGAAACGTCTATTCCCACATAGATTTCTAAGGGATTATCAATGAAGAATGCCATCCAATCATTGATATCACCTCTATTCATCTTTCTTAGAGTTAATCTTTCTGTTTCCTGATTATAATAACTCATGTAGTATCTGTTACGTGGTTTATTGTGGATAGCATATGTACATCCATTGCGTATATATCCATATATACCCCAAGTCATATAATCTTCACAAGGTAGTTTATAATCTGGCAGTGTAGTGGTATTATTACGTAAGAACTCCTTCTTAGCTTTCAATTACTGATATGACAAATTTTCCGTGATTGACCAGCTTTGCAAGCTGGTCGAAACTTGTATTTGTTGCCATATCTAAAGAAGATATTTTACAATGAAGTTCTAATCATTCAGAAGCTGGGATAAGCATATTTCATCGAGGATGCAATCCTCGACGACCTATGTATTGTTGTAGACTTCTTTAATTAAAAACATGTTTAAACTTATAGAACATCCCTCTCAGCCCTGCGGGCGGCTCTCCTGAGGGAGCACAGCACTTATACCCCTCTAGAGGGGTCGGCTGAAAGCCGGGGGAGGAATAGATATCAAGGCACTAAAAAAACATAGTATGACACCATAACTTTCAGCATTTTAACAAAAAAAAACCTAAACCTCTTCATGTTCTAATTCTTCTCATTTTTTATTTCCTGGCTGTAAGGAAATTCCTCTACACCTGGAAATCGAATCGAATATATTACGTCTGTAATCAACCAATCTTTTCCCACCTTAACTAAATTCCAATTCTCATTGCCCCATTGGATTATTCGTTCTCCACTGTGAAAAGAATAATCAAAATTTATTGATGCTATTGTTCCGTCCGTTGATATTTCAATATTATGAAACTTCTCTTTTTGGGGTTTATCTGTTTCACAAATCTCCTTTATGAATTTATCACTATTTGAAACTGCGATTCCTTCAAATTCAGGATAATTCTTTTTTATCGACATCTCTGTTTCTGGTGACATTATCCCTATAAATGGCACCTTGTCATGAAAAAATAGTTCCTTAAACTTAATACTATCCTTTTCCTCTATTGACTCTTCAAATTTAATTATCACCTTATTCAATGAAATCATATCAGGTGAACGCTCCTGCCCCACGACCGACTCTAACTGAAACAATAAAATTATCAATAAACATATATTTTTCATCGTCTTATATTTTTTATCTACAACGGTTGCATATTCTCATTGTGTATATATTCCTTATACTTTTCTCCTATCCAGAAATCCTCGAAAGACGTTTCATAGTGAAGCCCTAGTTATTCAGAATCAGGTATAAGCATATTTCATCGAGGATGCAATCCTTGGGCACTACACGTATACTAAACTTTTGAAGTTTGTTGTACGAACTAGAGTTATGTACACTCACAGCGAACTAAAGTTACGCACTATTAATTCTTTGACATACGGTTAAATTATAAATGTGATGTGGCTCAAAATTCTTAGCAGGTAAAGCATCAATAAAATGTC
>JAKSDI010000106.1 GCA_022360175.1 Chitinophagales bacterium
AAAGTAGCAAAAAAGAAAAGTTATACATGGTGATAATGATAATATGTGTATAGTTTCTCTTTTTCAAACCTAAAGGTCGGGGTAGAGCGGAGCAATAAAAAATGTAAAAGAATACTACCAAACTTTGCCCTCACTTTTACATTTTACATTGAACGTTTTCATTTTGCGGTTTCAAGTTAAGAATATCGCAACTTGAATTAAATAGATATACTTGTTATGTTTTTTGTTTTTTGACTTTTGATACAGCCTCATCGGAGGTAAATATTTCCCTTTCCGCTTTTTGCCAAAAAGGTTCGGAGTCTACAAGTACTCCATCCATATCAAAAATTACTGCAGTTATCAATTTCTTAATTATTTATTGTTATAATCGCTTATTAATTGATCCATATATTTTATAAAGCTTGGTTTCTGCTTTTCTAGTGGCCTGGCTAGCATCAGTTTTTTAGCTTCTTTGAAGTAGGGAATTGCTTTTTCCATCTGATCTGTTTCCATATAGCCTTCTCCCATGGTGTATAAAGCACTTACAGATTGAGGGAATAATTCAACATTTAGTTGCAAGAAATCAAAACCGATATTATACATTTCTCGAGCCCAAAATATTCCTGCAACATCATTAATTTCAGATTCACTTAAATAGTAATTGGAAGTATCACTCTTCAATTGATTCAGTAGACTGTGTAAGGTATCTTTTCCCAATGTTGCAACTTTCACCAATTCATCTGTGATTGATTTCTTTGGAATCTTATAGGATTGGGAATCCATTATCTCAAGAATTACTCTTTTTATTTCATTTAAATATTTCACATACGCATTCGCATATAGAATAAGCGTTAAATCCATATCAGGATAGAAATAAAAACGAACTTTCAACCCAGGTTCCCCTCCATTATGATATATAACTCTACCATAAGTTTTTACGCTGTCTAACTGGAATCCCATACCATAATCAAACTTCGAATGACGTTTGTCGTCAGGTATGTGCTCGTTAGTGGTTGAAAAAGCCAACCTAGAGTTTTTTTCTCCAAGAAAATTGTTTTTAAACAATGCTCTGTTCCATTTCCATAAATCATCCAAAGTGGTTGCAACTTTATCATCACCTACTTTGCCATGAAGGTAATAGACATAACTGTGATATCCACTTTCTATTGGGGTAACGTTTTGTCCAGAAGACAAAGGGTCTAAAATATGTTCCTCGGCAAAATCCTCAATTCGTTTTTCGCTCAAAAGTGTATACACACTAGTATTCATCATCTTAGTAGGGATGAAAATATTTTGCTTAAGATATTCATCGAATGGCATCCCACTTATTTGCTCTACTATCGAAGCCAAAAAAACATAAGCAACATTAGAATAGGCGAATTCTTCTCCCGGGGTGAAAAACGATTCTGGTTTTTCGACAGAATACATCTTTATAATATCATCATTGGTGGCAATTTTCGAATGATCCCAATTTTTAGTAAACAATGGGTTATAGGGGTATAAACCTGAGGTATGACAAAGTAGATGTCGAATCGTAACATCATGGTAGGGAAGTTCAGGGAAATAATGAGTAAGCTTACTTTCCAAAGACAGTTTATCCTCTTGAAGTAATTTGAAAATCGCAGCAGCAGTAAAGGTTTTTGAAATTGAAGCACATTGAAATACTGTGCTATCAGTTAGCTTTTGTGGGGTTTCAAAATCCGAATATCCGTATGACTTTTTTATCAGTATATTGCCACCTTGTGCAATTAATACCCCACCATTAAATTGTTTGTTTTGTGAAAGTTGTACTAAAAATTCATCAATGTTTTGGGTTTTGCTTAATGCTTCCTTATTAGTCTCGTTACAAGATGTGATAACAATTATTAAAAGTATAAGAAAACAGCTTCTATTTATTATATACATAGGGCTTCTTTTTTTGATAAACCTGAAACGTGCGGGATTGTTAGCAACTGGCTTTTATTCATTTTTAGAAATAAACAAGACGTCTATCATCTATCCATTCTGGTTTGGTCAATTTTTCATTCCATCGTAAATCTATTTTTTCTAATAATTCCTGAGTCGGTTAATTTGTTTGTTCAGCTTCATTTACCTTTCCTTTTGAAGATTATAATTTCTTCTACAATGTTGAATGTTATCCATTTTCTATTAAAAATGTATCTTTGTAATAAGACAAGAATGATTTAATTTCGTTGCAAACATATCTTTTTGCTGTAGCAAATGAATTTCACTAATATTAGAATCTGATTTTGCCTGGAGTAGGAGCGTTCTGACCGAAAGGGAAAGAGTAAGCTCAACACCGGCGTAAAAACACTTAATGATCATCTTATGCTGAATTTAGTCGTTTGGTCTCCGAAGCCCAAATTAGGAAGATTAAAAAAGGCTATAAATCGATCTTACGAATTGTTCTTTTTTAATTTGGATGCAAATCGTCGTTTGATATATGAATTGGGCAATTTGGTGAAAGATTGTGGATTCTATCTGGCTAATATTCTATATGAAATCAATGTTAATATACAAGGAGGCTTACTCAGAAAGAAACGTGAATTCGACAAGCAATATAGACAGAGCCAGTTGCAAAACGGTTCTAAGCTAGATAAAATCGATGTTTTCAGCATCGCCCTTAATGTCCTCAATACAAAACCGGTACTTCGAGGCAATACTTCCTGTCTAAGTACAACGCTCCAGACTGGCAATCCAGTATTAGTTATAGCCAATCACCCCTATGCGCCCCTTGATGCCTTCTCTATCATGAGTACGATTCACCAATACAGGCATGATTATGCTTTCATGGCAAACGGTGTCATAAATAAATATCCTGAGATCAATGCACGGATCATACCTGTAGATTTATCCGAAGGTTGGCTACGTACCTCCGATCCTAATGCTGTAAAAAGGTCTCAATTCAAATGCCTCAGGACAAGTTTCAAATATCTCGAAAGAGAAGGTAAATGCGTACTAATGCATCCGGCGGGAAGTGGATCAAAAGCGAGTGCCTGGGGCGAGGAAATAAAAGATCCACCCTGGTTGAATGGCGTTGGCTTTCTCGTTCGACAATTTACCCGGCAGGGCAAAAAATTGACAATTCTTCCGGTATTTGTTGAAGGCCATATGGGCAATCAGATTAATAGTCGGCGCTACCTTGAAGCCTTTTTCTCGTCCCGAACCAGGTTCAGTGCTGCGATTATGGCTGCACTATTCAATTCTCCCCCAACAATTAGCCTCTGTATTGGTGATCCAGTGACTTCTGATGAATTTGAAGGAATGCAAGATGAAGCGATTACTTTTGCACTGCGCGAAAAAGTTTATGAGCTCGCTACGGAGCTTCCTATTGCCTATTTTAGCCCAGGAAAAAAATATCGCTTTTGATGACATTGAGGGAAATTATTACTCAAGTTATAATAAGGTTTTAATAGTTTAAAGAGTTGTAATGTAATTTAAAGCTGTGTTTGTATTTATAAAAATTACATTTGTTGGTTTCAATGTTTTTGACCTAAAGTTTTACTAATCCTTGCAATGTAATTCCTTTTTTTATTATATTTAACTCGAAGTGTAGATACAAAACTTAATTTCCTTATTAATTTTCATTATATCTTGATCAAGCACAATTGTTTAAGAGTGTTCATTTGAATTGAATTCTCTTCTTTTCTATGGATGCTTACAGAAATTGATTCACATTTTATTTAAATATTGCTCAACCCGAGCGGGTTGAACGGATTCTATTTCAAATTGTACTCGTTTGGAATATTCAGGCGAGGTACGCAATAATGTAATTGGATGAACACCTTAGTTGAAATTAAACCCATTATCTCTCCGGATTCATTTGTTGGACTCGAAGGGAAAACCCACCTATGCGGAGCAGGCGAAGCGCCCTGGCTAAAATCTCATGAAGAAGTGTACAACACCTTTTCCCGATTGAAAGGAGGCGGCAGAGCAGGAAAAAAGAAAATTGACGCAACGGGAGAAAGCTGTAGACAAAAACTGGGAGAATTGTGGAATGTATCCTGGAAAAATATTGCATTCATGCCCTCTTGCTCGGAGGCGATGAGTGCAATTGCTCGCGGCATGGAGTGGCGGGCAGGAGATAACATCGTGACCGCAAATGTCGAATTTCCATCATTGACCTACTCCTGGCGGCAAATCCAGGAACAAGGCGTAGAATTAAGGATGGTACCCCACCGTGATTACGTGATTCATGAAGAAGACCTGCTTGAAGCCGTTGATGAAAGAACCCGTGTGCTGGCCATCAGTCATGCAAGCTTCTACACAGGCCAATGCCATAACATCGAAAAATTAGCAGAAGGTTTGCGGAAGCGCGGACGCCCGCTTTTTATTCTCGATGCAACTCACTCTTCAGGCATTCTCCAGGTACCAGGTGAACTGACCGACATCACCATGAGCCCGTCCTATAAATACATGCTTTCAACGCACGGTATTGCGCCATGTTACTTCAATGAACGCGCAGCAGGTATGATCAGAGCTACAAGCTTTGGTTGGCACAACTTGCAGATTTGGCCCGAACAGAAAGCTGAGCGTTTTCCCATAGTGGATGAAAAACCTATGCCAGAGCGCTTTGAGGCTGGTAATGTCGCAACCCTTCAATACATGTTCCTAAATAACTCCCTCGGTATACTACTTGAGACAGGCATCGAAAGGATCGAGCAACATGCCCGAACGCTTTCTGGCCTGGTGGCATCCGAGCTTAACAAGCGAGGATTTAAGGTTATTTCTCCTCAGGCATATGGTGCTCGCTCCGGAAATACCAGTATTGCTATTGATAACTCAGAGCAGCTACATGATCAACTAGCAGCTAAAGGGGTTCACATCTGGGGCGAACAGGGACGCTTGCGAGTGACCACACATGTGTACAACAGCTCAGAAGATGTATACCGTTTTCTGGACGCTTTCGATGAAGTAATGAGAGGGTAGCCTCTTGTGTCAAGTATTTTTTCATCTAAAGAGCAATAATCATGGAACAAGAAGTTTACAGGCCTGTCAGGGAGTCGGTATCTCCTTTTAGAGATTTCCTCCTTTCTTCGGTTCGCCGTCAGGAAGCTATATTTAAATCAAGTTTAATCCTCAATCCAGTAGAGAATATTCCATTCGAAGACGATATTTCCTTTGCCTCAAGCTTTATGCATGGGCTTTACAACACTGATAAGGTACGTAGCAACGAACAAAAAGTAGGGACTGTTCACCAGTTTTCAGGTCGTGACCAGATAGCATACGATACTCGTAAGATTTATTCTTCCTGGGCAAATGCACTTGGAGCCGAAGACCTTACAATGCGACTCTTGTCTGGTTTGCACGCCCATACGACCATCTTTATGGCGCTCGCTGAACCCGGACAATCGGTCCTCCTTTTACCCGAGATAGCGGGCGGGCACATGGCTACACATAATATCCTTAAGCGGCTGGGGTTGACCGTGATCGATATGGCCGTTGACCATGAAAATCAATGTATTGATATATCGGCAACAAAGGAGTTGATCAAAAAGCATAATCCCGATTTTCTGTTTTCAGATCGCAGTGAAGGCTTGATTTTCGAAGTATTTAATGAGCTGCTCGAAGATTTCAAGGGAGTCTCGATCTTCGATGCTTCCCAATATCTGACTGGCGTTTTAGCCGGTATCTATCCGAATCCTTTCGAAATGGGATTTGACCTCATGCTTTCCACCTTGCATAAGAATTTTCCCGGACCTCAAAAAGCGTTGGTTGCAACAAGAGAGAAAAATGAAGTCTGGAAAAAACTACTATCGGGAATCTCCGCCTACGTGTCTAACATGCACAACTATGGCACTTATACTGCCGGCATCACATTGGAGCGACAGGAATGGATCAGAGCCTATTCCACGCGTGTTTTGCAAAATGCAATCAGCCTTGAAGACCATCTTATAGAATTTGGGGTAAATGTGGTTCCCCGGCGTAGAGATTTACTGCCAACTCCTCACTTGTGGGTTAAGTCACCGGGGCGTGAAGAGGCATTTCAATTCTTTAAAGACCTGGAATCCTGCCGTTTCCTGACCAACTATAGAAAGCTGCCTTATGGTCTCGGATTTGGCTTACGCCTCGGGCTTAATGCCGCCACGAGGACAGGCCTCTATCCGGATCATACTCGGCAACTTGCTTCATTGATCGCAGAAATTCATCAGGGTAAACCCAGTCTTGCGCTTCGTCATGAATGCCGGGCATTTATTGAAGATATCTGGAGCAGGAGGAATAGCTAAGACTTGTAGTGCTTTGTCAAGCATCAAAAGACGAGTAATCTGAAGTTTATTGAAAGGATTATGCTGAAAGTTTCGACTCTACCTGGCGGAAGATAGGTTCGGATGAAGTTGCATATTATGTTATTGTGCGACTTCATCTGAAGTCGAAGGATTTTTTGCCTAGGCAAAAAAGATGCGATTTCTCCGAAATCATTACTCTAACAGCATTCTACTTTTCACAATTAACAAAGCACTAGTTTGGTATGAATGTATAGTAATCTTCAATCGCGGTTGAAATCTAATTGAACATGTCAACAATTCAAAAAAATGCCTTCTATGCATTGACAGCACCAAGGCAAATTGAAAAGATATCTACTCCACTTTTGGATCTTCCGGATGAGTGGGTAAGGCTTCGTTTTTATTATTGTGGGATTTGCGGCAGTGACGTATCTCATTTTGACGATCGGCGAGATCCGGCTTTTCCCATGCCGCTTGGCCATGAATTTATTGCGAGGGTAGAGGCCCTTGGTGCAGGAGTAGATCACCTACGAATAGGAGACCTCGTCACTAGTGACCTCCAGTATCGATGTGGCGAATGCGAATTCTGTACAAATGCACAGTCTCATCTTTGCCGGAAAGGCAGGAAGGGATTCTTTAGCAATAGGGCCTTTGCTGTTCGTGGTGATCTGCACCAATCGTATTTGTACAAAGTGCCTGGCAATGAACCCTTCCCGAAAATGGCTCTGGCGGAGCCGCTTTCCTGCGTACTTCATTGCATTGAGGGCATTGATTTCGATTCCGCTAAAAGGGTTCTTCTTCTCGGTGCAGGTAGTATAGGAATATGTATGGCATTTGCAATGAACATCAGAAATGTAAAATTTGATGTTGTTGATACAAACCCTGCTCGGCTCCAGAAGATAAGGAAATGCATTGATTTTGAAGCCCCTTCCGGTTTGTATGACCTGGTCTTTGATTCAACTGGCACACCCTCTGGACTCCTGGCATCCTGTAAATACCTTCGGCCCGGTGGTACACTTATTTCAATGAGTCATGTTGACGGAATGAAACAAGAAGAACAGTTTCTTATTCTATTCAGTAGGAAAGATGCCACCTTAAAGATGCCCTATCTGAATGGAGATTCCTCGAATATGAACGAAGCCATCTCGGCATTGAGCAATTACTGGACTGGAAACTGGAATGATCTACTTGCCGTTCAGCCAGCTGCCAAATTACAGGCTCTTTTTGAAAATCCTAATATTCTTGATAGTAATAAGCTCATCGTGGATTGTACCGGGATTCAACCGGATTAATACGATCTGAGCTGAGACTGAACTTGCGTGTTCCCAGAGCTTGCTGGGAGGCTCAATGATTTTTACAACTAATAAAAAGACAATGGAATTTGATTACGATATTTTGATTATAGGAGGAGGAGACCTCTCGAGTGAAATAATTTATGCGCTTTCCCTGCATGAGGGTTTTTCAATTCGTTGTGCCATTGCCTGCCGGCAAATGGAAAAGGCAGAACGACTCTCACTTATTGCGAATACAAGGTCTCGTGTATCCGGTGGAACAGTTCGTTTTGCCCCATTTCAGATTTTCTGGGAAGAGGCCAGGTTGGTAGAGATTTTGCATGAGACGCGGCCACGCCTTATCATCCAATTGGCATCTATTCAATCACCTTGGAATATCAGGAAAAACTGGTTGACCTTGACTCGGGAATATGGCTTTGGAATTACTACAGTCCGGCATACGATCCTTTCCGCCCGAATGGCAATCGCCCTGCGTGATTTCCCGCTGTCCTGTAAGCTCATTAACGGTTGTTATCCCGACTTTGTAAATCAAATCATTAGTAGCATGGGACTTCCGATCACATGTGGCCTGGGAAATATTTCTATAGTTGAAAGCATTATCAAGGATGCTTATGAATTAGGAAGCGATGATCAACTCCAATTAGTAGGTCATCACTATCATGTTTCCAATATGATCTGGGAACATGAAAAAAGAACGCACTGGCCACGCATGTGGTTAAATGGGAAACAGGTTGAAAACCTCCCTGAAAGACTTAGCACCTATCGGCTTCCTCCCGACAAGTCCGTCAACAAAATTAATGCAGTCACCGTATTGCCTTTAATCTGGGCTGTGCTAGGTTACAAAAATATTCACTTGAATCTTGGCGCTCCAGATGGACTTCCGGGGGGCTATCCGGTATACATTAAGAATGGAGAAATTCTTCTCGACCTTCCGATGCAAAAGGAAGAGGCAATTGCCTATACCAAAAGTTTCGAGATCAAGGAAGGCGTAAGCGTTGGAGAAAAGGAATTGACGATCGCAGAGGGAGCTACAGAGCAACTCAGGAAGATTGATAGTTCTTTCACCGGTACATTTCACTATGACAATCTTTTCGAGGAGCATGAAGCTTTTGAAAAGATACTGGATCGGCTGGATTGACCTTCCGGCTCTGGATTGTCTGGCGCGAATAGGATTAGCCTCAAAGGCCCTTATACTTTTTTGAAATAATCCAACGAGTGGTGCGAGGATGTGATTGCATCACCAATGAATGTGTAGTTATATAGCTGGGATGCACTGATACACCGTCGAGCAGGTCGCCAGATGTAACTCCGGTGCAGGCGAAGGCCACTTCTCCGGAGAACAGCTCATTCAATCCCAGCTTTTTATTCACATCGACAATCCCAATTTGTTGGCATCTGAACATTTCTTCCTCATTTTCCGGATAAAGCCTGCCCTGGAAATGGCCGCCTAAACATTTTATCGCGGCTGCTGTAAGCACCCCCTCCGGGCTTCCACCTTTTCCGAGTAATAGATCGACCCTGCTGTTTTCCATACAACTACAAATCGCCGGTACGATATCATTGTCAGATAATAATTTCAACTTTGCACCACAGGCCCGGATTTCTTCAATGATCTTCTGGTGGCGATCGCGATCCAGAATTGCAATACATAAGTCTTTTGGAGCCATGTTTTTCGATGCTGCAAGAGCAAGAATGTTTTCAGTTGGGGATTTATCGAGATCGACTACACCTTGCATCGCGCATGCGATCTTATCCATCAAAATGTCCGGTCCGCGAAAAACGCTTCCTTTTACACCTGCAGCAAGCACCGTCATGGAATTAGCTTCACCCCTGGCACAAAGATTCGTTCCTTCAAGCGGATCTACTGCAAGATCGTAAGCTATTTCAGTATTCGCCTCACCAAATTCCTCATCCAAATAAAGCATTGGAGCATTATCAAGCTCACCTTCACCGATCACTATCCGGCTTCGATAAGGCAAAGCATTGAGCGAATTACGCATTGATTGCACTGCTGACTCATCAGCTGCTATTTTATCACCACTCCCAATGAATCTTGCTGCGCTTACAGCCGCTGCTTCGGTCACTTGCAGGAAATCATATAATGTATTGCACTCTGGTTTCATTATACAGATCATTTTCAGAAATAAACAAGGCAATTATCATTTATTTCATCTATCCATTCTGGTTTGACCAATTCTTCATTCCATCGTAAATCTATTCTTTCTAAATGCTCTAATTCTAATAGCTCTATAGGCAATTCTGTTATATGATTTCCTCGCAAATCAATTCTGCGTAATTGCTTAAGATTAGATACTTCTTTAGGAATTGTACTGATCTTATTATTCCTTAATTTTAACTCACGAATGTTTATTAATCCTGTTGGTAAATCTTCAAGATTATTGTTCTCTAAATTTAGTACTCTTAATTTTAAATGGTTAATTATTCCTTTTGGTAATTGGTTTATCTTGTTATTTTGTAGATGCAATTCATGAAGGTTGTTTAATCTTCCAATCGATTCTGGCAGTTTTTCTATTTCATTATCTTCTATCTTTAATTCAAGCATCTGGGTTAATGCCCCTAAACTGTCTGGCAATTCTTTCAAATTGTTCATACTGAGATTTAAATACCTCAGTTTAGTTAAATTACCAATTGTTTCCGGAATGTTGTTCAGCTTGTTGTTGTGCAAATAAAGATAAGAATCTAATGATTTCAGGTTTCCTATTTCTCCAGGTATAATTCTTATTTGATTATGGCCTATATCTATCATTTTTAAATTTACCAGATCTCCAATTTTATTGGATAGCACTTCGATTTTATTCATCGATATATTCAGTATCTCAAGTCCTGTTTCATCCCATAAATTATCAGGGATTTGTTTTAGGTTATTATTAAACACAGATAGTTCCTTAATACCTTTTGGAATCTTTGGGAACTCGTTTAATTTTTCACTATTTCTAGATAATTTCATTAAATCCTTTATTATGAGTATTCATTTCACCCAGCTTTCAAACCCGGGTGATTGAGATTTATTATTTATGTTTATTTATTTCATTTTCTAAAAGCATTAAGACGTTTTTAAGTAAGGTTAATACTGAGTTACATTCTTCGATAACAACTTTGTTAGCACCTTCAAAGCCTATTAATTTATTTTTGTATTCAATATTTGAAATTAGGCCCTTAAAAGCTAACTCTAATTTATTATCATTCCAGTTATTCCAATGATGGCTGGGAATCGGAATGTCTTTAGAATAGCTTTCAATATAACTAAGCCCAGAATCCCAAAGTATTTGCTCATTTTCATATAGATTTTCCACCTGGTTTTTCCAATCAGCTAAAAAATACTTTAAAGAATCGTTTGATATCAATGTAATTTCACCAGATGATATTAAGGCATCGATGACTCCATTAGAAGGGTTGGTCATACCGAATATAAAATGACTTGAGTGGAAATCTTGAAAGGAGCTGTAATCAACTTCTCCAGAGGAAATCTGCCTAATATAAGTTTCTAATTTGGGGACTATCGAAATCCTTGCGTTTTGTTTGGTTCTTATTCTCTCCTCATTTAGTTGAAACTCTTTATTTAAATCTATTAAGGCTTTTAATTCTTTCTTATGTTCGATTCTTTTTTGATTCCAGTTACTAACCTGTAGTGCTAATAGAATCCCTATCATGATCAAAAGAATTTCTCCAATAGCATAGATTAGATAACTTTTTAGATTTCCTTCATCTATCGAATTCCGCCTTATCTTTCTAAGTAGTTTCAACATGAATTTCCCTTATTTTCTTAATGGCCGCAAACGTACGCACATATGAATTAATATCCCTCTTTTGCGCTTCTCGGTTTTTCATTCTATAGGATGTAAATACCAATTACAGGCCATCACCCCTTCACAAAACCCGCCGCATAAATCACTCCTTGCTTACTCTGTAGCAATAGACGATACGTCCCTGAGGGCAGGTAATCAAGTTCCAGATCCAGTTCAATGGAGTCTTGCTTAGGAAGTTGTTGAGTATGCACCTCTCTTCCCAAATGGTCAATAATGATCAATTGGGTAGCAATACTTTGTTTAAACTGGGTAGATAGATGTAACTGCCCAGCAGTTGGGTTAGGATAGAGTAGGGCACTTTCAATGGTGGGCGCTTCATAAGTATCTGCAATGAGTATGCTAGCTGTGGTTTGACAATCATTAGCATCTGTAACGGTCACATAATAATCGCCTTCTAATACTTCGATACTCGCTTCCATGTCGCCGGTATTCCAGTGATATTCATATTCAGGGGTACCTCCTTCTACTATAGCCGTGGCAGTTCCTGGAGTAGGAGGATCAGGAGCTACTAGGTCAATACTGAGTTCCATAGAATCGGGTTGGCCTAGTTCGAATTGATAGAATCGGACACAGTCATTGGCGTCTTCCAGGCGCAGTTCATAAAGCCCAGCAGGAATATTTTCCAGCAAACCGGAATTAGCCATTGGCAGGATATCACCATTATAAGACCACTCATATTCATAAGGCATTTCACCACCAGAGGTGTTGGTAATAATATTGCCAGTAGATGCATTATAACAATCTGCACTGTCCAATGTGGCGTCTAATTCCAGCGCTGATTCAGGTTCATCTATTTCGTATAAAGGGAAAATGGCTACACAGGTATCATTGTCAGTAACGGTAAGACTATATATGCCAGCAGGAAGCATGTTGATTGAGCTGGTTTCTGCGCCATTGCTCCATTCATATTGATAAGGTGGGGCTCCTCCTAAAATAGTCAATTGTACTGCTCCAGTAAAGTCTCCCTTACATCTTACGGGAGTAATGGATACCAAGGTATCTCTTAAAAGACTATTCACTGAAGGTACATTTGCATCAACGGTGGCAATACACCCATTGGCATCTATTAGATATCCTGTATAGGAATCAGTAACCAGTCCACTAATATCAGCAACACTATCCATCAGTACCACTCCTTCGCTATTTTCCCAATAGTAGGAGTAGGGGGGCGTCCCTCCGGAAGTAGAGGTATATACGGCTCCATCATTGCTGCCGAAACAATTAACAACATCTATACTATCCCGCTGGAATTGTAGGTTGGATGGTTGTGTTATAGTTTCGATTTCGGATATGTCAGTACATCCAGTAGACAGGTCTGTTACGGTTACCCGATAATTACCTGGAGAAAGCCCGCAGTGGACCAGTCGGTTGGAGTCTGCTTCAAATATATCATTACTACTAAAATGGTATCTGTAATTAGATGATCCTCCTGCAACAACTGCTATTAAGCAGCCATCTGCTTCCCCATAGCAATTTACATCAGTGACATAAAAACTATCTAATTTAAAAGCCTCTGTAAAATCTTTGACCTTATAAGAGGAAGATGCTTCAGCACATCCATTTGCATCTGTAGCAGAAAGAATATAATCAGCAGGAGAAGGCATATTGATACAGTCTTCAGAAGAACCATTACTCCAGTTTAGTTCATACGGAAGAACTCCTCCATTCACAATACCACATAATTCTTCCACCATTCCTCCTTCGCAAATATCGTCAGACTCGGCACTAATATTAACATTTAAGGGAGCTGGTTCTTCTAGTTCGAAAGTAGTATCTACCGGACAAGAATTATCATCTAAAACCAGTAAACGGTAAGAACCAGCGCCAATATTGAATAAATCTTCTTCTACAATATCAAGTCCTACCCAGTTGTAACTGTATGGTTCTACTCCTCCTCGGATGCTTACTTCAATAAACCCGCTGGTATCACCATGACATGGAATAATTCCTATACCTTCTACCGCAAGGTCTAATGGCAAAGGCGCTTGTATGGTGATAGTATCGGATATAAATTCGCATCCCTGAGTATCGGTAATTGTTGTAACATATTGACCATCTGCGATACCAATCCTTAAATCTCCGAATTCATCATCGTTCCATGCATAGTTGATAGGTGGAGAATAAGGCGGTACACCTCCAGGGGTGAAAATATTAACATCAATTAATCCATCTTCATCTCCAAAACAGGTAGGCTGTATAATATTGAAATCTACTCCAAAAACCTGAGGAGCTTCTACAACGATGGATGTGTCATATAAGCAACCTTGCCCATCTTCTATTCTTACGCAATATTCTCCTGCTTCCAGATTATTGATTGTAGCAGTAGTATCCATGTGGCACCAGGTATAAGAAAAAGGAGGGGTACCTTGAGGATCTAAAGTAATACTGCCGGTTGCAGGCCCTATACACAAAGGAGCAACAACCGTAATGTCCAGGTCTAATATGGAAATAGCATCTAATTCTACTTCAAGTGTATCAGGAGGGCAGTTATTGGCATCTGTTGCGTATGCATAATAAGTACCTACTGCTAAGTTTTCCAGCAGGCTATCTACACCGGGGACGTTCCAGCTATAGACATAAGGAGAAGTTCCTCCGTTGGCAGCTACTGTAATTGTACCATCTTTTTCTCCTACACATTCAGGATTTTCTGTACCTACTAAATTTAGAGTTAAAGGAGCAGGTTCTGTTATAGAAGCACTGAATGTCTGTGAACAACCATTAAAATCAGTGGCAGTCATATTATAATTACCTGCTGCAAGATTTACAATGAGTGGTGAATTACTACCATTGCCCCATGTATATTGATAAGGAGAAGTACCTCCATTTGCACTAAGCTGTATACTCCCATCCATTAAACCTGTACAACTTATTGATTCCAGTGCTTCCAGGTTTATATTTACAGGGGCAGGGGCTATGAGGTCAAATGATTCTATTAATTCACATGCATTCTCATCCGTAATGGTGACTGTATAGGTTCCCGCGGATAAGTTTTGGGGATCTTGCCCAAAAAATACCATTGAACTCCAGTTGTAGTTATATGGGGGAGTACCTCCAAAAACTGTGATGTCAATACTTCCATCATTGGTATCATGACAGCTAGGAGCGATCAAGTCTGCACTAATTTTAAGACTACCAGGTTCTTCTACAATGAGTTCTTCCAGTATGGTTTCACAATCTCCTTCTGTAATAGTGACACTATAACTACCACCTGGTACATTTTCAATACAGGCTGTGGTATCACTATTACTCCAGGCAAAGTTAGGAGTACCTCCAAAAAAGCTGAGACAAATTTGCCCATCATTAGCTCCTGAACAACTCAGGTTTTGTATATCTATATCTTGCAAAACAGCTCCGGGGCCATTGATAATAACGGAGCGCAACACAAGTCCACAAGCTTGCTCAGAAGCATCTGTAACGGTGATGCGATAAGACCCCTGAGGGAGGTTGTGAATAACCAACGTATCGGTTACTCCCGTAGAGTCTCCTGTGATACCATTTGTACCTTGCCATTGATAGGAAAATGGACTGGTGCCATCCAGTGGAATAAGTGTAATGCTACCATCATTACCAGCGCAAGTGCTTACATCTGTTACAAATCTGCGTAAAGAATCTATGCTAACCGTGGTATTGACCAGCACACTATCTACCGTAAAGCAACCTTCTTCATCAGTGACTGTGATATAATAAGCGTCCGTTGCACCAGCCATAAAGTTAGATTCTACCGTTATTTCTGTATCTGTATTCCCTGTACTCCACTGATAATCGTAATTGCCGGCAATTTGTGGTGTGACACTGATATTGGTTTGATTTTCTCGACATAGAGAAAAGGAATCAGCAGGAGAAAAAGACAGCTCAGGCCCTTGCTCTACTATAATAGGAATGTTTCCTTCGTCGAAACATCCGCCAGGAGTACTCATACGAAAATAGTAATCTGTATTGGTATTGGGGCTTACGATGGTGCTATTGAGTTCATTCTCCGGAGTAGTGGGAAGAGCACTGTGAAAGGTGATTGTTCCGCCTGTAAAATGTGTATCTTCAAAGGTGAGGCTAGTAAGATCAAATGGTGTACCCGGACAGATAGCAGGATTATCTAGCAGGTTTATATTAGGTTGAGGATTTACGATTACGGTAGCAACTGCACGGCTACCTGAAGTACAGATACCATCACTATCTTCAGCATAAAAATAATAGGTGATTGGGACTGGCCCATTATTGGAAAGTTGAGAGCTATTGAGGAATAAGCAATCTCCAAAACCAAGAAAATTCCCACCCGTAGGAGCATCATACCAAAAGATGAATCGCTCGAAATCTGAAGCACAAAGGGTCGTTCCTTCTCCTGGGCAAATTGTATCGTGAGAAACAACGGGAGGGGAAAGAATAGGATCATCGGTATTGCCATTGCAATTTTCATCAATGTTATTGCAAGGTACCTCTTCTTCTCCGGGATTAATGGCAGGATTGTTATCATCACAATCGCCGCCTTGACTCACATAACCAGAAGGAACAATATCTGAACAGCTATATAATTTTTCATTACTATTGCCAAAGCCGTCATTATCATTATCTACATAAAAGACATGGGATGGAGGGCCTTGATCTATAGAGCCATAAAAGACTATTTGATCTAATGCTATATCTCCTCTGGAAGTATTTCCCTCTTGCCCTACGAATCTCAATTGTAGGATGCTGCCATCTGGATAATCTCCAAGGCCGATATATTCTTTTTTCCATTCATCTCCCTGATTGCCCATTTTTTGCCAAAGAGTAGTCCAGGAAAAACCACCATTATTACTGGCCTGAAGGCTTAAACTTCCAATACCATCGCCATACATATGGTAAAAGAAAGAAAGGTGGCAACTATCGTTTCCTTGCTTATCCAATTGAAAGCAGTTGGAAATCAAATAGGCTGTCTTATCGTCGGTACATGCTTCTCCAGAAGCTTCGAGGTAAATGTATTGACCACTACCACTGGCATCAGCAACAGGCCCGGTGCCAAATGTAAATGTATTACTATTGTTAACTAGCCAGTCATAATCATTGGCTTCGCTATTGCGCCATATTTCATCAAAAGAACAATCTGTATAGCAAAAGCCAGGACAAAGGCTTAAAGCATCAAAATCTGTACGAATAGAAGGAGCAGCAGGGAGGCAACCTGTTGTAAAGGATAAAGGACAGGAGTTTCCTGAGATATTTCCGCTACCGCAGTCTTTACGTATATAAAGGTCATATTCGGTATCCTCTTGTAAGCCGGTAAGTTCAAAAGGGGGGCAGCCATTAAGGGTGATGACGGTACCTTCATTAGCAGTGCTGCCCAGGCCTGGTACAAATCCGGGAGGGCCATATTCAAGAATGCTAGTCCCGCAGCTCGTTTCCGGAACCCAGTTGATAGTAACAGATGTAGTATCCTGGCTTTGTAATTCCAGATATTCTACAGCTAAGCAAGTGATAGGTGCAAAGATTAGTGCTGCGTATTCAAGTCTTCCAACATCTCCTTCTGCATCATCACAAATGCTGAGTTCCCATAAACCATTTGGATCTGTTGCAAGATCATTGAAGTCATTGAAGCTACCCTGAGGGCGATAAGCTTGATCAATAAACGGGGCGGAGGCACCTACAATAGAGGTACAGCTAGTCATATTAAATCTAACAGTACCCATGCAATTGGCTTGTTCAAAATCACCATAGTTATCATCACCCCCTCCATTATCGAGCGAAAGAGGAATTTCCTGTCCACCTGGAGATTTTAAGCGGATATCTAAATCATTGGTCCAGGTGTGAGTGATAATTAACTGTACTTCTTGAAGATAAACATCTACTCCCAGGGTGTTTCCAATAGCATTATTGACATTGATAATTACTCTATCTGGATCAGGAATAATATTGAGATTAGGATCACAAGCTCCATCTGTAAGATCTAGCCCAATGTTGCAACTAGAAGGGTTGTTAATCACTATGCTTTGTGAATAAATGCATAAGTGAACTGTCAAGAATATAGTGAGTAGGAGTAACTTTCTCATTCGCAATGGCTATTCGGGTTATTTTTGGGATATTATGCTATCAACAAGTATTCGTTTCAACAAAGAAACCAAAACTATGGGAAATTTGAAAGAGCAAGCACATGTTATAGTTGACGGCAATTGGCAGATTAAAAAATATCTTATCTTTCTTAGTACTAATCAAAAAATAACTCTTCACTTGAAGTTTCACTAATTCTATTCAAACAAAGCTTTCAGTAATCCAGATTTGAGGAAAACGGAAAGTTATTTTTTGGTCGATCCTTATTAAACTTTTAAGGAATTAAACTTGTATGCTTAAAATATTAATTGAAGAGTTGCAATGATCAGTAGATTATTCATATAGACGAGTAAAAATAAAGAGCATGTTTTCATCTAGCACACCTTATAAATCGATATTGTTTTTACTTTTTCTCTTTATGATCGTTCAGGGAAAAACTCAAGGTAATCAGGAAATATGGGTGATAGGTAATAGTATGGATATCTCCACAGATGCTTCTTTTTGGCAACACCTGGATTCAGAATTGAAGCAATCTCAATATCCAGTATACCTATTGTTTACTGGCGATATTGCAGGATGCAATGGTACGCTACCCAATACGGCACAACTAAAACCTATATTTAATATTGCGGTAGAACATCCGGAAGTAGAAATAGGACTTTTGGCTGGTGATAGAGATTGGACTGACTCTGGTAAAGAAGGATGGGAATGTGTGCAAAAAATGGAAGATTATGTTGAAGGTCAGGCCCTGGAAAATATAGACTGGTTAGTAGATGATGGATGCCCAGGGCCAGATGAGGAAAAGATTGGCGATAATGTTCTCTTACTACCTTTGAATACACAATGGTGGAATCATCCATATCGAAAACCGATCCCCGCAGATGCAATGTGTGATGAAATTGTGGAAGAGGCTATTCATGAAGAAATAGAAGATGCAATAAAAGAAAGAAGGAGCCGCAATATTATTATAGCAGGACACTACCCACCTTATTCTACAGGAGAATACAATGGTTACTTTCCAATTCAAAAGCATTTATTGCCTCCTGTTTTTGGTGGTATGCTTGCTGCTTTTCATGAAAATGTAGGAACAAAACGAGATATTACCAATGAACGTTTTGAAGAATTCACATCCTATGTACGAGAATTGAGTGGAGAATATGAAAACCTAATATTTTTAGGAGGACATGGGCATCACCATCAAGTTGTTAGTTACTTAACGGCCAGCCTTCTGAATAGTGGAGCACCAGTAGGAGGAACTTATGTAAAGGATAATTATATTACTCGATTTACATCTGTTGAAGCGGGATTTCTAAAACTCTATTTTAAAGCAGATGGAGAAGTTGGTTATCATTTTATGCATCATCAAGCAGATGGATTTAGCAGTACTGATACAGGTATATTATACCAGTCACCATGTAGTTTCAATGAATTACAAGACATACCGGTGAATCAGATTAGCGTTGCCTGTGATGAAGAGGAGCAGGTGGCAATGGATTTTGAAGAGCCTGTTATACAAAAAGAAGATAGGAGCCTTGCTGCCGGAAAGCAATATGCGGCGAGCAATTTTCATCAACTGTTTTTTGGCCCTCACTATCGAGAAGATTGGACAAGTGAAATCACTGTCCCTCTTCTTCATTTAGACACCGCTTTCGGAGGGCTTGAAATTTTAGGAAAAGGAGGGGGGCGTCAGACCAAGTCTTTGAAAATGCGTAGTCCTGATGGCAGGCAGTATGTATTTCGTTCCGTAGATAAAGACCCTACTGCTACTTTGCGTTATGCCCTCCGAAGTACTGTAGCAGCAACAGTAACTCGTGATCAAACAAGTTCTCAGCATCCATATGGAGCAATTCCCGTTGCACAGATGCTCAGCGAATTACAATTATTACATGCTACTCCACAATTATATGTAATGCCTGATGATCCTCAGCTTGGCAGGTTTCGAACATCATTTGCTGGTATGTTGGGGATGATAGAAGAACGGCCTACTAGCAAAGGAAAAGGAGAAATGCCTTTTGGCGAAGCAGATGATATTTATAAGAGCTATGAGTTTTTTCGCATCTTATACGATGAAAGTAATACGGTATTAGATAAACGGGAATTTGCACGTGCACGTTTGTTTGATATACTTATCGGAGATTGGAGCAAACACGAAGACAATTGGAAATGGGCAGCCTTTCATAAAAATGAATATACACTGGTAAGGCCGATCCCTCGTGACCGGGATCATGCTTTCTCAAATCTTGATGGTTTTATCCCTTATTTGGCTACTCGTAAATGGGCGGTGCCTAATCTGGAGCCCTTTAAGCATAAAATCAATAGTGTACGTTCGCTAACCTACCAGGCGAGGCATATGGACCGCTTTCTTGGCAATGAACTAACACAAGCCGATTGGCAATTGGCCGCTAAGGAAGTTCAGAGTATGCTGACAGATGAAGAAATGAAAACTGCTCTTCAACAGTTGCCAGTAGAAAGTTATGCAATTAGTGGAGAGGAGATATTGGCAAAGCTTCAGCAGCGGCGATTAGACCTGGCTTCCTATGCTGATCGTTTTTATCAATTATTAGCCAGGCAGGTTGATGTATTAGGCACCAATAAGAAAGACCAGTTTCTAATTACTCGTAATCAGGATGGTAGTACTTTGGTCCAGGTTTATGGAAAGGATGATAGTCAACCGTTTTATCAGCGCAGGTTCATACCTGACGAAACTCAGGAAATTCGTTTATATGGACTGAGGAAGAACGATAAATTTGTTGTGAAAGGAGAAGCAAAAGATGCGATCAGGCTGCGCCTTATTGGAGGAATAGGCGATGATGAATACGAAGACGCATCTATTTTGAAAAAGAGAGGCAGGCGTACTTATGTTTATGAACGAGATCAGGGAGCCAAAATTAATTTAGGAGCTAATGGGAAACAAGTTAATTCCTGGAATGATGATTTATATTATTACGATAGGCGAGCTTTTCAATACAATACCTATACACCCTTAGCTTATATCGCCTTTAACTCATTTAATGGCTTACGCCTGAACGGAGGGCTTAGTTTCACTCGTCATAATTTCGAAAAAAGAGCCTACAGTGCTAAGCATAGCCTGAATTTTGAGGTAGGTACCCTTGGCAATTTTGCTTTGAGCTATAAAGGCGATTTTCATCATGTGTTGCGTAAATGGGACTTGTTAATAGGAGCAGATTGGGCTCAGCCAGATGATTATTATTACTTCTTTGGAATTGGTAATGGGACAATCCTGGACGAAAACTTATTCGATGAGGATTATTACTTAGTCCAACTTGATCGTTTAGGAATACAGGCCGGCTTTCGAAGAAATTTTTGGAAGAACAGCTCCGCAAAACTAATGATGGGAATCAGTCAAAATGAGGTACCTGTCAAATCCGGGCGAATTTTGGTGGATGTAACAGATGTATATGGCGCAGGTGAATTGACTCTTGCGAATGCTACTGCTACAGTAGAACTGGACCTTCGAGATCATAAAGTTTTTCCAAGCCGTGGCTATCGTTTTTTTGTCGAACAAGAAGTGGGTATGGGGAATGGGAAAAGCTATGGAACATTCGATACTTATCTGGAGTATTATTTAAGTCCCAGGCTGATCCCCGTTGTTTTAGGCGTACGCTCGGGTTATAGTAGCTCTTTTGGCGAAACACCTTTCTATAAATTACCTCAATTGGGGCAGCAGCAAAACCTTCGAGGCTTCCGCCGCAACCGATTCGCAGGAGACAGGCGGGTTTATTTGAATTCAGAATTGCGATTCCCAATTGGAGAAATTAAAAATGCTTTTTGGCCCATTAGAATTGGCCTGCGCGGCTTTTATGATATGGGGAAAATATTTGAAGAAGGATTTACGGAAGAAAGCTGGCAGTTATCATATGGTGGAGGAATTTATATACTTCCTCTGGTGAGATCTTATACACTTAGTGTATTGATTGGTGCATCTGAAGAAGAGAATGCCATAATAGGGATAGAATTAGGGACGAATTTTTAGTGGCTAAACGGGCTGTTTTATATAAATCGCTATGGATTTAATTTATGTAATTGACTTATTTGGTACACTGGTATTTGCAATCAGTGGGGTTATCACAGCAATTGAGAAGAAATTTGATTTAGTAGGGGCAACGATCATTGGCCTCGTTACAGCAATAGGAGGGGGGACTTTGCGCGATTTATTAATAGGAGCTACACCTGTTGGGTGGATGAAGGATACAAATTATTTATTGGCTATATTTTTGGCACTTCCTTTTTGTTTTTTCTTTGTTCATATAATTCGCCGCCTGAGAAAGAGTGTATTCCTTTTTGATACAATAGGTATAGGCTTATTTACAATTCTTGGGCTTCAAAAAACCCTGGATATAGGCTTGGCGCCAATTGTAGCTCTATTAATGGGAGTTGTTTCGGCAGTTTTTGGAGGGGTGATAAGAGATGTATTATCCAATGAAGTACCCCTGATTTTCCGTAAAGAAATATATGCAAGTGCTTGCCTGGCAGGCGGAGGTGTATTTTTAGGCCTGGAATATATTTGGAAAGCATTTGAAATCAATATGATTTTTTCAATGCTGGTTGTGATGGCCATTCGATACTTGTCCGTGCGGCATCATTGGTCATTACCTTTTCGGCCAATAAAAGACTAGGAGAAGAAGAAAGAGTAGTAAGATTATTTTAAAATATAGAAGTTGTTTAAGAATGTCTGATGAGTCGATTGAGATCAGGTTTTTTCACTGATTGATATTTTTTTTGAGCTTCGTACCTGTACCGGAGAACTACGGTAGTGGTGCTACGGGGCGATAAAAAAATGAAAAGAAGGGGAAAAGGATATTTTTAGCGGTCATTAAGATGTTTTTAAACAACTTCAATATTCATCTACACTTTACTCAATCGCTTTGCCTTATTTCATCCATTATCAAACACTTGTTATTATATTTTTACAAAATCTCTAAAATTATCTCTTGAGATGACAAAGCCTTTAGCTTTGTATTGTTCAGTGAATGTCTTTGATATTTTAGCTTTTCTCTTTGGGCTCCATTTAAACTCATAAGCTTTCAATTCCGTGCCAATTTCTTCAATATAATCTATTTCTTGTTGTTGTGTCGTGCGCCAAAAATAAGATTTAGCCAAGGTGAGCTTATATTTGTTTTGTTTTATTCTCTCTGAAATTAGAAAATTTTCCCATAGTGCTCCAATATCCGTCCGAAGATTGACTTCGTTCATTGAACCTATAATCATATTTCTGATCCCATTATCATAAAAGTATATCTTCCGTCCTTTCTTAATTTCATTTCTAACATTTCTACTATAGCTCGGCAAACGAAATATTACATATCCTTTCTCTAATACAGAAATATATTTTTCTACAGTATTTCTATCTATTCCTACTAATTGGCTTAATTCATTATAATTAACTTCACTACCAACTTGAAGAGCCAAAGCTCTCACTAATTTATCTAAAACATCAGGTTTCTTTATACCTGCATAGGATAATACATCCCGGTATAGGTAACTATTAACTAAATTTTGAAGAATTTCTATTTCTTCACCTGGATTGTTAATAACGTCAGGATACATTCCGAATCTTAGTCTATCTTCTAATTGCCTTTCTGCAATTAAATGCCCCTTATAATCTTCAAATTCTTCCCAACTTATAGGAAACATTTCATATTCCCACTTCCTGCCTGTTAGTGGTTCATTTAATTCATTGAATAGTGAAAATGAAGATGAACCACTAATCCATAACTGTATATCTTTAAATTGATCTACAATTATTTTCATTGTCAATCCAATATTGTTGATCCTTTGTGCTTCATCTATAAATACGATTTTTTTATTCTCTAATAAAGTCCTGATTTGTTCTGTGTTTGGTGTATCCAAAGATGATCTCGTTACAGGATCATCTCCATCAAAAAATTTATAATCTACTCCTCCAAGATACTTGAGTATTAGTGTTGTCTTACCCACTTGTCGTGGACCTATAATCATAATTGCTTTTCCGCGCCCAATCTTGGATTCAATTCGATGGCTTAATGTTCTATTTATCATTAAGTAATAATAAGCAAATTATAAATTAAATCACAAATTATTATGTTTTTATGTGAATTAAATCACAAATTATTATGTTTTTTATAGATTTTGTATCCCTTGCAATGACTTTTTGTGTTCTGATTCCTCCCTTCACTCTTTCAACTCACCAAATTTAGCCCTGATCGTTTTTGTTTCTATAAATACTTCTTGGATAGTCTGAAATGCGAATCTTTTCAGCTGTTAATTCTTTCAACGCATTATTGGCAATCCATTTTGCTGTTTTATCATTCTTTTCGGCTATTTCCTTTGCTATCGAAATCGCTCTTAATTTTAAGTCTACATTTCTCTTCCCAATATTCCTTAAAGCCCAGTTGACTGCTTTTTTTACATAAATTCTTTCGTCTGTACATTCTCTTTTAATGATAGGAAAGAATTGTTCGAATGTATCATTAAGAGCTTCTTTATCTGCCATGCAGTATGCAGCAATTATTGCAAATCCTGCTCTTTTCTCAAATTCTCTTGTTCTATTTGTCCATTCAATTGCCTTTGGTACCGCATATTTGCTTTTGGCAAAGAGCCCCATGCTAAACGAATCACAAATTTCCCAGTTTTCAAATGTGCTCACCCATTTTTCCATTAATTCCTCCGTCAGATTTTTAGGATTAAATACCTTACTACAAAGTAGTCTTGCTTCATATATATTTGAATCAAAAAGCTGAATGGCAATCTCATCTTCCTTTGGAATTCTCCTAGCAATTTCCTTCAAATCTTTGTGATAAATACCTAGCGCATTTATGGCAGTAACTCCAAACTTGGCTTCTTTTAGCAGTACTTTTTCTGGATTTGCTTCCTTTTTAAGCAGGTCTATTATTTGGTCTGTTGTCATTATTAATTAGCATTTATCTCTATCTGTAAGTACGCGCTATCACCCCCACTCCACAATTATAAGGAATCTACAATCGTCCTCATAAGGTATCGTTCTCTTATGAAAAAGTACCCGATTTTCACTTTTGACTTCATGGGTTTCCTGTTTTAGCTCGTAGCATAAGTGATTGATCGACTTTGTAAACTGGTCAAAATTTATGCTTCCCTCATCCTGGAGAGACATTTTACCATAAAGCTAACAATTCAGCGTTGAGAATAAGTGTATTTTATTGAGGATACAATTTTCAACGATCGTAGTATCATCAGTCAAACATCTACCTCAATCACTTTGCTTCTCTATTTGTCACTTGAAAAACTCTTTTAGTTGCCCAAATCTATTTCTCCATCTATCTCCTCTTAATGGTACTCGCCCTTCTATTTCTTCTATCTCTGAATTTTTTTCATCCTCTAATTCTTTTATTGTTGCCCTAATTTTATCATACTCATTGAGATCTATATTCTCACCTTTAATTTTTGTCCGTATTAGCTCGTTTAATTCTTTAATAACCGTATCGACTCTTTCCATTTCTGGGCTTTTCATCAAATCTTCCTCACTATATTTATAGGTCTTAAAAATCAAATACCATCTCTTTTTCTTTCTTTTAGCCTCCAGTTGCTTCAAATAATAAGATCCTTTTCCTTTTAATTCCTCTTTTAAATCTTTTTTCCTTGGTTTTCGTTTCCAGAATTTCCATCTCATGGTTATAGGGGTTTAGATGATATCGTCTATTTCAATTCTGTGGAGTTGGTTTGAATTTTTATACTTAAATTATGATGTTCAATATTTATATACTTTTATTCGATGTACATTAACCAAGGCTTTACCTCTATAAAATATAAAAACCTAACTATCAACACTTTAAAACAAATAAAGCATATCATTAACTAACTAATAGTTGTTTAAAATGAATACATTCTACTATAATAATTGAGTAATTATATACTAATATACCTAAACCCAAACAAGATTGCAAGCTAATGCCACTTACTACAATGCTATATTTTTCATTGGCAAATGAAGACAACTAGATAATGATTACATCCTATTTGGACATAGTATGGGCTTAACTTTTTAATTATTGGAGGTAGCCTTTATCTTGTTTTCGAGCTTTATGAGTTCTCCTTGTTTTGAAAAGCATTCGAAATAAAGCATGAATTTATGAGATGCATTATAATGCCTTCCAGCTTCATTCATATTGCCCAGTTCTAGATTTAAAAATGCTGACTCCAAATGATAGTCCACAAAGAATAAACCGAGATTATTGGTTTCTATTAGTTCCTGTATCTCTTCTAAAGTACGCTCTGCCCTTTCATATTCCTCTAGCTTGATTTCAAGTTGCACTCTCAATATCAATCCCAAGGCAATATATCTAATCATACCTGCGGTCTTAAGGTCATCAACCGCTTCATTTATCAACACATTAGCAATAGAAAGGTATTCGGAATTCTTTTCTGCCTTTTTCAATAGTGCTGTTCCTTTACAATATTTATTCAAAGCAATATCTAGAGTCCAATGACCTCTGATTTCTGGCCTAAGCGTTTCATCTGCTCTTTCAATAACTTCATCTAACTGGTTTTGGGTAAGCAAAAAACAACAATACTGGTAAGAATTATACAAGTGTAAGTACTTATGCTTTGCTTTTCTTTTATGTACTATTTCTTCTGCTTCGTTGAAATATTTTTCTGCTAAATCATATTTTCCCAATAGATGCAAAATATTACCTACACTGCATAGTTTGTTTTCCGCTAAATAATCGTCCTTGCTTTTTCGAGCATACTCCAGGCTTAATTCTGCATACTCCTTTGCTTCTTTTAGGTTACCTAGAGAAATATATGCTTCTGCAATATTGTCTGCGATTGAAGAAACACTTTTCCAATGCTTAAGATTTAATCGCATTTCCAGTGCATTCTTTAAGGGATCGATCGCATCTTCAAAAAAACCAACAGCAGATAGACTAAATCCACTCCAATAAAAGACATAAGCTTTTATCGTTTTGTGTAATTCATTCAATGGAGTGTCCCATTTCTTTTCGAAGAAGTTGGAAAGCATGGATAAGTCCAAGCCGAATAAACCTAAATTTGCAGTACTATAATGCTGATGTTTTCTTTTTATACGCTCCCAATAGACATTAAATGATTCCTTGTACATTTCTGCCTGACAACCGTGATATATTGAAAGGAAGAGTGGTTCTAATTCTTCAAAAGTATCAGGGGTCTCTTTTTTAGGTCGATTTTTATAATAATCGAAGAGTAGTTGATGTGCTTTTTTCCAATTAGCACTTTGATTGATTTTAATGTCGTTCTGAAAATATTCTCTAATTATTGGGTGGCAATCGACTTCAATATCTTTTTCGTGTTCCTTGATGGTTATTAAGTTCAATTCTCTCAAGTCATTCAGCAAATAAAACATCTTATCTCTGCTAAATTGCTGAATTTTATCAGATATAAAATTAATAGGAAGCGATTTGCAGAAAAAATCCAATAATTCATAATTGATAGGCCTATCAAACAGGCCCAAAATATTCAAAAGGTTAAGCTCTGGCTTTTCTGTCAACCATGATTTATAGGTAGATATGATTTTATGAGCCGTTTCTCCTTTTATTCTTTCATTATAAAGACTGCTAATGTTTTTTCTTTTTTCAATTTGTCCTTTATAAACAACTCGAAGATAATTGCCTAATAAAATGAGTGAAAGAGGGTGGCCTCTTAACTCATCTATAGAATGCTCCATTTCACTTTTCAATCCTTTAACTCCCAAATGAGAAAGCAACTCACACCCTGAAGTCTTCGCTATATTACCCAACTTTATCTCAAACACCATTTTCCCAATCAGGGAGCTGATATCAGACAAACTCAAACGAGATGATATCAGGATTTTGCCCTTATTATACCGGCTTAATTCTTTAATGAAAGTTGATAGGTTTGTGTCTCTGATCCTGCCTAACAATTCTCCTGATGGATATTGAAGAGGCTCTAATCCATCGAGTATTATAAGCATCTTCTTCTTGCGAACCTGTTCAATTACAATAGATGTCTTTTCCCAATTTGATTTAGTAGAAAAAACCCCTAATCCTAAATAAGTTATCAAATGATTAAAAAATTCATCAGAAGATGTTTGCCTTTTTTCGATTATACCTTGATTGTAAAAAGACCATCCAAATACATAATCATAATCAGAAAATCCTTCTACCGATAATTCACTTAAGAATTCATTAATCAAAGCACTCTTTCCCATTCCTCCCCAGGCAATTACCGAAATAATATTTATACTTTCCTGAGCGAGATTATACTTCAGTTTACTCAATTCGTTTTGCCTTCCAAAAAATTTATTGGTAGTAACAGGTAGTTTTGATAAGTATACTTTTTTGAAATTTGGGTTCTCTTCTACAACATTTTCTCTTTCTATTTTTCCTATAATATTTAGCAGAGCATAATTAATTTTATTCACCCTTAAGGTAATCTCATCCTCCTTTATTATACCTAGTCTACTTCTTTTTTCTATATCGCTATAATCTCCGGAAATCATCAATAATTCATCAAGATAATCTTTCGCATTATCCTTAGAATAATCCAGAAAAGTATCAATTGAATTTTGGGTTTCCCCTTTCTTAATTTGCTCTCTGATTGTCTTTAAGGCGTTTTCCATTTTTTCTAATTGCTATCGACCTATATGCTCACAGTATTGCGGCTCAAAACATGCACCTTATTGATGTTTTGCCTTAGCTTTTTCCAAACTGATTAAATTTCTTTTTTCCGAAACGCTTACGTTTTCGAGATATTACTATTTATTGCCCCCTGAAAGACTATGTTGCATTCTGTCATGGTAGGCTATCCAGTAAAAACTGCTCTTTACATATTAACCGCCATTTGCTTATGCTTCCCTTTAGACTTCCTAATACGGACTGCCACTACCTTATACTCCGGGCACATCGCTTCTGAATCGTGAATATCAGAAGTAATATTATTGACCATGATTTCTGGGAAGTGGAAGGTAGTACTCAACACACCTGGATTTACCTCATCAGTAAGCCTCGCTTTTACATCTACTTTTCCTCTTGGTGATTCCAGACATACCCAATCTCCTTCCTTTATGTGATGTTTTACCGCATCCTCCGGATGGATCATCAGATAATCGCTGGTCAGGATTTTTTCATTAGCTGTACGGCGAGTCATGGCTCCACAATTGTAGTGTTCCAATTCTCTATTCGTAGTTAGGATATAAGGATAGTCCTTGGCATGAGATTCCAACTCTGCACTTTCTTCAAAAGGATGGAATTCAAAGTACCCTTTACCACGCTTAAACTCTTGTAAGTGTAAAATTTTAGTATCTGTCCCATCGAGGGCTACTGGCCATTGCTTACCATTGATACCCAGATTTTCCCAGGAGATACCTGCAAAGAATGGAACGATTTGGGAAATTTCATCCAACATACCATCTGGCGTATAATCAGGCTGCTCATAGCCTAATCTATTCATCATATCGACAATGATCTGCCCATCCGGTTTAGTACCAGGAATAGGCTCTACTACCTGTCTTACGGCTTGTACGCGGCGTTCTCCGTTGGTAAAGGTGCCCGACTTTTCGAGGAAGGAAGCTCCTGGTAAAATCACATCGGCATATTTAGCTGTTTCTGTCATAAACAACTCCTGTACAATAACCAGATCCGTCGCTTTCAGTGCTTTAATTACCTTTTGAGTATTCGGGTCCGTTTGTACCACATCCTCACCAATGATCCAGATAGCCTTGAGTTTGCCCTGGAGTGCTGCATCAAACATCTCTGGTATCTTGTAACCTATCTCCTTAGGGATATCTACTCCATAAAATTGCTGATACCGCTTATTGACTTCAGGATTAGTCACATCGAGATAACCCGCTCCCTGGTGTGGTTGTACCCCCATATCTGCACTACCCTGTACATTATTTTGACCACGCAGTGGATTCACGCCCACGCCTTTCCTTCCAATATTACCAGTCAATAAAGCTAAGTCCGCAATTTGCATTACTGCGAATGTTCCCTGAGAATGTTCTGTAACTCCCAGCCCATGGAATGACATTGCATTAGGAGCCGTTGCATAGGCAATCGCGGCTTTTCTAACGAGTGAACGGTCTACACCGGAAATTGCTTCCATTGCATCTATATCGATCTTAAGAAGGTTTTGCTCAAAATCACTATACCCCTCTGTACGATTCTCAACAAATGCCTTATCGACCAGGCCTTCTTTGACAATATAGTACATCATCATATTCAGCACTGCTACATTAGTGCCCGGCCGTAATGCCAGATGATAAGTAGCATATTTTGCCAACTCTGTACGACGCGGATCAATAACAATAGAGAGGTTGCCATCCTTCATAGCAAACTGCTTCAGCCTTGCTCCTGTAACAGGGTGAGCGCTGGTAGGATTGGCTCCTATCACCATGATTCCGTTAGTATACTTCAGCCCTTCTATGGAGTTGGTAGCCGCACCAGTACCAAAGGTGCGTTGCATTCCCAGTGCCGTTGGTGAATGACATACACGCGCACAGCCATCAATGTTATTAGTACCAATTACTGCCCGAATAAATTTCTGCATAAGGTAGTTTTCCTCGTTTGTACAACGCGAAGAAGAAATACCTGCAATGGCATCAGCACCAAAATCTTTCTTGTAAGTACTTAGTTTTTCTGCTATATAATCATAAGCTTCATCCCATGATACTTTCTCAAACTGCCCATCTCGCTTAATCATGGGTGCATCCAACCGGTCTGGGTGATTGTAAAACTGGAAAGCGTAACGCCCCTTCAGGCAAGTATGCCCTTCATTCACTTCTGCATCATAAGGTGCTGTAATGCTTACTACATCTCCATTAGTAGTAGAGACTTCCAAATTACAACCTACTCCACAATAGGTACATACCGTTCTGGTTGTTTCTGTAGCCGTTATAGCTTTCGACTGGAAAACATCAGAAATAGCAGAGGTAGGACACGCCTGTGCACAAGCTCCACAGCTTACACAATCCGATTCCATAAATGACTGATCAATGCCTTTGACAATATGTGCATCAAAACCTCTTCCTGCCATGCTCAAAACGAATTGCCCCTGCACTTCATCACATGCTCTTACACAACGATAACAATTAATACATTTCGACATATCAGAAATCATATATGGATGACTGAGGTCTTTCGATCGATCCAAATGATTAGCTCCTGCGGGATATCGTACTTCCCTAATTCCTACTCTGGCTGCTACATCCTGTAATTCGCAATTACCATTCACCTCACAGGTTAGACAATCCAATGGATGGTCTGTCAGCACCAGCTCAACGATATTTTTGCGCAAAGCACGAACGGAAGGTGTATTATAATAAATGTGTTGCCCTTCACTCATTGGAGTATGACAGGAAGCAACCGTTTTGGTTTTCCCCCCTGCTTCTAATGCTACCTCAACGCTGCAAACTCTACAAGCGCCAAAAGGCTTAAGATTGGGAGCATCACAAAGTGTAGGCACGGCTTTTTCCCCCACATGTCTTTTAATAAAGGAAAGCATGCTCTCCCCTTCTTTAATAGGATAAGCATTGCCATCTATATAGGCTAATTTTATATTTTTTTGTGCTTCAATTGTTATGGTTCCGTTGATAGTATTGGTCGTTTCCATGGTCAAAAATTTAGTCAGCTAACTAATTCAACTTTCTGCCTCAATTATTCTGCAAAATATGGTTTGAGCTCGCTTTCAAAATACTGTAAAGCATTTCGCACTGGTAAAGGAATACCCCCTCCATGTGCGCATAACGAGCCCTCTTCAAGTGTTGTCAATAAGTCGGTAAACAAGGTCTTATCAATCGCTTGATTTTCAGTCACTGCTTTCTGTGCCAGTTCATGGCCTCTCTTGGTTCCCAGGCGACAAGGAAAACATTTGCCGCAACTTTCATAAGCCGCAAAATCGAATAGATGCGCTATGAATTCTATCATTGGAAAATCCTGAGGAATACAAACGACAGAAGCATGCCCCAACAGGAATCCATTCTGTGAAAAAGATTCGAAGTCAAGCGTCAAGTCACCAATTTTTGAAATAGGTACCAGTCCTCCCAGAGGGCCGCCTATCTGCATTGCTTTTACAGGACGTTTAAAACCACCGCCAAAAGTATAGACTACTTCATCAAGCGGAGTGCCCATTTCTATTTCGTAAAGCCCGGGCTTGTTAAAAAAGCTATCAAGGCAAACCAGCTTAGTACCGGAGGATCTGGAAGTTCCAATTTTCTTCCAGGCATCTCCACCATTTTCAGCAATGAAATGAACAGCAGCCAATGTTTCTACATTATTAACTACTGTAGGTTTATTAAATAAGCCTTCCTGAGCGGGATATGGTGGGCGTATTCTTACTTCTGGCCGCTGCCCTTCTATCGAATTAATAAGAGCAGTTTCTTCACCACAGATGTAAGCACCTTTCGCCTCTATAATCTTCAGGTCAAAGGAAAAGTTACTTCCTGCTATGTGATCTCCCAGTAAACCCAAATCACGTAATTCTTGTATAGCCGTCGTACAATTTTTTACAGACGCTGGATATTCAGCTCTGATATAAAGAACACCATGAGTAGCTCCAGTGATATAGCCTGCGACCAGCATACCAAAGAGCACTGCATGTGGGCGTTCTTCCAACAGATAGCGATCAGAATAAGCACCTGGGTCTCCCTCATCTGCATTACAAATAATGAACTTGACGTCACTTTTTGCCTTCTTACAAAACTCCAGTTTTAACCCCATTGGGAAACCAGCACCACCACGGCCTCGCAGATTGGATGTTTTGATCTCCTCTAGTATTGCTTCTGGTGATTGTCCAAGAATATTTCTAAAAGGAGCATAATAAGCTGATAGATCATTATAAGGGGCTGTCAGGATCGAACGTTGGGGTGCATTGACATTATATGCTCCTGTATGGTTTTGTCCTTCATTACTTTTCAGCAAATTGGTCAAGTCTTCAGAAGATAGATTGGAATAGTTTTGTCCTTTATAGTGAAAAGCACCATTTTCATAACACCTGCCTAGGCAAGTCATATGCCCAATCTCATTGGGTGCAAAATGTTTCTCTAGTTCTTTTTTCACTCCTTCCTGTGTCCCTGCACATAGACAAGCGGTACCATTACAGAGGTAAACCTTCTTATCTTTATTTTCCGGTTTGAGAAAATCATAGAAGGTGGTAGCTCCGTAGGTGTTAGCATTTCCTATCAGAAATTCGTCTGCCAGTTGGGACAATTCTGCTTCACTCGGAGTCCCATCCTCAATCGCCAGTTCCCCCAAACGAGTAAACAAATTATCGGATAGCCCTTTCCTTCCTGACAGTTCGCTCAGATTTTTTGACATAGTTTGATCTTTTAGTGATCGCTCAAACAAACATGAAATTTGGCCTTTTCATGCCTTGCAGCATCACATTTGGTTAGATCATCCCAAATTATTGATATTAATCAGTAAGATCAAAAAATCTGTCTGGAAATATTGTAAAATTACTTCCAATCAAAATATATGAGAAGGTAAGCTTAGTATCGTATTTGAACTATATGTGATGTATCGTCTTAATTTTCCCTGATACACCCCATTCATCAACAGAAGCACAAAAGCCTTATACTTCATTCAGTTTGAAACGTACGTACTTGATCGTCTTTCCATCTGCCAGATGTATGCGCTCATAGTAGGTTTTAGTTTCCAGCTCTGGAATAGGTAAAGGCTTGGAATAGATATCATCATCCTGATAAAGGATTTCTGCACCAGGATATTCTGCTAATACTTCGAGGGTAAATTCATAAAGATTAGGCTCATCGGTTTTCAGTTGAATGATGCCATCCTTCTTCAGTATTTTTTTATACTCCCCCAGGAAACGAGCAGAGGTGAGACGCCTGTTAGCTTTGCTTTTACGCAAAAAAGGATCGGGAAATGTGATCCATATTTCAGCTATTTCTTCAGGCTCAAAGAAAAAAGCAATTTCTTCAATTCGAGTACGCAGAAAAGCAGCATTATTTAAATTTTCTGCCAATGCGATTTTTGCGCCTTTCCATATACGAGCTCCTTTGACATCTACTCCTATAAAGTTGCGCTCAGGATAGGTGCGAGCAAGATCCAGGGTATACTCCCCCCGCCCACAGGCCAACTCTAATGTAATAGGATTTTGATTATTAAAATGTTTTACAGCCCATTCACCTTTTCTTTCTACTGGTTCACCATTCAGCCCATGTAACTGGGGTGCTTTAGGATTGAAGCTCTCATATACATTAGGGAAAGTTAGTACTTCTGCAAATTTCTGTAGCTTGTTTCTCTTGCTCATCTGTCTTTTAGTAAATCGCTTAAGAGGCACAAAGTTAGTGAAAAAGTGCTTTTTTTAAATAATAATGGTACTCTTCAAAATCAGCCAGGTTACGATGGCCGGCCCCTTCTATTTCATAGTAGTGCCCCTCCTTGCCTAGCAAGGGCCTTAATTTTTTAGTACATGCAGGAGGAATTACTTTATCACGGTTCCCTGCAAAAATATATACAGGTGCCCGTAAATCTGGCAGCCAATCATCTATAGGTAAATGTACTTTGAAGAAGATATTTGGTATAGGTATAATAGCTTGAGACTTTACGACACAAGGCATATTATTGTAGGGAGTCTCCAGCAGAAGTTTTGCTGCCGGGTACTTATGAGCCAAATAAGTGGCGGGACCAGTCCCTAAAGATCGTCCATAAACAACAATATCTTCAGGCAGATAGCGCTCCGTCAGCCATTGCCAAGCCGCTTCTGCATCTTTATATAAGCCTGCTTCACTTGGAGTACCCGTACTTTTACCGAAGCCTCTATAATCAAGGGCGAAAAAATCATAGCCCAATTGATTGAAGGTGCTATGATGCTTTGCCCAACGTTGAAGATGATGGCGATTGCCATGTAAATAAAGAACTACTTTTTTGCTCGCCTGATCGGAAGAAAAAAAAAGGGCACTAATCAACTCCCCATCAGTTGTTTCGAGTTGATGCTCTTCAAAACTATTTTCAAATTGAAAGGAGTATTCCTTAGAGAGCGGTGTTGGCCTGAAAATCAGTTTATCTTGAAACAGGTATATAGCCAACCATAAGACTAAAGGTAAAACCGATAACGTTATTATTAAGTAACTGATTTTCATTCTCTTTTTACTATTCGACAATAAGACGGCCCGAGAACATCTCTAAAATTTAAATATGTGCTAATATCGTGCATATTGCAAACATAAATTACTGATTTTTTATTGTTATATTAGAAGCTGTCTAAAGTTTTCTCACTGGCCTATCAAAAGCGCCTTTTTACCCTATTTTTTGTTTTTTATCATTATAGGGCGATAAAATCCCAATAGCTGTCGGGACAATTGAAATAAAAATGCTGCTTCCTCGCCTTCAGAAGCAAACCTTAGGCAACTTCTTATCAACCAGGTCAAACCATTCATATTTCAAGCTATGAAAAATTTTTTACTCCTCTTTTTACTAGTCGTACCGCTCTTTATTCAGGCTCAAAAGATAACTGTTTCAGAACCGGTTATGTTGAGGCAAGACATTGCTTATTACCTCCTGGGAAAAATGGGAAACCGCACTTTGCTATTCCGAGACCAGGGAGTCCAGTTTGAGGTTACTGCCTTTGATGATCAAATGCAAGAGTCCTGGCGTAAGAATCTCGAGTTAGACAAACGCCAACCCAAGGTACTCTATGTATTGGCAGACAAAGGTGCATTTAGCATTATTTATAGATTTAGAGAAAAGTCAAACCTTATTACTAAAATACACAAATACGGCCCCGCTGCCAATCTAATAGATTCTACTACCATCAAAAATCATGGTTATCTATTTTACAATCCTAATCTTACAGTAGTTGAATCAGAAGATAGAAGCAAGCTACTTTTATATCATATCGAAAAACAACATACATTTAAGGTTATATCTTTTGATGTGAAAAATATGGAGGTCTTATGGGAAGCATCTGTTCAACCGCCTGAGTTTAATTACTTCCAAAATTTTAGAGACATCATCGTTGATAATGATGGCAACATGATGTTAGTCCTGGAGAAAAACAATTATCGTAATCAACGGGAAACGCATTATTACGAATTTCACTGCTATTATGGGCTAAGTAAAGAGTTGATACAGTTCAACATTCCTATGCAAAGTAAGCTCACCTACGCTGCTACTTTTGCTTTTGACCACCTCAATGGAAACCTTATAGGTACTGGCTTTTTCTCTGATAAGAATCTTGGCCGTGCAGATGGTACTTTTTATCTCAATATAAAACCACAGGATCATAAAAACTTCCTATTATCCTTTAATACGTTTAATAATGATTTTATGATCAACTTGCTGGGTAAAGAAGCCGATAAAAATAAAGGGGTACCAGATATTGAAATTGCTGAACTTGTACTCAGGCGAGATGGTGGTGTCATACTAATAGCAGAACGAAATCGAACGATGGACCGCCGTGCCGCTGCAGTAAATCGTTCCTATTACGACTCTCATACCCGCTTTGCTGTTGATTATTATTACGAAGATATTGTTAGTTTATCGATCCATCCCGATGGGACTACCCATTGGAATACGGTACTCCATAAGAAGCAATATTCTCAAGATGACGATGCCATTTATTCTTCTTTTTTCCTCTTCAAAACCGGTAGTAATCTACGCTTCCTTTTTAACGATGAGATCAAATACGAGAATACAGTTAGCGAATACGTTCTTAATGGTATTGGAGATTCTGAACGTAATAGCCTGATGAGCACCGAACGCCTCAAGCTGCGACTACGATTCCGTGATGCCTTCCAGGTAGATGCTAATACACTGATCATCCCTAGCGAACATCGCAGCAAGCTGAAGTTAGTGAAGATGGAGTATTAGGAGTTGTAATGTTGTAATGTTGTAATGTTGTAATGTTGTAAGATAATCCGCTTATCGGCTTCCTTGGGTAATGGGTAATATAATAGCGTGTCCCAAAGGTAAAAATGACAAAGTCCTTTGGAGTGGAGGACTAATAGAGTTTTGTAAACAAAAGGATAAAAGAGGCCTTTAATATCCTCATATTTTCAAAAAAGAACTAAATCCAATAGCTTATCAAAGTCAACCTTTAAATAGAAGAACTCTTTTCTATCAAACAATCAAATAATTCAAGACGAATACAATTTGAATACTTCTTCATATTATACTTAGTCAACCCTTTAAATATTAAAGCGTGATATTGGCTGAGTACAGCATTTCTCTATCTTGTATCCCAATCATCTCTTTGGAAATTTGGATAATTTCTGTTGATAAATTTCGCAATTAACAACAACTAAAAATATTAATTATGAAGAAGTTGAAGATGCTCTTGTTTTTACTAGCAATGACAGGCATGGCGGTTACCTGGCAGTCTTGCAGTGATGATGATAGTAATGAACCCACTCCTACCTGTGAGGATGGGATTCAGAATGGCGATGAAGAGGGCGTAGATTGTGGCGGTACGGATTGTCCAGCTTGTGAAGTGGGTATACATGGAAAATGGCAATCTTCTGGTGACAACGTGGCTCCTTTATTAGTTACTCTTTTTGCTACTGATAGCATTTACGCAGAATTCCGCACAGACAATACTTATTTAGTAGAGCAATATGATACTTCTGGTGCAAAGCTAGTACTAGAAGGTACTTTCACTCAGGCAGAAAGTGGAACAGGAGACATATGGGACATTACAGTCGAGCAATCTTCTCCAGCAGTACTTACTTCTATAGGTATTTTTGAAGTAGATGGCACAACTATGCAATATGAAATTGTACAAACGGCTCCCGATATTGGAGCTACTCCTCCTACTGCAGCCGAAGGTTTTGGTAGCAGTAGTGGTGGCATTTTAGGCACAACCAACGTACAGACTTACGAAAAAATCGAATAGGACCTGGGCTGTCAGGTATTATCTGAAATACCTGGCAGCCATCTTCTTCTATTATTAAATACCCAGGCATGAAGTATTCTCTACTCTGGCTACTATTTCTCTTACCTTTATTGGCGACGGCTCAAACCCCTCCTTATTTCCAGCAATTGGAAAAAAAAATCCCAGAGCAGTCCAATAAAGAATTTCAATATATTGCCTTCTTCTACAATCATTATGTAAATAGTAACATTTACCCCACTAATGACTTCCTTAAAGGGCAGGTAATTGGGCGTTTATACGGTCAAAATACAACAACAACTTCTGATACATTAAGAGCTTCTTATGCAGAACAACGCATACTTCCATTTTTCATTTACCAACCTAAATTGTTCAATGGTAGAGCTATTTTAAGGGCTTCTTTCGAGATTGATTTTACCTGGGGAGATGTCTCCTATGGTACCGGAGGTAATTTTGGAGGAGGGCCTTCGGGGGATCAGGTGAATCTGCAAACCCAGAATATAGAACTGGAATTAATACCTGCGTCAGGATGGGCTGTCAATATAGGCCTACAACGTATGTATGACACCCCACACAATCCCTATCGTACATTTGTAGACCAGCTCCTAAATACTTCTTATCGCCTCAATTATTGGGGTACTGATGGAATAGGTGTGACCGTAAGAAGAGATGCCGATTTCTACAAGTGGAAGGCAGGCATTTTCCAGCTATACGAAAATAGCATACAACGCGATGATGATGTACACATGATGGAATTTACCTACCAAAGAGCGATCGGCTTACGCTGGCATTGGGGTGGATCATTATACTATGTTCGCGATCGGTCTAATGGACAGGGAGGGCCTTCCATTTTAGGGCAGGGGCTCAATAGTACCCTTAATGACTATAACGGAACTTTTCGTTTTGGCTTTGGCAGCAATGATTATAGAGCAGATGTAATATGGTTAGGCACCTATTTTTCCTATAATCAGAGTAAGATGATGGATCATTGGTTTATGAATGGCTACCTCAATTACAACCTTGGCCGTACAGAGCTCAAGGCAAATGATCAATGGGACACAGGCCCTTCAATTAGTGGACTCGGAGCTAATTTACGAGGAGGATATCGCTATGGCAAGACTCCAAACGATGCAATATGGGCAGACCTGATTTATACCACTGGAGATGAAGATGGACTAGCCGATGATCAATATAGTGGAGTAATGACAGGCAATACCTGGGCCACTCCAGGCGGTTTGAATGTTGCTCATGGCGGTTATCTATTATTTCCTCATGCCAATGTAGTTAATCGCTATGTCGCGGCTGTTACCGACATCTCCAATTTAGGTTATGGACTAGCTGGCGGAACAATCAATCTTGGGCATGACTTCATCCCATATAAACTGCATGGAAAAATTGGCCTTGCCAGTGCATTCAGTAATGTAGAACCTACTCGAGGAGGGCGCTTTATGGGTTTGGAGGGTAATTTTAAAATCGGCTATCAGCTAGGTGTATTCATGGAATTAGAATTACATGCTGCTTACCTTTGGTTAGGTGATTTTTATGATAGCCCTAGCGTAAATGGAGGAAGTAGCGAACGCCCCGTTAATCCATATACAAGTTTGTTGGTATTCAAATGGTTGATGTTTTAAAAATCATACGATGAAAACTATACTATCCCTTGCCTTTGTGTTTTTAACTTTCGGCCTATATGCTCAAAAAGAAGCATCTTCTGTCAATACCTTTGACGAAATTTCTTATCCATTCCCTACTCAAAAAGTACAGCTCAATGATGAACTCGAAATAGCTTATTTTGACGAAGGGAAAGGCTCGAAAACAATTATTTTCATCCATGGCCTAGGCAGTTATGCTCCTGCCTGGAAAAAGAATATAGAAGGGCTACGCGAAAACTATCGCTGTATTGCTATTGACCTACCGGGTTATGGCAAATCGAGTAAAGGAAATTATGAAGCCAGCATGTCCTATTATGCTACGATAGTCAAAAATTTCATGCAGAAGCTAGGTATAGACAGAGCTATTCTTGCTGGACATTCAATGGGCGGACAAATCTCCATTACTACAGCACTAGCCTATCCTGATATTGTCGAGCAATTGATTCTCGTATCTCCTGCTGGCTTTGAAACTTTCCATAAGGGAGAAAAAGAATGGCTTCGAAATATACTCACACCAACAGCTATTAAACTAAGCAGTGTGGATCAGATCAAAGAAAATATTGCCTGGAATTTTTATCAGCTGCCAGATGATGCCCTTTTTATGATAAATGACAGAATAGCTATGCGCAATGCAGAGGGATTTGATGCGTATTGCTATATCATCACCCAATGCATAAAAGGGATGGTTGACCAACCAGTTTTTGATCATTTGTCAGATGTAAAACAACCCACCCTTGTATTTTATGGACATCAGGACAACCTTATTCCTAACCGCTTTTTGCACGGTGGGAAAACAATAGAAATAGGACAGCAGGGCACCGAGCAAATGCCCAATGCCAAACTTGTAATGATAGATAAAGCCGGACACTTCGTACACTTTGAAAAAGCCGATACCGTTAATCAGGAGATTCGTGCTTTTTTAAAATAAGGGCCTATACATCCAGGGCTATCTGAATATAAAACCTTTTCTATAGGGATCTTTAGGGTCAAACCAGAAGGTGTTTTCTCCTGTAAAATGGGCCCTGCCTGTTACTCTCGGAATAACTGCCTGATAAGTATGGAACTCTAAAGATTCTACTGCTTCTACCGTCATGGTACTACCCAATATACTTTCTATAGTAATTGGTTCATGCAGATTCAATGATCCTTTTGCAAAATGGAGCCCCGCGCGCGCGCTCACTCCTGAACCAGTAGCCGATCGATCTACTTCTCCTTCTGCGAAAATACAGACATTCCTGCTATGATGGTTTTCCTGCTCTGCGCGGCCAGTAAAAATAGTGCCATACAAGAAGCTTAAATCAGCTTCAGTAGGATGCTTTATTTCAAACTGTTCCATGACCGCGTATTTAATACGTCGCCCATAATCTATAAGTCGATTGTAATGCTTTTCATTTAATTGCAAATCTAAGGGTTCTGCTTCCACTATTGCATAAAAAGCTCCTCCAAAGGCAACATCAAAACGAACTTTGCCGATACCTTCTACTTCTACCGATTTGTCTTTGAGATAGAGATAAGAAGGAACATTTAGAAAAGATGATTTGATCACTTCTCCTTCTTCTATATGAGCCTGAGCATACACCGTACCTGCAGGCACATTAATAGTAAGCTTTTGCTTTTCATCTGGATCAAGCATACCTGTTTCAAATGCAAACTTGGTAAGTGCAATCACTGCATGCCCGCACATGGTAGAATATCCTTCATTGTGTATAAAGAAAACATCAAAATCTGCCTCTGATGTAGAAGGAGGAGAAAGAATAGCTCCATACATATCAGCATGCCCTCTAGGCTCAAACATCAAACCGGTACGCAAGTGGTCATAATGTTCCTGAAAATACCTCCGTTTTTCCAGTACTGTATTTCCCTCAATGAGCGGCAGGCCTTCTATAGGAATCCGTAGAGGCTCTCCCCCTGTATGCATATCTATTGTTCTTATCTTTTGCCAAGACGCAGGTGGCTGCCAGGATGTGTTTATTTTCATGTGAGACTATTATTTCGTTTTGAAGTGAATGGTGGATGATAAATAGTGATTGGTGATTGGTGATTGGTGATTGGTGATTGGTGATTTAATTAATCATTATTTAATGTTTTTCCATTACAAACTGCGATATATAGCTTCTGCTAATGCCAAATCAAAAGCGGCCATTCCAACAGATTTGAACACCCAATCTTGAGGATTTTTTAATGTTCTTTTGCCCGATAAAATTTCTCCTATCGTCACAATTTGCTCTTTTGCTATCATACCACGTGCTATAGCATTGATCAAATCTCCCACTTCCTCTGTAGCTGCCGGAGAGTCGATAATAATTCCTTCTGCTTGCAGATATACTTCATCTGGCAACTCCTGCATATTCTTTCTAAAAGAACCTACACTAATGAATCGCTTCCCTTCTATGAGTTTTTTATCATTAGAAAAAACAGGCTGAGGAGAAGTGGTACAGCCGTAAATGAGCTCTGCTCGTTCTACTACTTCATCTGCACTTTCACACCAAACAATTTCCAGATTTGGATAATAAGCTTTCACTTTAGAACGGTATACTTCGAAACGTTCAGGAGTACGAGAATAACAAAAAATACGATCTATAGGTATTGCTGTAGCTGCAAAAATGCTCTGCCAGATCCCCTGCACGCCACATCCGATGATACCAATGGAAGAAGGAGCCTGAGTAATCATCAATTCTAATCCAATAGCACCCACCGCCCCTGTTCGTAAACTCGTAACCATAGAAGCATCCATCATAGCTACTGCTACTCCTGTATCTCTTCTATGCAATACAAGTGTCCCATTAATAACAGGCATTTCTCTCTCTTTATTCGCCGGAACAACTGCTACCAGTTTTGTACAAAGATAGTCCTGCCCAATAGCAGGCATCAGAAGATAATCCAAGCCTGGCTGTTCCAAATGCATTCGAGTAGGGACGATATATTCTTCCTTCTGATAAGACAATATTCCAGCCTTAACAGCAGATATTATCTCCTGGAGAGGGAGCGCATGCTCTATTTGTTGCGCAGTAATAATATGCATGTAAATAGTGTGTTGAGATTTAAATAATCACTTAAAAATAGAGTCACTATGGGTATCGAATATATAAATGTAACACCAATTATTGAAAACGCTATTTCAAACCTAGAACTTGTTTAAACTTATAGAAGATCCCCCTCAGCTCTGTGGGCAGCTCCCCCGAGGGAGCACAGCACTTATACCCCTCTGGATGCTTGCGCTAAAGCTTCAGCGTCAGAGTAAGGGGTCGGCTGAAAGCCGGGGGAGGAGTAGGTATTAAGGTACTAAAAAAGACAATTTAATATTCTCGTTTTTAGTGCCTAAAAAAAGTTTAAACCACTTCCTACTTAAATAAAGAAAAGAAAGATGATGCCTGATTCAACTTCTAAAATAATAATTATCAAAGGTGGAACGCTTTCTCATCCAATTTAGTTAGCAACAATTACCTAACTTTGTGTTTGATGAAAAAGCGCCCTATCCATATTAGCCTGGATATATTAAAACAGGGATTTCCTGCGATATCAAAGGCAATTGGCCTCTATTTGGCAGAAGGAGGTGCTTTTTGTATGGAGCGGCAAGGGCATGAAAGTGGAGTGATTTTTGAAATCAGCAATGGTAGTAAAAAGGTTGAAGCCCGGCTATCCTGGTCAAATATTATTGATGGCCAAACAGAAAGAGCCTGGAATGATACCCAGGAAGCAACTGAGTATGGTGCAACCGCAATAGCCATTGTGTTGTTACATTATTTGTCAGACTATACCGTAATTGAACGCTCATTTAAAGGAACAGGCTTTGATTACTGGCTGGGGACTGGCGAATATGACGAAAATTTAGTACCTTTCGTACAGCGGAAAGCACGATTGGAAATTTCCGGTATATGGAAAGCCAATTTTCGCAACTCATTAAAGAAACGGCTTAAGCAAAAAATAAAACAAGTAGAGAAAGCCAATTATTCAGATGTTCCAATCGTTATAGTTGTTGTTGATTTTGGAGCACCAAAGGCTAAAGTACACGGAATCTGGTAAATATGAATGTTGTAAATATTTTACATAGAAAAGCCATGGAGTTTGCTGATGAAGCTCTACTGGCAAAAATGGAAGGTAATGACCAGGCTTCTACTGCTTTCTTCGAAAAGGCCTTCGAGTTGGAGAAAGAAGCTGCTTTATCCGTGGACGAAAGCGGTAAGGAAGAAGTTTCTGATGCACGCTATATCCTGATTCGCAGTGCCGCAACCTTAGCGGTAAATTGTGGGCAATGGCAGGAAGCTGAGCAATTGATTACGATAGGCTTATCAGGAACCCCACCAGCATTTATTGTAGAAGAGCTTTCTGATTTGGAAACCCGCCTTAAGCAGCTTATCCGGGAACAAGGAGATTACTTTGAAATGGTGGGCATCATTACATCTGCCGATGCAGATAATAGCGAAATCAAGATACAGGAAGTTAAAAGTAGGAATATTTATATCATTAGTGTTCCAACCAATCAGATCAACGAAATAGTACGCTCCTATTGGGCAGATCTCGTACAGATAAAGGGGCAAAAAATGGCCTCAGGCAGTATCGTTTTAAGCAAAATTTCTAAAGCCGCATAGTAGTATTTGGTTTGTGATATTCAGTGAATTATATCCTGTATAACCCTATCGACATTCAATCATCCCCTGACTTTCCAATTATAACATCATGACGAGTTGCGACACCGAACCGTCCCGTTAAGAGAAGCTAATACATTTGTTTTATTTGTATTTGATAAATATATATTTTATATTTGTACGCATATTGCGGTTTGCCCTCCAATGTTATACAAACAGCGTATTACCCCCCTACTAGCTTTAACGAGCGACTGTTTTGTTGCTTTAGACGTGTGTTGATAGTGATGGTATATTTCTGTTTAAACAGTTTGCCTCACTGCTTATTTATACTACCCATGGACGAATTCATAGCAGGTGAGTAATTAGTATCATTTGATGACTGATTGCTTGCCTCTTCGAAGAGTTCGGTTTTCCACACTACTTTGATTATATACACCAGGCATTACTGCCTGTTATTGAAAAGCATTTTGGGATAGCCTCTTCCTTTCGGGAGAGGCTTATTTTTATTTATTATATTAGGTAGATACACCATGGTGATTTGACGAATCACCATGGTGTATCTACCTAATATATAATTCCTAACATCTACTAATGGCCGCTCACAATGATTTAGGTAAAGCTGGAGAAGCAATCGCAAGAAAGAAGCTGGAAGCTTTAGGTTATCGCATATTAGCCACCAATTGGCGTTATCGCCGAACAGAAGTAGACCTTATTGCAATGGATGGGCCTATTCTGGTTTTTATTGAAGTAAAAACCAGGAGCAGTGCTGTTTATGGGCAACCAGAAGAATTTATTACTCCGCGAAAGGAAGCCTTATTAACCAGCGCCGCTCATGCATATATTGATTTATTAGATCACGAAGATGAAATTCGCTTTGATTTCATCAGCATTATTTATAAAAATGAACAAGACTACAAGTTGGAACACTTCAAAGATGCTTTTTTCCCTGGTTTATAGAACTGCATTCCAATAAGCCAACACCTTTGCTCCTTCTTCACCAAGAGCCCTCTCCAGTTCATTCAATAACTCTGTTTTCCGAAGATTAATATACTCCTGTTTTTCATCCAATACTTCTCTGCGGATACGCATCTGCTCCTGCACACTCAAATCTGCAATACTCTTCTCAAACAACATAGACAAACAGGCATTCCAGGTTTTAAGAGCAGATAATTGTACCATTACCAGATAAGCATAAAGCTCCGGATTATTGGAAGTTTCAGGTTTAAGTGTTTCAATTTCCCGGATGGCATCTTGCAATGCACCAGAAGATGAGAGGCTGGAGTTAAAAATATAGCTTTTATAAAATTTTAAACTTTTATCAAAATTAGAGGATAACTGACTTTGGCGAAAGCCAAAAAACTCCTTGGCTACCGTATCTATTGTAATAATAGCTGATAAGGATTTCATTAAAATAATATCCCTTGGCAGCTCAATCCCCTGATCGGAAAGAGCGATGAATCGGCTTTTAGCCAGGTTTCCCGTTGCAATTGCTTCATCATAATTCCCAAGTTTCCACTCACAAAGTGCTTTGAGGCTATAGGCATGCCCCAGCAAGTGATCTTCCATCAGCTTTTTATCTCGGCTTCCTTTAAGCGATTCATTAACGGAAGCATAAGCTCTATTATAATAATAAGCAGGGGAAATACTTGGATTAGCAGTGTTTGCAAACCTGATTTCGTTTTCGAGGCTCGCTCCTTGGTTAAAGCTTTCCTGCGCAGCATCCAGGTACTGTAGATGAGAACAGCTACCTAAGAAAAAGAGGCAGCTCAGGCTAGCAATCACTAGCCATAATAATGTTTTGGTCATGATTGATGGTTAATTTAGAGTCTATATTTCTGTCACGCTATGGCGTAGTTTCCAAATGTTCAATTACCTCTTGTAATGTTTTACCTATATCTTCCGTCCAGGTATTCAACAAGATTCGAATGCGATTAGTAACATCATCCAATTCTTCCTGGCTTACGGTTCCTTTTTCAGCAATAAGAAGGAAGTAATAATCCATCAGGCTATTAATAATATTGGCCTGGCTTAATTTCCAACTGATGTCTTCCGAATCATTCTCATCATAGATTACAATAAACATTGATTCCAATGAGTAACGTAACTTAATCTGTTTATGGCTTCTTGGTGCTGTTTGCATCTTCACTGTGAGCTGACGTTGTTCCGAGGCTGCTTCTAACGCTATTTCTATAAGATAAGTCAGGCTATGATAAGGTAGCTTCCGGTTGGAGGGCACTACTTCCAATGCCCGGAAAATTGCTTCCAAAAGCAAAAAGATGAGCGGTTCTTGTTGTATCCACTGAGGATGAGCCAATACTGCTATATATATTATTTCGAGTATTTCCAGCACCTGTTCATTGGAAAGTATTGGTTTCCACTTTCCAGAACGCGGTTTTTCAGCAATAGCCAACAAAACCTGCTCTGTGGCAATTACCAATAAATGTCGAGGATCATCTTCAGATACATCGTATACAAGATACAAATGCCGGGCTGTACTATCTAAGACCAGTCTAATAAGTTCTGGCAATAAATCTGAGCGATGGGGATCTGTAGCAGCTAGCGTAGTAGCTACATCAGCCACAATTGTTTTCACTGCCTGGTGATTGCTTACTAAATCAGGATGCTGCTGTAAAACATCCAGTGCTGCATCCAGTATTTGATCAGCTAATCCAGCATCAAAACCTCTGCTATAGTCAATGCCATTGTTTTCAAATAGTATTAAATCTACCAATATCAAGCCCTTTTCATCAGGATGCCGGAACAGTATAATAGATAATACATAATCTAATAAATCGACCAATAAGGGCAAGCGATTATAATCTTTTCCTTCAGGAAATACAAAGGCAAATACCAGATTGAGGGCATGTTCCAGAATGGATGCCTTTTCCTCTGTTGTAATCCCCCATTTTAATGATGATAAAACAGATGGGTGAGCCAATACTACTCGCATATTGAGCTGCACTAGCAGTTCCACTACTTCACTATTCAGGCGATGATGCTTGTCATATTTTTCCAATACTCCAAAAGTAGCATCTAAGACTTCCTGTAAGATCGAATGACCATCTTCTCCTGCTGCGACCCATTGAGGATGCCGAACAACTTCATCTAACAATTCTTCAATCAAGGCAATAGCAAATGTTCCAGAAATAGCAGGCTGCCAATGCCCTGATTCATCATTAGCAGAAAGTGCTTCCAGGATGATCTCTGTAGCAGTTTGTAATAAATGCCGGGGCTGTTCTTCTTCTGCAACAATAATAAGATGTGTATTACGAGCAGTGTGTTCCAAAATAAGTTGTACCAGAAATGGCAATAAACCTGCTTGTTTCAAACCTGCATCACTAATAGCAGCAGCAACACCCGCCAATATATTTTTCAAACCCTGATGCTGTGCTACCAGCTCTGGATGGCTAGCCAAAGCAGCCAGAGTAGCTTCTGCCAATTCATCTATTAATTCCTGATCAAATTTACGCTCGTAATCCACACCACTATCGAACAGAATAATATCTAGCAACACCAGGCCACGCTTACCAGGATGTTCCTGAATAATGGTCTCAAGGGCATACTCCATCAAGCTTACTAGCAGCTCCATTCTGCTAACATCTGAAGAAGTATCCTGAGGGAATACATATGTGAAAACCAATTCAAGCGCCTTCTCCAGAATGATTACCATATCCTCCTCTGGTGCCCATTGTACTTTGTCGAGTACAACACGACTTGTTGCCACCGTACTGATATTAAGGCGTATCAGCCATCGAATAACTTCTGGTTTCAACCGGCTGTGCTTATCAACATGACGCAAACTTCGGAAAGTAATATCCAAGACTTCTGCAAGGACTGGTGCATTCCAGGCCTTATCTAAAACCCAATCAGGATTAAGGATTACTTCATCTAATAATTCATGTATGATACCTAATAACTCTTCCCGTGTCAGTGCCGGACGCCAGGGAGCATCAGCATGTTTTTCTGTGATCACTTCCAATATTTGCTGTAAAGCCAATATTAGAAGATGTTCTCCATTCTCTTCATTGACTCGCCATAATAACGGCAACCTGCCTGCTGTTTTTTCCAAAATTACTCTTACTAACTCAGGATAATACCCTTCCTTAAAAAGAGAATTGTCTTTAATAACCAATGCTACATCCCCTATAATTTCTTTTACCCCCTGCCGGCCACTAATTACATTAGGATGCATAGTAACCACTTCCAAACTTGCCTTTACAATCCCGTCTAAGGTGTCATTACTCAAAGCATTCGTAAAATATACCCGCTCTGTGTCATCGACCAGAATAGCATCTAATAAAACGCCTCCGGTAGACGAAATAATTTTGGAGACGGGCACATTAGTATCAAATAAACGAGCAGGATGATTAAATGCAACGGTACCTGCATTATTAATCATACTACGAGTAATGGCCTGCCCCCAATGAATAGCTACTTCTTGTTCGTATGGATCATCTATATGTTCCAGCTTGGCGTACATATCCTGTGCTATACCTTGAGCAGTGTTCTGGATGAAAAACTGCCATTTAGTATCATCTGTAATATCCGGGCTGAGTTCAGCTATCGATTCAGCAGCAGCGGCAAAAAGGCTAGGAAGCAGTCGTTGGCTGACTGTTTTTTTAATATGCGTATTTTCTGCAAAATCAATCTCATCAAATGCCTGCAAAAAAGCACGCAATACTTTGCCTCCTGCAGAACGAGGGTGCACCGCTCCTGGCACTCGTAAAAAATAGTCTATCCCCAGTTCTACTATAGTTCCGGCTACCAATTGTAGCACACTCGCAGGTTCTTCTATACCATGCCCCCACTGACGCACTGCCAATAAATGAAGTATATCATCTGTATTAACCTCCGCAGAGATATCACCAGCTTCTGCATTCAAAGCATAATAATATTCCTGATAACGGCTATATGCCTCTTTGTCGGTACTAAATCCAGGTTGAGAAAAAGCGCGCTGATGTAGAATTTTTAGCTCTTTAAGCCGCTGTAAATGATGCCGGTTTCGATCAAAGTAATCAACTATAGTGATGAGGTCCAGGCCAGGATCAAAAGCAGGCAAAGGCAAAACTAATATCTTGCCCTTAATACTCCGTGCATAAGCTTTACGAATAGCACGGCTCAATTTAATAGCAGAATTAATAGCAAAGATGATGGCCTCTGCGGTGAGAATGGGCGCATTGGTCATGAGTGGCATTTTGGTTTGCCCTAAAATAGCGAGATTTTAGCTATTCTCCTCTTTTATCATTAGTTCAATCCGTTTTTTCTGATTAAGTATTGTAAACTACGCTTGCGCCTTGCATCTAGCCAATCAGACAGGTTTGAGTTTGAATTCACTCTTGCACTTGCACTTCTTTCCCTAAAACCCCATCCATTCTGACTTTGTAAGTCCAAACCACATAGTATCAATCACTTCTCCACTCAATTTACGGAAGTCAGCACGAAAATCTCCTTCCCGGCGGAAACCCACCTTACGAGCAAGGCGCTGACTTGGTATATTCTCCATAGCTGTACGCAAAGACAGTTTTTCCAATTCTAATTGCCGGAAAGCAAAACTGAGTACTGTTTTCATAGATTCTGTCATCAGTCCCAACTGTCCATAATTTTTATCAATAAAATAACCTACCTCAGCTTTAGGTACTCGCCAATCGATACGCAACAAACGAATCATCCCTATCAAGTTAGCATCTTTTGTATGCCAAACTCCCATAGCGTATTCTTTCTGCAATAGCCAGTCTGCCAGGCGTTTTCTCACAAAAATCTCCGCTGTTTCTTTGCTATTTATAGCTTCTAACGTTTTAGGAAAATGGTCATATAATCTGCTATAATTATCTTGTATACATTCATACAATACCTCACCATCCCCTTCTCGAAAGCGGCGTATTACAGTACGAGGAGCGATCAGTGCCGTATCAACATTTAATAAGCGAGCTTGCATATATTTTAGAGTTACAATCCTAATTTGGCACGCATTTCTGCATCTTCCGGGCTATTTTTTTGCCAATATGGACTCATTATAGTTTCTTTTCGCTGAGCTACCGTTTTCCTGATTTTTTTATCAAACATAGAAGGATAAGCATCTGTCCAGCCTTCTATGATATAAGGTTCTTCACTTTGAAATACGATCTCCAATGTACGCTTTAACCTTGGGAAAGTAATGGTATATACCTTGAGGTTTTCGCCTTCTATATCAGTACCTGCATAGGTGCTCATACTTGCAGACGCTTCAACTGCTTGTGCTGGCAAATGTAACAACCGCAAGATAGTAGTGCTTGGCAATAGTTGCATCTTGCCCAAAGGGAGCATGTCAGGATTCATGCGAATTCGGTTCATCATTTCATCCTCTAGCAGTACATAATCAAAATTAGTTACTCTATCTGCCTCGCTTTCAAAATAAGAATGCAAGGTGCTCTTATAAGCTCCATCTTCATAATTAAGCTGCATATAGGCATGCCCACACCAATCCTGGCTACTAAATGAAACTTTTAATGTTTGTGGTACTTCTTTCAGCTTGGTAGGAGTAAATACGGAAGTCATCATAGAATAATCATAAAGCCCTGTAGTAAATCGCTTTACCATATTTAGCTTTAATATAGGAGTAGAATTCTTACTGGTATATTGATCATTCTTCACCTGCTTGTCCGTCAGGAAATCTTCTGTAACAAAAATAGTGACAGCTTCTCCTGGATGGAGCGCATCATAACGATTTTGCTTCAGCTCATAACGGCTTAATTCCGCTTTTCCCTGATACCAATAATCTCCTAGTTTAAAATCTTTTTCAGGCGTTTTCATGGCAGCAGTTTGAGGTGTTGCCATATTCAATTGTCCCTCTGCATTTTCTAATGCTTCTGAGGAAGTATCCTGACAGCTCCAAATCAAGAAAGGTAGAAAAAGAAGTATGATTAATTTGTCCATAATAGAAAGGAATATTTACTTACTATTGAACAAATGTCGGCAATAAAAGTTAGGGGTAGGAGATAAATACAAAATGTAACTCACTTTTAGTGTGATAACTGGGCATTGTTTCCAATGTTTCACATAAAAAAGGCACAATAAATAACCTGAAACGTTACTTATTGTGCCTTTTCGTTTGCTTGCTGTCTAATTAATTCCAGTTGTGTATATCGAAACTTGCGTTAATTAATTTGCATCAATTAATTGCCCCGAACCAGTGATTTCCTGAGTTATAGTTGGCATGCCTTTATAGGAAACATTACCACTACCACTTATAGTTACATCCAGCGCACTCTGAACAAAAACCTCACAATCTCCTGAACCTGCGGAATTTACAGTACAATTATCGGTACTAATTTCAAATCCTGAAAAATTGCCACTACCTAAATTCGTTAGATTCAAGGTTTCTAATGTTATATTTTTGTTCGCTGTAAAATCACCATTACCACTTAAGGATATATCAAATTCAGTTGTACCATTGAAATTATTTATATCCACATTACCACTTCCATTTAAAGATGCTTCGAGTTTCGCTATGTCCGTAAAATCATTTATTGATAAATTACCAGAACCACTTAATCCCAAATAATTTATGTTGGGAACAGTAATTTCTACGGATAACTCATAATCCTCATAACAACCATTCTCCAATGCAATGGTCCAAATATTATCAGATACTCCAGTCTTTATTAGTTCTATAATATTTGGATGTCCGGTTGCTTCTACTTTTTGAGGTGAACCTTGATTAACGATTACATTACTCGAAAAAGCTAAATCTACACCTGTAAAATCAGCAACAGATAAAGTGGTAGTAGTAATTGTTCCTTCTCCTTTAATACAGCCTGTATCTGGTGCATTATCATCATCTTTGTTGCAGGATGATGCCAATAAAAGTGCTGTAGAAAGTGTAAAAAAGATTAAAAAGTTTTTAAAAGTCATGACCTCTTATTTAAAAATGTTTATCCATTACCTCTATGAAAGTTATGGTCAAAACAGACATAGGGATAATTACCTGAAATTGATATTTTTTTGTTCCATCAAACTCAGGGAGATACTTTGTTATTATAAGACTGCAAAAGAAATCAACTTTTTGAAGAAAAGACTTGACCTAAAGTCAAGAAATAATACGCTTTCGAATTCGACTTAATGTTTCTGGAAGAATGCCAAAGTAGTTCGCAATTTTTTTTAGTGGTATATGTTGGAGGATTTCAGGTTGCTCTGCAATTAAATCCAAATACATTTCTTCTTTGGTTTTGGTAAGGAAGTCCATTTCCCGTTGGTTCTTTATCATAAAAGATTTTTCCAATTCCATTCTTCCAATTTTATTAAGCAGTAGCGAAGTCTCGCAGGCTCGCTGATAATCTTTGAATGAATATTCTTCATAAATACAATCTGTAATAGCAGTACTTTGTACTCTTGAAGGTTCTCCAGTCATCGCAGAAGCAAATGCTGAGAAAAAAGAATGCTGAAAATAAAAACTTAAAGTTTTCTCCTTTTCACCAAAGGATATAGTTGTTTCTACAATACCTTGATTAAGAAAATACATCTTTTCAACAACTTCAGAATAGGCATGAATAACAGTTCCTTTTTTTACTTTTCTTTGGATTACCTCAAAAGGTATATCGGACTTTCTAAATCCCTCTTCATAGTTAAGGCTAATATATTCATGTAGTTTCATAATAGAGGTTGCATTTTAGTGGCTTTTACAATCTTGAATATAATATACCTTATGTCCAATTATCAAATTCTTATTTAGCTAGTACGGTCTTATTAAAATGTGCAGTTATAACTTTTTAGATATTTAGAGGTATAACCGACCTCGGAATCTTGTAATTGTTTGGGCGTTCCTTCAAAAATAACTTCTCCGCCAGCAATCCCTCCTTCAGGCCCAATATCAATGATCCAGTCAGCATTATTAATCACATCCAGATTATGTTCAATGACGATGAGTGAGTTTCCTTTATCAACTAACTTGTTCAGCAGCTCAACTATTCTAGCTATGTCTGACATATGCAAACCTGTTGTTGGTTCATCAAGAATATAGACCAGCCCCTCTTTATGTAATTCGCTCGCCAACTTCACTCTTTGGCATTCTCCACCAGAAAGCGTTGACAGGGACTGTCCTAATTTGAGATAACCTAATCCGACTTCTTGCAAAACGGTTAATTTCTTAACAATTGTTTTGTCATCAAACAAAGATATAGCTTGATTGATAGTGAGATTGAGTACATCTACAATGGTGTGATCCTTATATAAATATTGATATACCTCATTTTTATACCGATTTCCCTGACACAACTCACAGGTAGATTTAACGGGATCAAGAAATGCTAAATCCATCAAAACAAAGCCCAAGCCTTTGCAATTATTACAAGCTCCATCGGCATTAAAACTAAACAAAGAAGGATTAACATTCTTGTTAGATTTAGAAAATTCATTCCTTATTGAATTAAAAACTCCTGTGTAAGTTGCAGGATTGGACCGAATAGATTTCCCTACTGGTTTCTGATCAATAATTATTGCATCGGGATACTTCTTCAAAAATGCCTTATGTATCAATGAACTCTTACCACTCCCGGCTACCCCCGTAATACAGGTAAGTACTTGCCTGGGAATTTTTACCGATACATTTTTTAGGTTATTTTCTTTTGCATTTTCGATAGAGAAATAACCATTATGTACTCTGAAATTTTTCTTGGCGGGTATCTTTACTTTCAAAAACCGACCGGTTAACGTACCAGATTCTTTTAGCTCTTTTAATGAACCTTTGAAAACAATTTCTCCACCATTAACTCCTGCTTTAGGCCCAACATCCAGAATACAATCGGCAATTTTTATTACATCGGGATCATGTTCTACGACTAAAACTGTATTGCCCGCATCCCTAAGTTTAATAAGAAGATCATTAACCAGATGTACATCTCTAGGGTGCAAACCTACAGAGGGTTCATCTAAAACATATATCATTTCAGTCAAACTATTCCCTAATTGTTTTGCCAACTGAATCCTTTGGGATTCCCCTCCGGATAATGTTCTTGTTTCTCTTGATAAATTGAGATATCCAACTCCTATATTGATGAGATTAGTTAAGCGTTGACGCAATTGTTCGAGGACCGTGCGGACTGTTTCGTTTTCAATATCGTTAAGAAATGAAAGCAGCTGATTCAATTGTAATTGAGAAAGTTCATGAATATTTTTGCCATTTATCAGGCAGGCAAGGGCTTCTTTTTTGAGCCTTGAACCTTTACAATCCTGACACGGAGCAGAAGTAATAAACTGCTTAATTATCTTTCTCCTCTTTTCCGTTAAACTCGAAATATCTTTATTTAAATAGCCTTTTTTAATTTTCAACAGGACGCCGTTAAAATTTGCATTAAACCCATTTTCACCTCCAACAAATTCAAATGGTTCGCTATCTGCATAAAAAAGTTTATTAAGTTCTTCCTCTGAAAACTGCTTTAGGGGTTTATCAAGGTCAAAAAATTTTGAAAAAACAATAATTTTAAACCCGATTGAATTCACTTTAAAATCCGGAAATAAAATCCCTCCTTCATTTATAGATTTATCCCAGTCAATGATTTTATCAACATCCAATTGATGAACATTGCCAATTCCACCACAGGATGGGCACATCCCTTCAGGTGAATTGAATGAAAAATTGTTAGAAGCCATTCCTGCAGAGGGGGTTCCTATACGTGAAAACAACAACCTCAGAAAAGCAGATATCTCAGAAACCGTACCTACATTAGAGCGAGCATTGCCTACCATCCTTTTTTGCTCCAATACAATTACTGGCGAAAGATGGTGAATAGCATCATAGTCAGCTTGTTCATACTTCGGTAAACGGCTTCTGGCGAAAGTGCTAAAGGTGTCGTACAATTGCCTCTGTGCCTCAGCAGTAATCGTTTCAAAAACAAGAGAAGATTTACCCGAACCGGAAACTCCCGTAAATACTACTATTTCATTACGGGGAATCTCAACTGAGATATTTTTAAGGTTATTTTGCCTTGCTCCTTTTATAACAATATGCTTCATCCTGTTACGCTTTAACATAGTGCAAATGTTATTAAAAGCTATCACTTAAAATTGTACAGAATTTACCCTCCTTGATTCATGATAAATTGCTTTGGTGTTGCTCCGCAAAATTTTTTAAAAATCCTGATGAAGTGAGATTGATCATAAAATCCTGCTTCAAGGCCTATTTGAGTGAGTTTTTCTGATTTTTTTGAGTTTTTGAGTAGATGAATCGCGTAGTTGACCTGCTTTAGTTTTATATACTGATTTGGTGTCAGGGTATAGTGTTTTTTGAATTTCTGTATAAAGCTTTTTTGAGTGATAGATAAAGAATGATTAAATTTTTTTAGCGCTCCCTTTTGAAGTAATTCGGAAGATATATGATTTTCAAATTTCATTAAATCTTCATCAATTTCTACATCTTTAAACAGCTTAAGCAGATGTATTTCTATCAGTTCAAATTGAGGTGAATTAGACTCGAGAAGATATTCATATAATACACGAGATATCACATCCATAGCTCGTGTTCCAAATTTACGGATCAACATGCCA
>JAKSDI010000094.1 GCA_022360175.1 Chitinophagales bacterium
GTGTTCAGTGGGCAGTGTTCAGTAGGCAGTGTTCAGTGGGCAGTGTTCAGTAGGCAGTGTTCAGTGGGCAGTTGTTCGGTGGCAGTGGGCAGTATTCAGTAGGCAGTGTTCAGTAGGCAGTATTCAGTGGGCAGTGTTCAAGGACAAGACACAATATCACCACATCACTCTCTCACTTCTCACTACATCACCTCTTCCCACCCCCTACCTCACTCGGCAATACCCCATGCACTTTCTTAAAGCTACTGGTGAAATAAGACAAACTACTATAGCCTACTTCCATAGCAACTTCAGAAACATTCCCTGCTCCTTTTTCCAACAACTCTTTGGCTCTTGTCAAACGGAAATCGCGTATCAGTTCATTAGGGCTTTTGCCAATAATAGCTTTCAACTTACGGTGTAATTGACTACGGCTAAAATTGACCGCAGCAGCTAAATCTTCAACAGAGAATGATTCATTGTTCATATCAGCTTCTATAGCCTTAGTGACCGATTTCAAGAATTGCTCGTCTAGTGGAGTAACCGCCACTTCCGATGGATACAATTTAAGACTGCCAGTATACTTTTGTTGTAGTTGTTTGCGCTGTTTAATCAAATTTTTCACTCTAATATTTAGCTCTTCGCGATCAAACGGTTTGGTTAAGTAATCATCTGCCCCAATTTCTAAACCTTCTAGCTTATCAGCCTGACTAGCCTTTGCAGTAAGGAGAATCACAGGGATATGGCTGGTACGCTCATCATGTTTTAACTGTTTGCACAAGTCAAAACCATTCATCTCAGGCATCAAGACGTCACTAATAATCAGGTCTGGCGTATTAGCAATCGCTTTTTTTAATCCTTTAGTACCATTTTCTGCTGTTAGTACCTGATAGCTATTGCTCATTGCATCTGCGATGAAATACCTTAAATCGGGATTATCCTCTATAATTAGTACAACATCTTCTTTGTCTACACTTTCTTTTTCTTCTATACTTTCATTTACAAATACTTCCAGTTTGTCCTTTATCTCAATAGGATAATCCTCTGTGGAAAGTACTATTTTTTCTTCTTCATTAAAGGCTGCCGAAGTTGTTGGTATATAAATTGTAAAAGCAGTCCCCTTGCCTTTTTGACTACTGACACTGATTGTTCCACGATACAATTGCACCAATTCTTTTACCAGAGCCAATCCTATTCCTGTACCTTGCACTTCAGTACCTTCTACCTGGTAAAAACGATCAAATACCTGGCTAACTTCTTCTTCATTCATGCCAACACCACTATCACAAATCTGCAGTTGTACCCCTTCTTTTCTTTCTTCTACAACTATTTTTATATATCCATTTTCAGGAGTGAATTTAAAGGCATTGGAAAGTAGGTTTGTCAATATTTTTTCCAGCTTGTCTGCATCAAACCAATTCCTTTTTAATTGTTCAGGAAATTGCACATCAAATGCAATATTTCGGTGTTCTGCAAGGCTTTCAAATGATAATATCAATGATCGAAGGAATGCTAACAAGTTTCCCTCACTTATCTGCAAATTCATTTTGCCACTGTCCAGTTTCGTTAAATCTAACAATTGTCCAACCAAGTTTTGTAATCGCAAGGCATTGCGTTCTATTACTCTCAGATAAGCTCCCTTTACAGGAATTTCACTTGCTGATGTTACAGATTCACTTACAGGTATTTGTGATAAAGTTTGTCGAACCGGGCCTAATATCAGCGTAAGAGGAGTCCTAAATTCATGACTAATATTCGCAAAGAAGTTGGATTTCAGGGCATCCAGTTCTTTTAATTTTTCAGCTTCAGCGCGTTCTAGCTGCAATGCTAGTTTTGCTTCTTTCTGCTGTATCCGTTGCCGATTGCGCAAGTACTGAATCAAGATAATAAGTAGTAATATTGCCCCTAATGCTCCCAATATTAAGTATCTTCTTATTCGTTTTTGGCGCTCAAAAGCGACCGCTACTTCTGCTTCTCTCTCTTTCACCTGATACTTGGTCTCTGCCTGCAATAATAAATCGGCCTTTTCCCGAGAAAAGAGCGTATCCAGAATCACGAGCATGCTGTCCAGAAACAAACTTGAACTATCAGCTTGTCGTTGGTCTGAATGATAGAGAATCAACCCTCGATAAGTGGTTAATAGTATATCTGATGATCCTAGTTCATTGGCTATACTTCGGGATGATTGAAGGTACTTATAGGCTTCATCGTATCGCCCTTGTTCTGCTAATAATAAGCCCAAATTGCTTTCTGTACTAGCAACCCCCTTCCAAAAATTTAACTGTTGATACAGTTGCAGCGCAGCTATATAAGCATCATATGCCGCAGCCTCATCTCCCATTTCGTAATAATCTGTCCCCAAACTGGAATAGACAAAAGCCTGTCCCTGTATATTACCGGTTTGCTGAAAGTAATCCATGGCTTTGAGATTATAATCCATAGACTCCTGTCCTTCCGTAAGTGTAGCCAGAGCTTGATATACCGTTGCTACCGCGGCAGAATCCTCCGTGCGTTTTAAAATATCAAGTGATTGCAACATATAGTTTTTTGCAATCTCAGAGTTGCCTATTGCTTCTTGTATGTGTGCTATGTTAAATAAGACAGTCCCTTTACGGGTTAAATCACTTCCTTGTTCGCAAAGTTCTAATGATAAGTTTCCTACATACAGTGCCGAATCCAGTTGATTGAGGCTAGTATAAATATTTGTCAGAAAGTTGAGAGCGGCAATTTCCTTATCTGTAGACCCTACCTTTCGTGCAGCTTTTAAAGCTTTATTAGCATAGGCTTTTGCCAATTCATAATCTCCCTCATAAAATACAATTACACCCAAGGAGTATTGAGTCAGCATGATACCCTTCTCCCAGCTGATTTCTTTGGATAATGTTAGTCCTTCCTGAATGTATTTTTTAGCCTGATCAGGATTTATGCTAGCATAGGTAAATCCCAATTCATTCAATAACCATATCCTGGTAGTATCCTCTTTAGCATTCTCTAACTCTGTCAACAGACTATCAATCATTGTCTGTTGAGCACCTAATCCTATGCAAAAAAAAGTGAGCAGAAAAATAATTGAAATACGCATGATGATGGTGTTTATTTTCTTAAAGAAACACTGATCTTGATATTCTAAAATACAAAACCCGATTGAAAATTCACATTCCAATCGGGTTCTCATAAGTTGTTCTGCCTTCCCTTTATTCTATTCCTTTGGAGGAGTATCTTCAGTCGTATTTGTATTAGTATTTGTGTTCGTGTTTGTATTCGTAGTGGTGTTTGTTGTATTTGTTGTTTTATTTTCATTAGTCTTAAGTGCCAGATAAGCACCAGAGCTAATTCCCATTAGCATCAATTCTGAATTATTAAAATCAGGAAACTTTTGCTGAATCCAGAAAGTAGCAAGAAATGTAACACCAAATATTACATTAAACATCACGGCCTGAAAACGGTGCATACTAACTCCAGAATCATCTGAAAGAATATCTAACCAGAAACCTTTGGAAGAAGCATCCTGATGGCGAATCAGATTACTTTGCTGTTGACCCGCATCGATAATATTTCCTCCGGCAGTTGTCACCAAGCCTATGCTTAAAAGAATCAACGTACTTTGATTGATTAGATCATAATTTCCCGTTTTTCCGTAAAGAATTACAAAAGTAGCGCCCACAATAATGGTCCACCACATTAATTGTGTACGACCGAAACTAAAAGGAGGATTTGAGTTAGTACTTGGAGATTTAATAATTGTAGTTTTAATGGCAAGCATAATAGCAGCGAATACAATCAGACCCGCCACTACATAGGAGACTATGAGTAACAACATAGTGTTTTAGGTTTTAGGTTAATAATCAAAACAAACTTCTACTAAAGGTAAAAAAAATATAAAGGAATATGCCACTCATTATTAAAGATAAATTAATACAGCATTTTCAGGACTCCTCCAAGTCTATTCTAAATTTGCGCCCGACAAGATTCTGAACTTATTTAAACTTTTCTGGTGAAACCGAGAGAGATGGCTTGTGATTGCTGACAAATCTCATTTTGAGTTTCGTACTTGGAAAGTACGGGGCGAAAAATAGCTGAAGTCCAGCGAACACAATGCACCTCTCACAGGTCAGTACGAATAAGTTTAAATAAGTTCTCTATTTGACTCATAATTAAGTGCAAGCATGCGTACCTTTTTCTTGTTTTTATTATCCGTTTCCATTCTCTGTAATAGCCAAGCTCAAGATCGTAAAACCGAAAACCTGATAATCATTACGATCGATGGCCTTCGTTGGCAGGAAGTATTCTGGGGAGCGACAGACAGCCTGATGAATGATATGGAATATGTAAAAGATAGTTCCGCTTTACAGAAGCGTTTTGCAGCCGAAACGCCAGAAGAACGACGCGAAAAACTGATGCCCTGGTTTTGGAGTACATTAGCTACCTCTGGTCAGATTTACGGCAATCGCGCTCATAGCAATAATGTCAATGTAACCAATCGATTCAGGGTTTCTTATCCTGGCTACAGCGAAATCCTGACTGGTTATGCTGATTCAAGAATTACTTCTAATGCAAAAAAATGGAATCCACATCCCACTGTACTAGAATGGATCAATAACATCCCTGAATACAATGGCAGCGTAGCTGCTTTTGCCTCTTGGGATGTATTTCCTTATATCATTAATGAACAAAGGAGTAAAATCCCTGTAAATGCTGGCTTCCGCCTGGCTCAGGGCAATGCTTTAAGCTGGAAAGAGCAATATCTCAATGAGCTTCAACCAACGGTGCCCAGCCCATGGTCGAGCGTGCGCCTTGATGTTTTCACCCATAATTACTGCCTGGAGTACATGAAGCGCAAACATCCAAAAGTGGTTTATATTTCCTATGGAGAGACGGATGATTTTGCTCATGACGGGCGTTATGATCACTACCTCAAATCAGCTTATCAAACAGATCAGTGGATCAAAGCATTATGGGAACACATCCAGTCCGATCCATTTTATGCAGGCAAAACAGCATTATTAATCACTACCGATCATGGTAGAGGTACTTCTCCCAAAGATGAATGGCGCAGCCATGGTTCCATTTTTAAAAATTCCGATCAAATATGGATCGCTGCTATAGGCCCAGACATCGAATCGAAAGGCGAAGTTAAAATAGCAGGCCAATGGTGGCAAAACCAGGTAGCTAAAACCGCAGCAGCATTACTAGGACTGGAATATATACATCCAGAAGAAGCAGGTGCCGTTATAGAAGAGATAATTAAATAACAATAACCCTCGGTGATTTTAGAAATCACCGAGGTTTAGAAATCACCATGAGTGTGATGTCTTTTTTATTTAATTACTACCCGCTTTACATACTCTTCTTGATTTCCAATCACCAGTAGAGTATACATTCCTTTAGATAAAGAATGTACATCAATCGTATTTTCACCCAACATCAAGCCCTGACTCAATACAATTCTACCACCCATGTCTTTTAAATACATATGAGCAGATCCTATATTGTTAGTCACATTAACATTCAGTAGCTTATTAGCAGGATTAGGGTAAACCTCAATTGGAGTTTCTTCTACCTCATCGATAGTAGAAATAGTACATTCAAGTTGTGACAAGCGTTCCCAAATTTCATTGTGCAAGTCAACGGCAGCTAAGTCATCATCATTAGAAGTTCCCTGCCGTACTATGACCAGGCCTTCTGATGGCGATATGCTAATATACTGCCCCTGAGCTCCTGCCGCCAATATAACATCTGATGGTGCTGCAGGAGCCATTGGCCCTGGGAAAGATATGCTTGTAGATGGAGGTATATACGTATCCTTGCCATTCAACCACCACAGATAACCATAAGATGGATTGAGTGCTTGAGAACTATTAATCATTTGCTGAAAATATTCCATATCATTTATCACAGCAGTACCATCCCACGTCCCTTCATTAAGAATCAACAAACCAAAACGCGCCATATCCAATGCCGTGCTTAGGAAAAATGTATTGTATCCCACTGGAAGCCAAAAGCCGCTATTCATCTCAATCTTATTTCTCACACGGCTATTTGTATAGACATTGATTCCCTGCCCGGTAGCTTCACTCAATACTTCCTTCAGCAAACTATAAGGGCCATTGTGGTAATACCACCTCGTACCAGCATCTGCAACATAAGTCAAGCACTCAGGATCTGTACAAAAAAACTCATCTTCATCCAGGCCCGTGGTCATAGTCAATTGATGCCATATTGTAATAGAGTCTTCTTTTTCAGAAGGAAGACTCGTCCAGCCTTCTCCCAGATAATCTGAAGTGCGATCATGTATATCTAAATACCCTTCTTCCTGTGCTATTCCTACCAGTAAAGAACGTAAGCTCTTTCCCGCCGAAAACCAAAACCATAAGCTATCCCGCTCATAAGTGCCAAAGTACTCCTCCAAAACTATTTTCCCATCTTTTAAGACGACAAAAGACTTGGTTTGTTCTTCTTCCAAAAAATCATAAAGTAGCTGTATACTATCCGCACACCAGTTGAGAGAATCAGGAGATAAATGTGCCCAATCATCATTATCAGCCGGAGGAAAATAATAAGATTGGCTGAAAGTCGAACTCAACATAAGAGTAAGTGCTGCAAGTGTTAGCGAGTATTTCATGAAGCCTTTTTTTAGATTGACTAATCTAGGCAAAAAAGGTTTAAATGCTAATCCAGAAAAATAATATTTGGGCGCACCTAAGGTCGCTATGTTGCAGGGCTCGCTACTCACTCGGCCCTTCGCTACGCTTTGGTCAGCTCTTTTAAGTCGCCCCCTTCCACAGCGCTTGCGCAATGTACTCTCTTAGAGCATTTTATTTTACTCAGTATGAAACCATAAAACGAAAAAAAATACGTTTATCCACCCAAAACTTTTGAATCATTAATAACCGGCGTAACTTTGCCGGAATATGCCAACCGAGGGCATATAAAATAGTTGTTTAAACCAATAAATTCAACTTTTCTATTTGCAGTGAATATTTCCTCTTTCGCTGCATAAAATCCAAAACAATGGCTAACAATCAAGGAACACCAGCCAATCTAAACCTCAACGTTAGAGGTTTGAGAAAATCTGCCACTCTAGCTATCAATGAACGTAGCCGAGAATTGGCAAGCCAGGGAAAAGACATTTATTATTTAGGTTTCGGGCAATCTCCTTTTCCTGTACCAGAGCCGGTAGCACAAGCCTTGCGTGATAATGCGCATCAAAAGGATTATCTACCAGTAAAAGGCCTTTATCCATTGCGAGAAGCAATTGCAGCCTACTGGAAGCGCGTGCAAGGGCTAGAGTACACTGCAGAAGATATTATGATCAGCCCAGGATCAAAAGAATTACTATTTATTTTACAATTGGTCTATTATGGAGATTTAGTCATCCCTTCTCCTAGTTGGGTCTCTTATTCTCCTCAGGCGACTATCATTGGGAAGAGAGTCCACTGGGTAAAAACACTTCCTGAAAATGACTGGAAGCTTACTCCTGAAGAATTGGAAAACCTTTGTAAGTCGGACCCTAATCGTCCGCGCATTATAATTCTCAACTATCCTTCCAATCCTACCGGAGCGACCTATTCTACTGAACAGCTTCAGCAAATCGCTGAAATAGCTAGGAAATACAATGCCATTTTGATCTCTGATGAAATTTATGGAGAGCTTGATCATAATGGTGAGCATGTATCTATTGCCCGTTACTACCCGGAAGGAACGATTATAAGTAGTGGTTTGTCAAAATGGTGTGGTGCTGGCGGTTGGCGTATGGGCATGTTTACATTTCCTTCTGAATTGAGATGGCTGCAAAATGCTTGTGCCGTAGTAGCTAGTGAAACCTACACCTCTACCAGTGCACCTGTGCAGTATGCTGCCATTACAGCCTATCAGGAACATCCTGTTATTGAAGAGCAATTGATTCAGTCTCGTCGTATTCTAAAAGCTGCTGGTAACTACCTTTACAATCGGCTGCAAAGCATGGGGGTTTCTATGCCTAAACCAGAGGGAGGCTTTTATCTCTTCCCTAACTTTTCAAAATACAAGGCAGCACTCACTCAAATGGGTATACACAATAGTGGTGAATTTTGCGAACGTTTACTTTCAGATACGGGCGTAGCCTTATTGCCGAGCTTTGACTTTGGCCGTCCATCTGATGAGTTGACCGCTCGTTTATCCTATGTAGATTTTGATGGTGAAGCAGCTCTTGAGCTTGCCAAAAATGAATATGCGGATAAAGCACTTGATCAGGCATTTTTAGAACGATGCTGTCCTCGAATGATTGAAGCGGCCAACAGGATGGAAGAATGGATTAAAAACATTCAATAATATTTCAAACCAAGTTTGAAGCATTTTGTTAGGCTAGAGCATTTCTGATTAATCGGAAATGCTCTATTTTTTTAAACTCTATCCCCATATGAATATTCAATTATCTACACTTGTTAGTGGTAATTATCGAGATATTATCCAGCAGTTTGACCTGCAATTATTTGAAGCACTTGCTCCTCCATTAGTCAAAATGGAAATTGTTGAATTTACAGGTTCTGAAAAAGGAGATAACGTACATGTCCGATTCTTAAAGCCTGTAAGGACTGAGTGGAAAAGTGAGATTACTGCCAGTGAGATTACCAAACAACAAGCCTATTTTACTGATGAGGGCACCATACTCCCCTGGCCTCTCTATTATTGGAAACACATCCATATAGTCGAAAAAGTGACTGATAATACTTCCAGGATAATTGATGATATTCATTTCAAAGGAAATAATGCTTTTCTTACTTTACTGCTTTATCCTCTACTCTTTCTATCATTTTATCCGCGCAAAAAGATATACCGCAAATACTTTGGTAAGCCTCAATAAAGCCTTTAAACCGATTGACTCCAAAATGTCTATATTGCGACCCTTTAATCCATTGGAACACCTCATTTTTACCATTTATTAGTTTTAGCGACTATTAGAAGTTATAGATAAAATTTTAGCTACAGCATAAAAGGCTTATCAACGACAGTCAATGCGACTATGCTTCAGTCTCCAGATGGGAGCCTGTATTTTTAATTAAAAATTGTCAGATGCAAAAACCTTACCTCCTCCTATTTCTCGCACTAGTAGTTCCTTTCCATTTTTTAACTGCTCAGATCACCATTTCCGGTTCTGTTTCTGATCAGGACACCAAAACAGCTTTAGTAGGAGCAAGCGTTCAGGATATCAATGGAAATGCGGGAACTTTTACAGATGCAATGGGTCATTTTACCCTTTCTGTAAATAAACTTCCCGCTGTTATCCGAATTGATTATCTCGGCTATCAACCTAAAGAAATTAAAGTAAGGCAGAACATAGAGTTTAATATATTTCTTGAAGCAGCCAATACCGTACTAGATGAAGTCGTGATCACTGCTCTGGGACTGGAACGATCTTCCAAAAAGCTGGGCTATGCAGTACAGCAATTAGAATCTGAAGACCTTACGGAGGTAAAATCTGCCAATATGGTACAAAGCCTTGCTGGCAAATTAGCCGGTGTCACAGTAAGTCAGGGAGCTACAGGCATAGGTTCTTCTTCCAAGATCGTCATTCGGGGAGAAGCATCCTTCACGAATAATAATCCGCTCTTTGTAGTGGATGGTACCCCTATTAATAATAATAGTGTATTCAATTTTACCAATGAAGCTGCCGCTGGCTTCCAGGAAGTAGATTTCGGAAATGGAGCAATGGATATTAGCCTGGATGATATTGCAAGTATATCCGTATTAAAAGGGCCAAGTGCTGCTGCTCTTTATGGCACCAGAGCTTCCAATGGTGTTATACTCGTCACCACTAAGGATGGAGCTGCTACAGAAGGTATTGGCATTGATTTTAACACCAGTTTCTCTATAGAACGCCCATTCGCTTTGCCTGAATTTCAGAATCAATACGGACAAGGTAATTCTGGTGCTTTTGAGTATGTAGATGGATTAGGTGGAGGCGTAAATGACAATATTAGCTATAGCTGGGGCCCCCAGTTGGATGTAGGCTTATTTATCCCTCAATTTAATAGCCCCGTCTCACTCTCTGATGGTTCTACAGTGAGGGGAGCTGATATAGCTGTACATGGGGGGGTGCCTATTAGTGCGACACCTTTTGTTTCCCATCCTGACAATCTATCTGATTTCTATGAATTGGGAACCACCCTCACCAATAACCTGGCATTTAGCGGTAGCTATGACAAAGGCCACTATCGCCTCTCTATGAGTGATTTTAGGAATAACTCTATTATTCCTGGTACTAATCTTATGCGTAACAATCTTGGAGCACGCCTGCAATTCCGCCCTACACAAGCCTGGACAATCGATGCTTCTGCCAATTACATTTACAGTCGCAGTGACAATCGCCCTGCTAATGGTTATGGCTCTGAGAATGTAAACTATGCATTGGTAGCCTGGGGCCCACGTTCTATGGATATAAGTGCACTTAAAGATTACTGGCAGCCCGGACTTGAAGAAATTAGACAATTTTCATTCAACTATACCTTTTTTGACAATCCATATTTCACCCTATTAGAAAATCGCAACTCTTTTGACCGCAATCGATTATTTGGTAATATTTCCTTCACCTTCCAAATCAACAATCACTGGAGTGTAAAAGCTCGTACAGGCTTGGATTTATCAGATGAGTTACGCTTGTTCCATCGCAACTTTAGTTCTAATCGATTTAGTAATGGTGCTTATGCAGAACATAGCGTTTATTATCGCGAACAAAATTCAGATATACTCATCAATTACCGCAATCAGTGGAATCGAATAGGGATCGATATATCTGTCGGTGCTAACCGCCTGGACCAATGGGGTAATTCTCGACAACTACAGGCCCTTGCTTTGGCGCAGCCCGGTATTTTCTCTTTCTCAAATGCAGCGGTCCCTATTGATGCTTTTTCGTTTGATACTCGAAAGCGCATTAATAGTACCTATGGCGTTGCCAAATTGGATTATAACAATTGGTTGTTTCTCGAAATTACAGGAAGGAACGATTGGTCTAGCTCATTAGCAACTCCTACTTCTTCTGATAATGCTGATTTTTTCTATCCCTCCGTTTCCACCAGCATGGTATTCTCAGAATTACTCGACCTCCCAACGGCCATTTCCTTTGCACAGTTGAGGGCAAGCTGGGCACAAGTAGGAAATGATACTGATCCTTTCCAGACAAGTGGGGTATTTGTTGCCCAAACACCATTCAATGCGCAGCCTACCTTTAGTGCGCAAGATGTTATTACTAACAATCAACTGCAACCTGAAAAAACTACTTCCCTGGAATTTGGTGGTGACCTTCGCTTCTTTGATGATCGTTTCCAATTGGATGTAAGTTATTATGATGCCATTACAGAAAACCAGATCATTGCACTACCTGTAGCCATTTCTTCGGGTTACACGCAAAGAGTAATTAATGGAGGTGAAGTTCGTTCTAAAGGAATTGAAATCATGGCTGGTGTTGCACCTATCCTCAAACGGGATTTTAGCTGGAGAAGTAATATCAATTTCAGTCGTAATATTGCTACAGTAGAAGACTTACCAGATGAAATTGGAGGCAGATTGACACTCGCCTATAACCGCGTATACGATAATCTCAATCAAACGGTATGGATACAGGTAGAAGAAGGTGGGCGTATAGGTGATATTTATGGTACCGGGTATCTACGCAATGAAAATGGTGATTTTGTAATTGGGCCTGATGGCCGATATATAGTAGATAATACACTCAAAAAACTAGGTAATTATAACCCTGACTTTATCATTGGCTGGCACAATCGATTGTTTTATAAAAACTGGGGACTAAGTTTCCTCATTGATTGGCGCCAGGGCGGTACGCTTGTATCCCGTACTCAGGCATTAGCTGCAGTAGGTGGACAGCTACTTGAAACCGCAGATCGTCCGGCAGAAGGTATCATCGCAGAAGGAGTAGTAAATACAGGGACCCCCGAAAGCCCGGAATGGCAGCCTAATGCAACTCCTATTTCTGCCGAAGCTTATTATCGCCAGTATTACGATCGCAACCATGAAGAAAATAATACTTACGATGCCAGCTATATAAAATTGCGGGAGTTATCTCTTTCTTATACATTCAGGCAGAAACAAACAGGCCGTAATCTACAGATAGCTCTTATTGGCCGTAATCTTTGGGCATGGAGCGACATCCCTCATTTTGATCCAGAACAACTGGCAGTACAAGGAACAACTTTCTTAAGTGGTGTAGAAGATATGTCTTACGCAACATCCCGGAGTATTGGGCTGAAGTTGGGAGTCAGTCTTTAGGGTGTGTGATGTATGTACGGTGTACGGTGGAAGATGTACGGTGGAAGATGTAGGATGGGAGGTATACGGTGGGGGGTTGTTTATTATCTATAAATATTTACAAAAAGACATGAAAAAGCTAACATATATATTTTCAGTATTAATCTTTTTAGCGCTGGGTTGTACTAAGGATTTTGAAGACATCAATACAAATCCTAATGCTCCCGTAAATATCCAACCGGGGTTACTCCTTCGGCAGGTAATCTATAATTACGGTGATGAGATGGCTTATGAAGGCTTTGTTGCAGGCAATTTGCTAGGACAATATTTTACAATGGTGGATTTCAATTTATTTGACCGTCATAGCCTTACAGAACCACAGTATGGTGGAAATCCATGGCCCATCCTATATCGTAATCTGCGAGATAATGAAATCATTTTAGAAACAGCACGCAATAATCCGGCACAGGCAATTTATGAAGGGCCTGCACTCATCCTAAAAGCATATATGACTGCTGCCCTAACAGATATATACGGTGATGTACCTTATAACGAGGCGCTCAATGGCCATAATGGCAATGTAACACCAGCCTACGATAATCAGGAGGACATTTATACCGTTACAGGCGGAATTCTGGATAACTTAGAAACGGCGATCTCTATTCTGGAAACATATGATGGCGCTGCCAGCCTGGAAGGAGATATTCTTTTCGATGGCAATCTGGAATCCTGGATAAAATTTGCCAACTCACTTCACATAAAAGCACTTACACGTATAGCAAGGAAAAAGGAAGTGGCTATTCAATTACAAACTATCTATGACACGGGAAATTTCATTACTACAAATAATCAAAATGCTGCCTTTGACTTTTCCAGTAGCCAGCCCAACAACTTCAGAATGGCCAACCTTCGTGCTGGTGACTTCAACCTGTTCGTTATGTCTGAAACCATAGAAACAGTACTCGAAGAACTAAATGACCCAAGAATAGGCCTGTTTTTCCGTCCTACGGATAACCTTCCCGCTTCTTACAATGGTCTACTCAATGGCCAGGATGCTTCCAACACTTCTATTTCTGTAGCAGATTATTCCCGCACAGGCACTATTTTCAGAGAAAATCCAGGTGTTTTGGATGCCAACTTTCTTACGGCCTGGGAAGTACATTTTCTTTTAGCAGAGGTGGCTGAAAAAGGATGGATCGATGCTGATGCAAAAGCATTATATGAAGAAGGCGTACACTTGGCTTTTGAATATTGGCAAACTGAAATGCCTGCTGATTACCTTACAACAGGCACTGCAGCTTATGGATCAAACGGACAAAACAAAATCGAGCAAATTATCACTCAAAAATGGTTGGCAAATATCATTAATGGTTACGAAGGTTGGATAGAGTACCGACGAACTGGCTATCCTGAATTTTTACCTATAGCTGCTAGTTTAAATAATGAACTTATTCCTGTGCGTATGCCCTACCCTACGGACGAAGCAGCGCTCAACAAAACTAATTTTGATATAGCAACTGCTGAAAACGCCAATAGTGTCAATGCTCCTGTTTGGTGGGATATTGAATAGCGCTTCCATAAATACAAACTCGAATGGACAATATACTCCTATGGCAGTGGATTTTACTCTTAAGCTTTGGCATTCTATTTTTAGTTTTAGCGCCATATGCAAAGACAATAGGTGCTTTCTTTGCAGCTCAATCCCGACGAGGTAAACAGCCCAATATACTGCTACTCACCAGCAGCCTGGTTATCTCCTGGATTTTTGCAAAATCAATAACCAATGCGGCCAATTTAAGCCTTGCGTTTGGTTTAGTCGGAGGAGTATCCTATGCCGTTTATTATGGTTCTTTCTGGGTAGCAGGCATCATTATATATCGCTTAAGAACCAAGGGTGGCTTTAGTAGCCTTCACCATTTTTTAAATCATAAGTATGGTAAAGCTGCTGTATACCTCTTTTCTCTATTAGTAGGATTTCGACTGTTCAATGAAGTATGGTCTAATACTATGGTTATTGGCAGCTATTTTGGTGATCAGGGTAGCAGTAATTACTATTGGGCAATTATCACATTCACAGGGCTAACACTAATATATACGCTCAAAGGAGGAATGAGTAGTTCTATATTAACCGATGCCATACAAATGATTTTTTTTGGAGCTTTACTCTTTATCATTCTTCTTATTATTCTACCGCAAAGTGAGCACACACCTATTGAATATATCTCTTCAGGAGAATGGAAAATGTCGGCAGGCCTCAATCTCTTTTTTGTAGCTCTAATACAAATATTCAGTTATCCTTTTCACGATGCAGTCTTAACAGATCGGGGGTTTTTCAGTAATCCACGTACCATGTATAAGAGTTTTATGTGGGCAGGGCTGATCGGATTTATCTGTATTATTTTATTTAGCGTTGTAGGAATACATGCTCGCCTAATGGGCCTGGAAGGACAAGCAGCAGTAGAAGTTGGCAAATTATTGGGTACAGGCCTTATGTTGATCATGAATTTTATCATGATTACTTCTGCTGCCTCTACTTTGGATTCTGCCTTTTCTTCAGGAGCCAAACTTTTTATCAAAGACCTTGGCAAGCCTTCCTGGCTCACAGTAAGCAATGGCAGATGGGCAATGGCCATCTTTGCACTCATTGGCACTTTGCCCGTATTTCTAAATCCAGAAATCCTATCTGCTACTACTATCAGTGGAACGATGGTACTTGGATTAGCTCCAGTATTTATATTTTGGAATAAAGCGGTTCCTCCTATAGCTTTTCACCTGGCAGTAGCCAGCAGCTTGTTGGTAGGAATAATCTTAGCAACTGGTTTTTGGCCTGATCAATGGATATTTTTTGAAGGCAAATATGGAGCCCTGCTTTCAGCTAATATTGTTGGAACAGTACTTAGTTTTTCTTTATTTCTCAGTACAAGTATGCTGGGAATCAACATGCAGAGATGACAAAAGAATTAGGACATCTTAAAGGTCCCATCCTTGTGTTTGGGGGTGTATATAGCAATTTGCAGGCATTGGAAGCCTTACGGCAAATAGCAGAAGAACTCAATATTCCGCCTGCAAATATAATATGTACAGGAGATGTTGTTGCCTATTGTGCGCAACCAGAAGAATCTGTCCGGTCCATCAGGGAATGGAATATTCATTGTATTGCAGGTAATGTAGAATTACAAATTGCCAGTGGAGCAAGTGATTGTGCCTGCGATTTTGTTAAAGGAGGGCGTTGTGACTCTTTTTCTAAAGAATGGTATCCTTATACACAACAAAACTTAAGCACACATTCTATTGAATGGATGAAACAATTACCGGAGTTTTTATCTTTTCACTATGCTGAAAAAAAAGCCCTTGTTCTTCACGGCGCTCATGATTATACTTCCGAATTTATCTTTGAATCCACAGCCTGGAGTATTAAACATAAAAATTTCAAAAAAACGCAAGCTGATATTATACTAGCTGGTCACTGCGGATTGCCTTTTTCGCAAGAACAAGAAGGAAAATATTGGCTAAACGCAGGGGTGATAGGAATGCCTGCAAATGATGGCACGCCACGTGTGTGGTATATGATACTGAATGATAAAGATGAAAACTTTCAATTCGAACATCGTGCACTTGATTATAATTATCAACAAGCCAGCGAGCTGATGCTAAAACAACAGCTTACACCTGCTTATGCTAAAACTTTATACACTGGAATTTGGGATAATTGCGAAATATTACCTCCTTCAGAAGAAAAGCGACAGGGAGAAGCGTTAAATTTTTCCTAAAATTAATTAAGAAACCATTACTTCATTACCACTCAAAGCAAATCACAAGCCTCACTAATAACTGCAAATCAATAAGTTACCATCAGAGCCAGTGTTTTTTATTGGAATTTTAATAAAAATTGGCCCTTCATACAACCATCTTTCTCTTGTAATAATCTATAATAATGTACGTTTAGATAACAGATTTGAAACACAATAACTTATTGAGCGTAAAATCGACCAAAAAATGAAGACTAAATAAGTGCCATAAATTTAAGTTTCATACAACTAGTGAGTGTAAAGTGAGGTCCCTACCGCTGCGGCGAGTAGGGACTTTTTATTTTACCAGGCTATAGCTATACTTCCAATAATAACTTCACAAGCTGCACACAACCTAATATAACCAACAATACCGCTATTCCTTTATTAAGCTTTTCTATCAAGTGGCTAGCCTTGGAAACAATGCGTTTGCTCAGTTGCAAATAAAGCCAGAGAGTGAAAATCTTCCCTACAAATATTCCTGCAAAAAAAATCAGGCTCAACTCTATCAGGCTTAAGTTTACCATGAGGCCATTGGAGGAAATAAAAGCAAAAGCTACCAGCCAGTAGATCAATACCGGAGGGTTTAGTACCGCCAAAAGGAGTCCTTTTAAAAAACCATTGTTTTTCTTAGGCTTATCTGGATTTTTCACCTTTGGTTTATGAAGCAACAGGAAGACGCCAGCAATGATCAGCAATATCGCTATGCAGTATTGAACATAAAGATTCTGTTCAATATATTCTTCTACTGTCATGGCACAGCTTAGCGCAAAAAGAGAAAGTAAAATTTCTCCTACTGCTGCCGCTAAAATGATAGGAATCGCAAATTTTGCCCCCTTATTTAGAGTCGTATATACTACCGAAAGATTAACAGCCCCAGGAGGAAGCGCTCCTAAAGTAGCAGCTGCAAAACCTGTAGAGGCGTACAATAAATATTCCATCGAAAGTTGTAAGCAATTGTTAGCTCAAATATAAAAAGTACAGTTTAGTATCTCGAAATTATTTTACTTACTTCCTCCTTTTATATTGCCACGAGGCCTTTTCCTATATGCACCTATGTATGTTTTTTCTAGCATTTCACTACAAAAAACACTATATTGAAAAAAAGAAGATTATGTCTAACGCCTCTACAAGTAGCATACAAACAATGGCAGCTGCAAAATATATATCTTGGGAAGGTTTCCAGCAGAAATACCTGGTTAAAGAAGATGGCTTCAAATATGAGTGGCTTAATGGAGAGGTTGAAAAAACCCCTTATTCTATGAACGGCGCTCAACTCTATATTGTAATGAATTTACTAGCTCATTTCAGTATTCTAAAAGCTAAAAATATGGTAGCAGGTGTGTTGATGCCTGAGGCTGATTTATTTTTTGATGGGCACCACCGCCGTCCCGATATTTGCTGGCTAACAAAATCACAAATTCTGGCATTGGCTGAAAACAGGAAAGAAGTGCCTGCTTTTGTTATCGAAATTATCTCTGGTAATGACGTGATGAATAAGGTAGTTCGTAAAATGAATGATTATAGAGCAGCCAATGTACAAGTAGTATGGCACATTTTGCCAGAACATGGTGAAGTACATATATATTCTGGCGAAAAATTAGAACACATGCAGGTTTGCAAAGAAGAAGATATATGCTCTGCCGCCCCTGTAATACCAACATATGCGCTAAGTGTCAACAATATTTTTGCTAAAGAAGACGAGGCCTAAAACTGTCGCCTACACCCCATATAGAAACACCTTAACGTTCTCCTAACTACTACTCTTAAGTATTTTTGCTTTCAATATTGTATTTTTACCCTAATTAAATACTGAAACTAGAAAATCATGTACATGAAGAAATTAAGTATAGCAGTAGCATTGCTTCTGGCGGCGACTTTCACTTTCGCACAAGATTCTTATACTGCCGAGCAAGAAGGATGGCTAGTAAGCCTGGAAGAAGCTTATCAAGAGTCTCAAAAAACAGGCAAGCCTATTATGGCTAACTTTACGGGTAGTGATTGGTGTGGCTGGTGCAAAAAATTGTCAGCGGCAGTATTCGTAAAGCCAGAATTCAAGGAATGGGCTGCTGAAAATGTTGTATTACTAGAACTAGACTTCCCTAGAAGAAAGCAATTACCTCAAGAAATACGCGAACAAAACTATTCTCTTCAAAAGAGCTTCGGTGTACGTGGATATCCTACAATTTGGGTATTCAATCTTGAAAAGGACAAAAAATCAGGCCAGTTTTCTATAGAAGCCCTGGGTAAAACAGGCTATCGTCCTACTGTAAAGGAATTTACATCTGGAGTAGATCAGATGATCACAAAATCGAAAGGATAATCAATTAATAAGCAGTATTCAATACGCGGTGAACAGTGTTCGTTATGATAACATATAGTACTTCGCGTTCAGTCAAGAATTTTGATGCCGGCTTAAATTGATAAACCAAAACAGCCTGCAAGTTATCATATACTTGCAGGCTGTTTTAGTTTTATCTTATCAAGGTGACATCTCCAGAAATAACTTCTGTATCTCCTTCTTCGTATTCTATTTCAATAACATATAAGTACACTCCCGGCATTACATCTAATCCCTGGGAGGTACCATCCCATCCCTCTACACTGGCAAGAGTAGCTCCTTCTTCTTCATAAAGCAAACCACCCCATCGATCAAAAACCCTAAACATTGAAATAATATAATCTTCTCCTGAAAAAGGTTTAAATACATCATTTCTACCATCACCATTAGGACTAAAGACGTTTGGAAGGTATATCTCTCGCTCTGGTATAATCACATTAACCAATATATCTGCACTCGTCAAACAACCTTCGCTGGTTTCTGCAGTCAGCGTATACAATTGAGTTTCTTCAGGACTGGCAAAAGGAGAAGGGCAATCACTACAACTCAAATCATCTGCAGGTGTCCAGTTATATATATTAAACATATCCAGGCTTCCCTGTGGTATTAATTGTACAGAGGTTCCTTGCTCTAAGTCAAGTGATGGGATCAGTACTAAACTTAATGGTATAGCTGCCTCGATTTCAATATTTTCACTAATAATACATCCTTCTTCCGATTGTATGTATACGGTGTAGTTAGCTGCTGGTAAATTAGAGAATATGTTACTCGAAACATAGTTTTCGCCATTCAGGCTAAACATCAAGGTTTCTGTTTCACTATTGATGATCAATTCTCCATCTGCAAATCCAGTACAGCTTTCAGGCAGTGTTTCGAGATCAAAGGTAGGTAAACCAATTTCATCTATGGTGATCGCAGCGCTTTGTATACATCCGTCACTATCATAGACATCCAGATTATAAGTACCAGCCGATAAGTCATTAAGTTGTGATGCATCAGTTGAAGTATGCGCCCATGAATAGTTATACGGTGGGTTTCCTCCATTAACAATCACTTCAATACTTCCATCAGAAGCTCCCTCACAAGATGATTCGGTTGTATAAGTCAATTGAGGAGCCTCTAACACATCCAGTTCTATCGTACTGATAGAATCACAGCCATATTGATTCGTATAAGTCTCTGAATAGATTCCTGCCGCTGTTTGATAAGTTCCAAAAATCAGGCTTGAATCCCCTTCACAATGCTCCATCAATAGCATACTACTACTCACTGGATTAAGCTCCAGAGTAATAACATGGGTCGAGTCACAACCATTTAAAGCAGAGAAATCACCTATATATGAACCTTCCTCCGATTCGTAATTACCGAAGATGAGTGTACTATCTCCTTCACAGATTGTTATTGTTTCAATCGTTTGTACGGTGTCTAGAAGATTAACTTCAAGATAGTGAGTAGAATCACAGCCATTAAAAGCCATTTGAGTATTTGTATAAATACCCGCCTCACTGATCCATTCGCCATTAAATAAAAGAGAATCTCCCATACATAACTCATAAGTATCAAAACTAGCCACTGTATCCAGCACTATCAAATTGATAGTATGTGCGGAATCACAGCCACTAACTGATGCAAAATAATCAGTATAACTCCCTGATTCTCCTATCATTTCTCCAAAGATATCAAGCATTTCTCCTGCGCAAATAATCTGTTCTTCCTGCGTGAACACAGTATCTTCAAAGGTGAGAATAATTTGATGGGTAGAGTCACAACCATTCGCAGCCATAAAAAGAGATTCATAGGTACCAGCCTCAGTTACGGTGTTTCCAAAAACGGCAATGCTATCACCTGAACACAAATTAATTGTTTCAGATACAAACATCGTATCAAGTACTTCTACCATTACTGCATGAGTAGAATCACAACCAATCAGATTGGTAAAAGTTTGACTATACAAGCCAGCTTCATTTACCATTTCCCCAAATATATCAATGGTTTCGCCCTGGCACAAGCTAATGGACTCGGTAGTGTAAGATGTATCCAACACAGTAAGGTTTATAAAGTGAGTGGAATCACAAGCATTAGCTGCTGAGAACACAGCACTATATTCGCCTTCAATAGTGGTCGGAACGCCAAAGATATCAGTACTTTCTCCCTGACATATGCTTCTTGATTCACTAGTCATCACAGTATCTGATACTTCCAATGTTAAGGTGTAAATAGAATCACAGCCATTAGCTGCTACAAATGTGCTATCATAGACACCAGGGCTATTCAATTGCTGCCCCCAAAGAGAATAGGCATCTCCTTCACAAATATTAGCCACTTCATCTGTAAATGAATGTAATAATACGCTCAAATGATATACCTGGGTGGAATCACAACCACTCAGGCTAGTGAAGGTTTGTTCATAATCTCCGGCGATCGATATATCCTGCCCAAAAAGGCTAATACTATCTCCATCACAAATCGAAATAAATGATTCACTAAGAAGGGTGTCTTGCACCATTACACTTACAATATGTGTAGAATCACAACCATTAATTGCACTGAAGGTCTGCATATAATCTCCAGCAGTAGTAACTATATTTCCAAAAATACTTACAGAATCACCTGCACAAATATTCAAAACCTCAGTAGTAAGCAGGGTATCTAATACTTCTACGACAATGGTAATCACAGAATCGCATCCCTGGAAAGAAGAATAAGTATTTTGGAATACTCCCGCTTCATCAACCACCTGCCCAAAAACGTCTACACTATCACCAAAACATAAAGAAATGGTATCACTCATTTCATAGGAAGGATATACGATAACAGAAAGTGTATCTGAACTAAAGCAACCTCCTCCTTCTGCTACTAATGTATATTTGGTAGTAGTATCTGGCCGCAATACCGTTGATGCACAATTCTCACAACTAGTGCTTTCTCCGGGAAACCATTGAAAACTCGTATAATTACTCAACACTTCTACCTCCACCGAATCATCCGGACAAATATAAACAGGCTCTCCCAATTCTATGGTAAAACCAGGATCAAGGGTGATTTCAACAGAATCTCGCTGTACATTGCCACAATAATCAATCGTCTCCACCCAATAAATCCCCGGCTCCCAGGCAGTAAAAGTATTATCGGTACTACCATCCTGCCATAAGTAGTTGATAAAGCCATCCTGAGCCTGGAGAGAAAAAACATCATTCTGACAACCACTCAGGTCTGCTCCCAGATCAAGAGTAGGCAATACAGGCTCTAGCAGCACTATAGAGTCTCTGATAGCAATACCACACTCTACATTCGCTTCCAGGATATAAAGCCCGGGCTGTGTGGCAAGGAAAGTACTATCTGTGCTTCCGTCTTGCCACTCGTAGACATCATAATTAGTTCCTGCTGAAAGAAGGATGCTTTCGCCCTGGCAAAGGAATGTATCTAAGCCTAAGTCAAAAACAGCTGTAGTTGGTATTGTTAAAGCTTCAATATTTATACTGTCTAGATTATTTCTGAAGTTACACTCATCTTCCCCTGTCAAAGGAAAATCATCTACGAAATTGAATGGCCTGGTAGCAGAGCCATCATCATTGCTCATCAAATATGGTGTATGTTCAAAGGAGTTTAAAATCGTATAGGTAGCAACAAAACAAGAATCTGGCTCTATTGATTGCCCTAATAAAGGAGACGCAATAATTGCTGCATCACTCAACAAAGGAGAACCATCATAAAATGTGACAGGCAAATCTGCCGGAGCTGTAAGATTACCTTCATTGCATATTTCTACTTCAAAGGTGATGGAATCACTACACACTGAAGCAGACATCAGATTAATAGTCAGGTCGATACCATTAATACCTTCCGTAGCACATAATACAATTCTTTCTGCATCAAATTGCACAGGTATATTAAGTGGCACATCATCCCAGGATGCCAGATTTTCTGTTTGATAAATATCATATACCTGTGAAAACGACCGATCAGCCATTCTTACTATCCTCGTATGCATTTCGCAATTGCCTGCAAAACCATCTTCATCCAATTGATACAATAGATTATCTGCCCCCAAGCCTCCAAACAGGATAATACGGCCCTCTGCACGATGATTGATAAAGCTGATGATATGCCCTCTGATGATATTTTTTCTTGCCCATCTAAAAGTATTATCTTCTCTCAAACGTATAATGACACTTTCTACCTGGCTAGTCCCCGTACCACCAGTTGCCAGGGAAATTAAAAAATCTCCATTTAATGTTTTTGTTATTTCAAATACCTGCTGTTCTGCCAAAGGAAGACTACTATCATAAAGTTTTCCAGCAGCCAAAATTTCTCCATCTGTACTAATTCTTATAAAATGTGAGGAGCCATAAAGGCCTCCTGCATCTCCAATATTAAAAATAATGAGATTGGAGCCGTCGCTATATTCTTCAATATAACTAGTACCCTGGAGGAAGTTATTACTATCATCAGGAGAAATAGTAGTAGACCAGATAATATTGCCATCAGTATCCATTTTAATAACACTCAAAGCATCTCCTAATTCTTGATTATAACCACTTAATAACAAATCTCCATTACTATTAAAATGAGCATCAATAATAGTAAAACCTCTAATCTCACCAGACCAAATTTCTTGTCCAGCAGGTGTAAAGCGCGCCATATAAGCATACTCCACATTCTCTGCTGTGACTTCAATCCGTTCATAAACCAAAGCATCACCATTAGGGGCAGTTACAATGTCTGATAGAGAAGGATAACTAAACGCAAAGGGATAATTTTGTCCCGTTTCCCAATCCGTTGCTCCTGTTTCATCTATCCTCATTACTTTGGTAAGAAAATCAGGATTGCCAAAATAGGTAATAAAATACCCTCCATTTATATGATCTGTTGAAGCCCCCATGATAGTAACTCCTATAAAAAATCGGGTCCAGGCAATCTGATTATCAGCGTCTACCTTTATCACTCCTTCCGGGAATACAAGCAGCTGCCCATCATCTACAGAGCTTGGTACCAAATTGATAGGGCCTCCTACTCCTTCAAATTCGAGAATATTGTCAATAGTATCATAAAAACAAGGAGCATGTACGGTTATCAATATACTTTCTGAGCGTTGTTCGCAAGTAGGAAAAGTTCCCACAAGGTATACTTCATACACTCCTGCATCATTAAACGTATAAGTAAAATCCAAATCGGTACTTACCAACTCCCCATTGATATACCATTCCTGACTGGTCATACCAAACCCAACTGAAGAGAAGTCGACACTTTCTCCTACATCAATAAATTCCTGACTGGCCTGGACATCTAAAAACTGGCCACATTCCACCTCTACCTGTAGATTATCTGTCACATTACAGGCTGCAGCGTCAGCAAAACCTGTTACCTTTATATCATAAATACCAAAATCGTTAAAGGTATAGGTAAAATTGTCCATTGTACCCAAAGGCACACCATCTACACTCCATTCTATACCCAGGGTATTCATTGCTTCTACCGTAAATTCTAGCGTTTCTCCCAAATTAGCTATCTGATATGCTTCAGGAAGCATGACAGAAACATCTGGTGGACACGAAACGATAACCGTCATAAAATTGAGGGCGTTGCAATCTTCAAAGGGAGTAAGTGCTTCCAAGAGGATAATATATTCTCCTGGTTCATCAAAAGTATAATTGATTTGTGCCCCCTCTCCTATTACTGTTCCATCTAAAATCCATTGGATCGTATCTGCATTAGTAGCATTCACATCTATCATTTCAGCAATTCCAGCAATAGCTGTAACCGTGTCTTGTACAGGCTCTATTTCTGCAATAGCAGCACAATAAGGCTGAATCAAGATCGTATCATAAGCAGCACAATTATCATCTCCATTGCCAACCTCAACGATTACCTCAAAATCGCCCAACGCTCCTATATAATAATCAAAAGTAGAGCTGGTAGAAACCATGTTTCCATCAACATACCAACTGTATTCTGTCACAAATTGGGTATTCAAATTAATGACTGCATTGGTGCCCAATGCTACCGATAATGGATTGGTGTTGGCTTCAGCACTAATGTCAACTGGACAGGGATCAAGACAGGATGAACAATTGAGTAAACTGGAACGCACTCCTGTTAAAAAGAATATCATGCGGTCATCTTGTCCCTCAGTGAAATCATGCCAACAGTCTAAATCACCATAATCCATATAATTTTCGATAAGGTCATTCTGATCTGTAGCAAAGCCCGAATCCGTATCTGTTGAACAGGTATTAGCGGAAGAATTACAAGCCACTACTGCGGTTGAGTTATCAGGTGGAGTATCACAAACCCTATCCCCATCTACCATACAGTCATCATTTGCACATCCATTATTAAAAGTATGATGCAAGCCAAGATAATGTCCCATCTCATGTGTAAGCACATTATTATTGCCTTCCGTACTTCCCATATAAATGGCTTCACACACAATACCATCATAAGGAGCACCATGAGCACCAGGAAGATATGCATAACCAGCTACACCACCTATAATTTCTCTTACCACCCATATATTGACATAGCAGGTCGGATCCCATCGTATCAGGTCTTTCAAATCTTGATCCTGTTCATCTTTATCCAGAGATGTTAGTGTAGAAATGGTACGCGTGATGCCTGTTGTTAAATTTCCGCTCGGGTCCCTTTTTGCAAGGCAAAATTCTATATCGACAACTGCGCCACTATTTTGGTCATAATAACCACTATTGCTGAATGACTGATTGAGCCATTCTATCGATTGATAGATTCTATCATCTGAAATATTACCGAAGCTATTATTATGGACAATATGCACAACTACAGGTACCGTATATGTGGCTGACCGTTGGTTAAAATGATCGGGGTTTTTCCTCAAAATAGCTGCTAATTCTTCATCTAATTGCTCTTGAAGTAATCGTTTTTCTTCTGGCAAGTTTTCCTTTAATTCATCAAATCCACAATGATGAAAAGAAGAAGAGTGAGGAGCCTCAATATGCCTGTGAAAAACCGTAGTAGAATTGATTTTTTCTTGAGCATTAAGTGAATAGGCTATTAACGTAAGTAGAGTAATTAAAAGTTGCTTTTTAAGTGCCATGAGCGTCGTAATTGATGCAGCTTCTAAGCTACAAAATTATTATCACAGTCGATTTGATATATAATTTTATTACATGTATTTGTCGCCAGTTGAAATCCAATTTCATAATTTCCATTAAGTGGCAGGTGTTTCTTAAATTAGGGCAAAAATGACAAGCAATACTTTTGGCCAACGCGTATTAAATTTCAATAAATCCCTTAGCCCTGATTGGTCACTGCCTGATCATGTAGAATTGTTATATCCTTATCACGAAGAAGCGACCTGGCAATGTATGAATGCTTTTTATGAAAAGTACTATCAGGATAATAATCAACGAATAGGAATTTTTGGTATCAATCCTGGCCGTTTTGGCGCAGGTGTCACCGGAGTTCCTTTTACTGATCCGAAACGCTTAATTTCTGAATGTGGGATCGACAATCCTTTTCCTAAAAAGCCAGAACTATCATCCGAATACATCTATATGCTGGTAAATGGCTATGGAGGCCCTGATACATTTTATCAACACTTCTATATCACTTCACTTTGTCCATTAGGGTTTACCAAAGATGGAAAAAACTACAATTATTACGATGATAAAAAACTGGAGAAAGCAGTAGAACCGCACATCATACACAACATCAATGCTCATATTGAATTAGGAGTTAGCAGAAAAGTAGGTTTTATACTTGGGATAGGAAAAAACATGAAGTACTTTGAACGCTTGAACAAGGAACAGGGATTTTTTGATAAAGTGATCCCTCTTCCTCATCCGCGATGGGTCATGCAATATAGAAGAAAAAGATTGGAAGAATTTTTGACCCTTAGTTTGGATAAATTAAAAAGTGCAATAACGTAATTCCGATCTCTAGATTGGAATAATACTCAATCAGGTATTTGGTTTAGAAACGTAATTTCGATCTCCAGATTGGAATATCTAACCTGGAGATCAAAAGCTACTTTTCGCTTCCGATCTGGAGATCAGAAGTTACTCTCTGGAGATCGGAAGTTACTCTAGTTCACCGCGTATATTCCAGTTTACACTTTCCTGGGTACGTTGTATGTAGGTAATCCATTCACCATCGCTATTATCATATAACCAATCGCCATTGGCCTGATTAGGCCCTGCATCACAACCTATAGATTGTTGCTGTTGATTATGTGTCAAAGCAATGCTCAACCAAATATCATCCTCTGCCAATGTAATGGGAGGATCAAGAAATAGACGATTCCAGGAAGGAGCCACCAGGCCATTCGTTACATCACTGGCGAAAATTAAGTTGGAAGGGCGGCCATCATTTGTAGTACCTTCATAAACTCTTACTTCACAATTGGCGGGCAACTCTCCTATGAAGAAAGTCACAGCATTCAATTTACGCCCCGTATAATCTTGAATGATATTAGCAGGAAAAAGAACTGCAGCCTCATAATTGCCTGCATCGAGCAAAGGCCCTGTGTTATTATCTCCATCATAGGCCAAAAGATCATCTGTTGGTTGAGGTTGTGGCCCATCATCATCGTCCTGGCAAGCTGTAAACAATAATACTACTCCTAAAAAAAGAAAAGGGAAAATGCGTTTCATGGTAGATTGTTTTGGTTACGGAACAAGATAAAACAAGTTTCCCTAGCCTGTTTTTAAGAAGAAGTTAAACCACTTTTAAGAAAATGCTAAAAGACCTTTTCGTATAGTTCTTTTTCTTCTTTTCTTATTGTACGTGCTTCCAGAATTTCAAATACATTATTTTTAATTGTATTAGCGATATCTCCTGTTGGAAGGTCATTGCAATCTCTGCCAAATGGATCTTCAATCTCTTCTCCTAACAATTCTACACCCAATAAGGCAAAGAATATAAACATAGAAAGTGGAATAGCTGCCAGATGGAAAGTGTTGACCAGTGCAAAAGGGAGGAGAATTCCGTAAGCAGTGATAAATAACTTTAAATAAACCGCATAAGAAAAAGGAATGGGTGTTTTTTTAATGCGCTCGCAAGCCCCCAATATATCCAGCAAACTTTGGTGCTGAGCTTTGATATTGATATAATCCCCTTCATTAATCTCTCCGTATCGATGTGCTGTTGCCAGGCGGTCAAATATCTGAAGCGCAATATGGTTTGGAATATGCCCCTTGGAAGCATACTCTTTTTGTTGCTCCTCCGTCAGGTAAATAAGGTGATCCAGTTTAGTACCTTCTCTTAAGTGCTCAACCAGAGCCAGGCAGAAATTGGAGATATGCTTAGCCATAAACCGCCGTACATCCAAATTGTCCTTAGGGAACATGGAATGAACATAAATTGCCAGATTACGGGTATTATTCACCAATGCTCCCCATTGTTTACGGCCTTCCCACCAGCGGTCATAAGCAGAATTAGTACGAAATACCAGCAAGATACTCAGTATAACCCCCAGCAAAGAAAAGATGCTGGTATTCATGGTGATATACTCCTCTAATTCAAAATACTCAACTGTAACACATACAATAACTGCGTAAACTCCTGTCAAAAGGACACTACGCATAATGCGGACCATCGTCCAGCTCTTCGCCAGATGGCTTACATCACCAAACCAACTGTCATTTGTCTTGTAATAAATCATTGGGTGTCAATTTTTAAAACAACTACATAAATAAATTTGACACCCAATAGTTTAAATCTCAATTATTTTCCTGCTATTATGAGTGCCTTCGTTGCATTACCTGCTTCGGTCAAAACCTTCACAAAATAGCTACCATTAGGCAAATGCGCTAATGAAATACGCTGCTTTTCATTATAAAACTCACCACTTTCCAACAATTCACCACTTATAGAGTAAACGCCCCAGGTCTTATTTCCTGCTTCTGCCGTTTCAATTTGAATGTAGTCTACAGCAGGGTTTGGATAAAGAGACAAGGAGATGGAAGGCTCCAATTCGTTCACATTGCTCACTACATCCTGTGTAGTAATATTGTCCATACAGAAATAGGCAGGAGTATTCATACCAAACATACCAACATCTGATGAAGAAAGGCTAAATGACAAACTATCTACAGAGCCCAGGCTGCTAAGGTCCAAATAAGTCCATTCATCTACGATATAATCCTGACTGTTATCCTCAAAACGGTAGTCTGCCAGGTAAAACTCAATACTCTCATCGCTTAATTCACCATTGTAATACTTCTTTATAGTAAGCAGGAAATAGTCTGGATCATTTCCGGTCTCTCCTCCAAACTTTTTTGCGATGTTATCGCCTTCCAACATGCTCAGGTATGCATAGGTACCATTGGTAATGTACATGCCTTCTACCACACCTCCTGCAGCTGCTCCAGTAAGGCGAATACGGCTTTCGCCAAAAATATAAGAAACGGCATAAGTCTCAGAGTTATCATAGCCTCCTCCTGTTATGGAGCTATATTGATTTCCCCAGCCTGGAGTAGTAACATCTGTTGTAGCAGAAATAGCCCAGCCCGTCCAGGAACCATAAGCATCATTAAATTGATTTGGCAAAAACACATTGCCATCGGCAAAACCAGGATCATTGCTGGTGTTAGTGCTTCCATTGAGGAATTCTCCTTCATTCAGGTCAAAAACCTCAAAATCAGCGGTTGTTTGTGCTTGAAGCATAAAAGCTGCAAAAATCAAGACATATGTAAAAATTGCTTTCATAAATGTTGTTTGTTTTTAGTTTCTATTTAATACTTGTAAAAGTTAAGTTGATTCCTAGTTGATAATATCTGCCAGGCATAGGGCGGCGTTCTATTATTCGATATTCAGTGTCCCAGATATTATTGACACGGAGATAAAAAACAGATTGCCAGGATGCCAGTGTCATTCCATATTGCAAGCGCAAATCTCCTACGTGATAGGCAGGCATTTCATCTACATTTATTGCACTTACTTTTCCGGTAAACCGGTGTAAATAATCAAGCTCCCATTTTTTCCAGCTAAATGTAGTGCTACCAAAAAATCGATGAATGGGGACATAAGCAAGTTGTTCTCCTTCACTTAGTTTAGGATTTGATATTGCCACTTCATTAGTTGAATGCACTAAATCATGCCCCGCTTTAAAATTGATTTGCCAATCCTCTTTTTTCCATTCAATGTCCAGTCGTTGCTCCATGCCTCTACTCCATACTTCTGTCAGGTTTTGAGCTGACCAGAAAGCACCCGCATCAGACGGACTCCAGAGTATCCAGTTTTCAATATTGCGATTAAAAAAGGTGAGCTGATATTTAAACTTTAAATTTTCAATGGATTGAATGGTTGACACACCAGCTTCCTGGCTCCATCCTTGCTCTGGCTTAAGTTCAGTATTACCACCTGGCGACCAGTATAGATCGTTTAGCGTGGGCCATCTATACGTCCTGTTCACACGAGCGTTGAGTGTCCATTTTTCTCCAAGTAGGTATTCGACTCCCAGTCCTGGAATAACTGGAACATAACGATCATCAATCAATGCTAAACGCAAGCCTAGCTGTACCCGCCAATTCCTCCATTCCTGGCGGAAATGACTTTGCAAGGCAAATCGATTTTGTCGAATGGGAGTATCATAATTATTGGTTTCCGCTTCTACTAAATTATCTGTAATAGCGAAGTGCCACCTCTGTGATTCATTGATATACCAATCTGCCTCTATTTCCCCCATCAAAGTCGTAAAACGGCTATTGGTTTCCAGCAAGATGAGCTCATCTTTATAATCTAAGACTTCGTGAAATACGGCTGCTTTGGCCTGCCAGTATATTTGCCCCCTGGTTTGCTCCCAGGATAGCATTGTGCGCAAAAAAGCATCGTATTGTGTAGCAAGGCTGCGGTTTTGAACGGTAGTAGGTGGTAGTTCTCTATCTGTTTCTTGTAGCCAGATACGCCAGGAAAACTGACCGTTTTCAGGTGTGATCCAGTATAATTCCTGTAGGGCACCTTGCTGTATGACACGAGCATGCTCTAATTTTTTGGCATCCTGACCGGCAGCAGCACGATATTCAAAGTCATTATCTGCTGTATGATAAAAAATGCGACTACTCCCAGCTAATTGTTTTCCTTTATATTTGAAATTTAAGAGATGGGTATGCTGTCCAAAAGCGCCAATTTCTCCATTCCAACCAGCACTCAAACCTTTACGTTGTATCGGTCGATTACCGAGATGAATAAGCCCACCTACAGCACCACTCCCCCAACTATCCGAAGCACCACCATACTGTAAGCTTGCTTCTTCAATTATACCAAGGGGCATCAATGAAAAATCCAATTGTCCCAGCATAGGGCTTTGTAAGGGTAGTCCATTCCAAAACACAGCTGTCTGGCTTGCACTTCCTCCACGTATAGAAGTGGTAGCACTACTTCCCAGGCCATAACTTTTCACAAAGACACCACTCTCCCGTTCTAATAAAAAAGGCAGTTTATTCGACTGATATTTTTTCAGCTCATTTACCGACCATTTCTTCTGTTGGGTCCCAATAGCATCATTGCGCAGAGACACAGCTACTACTTTCACCTCAGGTAAAGCCAATATCGTATCTACCTGGGCAGAAAGCGAATAGCCTAATCCAAATGAGAACAAGCATAATAAATGTCGAAGAAATCTCCTGCTCATATTGATTTAATCAGCAGGCTCAAAGAGGTAGGGTAACGAAAAATACTGTTGGATATACAATACCTATCCAACAGAAAATGAAGTACTGCCAAAAGTACTCATTCATTGTGCGTTACACCAGCTTTTCCTCCGAAAGCCTGGGTAAAAAACATACAATGGCAGGTCTTCTGGCTTGCTCTCTTTTACCGCCTTCCCAAAATAAATTCAGTGGCTTGATGGTAAAAGTACAAAGGAGCTTACAGCAGCGGGGACTGCCCCTGATTTTCACAGGGTTCCCTATTATCTTTCTTTTAAATGTTTTCAAAAGAAAGAACCATTGTGCTGCAAAGGTAAGTAAAGCTTACCAATTAATTGATATACAATTCATAAGTATATTCAATCTCTTCTGTTGCTCCGGGTTTTAACTCTATAATCCAGATAGCTTTTGAAATAGGATTGAGGTTACTTCCTGGATTAAATGATTCTTCTGTTTGCCAGTCTTTATCAGATGATTTTATCAAGCGCCCATCTACTTCACGCTGTATTTTAATAGTAATCGTTTTACCCTTATAGTTGGCTACTCTCACTTTGCCTTCTACACTTACCAAATCTGCATAACCATTGGCATCTACTTCTCTATTGATTTCTTTATCCTGATTACTAACCCATATGTCAGGCACGCGATTCATCTTTACACTTGCCTTTTTGCCAGGTGGCACAAAATCCAATTGCCCTTGACTAATAGGTTCTAATTGTGTATTCTTTGCATTATAAAAAGTAATAGAGCCTGTTGTTAATGGCTTTCCTGTATTATTTCGAAACTCCAGGGTATGCCAAACAGGATTTTCCTGCTCATTCTGATAATTTCGATAATTATTGGCCCTTACTTTCCCTAACTCAACCAGGTATACATCTTCATAATTAATACTTGCATCCAATAATTTATAGTGGCCACTAGCGCCTTTTGGCAAATCAACATTTTGATAAGGGTATAAATAAAAATCTTCTTCCATTCCTGAAAGGCTGCTACTCCCCTCATTATTGCTATAATTAATAGCTGCACGTTGAGAAGTAATAACGTTTGCCATGTGAGAATAGGTATTATTGTTTACCTGATTCAAGGTACTCAGAAAGCTGGCTACACTTTGATGATAAAATAGTGGTTCTGAAACATGAGCAAATTGAAAGCTAGGAATACCTAATGCAAAATATACATCTACTCCTTCCAGCGATTCTATATCATTTAACATATTAGCATACAGCGATAAATTAGCTTTCCCATTACTTCGTATTTTCAAGTGATAATTTGGCAGCCAGGTAATCCCCTTTTGTAAATAGGATAAGCCAAGAGCTTGATTAAGTTCTGGGCGTTTGAGTTTCAACCGCAGCTTGGATACCTCTTCAGTGATAATGGATTCAACTGTCATATCACCCATTATTTCAAGCCGGGCAATCTCACCGATACGAATTTGATGGATGACATTCTCTTCCTTCAATAGCAGATGATTACTAAGGTTTCCCTGCTTATTTACTATTATACCACATACGGAGGAAATAGATCCATTTTTCCAAATACACAAGGGCTTATCTACATTCAGTTTGATCAACTCTCCTATGTTCGACAATTCTCGTTTTTCTTCTTTTTCTTCTGTAAGATATATGGCTTCATTAATTTCATTGCCAGGTGCCGACCAATAAACAGTCCCAAATAATACAGGGGTAGTATTATTTTCATTGCCGTTGTTTATATATTGATAAGTACCTCCTTTAGTTGAAATACTTTGCATTCCAATCGGTAAAGGCGAAATGCTAATTTCACCACCCGATGCATTCATATCAGCTTCCTTTTGCAGAAATACAGTACCATCTTTAAATACTACTGCTTTTTTGATTGAAAACGCCGACTGTGATAGCAGCAGGTGACTCAAAATGAAGAAGTTTAAAAAGCTTAGAATAGTTCTCATGTGATTTTAGCATTTGAGGATGGAGATGGAGTTTTGCTTGGATTATTTTTCTTTTTATAATCAGAGGGAGACATACCCGTGGCTTCCTTGAATGCTTTATAAAAAGAAGTCTTGTTATTAAAGCCTGATGCATAAGCGATATCGATAATGTACCGCCCTATGTATTCAGGAGCGAACAGTAATTGCTGTGCTTCTTTTATTCGATATTGATTGATGAAGTCTGAAAAACTCTTTCCCAACTGTTCATTAATTACCTGAGATAAATGATGAGGAGCTACCCCTAATTGATCTGCCAAACTCCCAAGGCGTAATTCATTATCTAAATAAGGTTTTTCAGATTCCACAAAATCTATTAGCTTATCAACTAAGGATTGTGATGCAGAGGGTGTCAATGAAGAAGTTTGATATTTAGGAGCTAAAAAGGCTGCTGGCCATAAATCACCAGAAAATATTTCAGGTTGTCGAAGCCCTATATATCCTGTCATATATATGAATACTGACATAGCTAATGAGATACCATAATCCCACTCTATAGAAAAATAAGGTGTTCTAATCAATAAGTAATAACTCGTATTAGCAATTACAAAACCTACATACAAGTACCACAGTGCCATTGCCCACCTCTTTCGGATAAAAGCATATTCACTACTATCATCTTCCAGTACAACTTTTTTGATAAACCGGACAATTAGTACTGCATATATTACCTGATGTATCACAATCATATAATCTCGTACTCCCCGTAAATCCAGCCATGGCCACCAAATAGCATTAATAGCTGTTTGGTCACCTGCTAACAACGCAGCTTTGGGTATTATTGGCGAACAATAAAAAGGCAACAAATTAATAGCCATAAGCAAAGCAGGAAGAAAATGAAAGCTATACTTCCACTCCCATTTTTTATTTGATTCCAGAAATATAAAATATAGTAATAGTAAAGGGCCAAATGTAAAAGCCAGAGGAATATACCATAAGCTTACGTAAGGCCATTTGATAATATAATGTGTCCAATGCAACACATACTCAGATAAAGTGACGGAAAAAAACAATAAAAGGGTTGCCAAAAAAAAGTTGGCTTTGTGATTTCCTTTTCGATTGGAATACAATAGTGTAGTAAGAAAAAAACCCTGTGCAGCAGATAATGCAAAAATACTGGTCCAGGTATCTAAGCTGGGAGTTAAAGTTTCCATAGTCATATAAAACAAGATACAAAAAGATGATCAAACGATTATTCGTAAATTTACCCAACGCCCCTTTTGTTACTTCCGTCTATACAAATGAAAACTTAAGAAACTATGAAGATATTAAAGCAATTTATTCCGTTTATAGCTCTTATGCTATTGTTTACATCCTGCTTTGAAGACAAGGTAGACATCCCTGATGAAGTAACAGGCCTCGCTCCGGTATATTACGATGGAGACTGGAAAGCCATAGAAACGGCGGATGCACGCCCCATTAAAAACCTATTCAAGATATATTATAAGGATAACATCTTGTTTGTAGGTGAATCACAGCGAGGTATTCATATCATTGATAATTCAGATCCTTTTAACCCAACCCCTATCAAATTTATCCAGATTATAGGGAATTCAGATATTGCTATCAAGGGCAATATTTTATATGCCAATAATCTTAGTGATCTGGTAGCTCTCGATATTCGCAATATCAATGATATCAAATTATTAAGCAGAGAAGAAAATGTATTCCCTAATGCCGGAAGTGCTCTGCCTGACAACTATTTTGGTTTTTTCGAATGTCCTGATCCCAATATGGGAGCCATTGTTGGTTGGGCTGAAACAACTCTTGAGTCACCAGAGTGCTGGCGTTAGTTAACCTTGATTAGTACTAAAAGATAAATATCATGCTTAATTATAAAATTCTATTCTTTATCGCTTTGTCTCTAGCAGCTTTTAGCTGTGAAGACTCATCTAGTGTTGAATCTGCCGCAGCGAGCAGTACAGGAATCGGAGGTTCCCTTGCTCGATTTACAATTGTAGGAGATTTTTTATATACCATCGACAATACAACACTAACTATTTTTGATCTCAGTGAGCCTTCCACTCCTACCTCCGTTTCTGCTATTCCTGTTGGCACTGGTGTAGAAACGATCTTCCCTCTTAATGACTTTTTACTGATGGGGACTCAAAA
>JAKSDI010000205.1 GCA_022360175.1 Chitinophagales bacterium
CAATGATGGTTTTACTTTTTACAGCGATAATAATTCCGGAGAAATCCTGGAAGTCTTAAGGGTATTTGATCGCTGGGGAGGAATGGTATTCGAAGCAGAAGAAATCCCGCTTAATCAAGAGGCCCTGGGCTGGAATGGTTCCCGATCTGGTGACCTCTTAAATAATGGAGTTTACACTTATTACGGTATTGTTCGTTTTGGCAATGGTGTTCGCCGCCTTTTTGAAGGAGATGTACAAATAATCAGATAAAACTATCTACCTATGCATAAGCTCATTTTACTTACTGGAATCCTTTTTTTCACATCATTTCTCTACGCTCAATCTTTCCAGTTTGGTATGGAAACCTCGGTTGGTAAAGCCCGCACGACTTTTGAAGGAGATTTGTCAGGCATCGTTGGATTTTCAGAATTTGAAATAAGCGAAGCAGATATAGACAGTGCTCTAATCAGCGCAGGTATCAATGCTCCCAATTGGCTGAAAAAGTTATTTCCTGGTATTAGGATAGATGTTGATGAGGTGATACAGCGTAAGGTAAACCGAAACGTGCAAATGGTACGCTTCTATGCTCGATATAAGTTTGTAGGGGCAAGTTTCTCTGTATCAGATCCTCGCCTAACCGAGCAAAGGGAGTCCAAAAAAGTAAAAAATCAAATAAAAGCAGCCAGGCTATCAATCAATGGTGATGCAGAAGGCCTGGCTGAGCATCTTGCAGCCCTGGCATTGGCAGATGTAGATAAACCCAAGCCATTTTTTGACAATCGCTATGATGCAGAAGCTTATGTCCATCTCAAACAACTATTTCTGGGCGATGAGCCACTCATAGTGTGGGGACGAAAAAAACAGGGCAGTCTTGATTTTGAACTCACTTCTGGCATACGATTCACTGCCGATCCATCTCCTGTAGTAGATTTAGGCAACCTTCTTTTTATCAGTGAAAAACTGGATAGCCTTATGGAAGGTGGCTTGCTTGACCCCGTAGAAAATACTACTGATAAAATTGCAGAAGCAGTACAAAACATATTTTTTGGAAAATTTAAAGACCCGCGCACAGTCCCCTCTACAGGATGGTTTATTCGTCCTGTAGTACCACTCAATTTTGGTAGTGGTTTTTCATTGATTGCAGGAGGGGAACTAAGCGTCAATAAACATAGAAACCTGAATGGTACCAAACCTATGAAATCACTCTATGGTTTTGTAGGCTTGCGTTGGGGCATGGAGCCCTGGAGTAAGAATAGAAGACGTTAAAATAATTGCATCTTTTGATCGATGCATCATTCAATTGACCATTAGGCTTTGCCCGTAAAAACATAAACTATGAAGAAAAAACTACTACTTAACCTAGCTATTATCTGCTTTTTAGCCCTTACCAGCAATGGACAAACTTCAAGACCTTCTCACCTCATTTTGCTCAATGATGCCAGGTTGGATATTGGTGTTGAAATGATATCTGTATTTGCATTAGACGACCGAGCACCCTTATCTTCCAATCCTCATTTTGAAGCCATGTGGAATCTTGTCAAACTGGGTGCTTCTCTCGAAGCTCTGGTAAATGGTAACGAGGAGCCTGTAAATGACCTGAATATGGATCGTACCTTTGGTCACAATGGTTATAATCGTTCCGTATTTGCTTTCTTTATCCGTTATGGTTTTGGAGAATCTTCTGATGTAAAAATTCAACGTCAATTTCTGGAATTGGCAGCCAGCCCTGGATATTTTAAGGAAGGCAGTGGTGGCGCTAATGTACACTTAGACTATCGCTATAATATAGCTACTACACCTTATGGAGCAGGAGGTAACAGTATTGCCCGTGCTATCGACTATGAAATTTATGCTGGGGCAAGAGTAGGTTTTGACTGGAGCTTTCAGCGATCTGAAAGTGAAGCTGGATTTTTTGCTCACCTGAATGATGAGATTGAACGTATTGCTGATGAGAATGGGTTCTCAGCTACTCAGTTAATCATGCTGGAAGATTTTGCAGAACAAAGCAAGGTATTGCTTCCCGAAGATGTAGGAGGCAGAGCTTTTCATGTAGGGCCAATTGCTGGGGCAAAATTGTCGAGAAACATCGTGACTAATGCCCAGTTTTTCATACAAGGGCAAGCTTTTTACGACCTGATGGACCTTACCAATAAGCAAGGGACTAAAAACTTCCGTAGTCAGCATATGATCAATCTTATGATTGGACTGAATTATGCGATTGGTGGAGAAGGGCGACGTCCGGCGGGAAGCTTCTATTAAAAGAAAGTAATCTTAGCCAGAAAGAAGACTTAATGTGATAGTATATGAACGAATTATGTGCATCAAGAATGGTGCTTTGGAAAATTTAGCGTAAATTCGCTGGCAAAATAATATTTGCCCTACAAAGCTGTCTGAATTTTGTCTTTTGAATTCGTACCAGCTTTTAACACCAAAAAAAATAAACCTTATGTTTTTCGAACTTAATGAAGAACAGCTCGCCGTACAAGAAGCCGCACGTGATTTCGCACAGAAGGAGCTGAAGCCTGGTGTAATTGAAAGAGATTCCAAAGGTATATTTGCCGCTGAGCAGGTGCGTATGATGGGAGAGCTTGGATTTCTCGGTATGATGGTATCCCCTGAGTATGGTGGTGGCGGTATGGACTCTATGTCTTATGTATTAGCAATGGAAGAAATTTCCAAGATCGATAATTCCTGCTCTGTCTTAATGTCTGTCAACAATTCTCTTGTTTGTTGGGGATTAGAAGCCTATGGCACCGAAGAACAGAAAGCGAAGTACCTACCTAAACTAGCTACAGGTGAATGGATTGGTTCTTTCTGCCTATCTGAGCCTGAAGCAGGGAGTGATGCGACCAGCCAGCGCACTACAGCAGTTGATATGGGTGATCATTATTTGTTAAACGGTACAAAAAACTGGATCACCAATGGCAGTTCTTCATCTGTACACCTGGTAATTGCACAGACGGACCCTGAAAAAGGACACCGCGGTATTAATGCTTTTATTGTAGAAGCAAGCTGGGATGGTGTGACAGTGGGTGCTAAGGAAGATAAACTGGGTATCCGCTCATCTGATACACATACTATTATGTATACGGATGTAAAAGTGCCAAAAGAAAATCGTATCGGTGAAGATGGTTTTGGATTTAAATTTGCTATGAAAACCCTTTCTGGTGGCCGTATTGGTATTGCCGCTCAAGCATTGGGAATAGCTGGTGGCGCATACGAACTAGCTGTTGCTTATTCTAAAGAGCGCGAAGCTTTTGGTAAAGCTATTAGCCGTCACCAAGCCATTGCTTTTAAGCTTGCAGATATGGCTACTGAGATTGAAGCTGCCAAACTGATGGTATATCGTTCTGCATGGCTTAAAGATCAGCACATGGATTATGATGCAGCAAGTTCTATGGCCAAGCTTTATGCTTCTGATGTAGCAATGCGCCATACTGTTGAAGCTGTACAGATACACGGTGGTTATGGTTTTGTAAAAGAATATCATGTAGAACGCTTGATGCGCGATGCCAAGATTACCCAGATTTATGAAGGTACTTCGGAAATTCAGCGTATTGTAATCTCCAGAAATATTTTGAAAGGGCAATTGTACTTGCCTATTTTCAATAATTCAATGGAGCCACATGTATAAATAATAAAGTCTATTAGAGTTTCTAGTTGAGACTAAAAACTTATTCTATATACCATGCCCTGCTTGTTTGTACAAATGAGCAGGGCATTTTCTTTATAAGACTTACATCATTTCTAGATGATTTGCTCTAATTCCAGATCACAGAAAATGCTTTCTCTATAAACGGAGAAAAAATTGTCCGAATTTCTACACACCTTAATATCCTTCTCAAGCATCTTCGTAATAAATAGCCAGTCTTTTATTTTGATTCTTTGGCCTATTCTGTCTGAAATGGTCAAAGAAAGCATGTTTTCAACTTACTGCCTTTATTTGCTGTTTCAGATATAGGTTAGTCGATAACAATTGTATATGAAGGGATCGTTTCAAATTATTCGCTTGTTTAATATCCCGGTGCAGATACACTGGACCTTTCTACTCATCTTTGTGTGGTTAGGCTTTACTAGTTATTCTCAATCGTGGAATTGGCAAGCTACTACATGGGCATTTTTTTTCTTAATTGCTATTTTCGTTTGTGTAGTGCTCCACGAATTTGGACACGCCCTTACTGCAAGGCGTTATGGTGTAGATACCCGAGATATTATTCTTTCTCCTATTGGTGGTGTAGCTCGCCTAGACCGCCTGCCTGAAAAACCTGCTCAGGAATTTATGGTAGCCATAGCGGGCCCTTTAGTCAATATTGCAATTGGTTTGATACTATCTGCGTATGCTTTGGTGGCTTCAGAAGAAAGCCGCATGCAGTTATTTGATATTTTTTCATTGCTAACAGATCAGGGCAGCAACTTTTTTGCTGTAGAATTATCTGCCTTTGAATATTTTCTATTTGGACTAATTGCTCTGAATATTATACTTGCAATTTTTAATATGCTTCCTGCTTTTCCAATGGATGGCGGCCGAGTACTTCGTTCATTATTATCGATGAAACTAGGCCGGGTGAAAGCCACCCGTATTGCAACTATAATAGGCCAGCTGATAGCTGTAGGATTAGTTGGCTACGGTTTTTTCACTATGAGTTTGGTAACTTCTTTCATTGGAATTTTTGTATTCGTAAGTGCAGCTAATGAATACAGGATGGTTCGCTTTGATCGCATACTGGAGCAATACAGCGTCCAGGATGTTTTTAGGCCGAATTATAGTCCATTATATACGAATGATACGATTGAAAAGGCATTACAGCAACTTTCTTCTGGACTGGAAAAACACTTTCTAGTGCTCAATGAATGGCAGCAAATGACAGGAGTCTTGTCAGAGAAACAATTACTAAAAGCTGCGGAAGAAAAAACTGCTACAACCCCCATCAGTGCTATCATTAATACTTCTTACAAAGTATACTTGCCTTCCGACCCCTTAAAAGATGTGTTTTCAGATTCACAATGGACAATCTCTCCAGTATATGATCAGGGATGTTTAGTAGGAGTACTTGACCGGCAAGCGGTACAAAACTTTTTAAAAATACAGCAACGCGTTAAGAAATAAGCTTTTTAAAAAAATAGTGATCCCGAATCTCAGCTTGATGCTAAAATTCGGGACCACTATTTTATTATGATAGAGCTTGAAGCTCTTTATCAAACTAAGCTAAATTTTACAATTTTGCTTTCACCATTTCGCTCACATCATCACTCTCTTCTGCAAATAGAATTGCATTGAAAACACTGGTATCAAATATGAACTGATAACCATTTTCTTTAGCGACTGTATTAATAGCGCCTTCTACTTTTGAAACGATTGGCTCTAGTAGCGACTGGCGTTTCATCTGCACCTTTTGAGCAATAGACTGTTGCAATTGTAGAATTTCCTGTTGTTCTTTTTCCAATGCTTGTTGCTGCTGTTGCTGCTGAACAGGAGTAAGAGTTCCTCCTTCTACTGCCGTATAAAACGCCTGTACCTTTCCCTGCCAGGCAGTAGCTCTTTTTTCCACATCTGCATTTAGCTGTTTTTGATAAGCTTCCAATTCCTTATCAGCAGCTTCTGTTTCCGGCAGTGCAGCAATTACACTTCCAAAATTCATATGCCCGTACTTCTGAGCATTCATGTTAAGTGCCCCTGCAAATAGCAAAGCGGCTAATAACAAAAAATTCTTCATTGTTTTATTTTAAATTATTTTTCTGCTTTTTGAAACAGGTATGCAATATGCACAACCCCGCAAAGGTAGCCCTTACTGAGCGACTATGCCAATTAATTTATTTTAAAAAACCGTTATAATGAAGTTAATAATATAGAGGTTGGTATAAAATGGCTGTTTTAAAGGTTCTACAAAAAAGGCTATGCCTGAGGATAGCATAGCCAGCAAAGAAACATTATAGGGCTACAGTATAGAATACAGTAATCTTAATTAGAGGTTGTTGAGGCATTCCAAATGTCTTCATTGACTATGAACTAAATCTTAAATCGCTATTAAATATTTATTAAAAAGCGCCAGCGTTGTACCGGGCGGTACAACACTGACCTGAAAGCGACTTTAGATTGCAGGAAAGATTTGCACTAATTAAAAGAGAAGATGACAGCAAGAAATCTATCTATTGATCTTCAAAACCTTAATCCTTTTCTATTTCGACGCTGTAAAGGTCAAGTTTAGAGCTTAACTGTGTGTGAAGCCAGTATTAATTTCGTTTTAAGTTTGGAAGCTATTATTCTAGTCCCAGTAACAATTTTAAGGTAGGCAAAGGGAGTTTCGCACGTTGTTGATTAAAATCAGTTGTAGGTACTTTTGTTGTCATCTCACCTGGTGCTTGTCTAGTTAAAGAGAGTAGTTTGGCGCGTTCAGGACCGGTGAAATTACTAAATGCTCTTCGGAGAACAGGCAATAGTTCTGGAAATGAAATATCAGGAATTCCACTGATCCAATCATCCAGAATATACCATAAGGAAGGGTTATGCACCAACAGCAGTCCACTCCCATACAGAAAACCTTCCATCCATAAAGCCGCATCCATCACCACTGTATCAGAAAGCACAAAACTCATCTCTCTTGCTACCTTCCCTTTAGACAGAATTGCTCTGTCAAATAACATTCGACAAGCAAGTCCTCTAAGCAATGGCTGCGCTGCTTTATTTTCCATCAATTTCTCCAAGGCTTCATTCCATTTCTTCTGATAATCTTTACTATTCAACAAGCCTATTGCATGATTATTCTTCACAATAAGCTGGAACCAGGAGCGCCCCCATTCTTCATCAATATTCATCACTGCTCCTGGCAACCCCACTGCTACACGAGGAATTAGCTGATGAATAAGTACCTGTACTGAATCTATATCCGTCTGACGGGTATCACCATAACGCACGATCTCCACTAAAGTAGGCAGTGCCTCCATTAGACTGTATACATCTTTGGTAATTGCTGCTGCATCTTCTATGCGTTTACTTAAAGTCGAGAAAGTCTCAGGCATTCCCCCCAATAATGCACTTCCTGCCAGTTGTACCAATTTTTCTAAAGCTATTTCATCATTCGCTGTTTTAACTAGCTTATTAGAGGCAGCATCTCGAACGGTATTCCCCCACATTCCCGCCGAAATCAATTTCAATAAAAAGTCGGGCTGCCAATGCAATCGCCAATGTTCCTTAAAAGTTCCTAATTCCGTTTCTGAATTCTCCAGTGTCGTTCCAAAATAAATATCGATGACACGCAATTGATGCAAAAGATGGCTCGCATCCAGGTTGGAAGGTTTACGCAGATCAAGTGTCCGAGTTTGAGGTTCACTGGATTTATAAAATTTGGTAAGCCTGGCTGACCGTATACGGGTTTCCATGTCTTTTTGTAATGCAGCCTGGGGAATATCACCAGGTACCTCTCCGACTTTATGCCCGATCACTAATTCATCTGCTATTAATTGCCAGGGAGTTTCATGCCCACCACAAAACACAGCGATAGCTGCTTCCTTCATTTCTGGCAGGCCAGGAATCGGTTGCTGGCGTAAAGCAGCCAATGTCATAGCCAAACGGGTAGCCTCTACTGCATGTGCCGCAGAAGCATCCATCCCTGCTTGTCGCAATAAAACAGCTGCCTTCGACATCCAATTGGCAACAACATCTACCCGATTATCAAACAGTAACTCATACCAGGCAGGAGAAACAACTCCCGATCGATAACCACTCTGAAAAGCAAGCTGCCTGTACGTCCAGGGAATCCAGGTGACACTTGTTTTTACCTTTTTCATCCCTTTCAGCAGGGCATTATCATTTTTTTGCGTGAAGCGATTTAAATGATGTAATACTGGAGCATGCCAGGCTCCACAGACTACTGCAATCTTTTCATAGCCATCCTTGATTGCTTTCCGTAAAATTTTCCTCATATAAGCCTCCCGAAGACGAGTCAGTGGCGTTTCATGTCGATTAAGCTCTGCACGCAATGCTTCGTTCAACTGAAGAATAGCCTCAAAAACATTCGCTTCATTCTCTGTTTGCTCAAAGGTAGCCTCCCACCAGCGCTCACTATCAGTGTATCCTGCCAATCTAGCAATATACCCCATTGGATCTCTTACTATTGGCGCTTCTCTCTCATCAGGCATTTCCATTTTCAGTTGCCCTTTTCTTTCTTCTAATTTAAACTGCAATGACATTGGCAAATCCATAAATCGGACTTCGCTTCCTTGCGCCAAGCCAAATTGAATAGCCTGCCATTCTGGTGAAAAAGTAGCAAAAGGAAGATAAGCGGCTTTACTAACATCCTTATCATCATACACCAACATCGCTACAGGAGGGATCAACTCAGGATGTAGCATATATGCCATAGCAGGTTCTGCATCTGCGGGAGCTTCTACCAGTATACAATCCGGTTCCATATCATGCAGTGCTTTCAACAAACTACTAGCTGAACCCGGACCATGATGCCGTATGCCAAATATTTTATACATAATGTGGGGTGTGAGGTATTGGGTTTAAGGTATTTGATGTGAAATGTAAAGCAAAACCTACTAAACCTTACACCTATAACAATTCTTTGCTTGCTTCGTAAATATCTTCCCATCCTTTGCGGTCTTTCACCACTGCTTCCAGATATTCTTCCCAAGCAGCTCTGTCTTGTGATACATCTTTTACTACTGCTCCCAATAAACCGGCAGCTATATCTTTTGCTTCAATAACTCCATCACCAAAATGCGTGGCCAATGCCTGTCCATTATTGACTACAGATATGGCCTCTGCTGTGCTCAAAGTGCTGCTTGGTATTTTGATCTTTCGGCGGCCATCTTCCGTCTTACCGCTCCTTAATTCTCTAAATATAGTCACCAGGCGTTTTATTTCTTCAATAGGGGCAGCCTGTTCTGGTAATCCCATTTTCTGGCCTATCTGCGCTACTCGTTCTTTTACAATCGTTACTTCTTCTTCCAGAGAAGCAGGTAAAGGCATCACCACTGTATTGAAACGACGACGTAAGGCACTGGACAATTCATTAATACCCCGATCGCGATCATTTGCTGTAGCGATTAAATTAAAACCGGCAACGGCCTGTACCTCTGCATTTAATTCCGGTATTGGAATAATTTTTTCCGAAAGGGCTGTAATCAGGGCATCCTGTACATCAGAAGGGATACGGGTTAACTCTTCTACTCTTGCTACTTTACCTTCTTGCATAGCGATCATAACAGGGCTAGGTACTAATGCCTTATTAGTTGGGCCTTCTGCCAATAAACGAGCATAGTTCCAACCATAACGCAGATTTTCTTCACTTAATCCTGAGGTACCTTGCACCAGCAATTTAGAATTGCCAGAAATGGCTGCTGACAGGTGCTCAGACAACCAAGTCTTAGCAGTACCGGGTATACCTACAAGCATTAGTGCCCGATCGGTCACCAGCGTAGCAACCGCCAATTCTACGAGCCTACGATTACCATAATACTTTACAGATATATTCGTTCCATCTTCCAGTTCCCCTCCCAGAATATAAGTAACCACTGCACGAGGAGAAAGCTCCCAATTTACAGGACGAGGATCCTTATCCAATTCTTTTAATACGGCTATTTCTTTAGCAAATGCATCTTCAGCATGAGGACGTAGTATTTCCTTTGCCATGTATTTCAGATTATTTATTACAGAGTATGTACAGAGTAAATCATTTGGGCTCCAAAGCGCCTACTCTACATATGCTCTAAAAGCTTTGTGGACATCCTTACGAAATGCAAGTGTTTTAAGCATTTTTTCTACATCTCCTTCCCATCTGGGCCATACTGGAGATCGTGGGTTCCAGCCTTGTTGTAAACTATCCAGCAATTGAGGATCGGCTCTATAGGCTGCCACTTTTAATATCCGTTTATAATGCCACACATTCCAATAATAAGATTGCGAAGTATTTGTCCATTGCTGAAAACCATTGATAATTAAAGCAGTTACTCGATTTTCCCAACGATGCTTTCCTATCCCAATGAGTTGTCCAATAAAACTGTCTTCTTCCACTAAACCCGTCTCTTGATGAAAGTGTTGTACTACTATTTCATTAAAAACAGGTTTAGGCAAAGCAGTCATCAAATTTTTACCTAGAGCTGAAGACCAATTAGGAGCATCATCTAGGCGCCACCAATAGCGCAAAATAGCTTCTACCCATCGTAAATCCTGAAAACGCAGAGCAGCTTGTGCTACCCCATGAATTAAAAGTCTTTTTTCCTGGCTCCTACCCATCATTCGCAGACAATCAACAATAGGCCGATTAAAATGGCTTTCCCAGTTTCGTGGTGGTATTCTTGCAAGTATTGTATAAGCAGCTACGGCTTGTTTACTTCCTTTGAATTTGCTTTTTTGAGTACTAATTCCTTTTGGTAAATGCTTAGGGTTTGGCAAGTGAATCTTTAAACTTCCTTGCACTGATTCAATGATTGCTGCCCCTTGTTCTAATAATTCTGTTTGCAGTGCAGTATCAGGAATATCGATCAACAATTCTGCCACGGCACTTCTTACTTCCTTTCGATTATCCTCTCGACAGTTTTGCAAAAAAGGTTCATCATGTTTTCCTAAGCCAGTTACAAACTGCTGTAGTAGCAGCCGTTTTTCCTGATAAGCTAATTCTTGCCAATAAGGCTCTAAAAATGCTGATGTTTTCTCTGGTGCAACCCGACGAAGGTATCGAAGCATAGCAGCTTGCTCTTCTACACTTGCGACTGAAGTGCCTTCATCTGATGGCAAATCTGCTAAACTGCTCCATTCGGGATTTTGCCTTAGCAACCAACGTTCTCTTTCTTCTAATAAAGGTTGTAACGACTGCCAAAATGATGGACGGCTTAAGCTTAAATCAAAAAATTTTGGGAGCTGTTCTGCTGGTAATTGTATATTATGTTCCCGACACAATTCTAATACTTCTGGTAATACTTTGAGATACCTACCTGAAAGGATCAACTGAAAATAACGAGCTATCACTCCATTCGCGAGGCGTTTGCCCGTATTAAATTTAGGGACCTCAACGATGTTTTCCATTTGTTCAAGAGGAAAACCTGCTCGTTGAATATTATAATAAATTGCAGCCCCTTCCATTACAGCCTGAGCAGCCTGTTCTTTGGTATTGATTCCCAGTTTGTCTAAAGCAGCTAATACTTCCTCAGAAAGTTGGTAGCGGTCAGTACCCATTAATGCAGCCTTACTCAATTCATCCCAGATCATAATCAAAATTACAGCAGATTTAGTACTAATCAAAAAATAACTTTCTCCCCTGGAGTTATACATCTATACCTCCATCTTCATGAGGTTTTAATTACTCGGCACAACTCTAAAGCAAGGAAATTATCTCTATCCATGCACTTACTTAACAAAAGAAAAAGAAATCTTCACCTGGCAGCAGCTCTTCGCTCTTCAGTTGCTGCAAAATAACCTTTTGTTCATCAGGAGCAGCTACTAATATAATTAGCTGAGGTGAAGTGGAATAATCAATCTGCTCGATAGATTGCATTCGGATACCATAGATGTCTTTCCCTATTTTAGAGGGAGTATTACACGCCCACTGAAATATTTGTTGGCTTTCCTGTAACAAACGAGCCGCCCGTTTTCCCTTTTTTCCTGCTCCCCATAAAATAAGTGGCCGGTCGAGTTGTCTGCTTATCTTAAGAAAATAATGAATTTTTAAATCCAGAAAAGTGTGATCTGCATAGGTTTGAGTAGCACGAGTAGTTCGTTGTGGGTGATCCCTCCAAAGATGTACTACTTCCTGGCTAGCTATAATATGTATACCTGCTTCATAGAAACGAAAGCATAAGTCATAGTCTTCTGGATAAATCATTGGATCAAAAGCTCCACAAGCCAGTAATTCATCTCGATAGGCCATCCAGGCAGGAGAAGGCAGTGGACATTCTTTGTATAATTCTTCTTTATGCCTATGTGACTCCATCAATCCATTCAACCAATTTTCATAGCGCTTATACCCTTCTCCAAGGCCGTGATCTGAAAAATACTTCACTTTTCCAGTCGCGATATGCCCTGGGCCATGCTTTAGTATAAGCGTTTTAAGCGCGGCCAATTTATTTTCTGGCATTAAATCATCTGCATCCATTCGGGTAATCAGCTGACCAGTACTTTTAGACAAGGCCGTTTGGAGGGCACCAATGACACCTTTCTTATTTTCATTCTTGAATATCATAATACGGCCATCTTTTTTAGCGTAGGCCGACATAATTTCCCAGCTATCATCCGTAGAATGATCATCTACTGCAATCAATTCCCAATCGGGCTCAGATTGTGCAATAATAGAGTCCAGGCAGGCAGATAAGTGCTTTGCATCGTTGTAATTAGGTAGTAGTATACTGATCATGAGGGCAATATAATGCAAAACGAAAAAAATTTCTCTACGGCCACTGATCCTACTTGATTTTAAAAAAGTAGGCACACCAAAGACTCTTTAAAATATTTTATTGCTTACAAGCTCTTTCTTAGGCCATTATTTGGCGAAAGGGCAGTTTAAGCGGCCAGGGCCATAAATGGAGTCTTAGAGTCAAGGTGCAAATCATCATATTATTATTTTGATTGTCAAGACAAAAGGCTAACTTTGTGGCGATTTTTAGAACCCGTTCGTTTTATTGTTTAATAATACTCGATTCGATATGGCAAACATCGGTCATGTAAAACAGGTTATCGGACCTGTAGTTGACGTAAGCTTTTCCGGGGAGGGTGCCAAACTTCCTGAAATCCTTAACGCTCTTGAAATTAAGAGAGAAGGAGGAGATTTAGTACTTGAAGTACAACAGCACCTTGGTGAAGATAGCGTACGTACTATCGCAATGGACTCTACAGAGGGTCTAACTCGCGGAACAGAAGTAATGGATACAGGCGAAGCAATTGCAATGCCTATTGGTACAGCAATCAAAGGCCGTCTTTTCAACGTCGTTGGTGAACCTATTGATGGTATCGGACCAATCGACTCTGGCGCTTCTGCTCCTATTCACCGCAAACCTCCTACCTATGAAGAGCTTTCTGTAGAGAAAGAAGTACTTTACACAGGTATTAAGGTAATTGACCTGATCGAGCCTTATCTAAAGGGTGGTAAGATTGGATTGTTTGGTGGTGCCGGTGTAGGTAAGACCGTATTGATCCAGGAATTGATTAACAACATTGCGAAAGGATACGATGGTATCTCTGTATTTGCAGGTGTTGGTGAGCGTACTCGTGAAGGTAATGACCTAATGCGTGAGATGCTTGAAGCTGGCATTATCAAGTATGGTGAGCACTTCATGGAATCTATGGAAGCAGGAGGTTGGGACCTTACTAAGGTTGACCTTAAAGAGCTTGAAGATTCTAAAGCGACTTTCGTATTCGGCCAGATGAACGAGCCTCCTGGAGCACGTGCACGTGTGGCACTATCAGGATTGACCATTGCTGAGTACTACCGCGATGGTGATTTGAATGACCCAATGGGTGGCCGTGATATTCTTTTCTTTATCGATAATATTTTCCGTTTCACTCAGGCAGGTTCTGAGGTATCGGCCCTTCTAGGGCGTATGCCTTCTGCGGTAGGTTACCAGCCTACTCTAGCAACAGAGATGGGTCTGATGCAGGAACGTATTACTTCTACTAAGCGTGGTTCTATTACATCTGTACAGGCAGTTTACGTACCTGCGGATGACTTGACAGACCCTGCGCCAGCAACTACTTTTGCTCACCTTGATGCGACAACGGTACTAAGCCGTAAAATTGCGTCTCTAGGTATCTACCCTGCGGTGGATCCTCTAGATTCTACTTCTCGTATCCTGGATCCTGCGATTATCGGTGACAAGCACTATGACTGTGCTCAGCGTGTAATGAATATTCTGCAGCGCTACAACGAATTGCAGGATATCATTGCAATTTTGGGTATGGAAGAATTGTCTGACGAAGATAAGCAGGTGGTACACCGCGCTCGTCGTGTTCAGCGTTTCTTGTCTCAGCCATTCCACGTAGCAGAGCAGTTCACCGGCCTTCCTGGTGTATTGGTACCAATTGAAGAAA
>JAKSDI010000206.1 GCA_022360175.1 Chitinophagales bacterium
ATTTCTAAAACCTGCATTAGGCATTTACCATCATAAAAAAAATCACACAGGTATTTTGCTCAATTCAGATTTTGGAGTAGAAACCTCTAAGAGCGAACGGAAATTTTTCAAAACTTTTTCCTTCGGACTTGGATACGCTCGCCATTTCAATTCAGGTATCACCTATATTTTAGAAGAAGATAATACAATTAGTGAAAAAAAGTGGGCTTCCCGTGGCTATATTATGCCTTCTCTAAACTTTGGGTATGGGCAAAATTTTCAATCCTTCTCCTGGTTCAACAAATTTTCGGTGGGGTCAAAACTCAAATATAACACTGGTAACTCTCTGGAATTATTTTTTGAAGCAGGTGTGAAATGCTATCCATTTAATTTTAGAAAATAATTGCCAGCTGTAAGCCCCTTTATAGCTGTTTTTGACCTGGAATTCAGTCAATTCAATATCTAATTTTATTAGGGTCCTTCAATCGTAAAGGGAGCTCAAATGAGAAAAATTACCCTTATCACTATTGTTGAATAAACATAAAACATAAACTTTTCCATTCATGAAAAAGACTTTTATTTTATTCGTATTCATGACGAGTATTTCATTTTTTGCAAGCGCTCAATTCTCAGCTGAACTGCAAAATGCCTTTCAGGAAATTCTTAATGATCTTTATGAAGAATCGGGAGTCGTGGGTCTAAGTGTAGCGGTTCTTTCAGAGGATGATATCTGGGCTTCTTCGGTAGGAATGCATGGAGCAGATTCAATATTAACGACTAGTTCGACCTTTGCGATGGGAAGTGTTTCAAAAACCATTACTTCTGCCACAATATTACAAATGATGGAAGATGAGCAGTTAAGCCTTGACGACCCTTTATCTCTCTATCTGGATGCTATGACCAATGTTCCACCTGAAGTGACGATTCGTCAACTATTGAATCACACAAGTGGAATACATGATTACTCAACTCATCCTGATTATGTCGATTACCTGTTTTTGAATGCATCTGAATGGGTGACAGAGGAATTTATTCTTGATAATTTTCTCAATCCTCCGGTTGCTACACCTGGATCAGAATTCTATTATTCGAATACAAATTATATTTTGTTAGGCTTCATTATTGAGGCTATTAGTGGAGAGCCGTATTATACTGAAGTGAGAAATCGATTTGACTTTGACAACAATTATCCATCCCTAACTTTACCGCCTTTTGAATCAGACATAGCAGATATGGCACATGTTTTTTATGATACGAGTGCTACAGGGAATCAGCCCGTTATTGATATGGTAGAGCAAGGCATTATTCTCAATTCATTCTTTTCTAGTGGAAGGCCTGATGGTGCCTGGGCCTCTAATCCAACCGATCTGGCACAATGGGCATATGATCTCTATTCTGGAGATATTCTAGAGCCTGCTACTATGGATTCCCTGATAACTATACACGCACCTTCCGAATATTATGGCCAGGGAGTGGTCGTTTTTGATGAGCCAGATTGTGGAGGAGGTTTTCTAGGGCATGGGGGGAGCTTTTTTTACACAGCTGCTACCTATTATCAGATAGAAAATGGAATCTCGGTTTCTGTACACTGTAATGAAATAGGAGCAGATATAACTGGAGAGGTAGCTTTTAGTTTGATCTGTGCGTATGAAACACTCACCCAGGTATCAAATACAGAAGAAATAGCTTTGAATGAAGAGATAGAGATTTTTCCCAATCCATTTACTGATCAGATTTCAGTAAAATATGAAATGGAGAATGCCGGAGAAGTCCAGGTAGAATTATTGAATGAATTAGGTAGGAGTGTAAATCAATGGTCTTTGGGAAAAAAATCAATTGGAGAACATACTACTGAATTGAATGCGCAAGTTCCAAGTGGTATTTATCTCCTGAAAATTCGAATGGATGAACAGCTGGCAGTTAAGCGGCTTGTCAAGATATAGATTTTAAATCTACACTTAGGTTGTCATTGATAACACAATGTCTAATTGCATTGATTTATAAAACAATTTTCCATGAAAAAGACTTTCATTTTATTCATATTAATGACGAGTATTTCGTTCCTCGTTAAAGCTCAATTTCCAGTCGAGCTGCAAAATATTTTCCAGGATATTCTGGATGAAAAAATTTCAGATACAGGCGCTATCGGTATTAGTGTTGCTGTTGTATCGGAAAATGATCAATGGGCAGCAGCAGAAGGCTTACATGCTACAGATTCTATGTTGACTACTAATTCTATCATGGGAATGGGGAGTATTACCAAGACTATTACCTCTGCTACGATTCTACAAATGATGGAGGATGGCTTGCTTTCACTTAGCGACCCCATCTCACTCTATCTGGATACGATGACTAATATTCCCTCTGAAGTGACTATCAGCCAGTTGCTCAATCATACCAGTGGGGTTTATAATTATTCCGAACATCCGGATAACATTTTGAACTATTATCTTGAGAATCTATCGGAATTAGTAACAGAGGAGTTTATCCTGGAAAATTATGTAGACCCTCCAATTTTTGCTCCTGGTACTCAATTTTTATATTCAAATTCAAATTACCTTTTGTTGGCGCTTATCATAGAAGCGATTAGCGGTCAAGCCTATTATTTGGAAGCGAGAGAGCGATTTGATTTTGATATTAATTATCCATCTTTTTTTCTTCTCCCTTATGAAAAAGACCTAACCGAAATTGCCCATATCTTTTTGGATACCAGTGGTGTTGGTAGTACCCCTCCGGTTGATATTGTAGAAATGGGGTATATTTTTAATTCGGTTTATTCAGGATCGGGAGCAGCGGGGGCTTATGCCAGTACGCCATCAGATCTTGCTCAATGGGCTTATGACCTTTATTCGGGAAAAGTTTTAGAAGAAGCTACCATGGATTCCCTGTTCACCATGTCTTTTCCCTCTTCAGATTACGGTTTGGGAGTTCTTTTTGGAGATTTACCACCTTGCGGGCAATTTCAGGGACACAATGGAGAAGCTATTTATACTGCCTCCGCCTATTATAATCCAGACAATGGCATCGCTGTTTCAGTCCAATGCAACGATGGATCAAATCAGGAAATAACCGACGAACTAGCAGTTGAATTAGCTTGTGCTTATTATACCTACTCCCTAACAACCGATACAGAAGTTCTGGTTTCGAATGAATCCATTGAAATTTACCCCAACCCTTTTTCGGATCATTTTTCTTTAAACTACGAGACGAATAACATCAGTAAAGTCCAGGTAGAATTATACAATGAAATAGGATTAAAGGTGGATGAATGGTTTTTGGGAGAACAAGGAAAAGGAGAGCATATAATACAATTATACACCAATGTCCCTAAGGGAATTTATTTTTTAAAAATCCAGATAGGAGAAAAATTTTTATCAAAGCGAATGATAAAAATGTAGGAATTGCTTTTTGATGAAGTAATGAACTTTGAACTGGTTTAGACTTTTCTGGTGAAACCGAGAGGAATGGCTTGTGATTGTTGGCAAAGTTCATTTTGAGTTTCGTACTTGCCCCAGACGGACCCGTAGCGGGAAAGTACGGGGCGAAAAATAACTGAAGACCAGCGAACACAATGCATTTCTCGTAGGTCAGTATGAATAAGTTTAAACCAGTTCTTTTATTGAATAACACCAAAAAACAAAATAGGAGCCACATGAAAATAGCTGCTTATTTCTTCTGCGGTTTACTGCTGATGAGTTTTCTCGCTTGCCAAAAAGAAGTAGTGACTTTAAGTACACAAACAGAAGACAATTTTTACATCAGAAATGGAGGAAGTGATATGCCTGTATGGGTATATGGCAATGGAGCATCAAAGGTATTGGTCATTATGTTGCATGGTGGTCCCGGTGGTAATGGTTTGGGGCATCATAACTTAAGAGCAAACAGAGAGTTGGAAGAGAAATATGCTATGGTTTACTGGGACCAAAGACATCAGGGCAATGCTCATGGCCATTTGTCTAATGAAGAAGTGACCATCGGCCTTATGGTGGAAGACCTACACTTACTGGTTCGAACTTTGAAAAAGAGATATGGCGAAGAGAACAGTATCTTTCTGATGGGAGCCAGTTGGGGAGGAGAGCTTGGTACCGCATTTCTGGCTACGAAAGCGTATCAAAATGACATTAATGGATGGATCAATATTGCTGGAGCTTTGGATACGAAGAGAGAGGTCGCTGGCATAAGAGATATGGTAAACAGTATTGGTCAAAACGAATTGGATGCAGGAAATAATACAGCATTCTGGACGGAATTTAGAGACTATGCTAATAGTTTGGATACTGCCAAATTAAGCCTGAAGCAATACTTGAAAATAAACCGTTACTCCCATCAGGTTGAAAGTAACTTACTACAAGTAACAGCACCTGATAATAGTTCTATCGATCGGGACATTGTCTCACCTCATAATCCTGTCAATGCATTATTAATGAATGCACAATTGAGTAATTTACCTTTTATGGAGCGAGATTTTTTTCAAATGAGCCAGGTTTCAGCTTTGGAAAAAATCACCTTGCCTTCCTTGATAATTTGGGGGCAATATGATTTTGTAGTTCCTACCATAATGGGACATTTAACTTATGAGCGTATGAGTTCAAGTGATAAAGAACTAAAAATTTATGAAGCTTCATCGCATTCACCGCAGTATAATGAACCTGACAGATTTGTAATGGACGTAAGTCAATTTATTGAAACACATAAGTGAATTTAAAGTAATTGCGAGATGAAAATTCTAAATATCACGATACTTGTTTTTATCTTTTCTTGTTTTGTGGCTTGCACAAAAGAGGATTTTCCAAAGACAGAAATTGCAGACCAATTTTATTTGAGAAGAGCGGGTGCAGATATGCCTGTTTGGGTGCATGGCAATAAGCAATCTAATGTTTTTATCCTTACCATGCATGGAGGCCCTGTGTTAGGGGGCGGACTTGACTTCAGGAGAGGTGCTTATACCAAAACCTTGGAAGAAAATTATGCTATGGTCTATTGGGATCAGCGCCATTCAGGAGCGGCGCATGGTAGTTTTTCCAAAGATGATTTAACAGTAGAAAACTATGTCCAAGACCTTGATTTTTTAGTTAATACCTTGAAACACAAATATGGAGAAGGTATTAGTTTATTTTTAATGGGGCATAGTTGGGGAGGTATGGCAACGGCTTTTTATTTGAGCAAAGGTCATTTTCAGGATAAAATAAAAGGCTGGATTAATATATCAGGGGTTGTTGATTTAGAAGCAGGTCCCATTGATGTTGCTAATCGACTTAGTATGTTTGCCAATGAGAATATTGCAACAGGACAATCTGTTGAAACATGGACAAGTATTCTTAAGGATATTCAGGAGGTGGATTTGTCAACTTTACCTTTGAGCAAGGATGATAATAAAATCATGTTTTCTGTAGAGAAGCGAGCTAATGAATTATTGGAGGAAAAATTGAATAAAGAACAGTATAGAGAAGGTTTTTTTAGCAATACTTTTCTTGGACCTTCGGCATCATTTAATCATGCTACAAATATGCTACATGGCTTTTTTCCTCTTGAAAAGGAAATTAAAGAGCATGATCTAAAACTGCAGTTGCCTAAAATTACTATTCCAAGTTTGCTGATTTTTGGTAAATATGATTTGGGCACATCGCCAGATGTAGGTGCTGTATTTTATAATGAAATAAGCTCTACAGAAAAAAAATTATCTATTTATGAATATACAAGCCATGAAGCTATGCTTACAGAGCCGGAAAAATTCAATATGGAATTCATGGATTTTGTAGAATTACATAAATAAGTAAGCGAGCATAATTAGGTTGCTTTTTTGGTCAAGTAGCTTTTTTTGATAGTTAAGGCACACCCGGAGTCTGATAGCCTAAGCTATCAAGGCGAGGATGGAACGCAAAATATCGGAAAAAGATGCCACCATAAAAAGATTAATTAAAGGTGCTCTCTTACTTAAATGACTGCTTAGTAGCAATCACTACCATAAAAAACCAGATTTAATGATTGACCGGCGGCACTATTATATTAGTGCTGCCGAATTGGTATTTTAGCTCAATTAGATAAGTTATGGGAAAAACAGCTTTGCCACTTTATAAATTGGAGAAGGGAGACAAGATTATCTTTGTGTTGTTTTTTTTAATCTTTTCTGCTCTACTGCTACTCACTGAAGATGAGCCAGAAGAACCTTTTGTAGAAGATTTGTACCTGGTAGCTATTTTGACAGGAAACGCTGTTGTGCTCGTGTATTTTACAGTATTTAAATGGTTAAAGCAATTTGATGAAAATAGATATTACTTCTTTATTGTAGTAAAGATTATCTTACTTGCTTTATTCCTTCTTGGACTGCAAAACGCTTTTTTTTATTCTTTTATTGGTAGTGAGATGAATCCACAGGAAGATGTTACCTGGCTGGATATAGTAGGAGTACTTATTGTTATGTTGCTTCTGAGTGGAGTTTTATTGGGAGTTATTATGTTAAAAAAAGGAGTAGGAACTCAGATTCAAATTCTCAAAGCTGAAAATTTACAAAAGTCTTATGAGTTGAAAGCGCTCAAAAATCAAATTGATCCTCATTTTCTATTCAACAATCTCAATACCTTAGATGCCCTCATTGACACCGATGTGAAAAAAGCCAAACCATATATACAACGACTGGCAAAGCTTTATCAATATCTGCTTGCGACCCAGGAAGAGGATACGGTCAATTTGAAGGAGGAAATGAATTTTGCCGAAGATTATATTTATCTCATAAAAGAGCGCTTTGGCGATAATTATCAATTTAAGATTATAGATGAAAGAAAGAATAAAAGGGAAGAAAAACTAGTCCCTCCCGGAGCTATACAAACGGTTTTTGAAAATGTTGTAAAGCACAATAATGCTTCAAAGCACCATCCTGTTATTGCTGAAATTATTATACAAGATGAGCAGATGATAATCAGTAATAATATGCGATCTAAAAAGGACCCCATAGTATCTTTTGGCATAGGATTAAATAACTTGCAATCCCGTTATCAAATACTTTGTAATCGCCCCCTTGAAGTACAGCTTGATAAACGTTTTACCATTATATTGCCCCTCATCCAAAAATTAAACGGCCATAAGCATGAAGGTGATAATAATTGAAGATGAAACACCTGCTTTTAATAAACTTTCAAAATACCTTTTGGAATTTAGAGCAGATGCCCAGGTTCTGGCGTGGTTCAGTTCTCTTGAAGATGCTCTTCAGGAAAAGTCACTATTTGCTCAATGCGATTTAATTCTTTCTGATATCAAATTGTTGGATGGTGATAGTTTTGAATTGTTTCATCAAGTTAAATTGAATTGTCCTATCATATTTTGCACCGCTTACAATAAATATATGCAGGATGCTTTTGACACCAATGGAATCGCTTATTTAGTCAAGCCTTATTCTCAAAAAGCATTTAATAATGCTATGCAGAAATATGAGCAGTTTTTTGACAAAAAAAGTACGATTCAACTGGATAGCAAGGCGATCGATATAATTGAGCAAATGTTGCAAAAAAATAAGAAAAGCTATAAGCAACGATTTAGCATTAAAAAGAAAAATGGCATTATTATTAAGGAGGTATCTGATACACTCTATTTCCAGGCCTCAGGAGATTTTTGCGTGCTTGTAGATATCAATGGTGAGCGACATCCTGTTAATTATAAAATATCTATCTTAGAAAGCTTACTCAACCCTCAATCTTTTTTTCGAATCAATAGAAGTGAGATTGTCAATATTAGATACATACAAAAAGTTAAACCGGACTTTAAGAATAAAATGCAAATCGTTTTGCCTAATCAGATAACTGTTCAAACAAGTGGCGCCCGAACACCTGAGTTTAGGAGATGGTTAGAGGGAGAATAAATAAACTAAAATTATAGTGAATTAATTGATATAGAATGCCAGTATCATATAAAAGTTATACATTCATAGTCGACTGTACTTAGTACTTTGTTAATGCTGAAAAGCCGAGTTAGGTTGGAATATTGATTTCGGAGAAATCATACCTTTTTTGCTTAAGCAAAAAAGCTTCCGACTTCGGATGAAGTCGCACGAATAACAGAATATACGACTTCATCCGAAGTCGAAATTTCCATCATAATCCTTTTCAATAAACTTCCAACTTCTCCGACGTCTCTACCTGTCTGACAAAGTGCTAACTTGTTTAGCACGAACACCAGCTACAAGCAAATAAAAACTATGAATAAGATAATTTTATACATCATGTTTTTTCTCACGCTTTCATCCTGTTCTCAAAATGATGAGAAGATTGAATACTTGAATTTATCGGTTGGCAAAGTAGAGCGAATTGAAAACTTCAACTCAAAATTTATACCATCGAGAAATGTAGATGTTTGGCTACCGGATGATTATTCAGATGATAAGAAATATGCAGTTCTTTATATGCATGATGGACAAATGTTGTTCGACTCAACAACAACCTGGAATGGGCAGGAATGGGGTGTTGATGAGACAATGGAGCGACTTTTGAAAGAAGACAAAATTCGGAATACTATAGTAGTAGGAATATGGAATACAGCATTTAGACATTCAGAATATTTTCCTCAAAAACCTTTTGAAGACCTCCCTGAAGCATTTCGCGATTCTTTATTAAATACAGACAATGAGGATCAGGAATCATCATTGTTTAAAACTGAAGTAAACTCAAACAATTATCTGAAATTTATTGTGCATGAGTTAAAGCCATTCATTGACAATAAATACGCTACACATTCTGATAAGAAAAACACTTTTATAGCGGGCTCAAGTATGGGAGGTTTAATTTCAATGTATGCCATATGCGAATATCCAGAAATATTTCATGGAGCCGGATGTTTATCGACCCACTGGGTAGGTATATTTGACACGCTTAATAATCCGATCCCTCAGTTATTTTCGGAATATTTAGAGCATAATTTGCCGAGTGCTCAAAACCATAAAATCTATTTTGACTTTGGAACAGAAACACTTGACGCTTTATACGAGCCTTATCAAACAAAAATGGATTCAATTCTTGTGAAACAAGGATATAATGATCAGAACTGGAAAACTTTAAAATTTGAAGGAGAAAACCACTCTGAAAGAGCATGGAATAAACGATTAGATATTCCCCTAAAGTTTTTGCTTAATAAAGAGAATTAACAATTTAGCACTATCCAAAAATGAAGTTAATAAACAACCTAATTATTGTGAGTCTGCTGCTTACTTCTTGTCAACTTCAGGAAGCCAACAAGAAAGAAGAGCCAATTAATGCAGAAGAAATACAAATTGCGAAAAACCTCATCCAGGGTGCCTTTGATGATCTATGGGCAGGTGTAGATTCCAGCAAGATAAGTAATTATCATACCGATGATTTTATCATCCTGGAGCAAGGCGAAATATGGGACAATGATCGGATAAAGGAATATATGCGTGATCAGCTTGCTAATCCTGATAGAGCTAAGAGGACGAACAGGATGGAATATATTTCGATAGATAAATATGGTGAGTCCATTCAAATAGCCTATTACAATTATGCTGAATTTACACGTGCTGATACTTTAGTAGGGGAGGCCAGATGGTTGGAAAGTGCATTGGCTGTAGCCACTAAAGATGGCTGGAGATTGAAGATGATGCACTCAACCTGGGCCGGGGATTGAGTAAGGAAATATATATGTGCTTATTGCTTTGTCAATGTTGAAAAAATGAGTGTCGTTTGAAGTCATTATTGAGATAATGATTTCGGAGAAATCACATCTATTTTGCTTAAGCAATATAGATTTCGACTTCGGATGAAGTCGTACATTATAATTTCTGTGCGACTTCATCCGAAGTCGAAATCCCCATTTTGAGCATTTTCAATAAACTTCTGATTTCTGTTGTGCGAACTAGAGTTAAGTAGATTTAATACGAATTAAAGATTCGTATATTTAAGTTCTTTGAAATACGGTTAATTAAAAACAGATGGGTTCATCCACACCATACCATATAAGACAAAAGATAGTTGAACACAAAGAA
>JAKSDI010000129.1 GCA_022360175.1 Chitinophagales bacterium
CTGCACTAATTATTTGGATGCGTTACCAAGCTTCCAACCTATCAACATCTTTTTTCAAGAAAAATGGCTTATCACTACACGCAATAAGCCACTTCTTGATAATATCTTATTCGAAATATTATTCTGATTCCTTCTTGATGGATAATTTACAGGGACGCCCCAATTAAGCTTTAGAAAAAGCTGCTAATAGCTTTTCAACATCCTGTTCATCATTATAGAGATGGCAGGAAAGCCGGATTGCATTTCCCCGAAAGGATACCACGACATTATGATCTTTAAAAGCAGCCTGTAAGCGTTTCATATCAATATGATCCGGCAACCTCAAACCTATAAGGTGATGCGCCCTTTGCTCTGCTGGCTCTAACAAGACCCCAGTTTTGTGTAATATATCGAGTGGCTCTTTTAATAAATTGGAGCAATACGACTGAATATTGCTCGGGCTCCATTCCAACAATTGCTCTATTGCCGCCTGCATCATCGGTACCTGTATAAAATTGCTCTGCTCTCCAACTGAATACCGAGCGGCTCCCCCTCTATAGGCTGGCTGGTAATTAACAAGTTGGCGAAAGTCATCACTATGCAGGCGATTGATCCAGTTTTCTTCAACAGGGGTACCCTCACTTAGCGCAGGGCTATAATAGGCTAAGCCGATGGAATAAGGCCCAATCAACCATTTATACCCGGCACAGATCAAGGCATCCGGCTGAATACTAGATACATCAAAAGGCAAAGCACCTACAGATTGAGTTCCATCTACAACAAACAAAGCTCCTGCAGCCCTGGCTTGTTGCCCAATACGGACAAGATCATATTTTGTACCATCTGCCCAGTGGACATGACTCATGGTAACTACTGCCGTTTTTTCGTCAATACTCCGGAGGAGATGTTCATTCCAGTTGACTGCACGAGGAAAAGTACCAGGAGCTTTTATGATCCGTAATTCAAGCCCCTTCTCATTTGCCAGGCGCTCCCATGTATAATAATTGCTGGGAAATTGCTCTTCCAGTAATACGATATTATCACCAGGAGCTGCTTCCACATTATTAGCAACCTGTGCTATTCCATATGAAACCGAAGGTATTATTGCAATGGATGCAGGATCAGGAGCATTGATCAGTTTTGCATAGGTTGATTTCAATTTTTGTACCGGTTCAAAAAAATCACTTATTGCAAGCTCAAATGGGCGATTCTTTTGTTTCAGGCCTGCTATGCCAGCCTCTTCTACTTTTTTCAGTTGAGGAGACATATAAGCTCCGTTAAAGTAGGCTACCTCACGAGGGAGGGAAAAAAGAGATCGTTGAGTATTCATAAAATATTGACTTAAAAAAAGAAACCTCCCCCTACTATCACTCTGCTCTGCTCATTATCTCCTCGAAACACACTAACATTGAGGGCAAACAAATCGAAAGGGCTTATCCAAAAACCTCCACCATAGCTATAGTGCCAGGTATCTGAATCATTGCCATTTTCTTCCTGATACCATACTCTACCATGATCAAAGCCAGCAATCAAACCAATAGAAAATGGAATAGTCGGATTTTCGGAAGTCAGCATTTTCCATCGTATATCCGTATTTTGCCAAAAGGCAGTAGAGCCAACAAACCGATTTCGGCGGAAGCCTCGGAAATTAGCATCTGGCCCTGGGCCTCCCAGGTTGGCTCCCTGGTAAAACTCATAATCTTCATTAAATCGATGCTGGAATCCTAAACGGCTAGCTAAAGTCAATAAACGACTACGATCCAGGTGCTGATACAATGTGAAAGATGCATCTACATATGAGTAGTTCTTATCCGTATTCTCTAATTGTGTCTTCCAGCCAGTATTGAGGTAAAAACCTACTCCACGTGAAGGCATTGCTTCATTATCTGTATTTTTATAGTCCAGCAAGAATCGCCCACCTACAAATTTAATACCGTCAAATATTTCAGAATTAAGGTCATCGGCTATTTCATCAATATAACGATTGGCGGTCCGTTCTATACGTATAGCTTCATAAGTGGGGCCAATAACCAATCTGGAATGATCATTAAGCCTACGCATAAAGCCAGGGAAAACCTCTACTACTCTTTGTTTCACTCGATTGAAATCAAGATCTTCTACATCATCAATTATTTCCGGGTTTTGTGAATCATTACCCATTCCATAATAATTAATAGCGTAAAGAGGAGTTTGCATATTCAGATCCAGCCCAAGCTCCCAATCACCAACGACATCAATCAATTCGCCGCTATATGTAAAGCGTACACCTCCTGTAGCCAGTGCGTAGGCAAGTGAAAAATTATGGCGTGAAGAGAAAGGTTCCTTTTTAAAACCATAAGTCGTGTAGGAGCCTACTCCTCCCAATAAAAATCTATCATCCGGATTGAAATTCAAATACGGTAAGAACGATAAATAGTTGTAGTCATACTCATTAGATTCTCTATCGTAGGTATTATACAATACATCGTCCTTTAGGTGGACGTTGGCTTTGGTTCGATTATCAATGAGAGAAGGCTCTCCTTTGGTATCATAATAAACTATTTTACGTCCGTCTGAATCATCTACTAATTCATCTTTCCCAAGCCCACCAATGATTCGAACTTTTACAGCACTACCTCTGGCATTCCCTTTTATTTCAAAAATATCGTCATTCTTTAAACCATAAAGAATAATTTCTTTTGTTTCCCCAGGATAAAATGTACGATCAAAGAAAGCGTCATTTTCTTTCTCTCCCTTACTATTGGTATCGAAAATACGTACTCGTGTGCCTTTGTCTTCCAATCGTTCTATCAGGAAAAGGTCCTTACTTTGCGTACCAACGACATTAACTTTCTTTGACATCAATTCGTAATAGGCTCTGGCAATTTCTATCAGATTATCTCTTCTCGCCTTTGTTTTTGCGATCAGAGTTGGCCCATCCAGTTCGTATACCTCCACAGGCCATTCTTCCTTAAACGCTGCTTCTATTACCTCATCTGTCAGCGATGATTGAAGTGCACGGGCTTCCTCTTCCCAAATATCCCAGCCTGCACCTGATAAGAAGGTATTATCAAAGTGGCGACCATTATAATTCATCCACTTCATATTGCTGACTTTATCTCTATATACCAGCAATTTTTTGACATCAGGCCCTGTGCCTTTAGCTAATGCTAAAATCAGGCCATCATAATTACAAAAAGCCTGGTCGCGATCGCGAGGAATTGGCCGATACAAGCTCATTTCTCCAGTATCAATTTTTGCCCAACGCCATTGATCATCGTGCCGATCCCAATCTCCAATTAAAACATCAAATAAGCGCGATTTGACGACCCAGCGGTAATCAACGATTTCATCTTGTTTTTTCATGACACTTTCTACCATGCTAAGTGTACTTTTGATATCGTCTGGATTACCAAATTGTGCAGCATTCTTCCACAAGTCATCATCTGGCCGTTCTTCTACCAAATACAATGCCCCCGCAAAATCATCATTATAAATGCCCAGCCTTTCCTGGGGAGATACATAGTATAGCTTAGGCTGTGTATAATAAACTCCAGCCTCTTTAGCCAATGAAGCCACCGCTATAGCTGCTAATGGGTGAGATGCACTGAAGTTATCTTTTAAAA
>JAKSDI010000258.1 GCA_022360175.1 Chitinophagales bacterium
CTGTGTCTGATTATACGATTTCATTTTTTCATTAGCCAAAGAAACTGAGATTGTTGATCGAACTGCCCTCACACAAAGTAGGGTAGTTGGATTAACAAACGCTGATTAAATATCTATTCTTTGTATCGCTCAATGCGTTTTCTGTATAGTTGGAGTAAATCTCGCTGTATAGCTTTCCATCCATAGGCTTTGCGTCGCCAAGATTTTTCATTGTACTTCAGGCTCAAGTAAAGTTGCTTAATCAAAGCTTTATCGGAGACCCAAGCGGCTTTTGCTTTGACGATTTTTCTGATGATCCGGTGTAGAGCTTCCACTGGATTTGTGGTATAGATCATCCGTCTCATATCCTTTGGAAAGTCCATGAAAGCCATCAGCTCTCCCCATTTCTCTTGCCATTGCTTGACGATATATTCGTACTTGTTCGACCATTTAACTGCGAAAGTTTCTAGGGCTAGATGAGCTTGTTCAACGGAGATAGCATTGTAAATTTTGCGTAAATCACTAGCCACCTTCTTGCGATCTTTTTCATCTACATACTTCAAAGAGTTGCGCACTTGATGAACAATACATTTTTGGATGACTGCTTGAGGGAATACCTCACTAATCACACTAGAAAAACCGCTTAAGTCATCTGTACAGATGACCAATATATCTTCTACACCTCGTCTTTTGAGGTCTTCTAAGACTAAACCCCAACGTCCAGCTCCTTCATTGGCTTGCACATACATACCTAACAAATCTCGCTGTCCTTCCCAATCAACTGCATAGACGGTATAAAAGGCGCGAGACTCATAGCGGCCTTCGTGACGCACTTTAAAATGCATCGCATCCAGGTATACAATCGAATAAAAAGCCCGTAATTGACGATGCTGCCAGTTTTGTATCTCTGGCAATATCTTATCTGTAATCTGAGAAATCTTCCCACTTGATATCTCTATTCCATATATATTACCTAGCAAACGGCGTACATCCTCTATAGAATTGCCTTGGCCATAAAGTGCTAGTATTTGGTCATCTAAGCCACTCGTTAACTCGCGTTCACGTTTACCAATTACCTGCGGCTCAAAGTCGCCATTGCGATCTCTTGGCGTTTTTATGTTCAAGTACCCTGACTCTGATATGACTCGTTTGCTCGTGTGCCCATTGCGCTTATTTACTCTATCCAACGCTTTTTCCTCTTCCTGAAAGGCTTCCATCTCGCCTTCCAGCAGTTGATTGACCATCCCTTGCAATAACTCACTAAATGGGCTATCTTTTCCAAATAAAGGCTCTTTGGATTCCAGATGTGCTTTCATCCGTGTCTCCAATCCTTTAGACATAGTATTAAATCTTGTTTTTTTTTCTTTCATCTTTGCTAAGATAAGAGACACACTTGTATGAACAGTCTCTTTTATTGAGAGCTAAATAGTACTCAAATCTAGTTGAGAAGCCTGCAAGATATCTGAAACTCTATAAATGCTGTAGTTGCTCGGAGTAGAAAATACAGATATGCTGGCTTGAAACAATGGAACGCATGAGTTGACTTTATATTGGAATAACTCTCTCCCAAAAGGACAATATAGTATTTTCCACTACACACCAAATTTGCAACTCCGTTGCATAAAACAAATAAATACCTTACTTTTGCAACACTGTTTCATTAAAAAACTACTACAATGAATTTTAAACTGTTCTCCCTGTTAATGGTGGCATTAAGTTTTAGCGTAATTGTTTCTTCATGTGATAAAGATGATGATGAGACGCATGATCATGACAATGAAATCACCATTAACATTCTGGAGCCTGCGGCTGGTGAAATTATTAGTGATGCATCACATGCGCACGTACATATTGAGATTGAAGCTACTGATGAAAATCACGAAATAGAAATTGTACTTCATCCTGAGAATGATACAAACGATAAAATCATTGATCATGACCAGCACAGCCATGATGCAAAGATTGTTTTCGAGCAAGATGTAGACCTTTCTGCTTACCCTTCTGGTACAGAGTTTCACCTTGAGGTTGAAGCTTGTGTAGACCATGATTGTGAAGAAAAAGCAACTGAAGAAGTTTCTTTCTCCATTCAGTAATATTTAAAGCCCATTTCAAGATGTCATCCTCCATCCTTTTTCTGCTTCATTGGAGATGACATCTTGTTTTATTACCTTCTCCATTTTCCTGCAAAAGGAACCTTCAAGGATACCACAACATTTCTACCCTGTTCTGGCACATTAATTAAACGATAGCGGCTTAAGTGATTTAGATAATAAGTATCTAACAAGTTTTGTACCTGCACATTCAACTGGATCATTTGCTGATTGATTTTCACTTTTAAGCCCGTTCCTACAGACCACAACTGATAAGAAGGAGTCGCCTGTTCGGATCGATCTACACGATATTGCCCTTCCGCTGCAAAGTAATATTCATGCCCCAGTTCTAAAAAGAATTCCTCCATCCAAGCTTTTTCTTCTAATGTATAACGCAAAGAATGCTTCAAAGAAGGTTGAGGAGTAAATGGTAATGCTAAGCGGGTATCTAAATTATAGCTCTGTACAAAATCTGCCGTCTGTTGTAATTGCAGGCCAGGAAGCATTGTCCACTCCCATTGCAATTCAAAGCCTGTATAAATAGCATCATCCTGGCGATATTGAAATATTTGCCCTGCTTCGGGTAAGGGCGAAAAACGAGCAGGAAAAGTGGGGCCTAAGTAGATATAGTTTTGAAAATAATTAAAATAAGTAGAAAAGCTTCCACTCAACCGATCCATATTCCAATCTGTACTCACATCTAGCTGGTAGCCATGTTCTGATTCCAAATCAGGGCTTCCAACTTCATGCCTGAAAGTGCCATGATGAATCCCATTAGAGACGGTCTCTGCCGGATAAGGAACGCGAAAACTCTTTCCTAAATTAGCTTTTATAAACCATCGTTCTGATAATTGCCAATTAGAACCTACAGATGCAGACCAGTTGAAGTAATCTTCTAAGGTGATAGGAGCTACAAGGGAATCCGTTATATTTTCATTACTATCCCAGACAAACTGCCTGTAAAAATCAGTCTCGTTGTTTGCATAATCTAACCTGACTCCACCATTGACAGACCATTTTGGAGAAACCTCCCACTCTGATAAAACAAATACACCACTACGGAAAGTACGAAAATCAGGTAGCAAAAATTCAAAGCCAGCTCGTTGATTATCCTGCCATTGAGCATTTGCGCCTAATATCAATTTTTGATGATGGCTTACATGATGTTCATAATGTATATTAGCACTCCAGGTTTCCAGTTCAAACTCTAAAGCCAGTGTATTTCCAGGATTTATCAGTGAACTAGGTATGCTGTGAAATTCCGGGTAAGAGTACTCCTGACGCAAATTACGCTGGTACCCTAGATTCATATCTAAATGCCCCTCTCCTATCAGTACTGACTGATGCAATGAAATGCGGTAATGATTCACTGACTGACGAGGTATATCAATATCTCGTAAATTGCCATCATCTGTCAATATATAGCTACGAGGAATACCAACGGCCCCAGCAAATAAACCTGCATTCAACTTATAATGACTAAAAAACAACCTGCTAATTCCCCACTTTCGCTTAAGGCCAGCCGTCAAGCGCAGATTTTCCTCCTCTCCTGCAGTGTTCTTCAAACGATTGTTGTAAATAGGTAGCGTAAAAGAGTTGTATACAAATTTGTCAGCAGGTACCTGATAATCAGCAAAAGACTGCCTTGAATAACGCCCTGCAATGAAAATATCATCCACATTGGCAGCCAAATGAGCAGAGCCACCCCAGTGATTATTATTGGTTTTAAACACGCCCTCTACGCTGCCCGCAATACTATTAGCAGGAATAATACGCCCAGGCATAATATTGATAACTCCTCCCAAACCATCTGATCCGTATTGCAATGAGGCTGGCCCCTTAATAATTTCTACTCGCTCTACATCGTACTGATCTACTTCAAGCCCATGATCAGATCCCCACTGATGACTTTCCTGCTTAATCCCCTGCTGATTGACAATAATACGATTGGACGACAAACCACGAATAACAGGCTTAGCCACTCCTACACCAACATTAATAGCACTAATCCCTGGTAGTTTTTCGATAGATTTTGCAAATGTTCCTTGCCTGTTTTCTTCCAGAAATTGTTCAGAAAAATGCTCCGCCGCTAAAGACATTTCTTGTTTGGCATGCTCTTCTGTTACAACAACAGTTTCCAAAAAGGCTTCTTCTATTGATAATTCAATACGAAGCGGCCTGGGTGGATTTTTTCCTATCCGTACAGGAATGGTTTTAACTTGAAAGCCTATAAAATGGATCTCCAACTGATAACTTCCCTGTTCTAATCCTTCAAATTCAAAATCTCCATTAATCCCTGAAGCTGTCAATAAACTATCAGGCAATAAGATTAAAGTAGCCCCGGGCAAAACCTCTTTCTCAGAATCATAAACCTTTCCCGATAGTTGGGCAAAAAGAGATATCTGTAGTACCCCAGTAAATAAAATGAGTAAAAATATATTTTTCATAGTGCGAAAATAACAATCCAGGTTGCAACGTTGTTGCATAAGCAGAAATAAAAAATGCCATGTATAAACTTACTTTATTCTTCAGCCTTTTTGCCTTACTACTCTTCAATGCTTGTGATGATAGCTCAATAGATACTACCACACCACAAGTTGCTATCAAAAGCTTTACTCCTACTCCTATAGCAGATGAGATATGTGGGACTACAGAAGATAGTGTTTTTGTACTCCGTGGTGGAGAACAGCTATCCTTCAACATCTTATTTACAGATGATATCGCCCTTTCCCAGTATAAAATAGATATCCACAACAACTTTGATTGTCACGGGCATGGTGGTAGCTCCGCTCCTGGTATTCCTGTGCCTAATGTTTCCAATCAAACTTCAGATTGGACCGTACTTGATATTATAGAATTGGCAGGGCAAGAAGCAGATATCAACAAAAGTCTGAGTGTTCCTCAAAATGTCACTACCGGTACTTATCACTTCCAAATTCAGGTACTAGATGAATCAGGTAATGACAACCCACTCGCTAATATCTACAGCATCCGGGTGTTCAATCCAGTAGATGAGGTAGCACCTATTCTTACCACTACTGCTCCTGCTGGCAGTTTTACCGTTGCTAAAGGAGAGAGCATACAGTTTACAGGAAGCGTAACCGACAACTATTCCCTAAGCGAAGGGGGCAATGGCATACTCTTTCTTTCTTATACTGACCTAAACTCAGGCAATACATTCACTACTGATGCCGCCTTTAGTTTTGATAATTCAATCAGTACTAACTATGATTTCGACTTTTCCTATACCGTCCCTAATACGTTAGTTAGCGGTTCTTATCGTTTTATGCTAAATGCATTTGATGGAGTGAGAAATGCCGCAGAAGTAGCTGAGTTTGAAGTAGAGGTGGAGTAGGATGTGGCTAGAAAGTGATATGATCATGTGGTCATGTAGCCAGAAAGTTAGATAGTGATGTGGTGTTATAGCTAGCAGGTGATTTATCGCATATTCTATTTGGGGAGTTCCGGTATTGGTGATTGGTGATTGGTGATTGGTGATTGGTGATTGGTGAAAGTATTTAAGCACAGTTAGATATATTTCAAATTACGCTTGCGATTTGAACTTGAGTTTGATCCTGATCTTGCGCTTAACAGGATAATTGGGCGCATCCCTGTCGGGTCGCTACGTTTCGGGGCTCGTTATTCACTCGGCCAATGTCTTCGGCTGCGCCTCCCCCCTGCACATCGCTTGCGCGGGAGATAGATATTTACTCATTCTTTTCTAAAAAAGGAAAAAACAATTTGACCTACATAAGCCCCCAGTACACTTTCTACCAAGGCCAACCAGGTATTCATTTGAGCAAACGAAAAAGAGGAATTTGCTTTTAATTCGATAAATACAAAAAGCAACAGCCCATAGAAGGGGAATAGAAAATAGGAAAAAGTGACCAAAGGCCCGGAAAGATACTTTGGCGGTTGCGGGCCTTTTTGATGTTGTCGTAAATAATCTGCCAACATCACAGAGATATAAGCTGCTAATGCCGGAGCTAACAACGCTGTGACCGCCTGAAATTGATCATTGCTAAACCCACCTGTCCTCCAGTGATAGGCTAACCGAAGGAAAACGAGTAATTTTATAATACATAGCAAATAAAATATCCTATTCTTAAAGGTTGTTTCCTTCAATAAGCGGCGGCTTTTTTTAGCAGGAACAGGCTCATCTGGTAAACTCTTTATCCATTCTGAAAGCTTATGTGTAATTTGAGCATGGGTAAGGGAGTATACCTCATAAGAAATCAAGCCAGAATTCCATTTATCATGATGATCACGAGCATGGCTACTTAATACAATCAAGGCATTAGCTATATCACTCAGGTTACAATACTCAGCATATTCCAATGCAGCATTACTGGCAGCTTCCAGTTCGCCTTCAATCAGTAATTTTTTTATTGAGCTTTTAGTATGTTTCATTCCTATTTCTCTGCTTGGACAAATTTTGGCTACTGATTTTCGAGGTATTGTTTTAGACTTTGCTGAAAACGGCGTACATAAGGCACCAAAAAATCGTCTTCAAAATCTGGCTCCATATCCATATAACCACTTATCCGTGGTTTATATACTCCCGAACCAAATTTACCGGTAAGGCTACCAGTTAGTAAATAACCATCTTCTGTAGGTGTGTAGTAAAAAGTAAATTCCAGCCGCTCCCGCCGCATATCATTACAATCACCCCACCACAATTCAACAAAATCACACCACAAAGATTGTTGTTCATCTGTAAGTACCTCTCGACAAAGATCAGAAACTACAAAGGTAAGTACATACTCATTATTAATATCTGTTTCTTCCACTTCCGGGCTGCGTTCTTCACAGCCTTCCTTTTCCTGTTCATACCGCTGCCGGGCATATTGCAGTATACGATCAAATACATCTGCTCGATTGCCCTTCGCCCCGATAGGAATCTCTGCCTCTTGGGTAGGAGAAGTGATAGCAGGAAGTTTTACCGGGATTTCCAATACCTGTGCCTTACAGTTATCTATGCGGTCTTTTATTTGTATCTCATTCTCTTCCTGCCATATCCATATGTAAAAACAAGGATTATAATCTGTCTTTCCTTCATTTTGTATATACACCTGTACATTACCTTGAGCAGGAGGTATTTCCATAAAACGGGAGAAGGTATTGTATAGATTTTCTTCCAGGCCTCCATCTTCTTCCATCTCTTTCTGCAACGCCCGCCATAGCGAAGCTGCCATATCAGGATCAGAGGTACGTAGCAGTAAAAATAACTCCAGTTCCATGTCATTTTTTGCCAATTCTACTTTTTCTACCTCAATCATTGCGCCCAACCCTTTTGCATCCAGCCAACGTTGATATAGGCGGGCTTTCTTTTCAAAAAAATCAGCATCATCTCCCAGATATACCTGAGCAGTCAGATGGAGTGGCATGGCAAGCATAAATATCAGAATGCTGTAAAGTAGTTTCATGGAGTTTGTTTTGGCTAAAATATATAAAAGACATGGCAATGTATATATTGTAACTAGACTTAGTTGTCCCAATTATGTTTGAAACGTTGCCTCAAGGCTCTATTTCAATTACCTCTATTTTTCCTTAACTTTATGCTTTCTAAAAATCCCCAGAAGCATGCCCCGTATTTGTTTATTATTACTTTTTAGTTATGCCTTAAATCTCACGGCTCAATCTTTTCTACGGGATGGAAAAGACTACGCCATCTTCTTTTACTGTACGGATTTTAAAGAAAACTGGACACCTCTCCCGGAAACCAAAGGCGAAGTAAATACGCTGGCAGATATACTCGAAAGTGACTATGGCTTTATCACCGAATTCATCTCCAATCCCAGCAAAACAAAAATCAAAGAAGCCATAGCTGAATGGAATGCCCGCGTACAACCTAATGATCAGATACTCTATTTTTTTTCTACCCACGGCTATTACGACAAGGAAACGAACGAAGGCTATCTTATTCCATACAATGGTAAACTACAGGACACCTATGGTGATAGTTGGATTAGCTATGAAGATTTGGGCCGACGTGTCACCAAAAGCAATAGCAAACATGTGTTACTTGCCCTCGATGCCTGCTACTCCGGTGCTTTTGGCGATCGCTATAAAGGGGTACCTGATAACCTACCATGGGAAGAGGCAGATGATTGTGCTACACAGATAAAAAATGCTCTTGCCTACCGTACCCGTCGCTACTTCACTTCTGGTAGTAAACAGCAACGCACTCCTGCCCGTTCTCTTTTCGCCCGTGCTTGGCTCACTGCTCTGCGACAAGGGCAAGAACGAGGTATTGTGCGAGTGCGTGATCTGCGTTACCACCTCGGTAATGTTAACACTCCTCAACCAGAAGATGGTTCTTTTACAGGACATATGGATGGTGATTTTGTTTTTGTACATCGGGAAGCCTGTGAGGGTATGACCTCTTCCTATTCCACCAGCCAGGCAGAAGAGCAACTATGGCAGCAAGCCACCAGGCTAAATACCAAAGAGGCTTACATCTTTTATTTGCAAGCTTATCCCAATGGAAAACACAAAAAACTGGCGGAAAGAAAGATACTTGGTGGACAGAAGCCCATTCTCCACGACCTGATTGAGATGGTCTTCGTAGAAGGCGGTACCTTCCAAATGGGTAGAGAAGATGGCGATGATAGTGAAAAACCCGTACATAGCGTCACCCTGGATGATTTTTACATGCACCGCTACGAAGTAACAAATGCAGAGTTTGCGGCTTTCCTCAATGCAGAAGGCAATCAAAAAATCGGTGGTACAGAATGGTATGAAATAAGTAGCAGCGCTGCAAAGATTGAAAATCGAAGTGGGCGCTACTATCCTAAAAGCGGCTACGAGAGGCATCCCGTCATAGAAGTAAACTGGTACGGGGCTGTGGCCTATTGTAACTGGCGAAGCAAAGCAGATGAGTTTACACCAGTCTATACAATCAATGACACCAACGTAAACGCCAACTGGAATGCCAATGGCTACCGATTGCCTACTGAAGCAGAGTGGGAGTTTGCAGCGCGTAGCCGGGGAAGTACCGATAAATGGGCAGGCACTTCTTCAGAGGCTAGTTTAGCAAGTTATGCAAATTTTTGTGATGAAAATTGTACCAAATCCCAGAAGACAGAAGAACAAAATGATGGTTATGAGCGAACTGCTCCTGTTGGCTCCTTCCATGCAAATGGACTAGGACTACACGATATGAACGGCAATGTATATGAATGGTGCTGGGATTGGTACAGCATAGATTATTATAAGAACAGCCCCAGCCGTAACCCTCGTGGTCCAGGCTCAGGCTCTTTCCGGGTTCCTAGGGGTGGCTCTTGGCTCAGTACACCAGCCAACCTACACTGTACCGATCGTGTCAGATTTAGCCCGAACGACTTGGGTAGCGGTTTAGGCTTTCGCCTCTGTAGAACAGCCCCCTAGATATCTCCGCCGGACAAGGCCTGGAATGCTATTTTTACTTTCAAGAAAAAGCTTATCTTTCTGACAAAACGAGAAAACCCCATGCACCACCTATACCTTTTGTTATTCTGCTGTCTTACAATATACAACATAACTCCTGTCTCCGCTCAATCTCCTCTAGGCAACAATTATGCTTATTTCTTTTATGTTACTGATTTTCGACCAGGCTGGGATGACCTTCCCGAGACTAAAGATGAAGCGATATTATTAGGTAACACATTAGAAACTGAATACAACTTTGAAGTAGTCTATTTTGCAAATCCCAGTAAAAAGGATATGCTCAATCAAATAGCAAAGATCAATAGCGATCAGTTTGCAGAAAATGATCAAATTTTATTTTTCTTTTCTATGCATGGCTACTTTGACAAAGCTACCAAAAGAGGTTACCTCATACCTTCTGATGGAATGTTGCCTGCTCAGGACCCTTATGGGCAAAGCTGGCTTAGCTATGATGATTTAGGAAATTATATCACCAAAAATCCGGCAGAGCATATTTTACTAGCACTGGATGCTTGTTATTCAGGTGCTTTTGGCAACCGTTATAAGGGCCGTCCTGAGACTACGCCTTGGGGGCAAAATGATAATTGCCACGAGAAAGTAAAGCAAGCATTAAACTACGACAGTCGTCTATATTTTTCTTCAGGCAGTAAAGATCAACGGACACCTGCGCACTCTCTTTTTGCAGAGAAATGGCTCGAAGCCCTAAGAAAAGGAGAGGAAGAAGGTTTTGTACGTTTTAATGATCTACGTTATTATCTGGGGGATATAAATTATCCTTCTCCGGAAGGAGGTTCTTTTTCAGGAAGACATGAAGCAGGTGGAGATTTCATTTTCATTCATAAATCAGCATGTGTCAACGATACCCAGTTGGCGATAGACAAAGCAGAAGCGCTCTTGTGGGATCAAGCTATCCAGCTAGATACTAAAGAAGCATTTACTTTTTATTTACAAGTATACCCTGAAGGAAAACATAAGAAAAAAGCAGTGGAAAGAATAAATGCTTTTTTGGAATTGGAAAATCAAAAAAGTAAGGCAAGTATTTATGAAGGATATGAGGTTTCGACTGAACCTGGTACTTCCAGTATGGCTTTTATAAAAGGTGGTACTTTCCAAATGGGATATGATGATACAAAAACAAAAAATAAAGCACCTACAATTTCTGTAGATGACTTCTACATGGACCGCTATGAAGTGACCAATGCCAAATTTGCCGCTTTCCTTAATTCAGAAGGTAATCAAGCTGTAGGAGGAGCAAATTGGTATAAAATTGAAAGCAGTAATGCAAAAATAGAAAAATACCGCGATCAGTATCAGATTAAAAGGGGGTATGAGAAGCATCCTGTTGTGGAAGTTAGCTGGTATGGTGCTATAGCATATTGCAATTGGTTGAGTAAAAAAGAGCATCTTACTCCTGTATATAGCATTAATGGGACAAGCATCTCTATAAACTGGGATGCAGATGGATATCGCCTGCCTTCAGAAACCGAATGGGAATATGCAGCTCGGAGTGGTGGTAGAGATGATAGATGGGCCGGAACCTCTTCAAAAGATAATTTAATGGATTTTGCAAATTACTGGACCCCTGACAACAACGATATATATGAAGAAACCACACCCGTGGGGCATTATTATGCAAATAATATAGGCCTATATGATATGAGTGGCAATGTTTGGGAATGGTGTTGGGATTGGTATAAAGATAACTACTATAAAAAATGTCCTAGCCATAATCCACGTGGACCAATACTAGGTTCAGAAAAAGTGGTAAGAGGTGGTTCCTGGAGTAGTGACCCTGATGAGCTAAAGTGTAATAACCGCAATTCCTATGCACCTATTTTCAGGCTCGATTTTATGGGATTTCGTGTTTGTAAAACAGCAAAATAAAATTTAAGTGCTTAAAGTAAATATATTTTTCTCACTCAAACACTGCCACAGCCCGTACCGGCGAGCCCGTCCCTCCTCTTATTCTAAGTGGTAACCCGATGAAGCGGAAACGTCCTCGGCCGATTAGTTTATTCAGATTGATCAGGTTTTCATAGTGGGTAAAGCCCATCTCCCCACAGATATGATGTACTTCTTTATTAGAAACGCCAGAAACGCCGGGAGCCATCGTTTCTACACCAAAGGCAGCAATTTTTTGTGATCCAAGCCAACGGGTCGAAGCAGCACTTAATCCAGGGCCTTTAATCCAATTGTCAGTACCAAATGCTTTACGAAAGTGATCGGTGTATAAGAGTATTGTATCTCCAGCCTCGATTTGTAAGCTAGCTTTTTCTAGTGCGGCTTGCAAATCTTCTATTTCTATAAGTTCGCGATAGGTTTTGTGAGACAGGTCCAGGCAAATTCCTTCCGTATAGAACATAGAAAGTGGCATAGTATCAATCGTTTGCCCAGCCTGAGCACGGCTCATATGGCTCAGAGCATCTACATGAGAGCCCGTATGCTCTCCCATTTTAAGTTGGAGGACCGCAGGAGTCTTAGTTTTTGGGTTCTCTATGCCTTCCCATTCTTCATGGGTTGCGTGTACGCTAATATGAACCGCTGGCAAGCCTTTATAAACAGGCATGCCATCATATATCTCCTGGCTTAAATCGATAATTTCAGGCATAAATAGTATTAATTTCCAAATCTCTTTCCAGGACCAGAGTGTTTCCTGTTTTTTCGTTCCTCTCGAACTCTTTTCAAGAGTTCCAATCTAAACTCCTTATCTGCTTTGTAGAACAGTGCTACCTTACGGCTTGATATTACCTGCTTAAATTTCTGATAATACGTTCGTTCCAGGTCGAGCAATTCTTGTTGTACTTCAAAACGTGTTTCGATCATCTGTTCTACTTCAGCATCAGACATAGCCTCCAGAGCAGGAGAACGGTCTCGGCGAGATTTCAAGGCTCGCTTTTGATCTTCATATTCGTTATGGAGTGCCCAAAAAGCTTGTGATTCGTCTGGCGATAAATTGAGTCGCTGAGTTATATAAGCCACTCTGGCTGCCCGAATCTTTTCGCGCCCCTGAAGATGCCCAAATTCATCGTCCATATCTTGTGCATAGCCCGCTATACTTGTCAATAACAAGAGCGCTATCAGCGAGCATAAGTTCTTTATAGTATTCATTGCTTATCGTTTAAGTTTACAGTACATCTTGTAAATCATCCAAATCTACCTCATCCAGAATATCCTCCAGGTATTGATCTAATGTTTCATCTAAAAGATCATTGGACAAAACGTCACTCACTATAGCATCTTCTGTTATGTCTGCTTCAATGAACAATTCCAGTTCAAATTCACTAATATTATTATTGATATAATCATCAATTGTTTCACTTTCCAAATCTTCCAGTTGCGCTACTATTGGTGTATTTGTAGTTGAAGTAGGGATCAACTGATAAGCAAAAACAGCGATTAGCAATAGTGCCGCCAATGAAACACTCCATTGTTTCCAGTTTGATGTCAATTGCGCCCACCAGCTTGAAGGTATATTTCTTTCCACTGTTTCAATAGACAAGCGATCGCCATATAAGCTCTCTTCTGCTCGTGCCCTTCGCAATACTTCGTCTGGCAGGGATTGAAAATAATCCATACCAGGATCATCATTCATTAGTCTATTCTCCGACTGCTTAAGTCGTGCCAATAGAGGAGAATGCTGCTCCAGTTCTTCTTGTATGTTCTTTCTTTCTTTCATAGTTATTCCATTCTTTTATCAAAGAAGGATTATCCTCTTAAAGCCTCTTCTATTTTTTTCACTGCATGATGATAAGATGCCTTTAAAGCACCTACCGAGGTTCCCAATTGTTCTGACATCTCTTTGTATCCCATCTCTTCAAAATACCGAAGTGTAAAAACCAGGCATTGTTTTTCAGGAAGAGACATCATTGCTTTTCTTAGTTTTTCATCAATAATACCAGCCGATAATTCCTGATTAGCTATAAGCTGATTAGCGAGCCCTGTATCTTCATCATCAATATCTATTACCGAACGCTTTTGACGGCGATTGATAAAGGTAATGGCTTCATTTGTGGCTATCCGGTATATCCAGGTATATAACTTTGATTTCTCTTCAAAACGATGCACACTGCGATATACTTTTATAAAGCAGTTTTGTACTACATCATTGGTGTCCTCATGATTGCCAACCATTCTGCGAACATGCCAGTAAATCCGTTCCTGATACTGTTGCATCATTAACCGAAAGCCTCGTTCAAAGGAACGTGGTTCTGCCAGTAAATTCAATATTTCTCGATCAGTCAATGCGGTCAAGGTGGCTTGCAAATTCTAATATTTATAACTTATGACTCTGCCAACCAAAAAGGGTTTAATTACAAGAGGATTTTTTTATTCCTCTTCCTCTCCCATCGGAAGCATGTCATTTACTTTATCCAGTTCAATCACTGTTTGCCCTCCAGATGAATGATAAATACGCTGAAAACGCATATTCCATTTTATTTCGTCGTAGGTATAAGAACTATTGGCATGTACGTCTTGTGCAAAGGTTTCATCATACCCCCTCATCAAAATGATAATTTCTATGCGTTTTTGCTCAAAATCCTTTTTATCCCATCCCCACATCGGGCTGTCTTTATCAATTACATGTACCACCACCCAATTGAGAGGAAATAGAAACACTTTTTCTCTTTCCAGTTCCATAATGGCAAAACGTCGTACCAACTCTCCATTCAGTTCTTCTATCCAGCTTAATGTTACTCTTGCTTCCAGATTTATTATCTTATTATTACGCTGATTGACAATCTGAAATTGCAGGCTATTATAAGGCGTATCTCTATAAGACCGGATAAGCGCATTTGTACTAAAAAGAATATTAGCTTTAGGTTTAGCAAAGCGTGCAAATAAGATTCCGGTTGCCAATGCAAAGCTCATTAAACCAACTAAGGCATCAATAGATGCAACAAGGTTTGCCCAAATACCAAGAGGGCTTACAGCCCCATATCCAACCGTAGTAAATGTTTGAATACTAAAGAAAAAGGCAGCTACAAAATGCTCAAAGAAACCATTACCCGGAGTCACTCCACTTAGTTTATCTACACCAATTCCCCAAAAAATAAGTGCGAAAAAAGCATTGATGATAAAATAGAACAAGGCGACCAATCCGAGAAAATTGCCCCAGGGCATTTCTACCAATAATTCATATGGCCGCCAACCAGCTCCTCCTTTACGTAAAATATTATAACTCCCATCTCTATTGATAAGACGTTCGCCTTCTGTACCTATACGGGTACCAAACCCGAGATCATTATTATTGTTATCCTGGTTTCCTCTCCCAAAAGGCCTGGTTATATCTGATAGTTTCATAGACTAGTAAAGATATAGAAACTCAACGTTGTATCTGGAAATTATTCATCTAATAAACCATTTTCGAGAGCTACTCGCACCAGGCCCGCTGTATTACGCACATCTAGTTTGTGAAGAAGATTCTTGCGGTGGGTCTCTACAGTGCTAAAACTAATAAAAAGCTCATCTGCAATTTCCTGGGTCGTTTTTTCCCAGACAATCAAATTGAGTATTTGCTTTTCCCTTCTGGAAATCCGGGGGAATATTCGATTGGGGCTTTTTTTCTTAATGCCGGACAGGCTCTCCATTAGAATATCTAATATTTCAGCACTAAACGCTTTTTCTCCCTTATAAACCTTTTGAATAGCTTCCAATACTTCTTCTTGTCCAGCATTTTTTAACAAAAAACCAGCAGCTCCCTCTTTTAGCATTTTTTTCACCAGACTTGCTTCTTTCATCATTGACAAGGCTAGTATTTTCACATCCGGGAATTGCTGAAAAACTTCCGTGCAGCATGCGATGCCATCCATCACAGGCATATTAACATCTAGCAAGAGCACATCAACTTCATGTATTGACAGCTGAGCCAAAGCTTCCTGCCCGTTTCGAGCACTCGAAACATACTCAATGTGATCTATCCCTTCAAACATCAACTTCAATCCATCCACCACTAATTGATGATCATCGGCTATCAATACTTTTATTTTCATGTAATTTGGATGTATTGTTCAAAAATACACAATAAGAGTAGTTTTCTTAAGCATCAACAGGGATACGTATACTCACAGAAGTCCCTTCCCCCACTTCACTATCCCACTCTACTTCTCCATTCATTACCTTCACCCTGGATTCTACACTAGACAAGCCCAAACCTTTTTTCAGGCGAGCCGATTCTACATCAAAACCTACACCATCATCTTCTACTGTAATAAATAAATAATCATCTCTCATAAACAGTTGTATATTCAATTTACCAGCATTTGCATGCTTCATCGCATTATTGATTAATTCCTGAAGGATTCGGTATACTGCTAATGACCGCTTACCCAAGCGTTTTTCATCTAATCCAACTGCATTAAACTTACAACTGTATCCCTGTTGCTGTATATTGACCACTATGTCTTCAAGAGCGGCCTCCAAACCTGAAATGGATAGTGCTTTTGGTAACATATTGTGAGAAATACGCCTTACCTCTACGCAAGCTTCATCTATCATCTTAGTGGCTTTACCTACCTCCTGCGCCGACCCAACTGAAAGATGACTAACATGTGCTTTAGCTGCTGTAAGCAAACCTCCGAGGCTATCATGCAGATCAGAAGCTATCCGCATACGTTCCTTTTCTTCTCCTTCGATGACCGCATTCATCGCGGTCAGTTGTTGATCCTGTTGTAGTTGTATGATCCGTTGTTGCTGCAACTCTTCTTTCTGAGAAGCGATGCGCATACGCTGCAGAAAAGCATAAAGCAATAAGCCCCCCATCAATACCAGCGATAAAACTACTGCGATCAACATGTTTCGCTGTTGTGTTCTTTTTTCCAACACCAATTGATTAACTGCCAGTTCATTTTCTTTGGCCAAAACATCATACTGGGCCTGCATCTCCTCCATCAGTGCAAGGCGGCGCTCTTCCTTTAGTGAATCCTGGAGTAAATAAGCCTGGAGAAGTGCGTCATAAGCTGATTTATGCTTTCCTAATTCCTTTTTTGCTCCACTCAATTTAAAGTAAGCCTCTTGTAGGTTTTTTTGTAAGCTTCCCTGCTGACTATGCAAAATGGACGATTCCAGATAGGACTCCGCCTCTTGATAGGCTCGCTTTTCTAAAGCAATAGCTCCCAACATATAATGTTGAGCAGAGGCATTCCAGATATCTTTATCTTTTTGCGTATAATCTTCTGCTTCTAACAAAACATCCCAGGCTTCTTCATAACACCCCAAATTCATATAAATACTCCCTAATGCATTCAAACACTTAATGACATCTTCATCATTCTCAAGCACCGTATATAAACCCAAAGCGTCATTAAGATACTTTATGGACAATTCCATTTCATCAATATAACTGTATAATATACCGAGGTTTTGATAGGTGTTTGCTAAACCTAAAGAATCATTCAGTGATCGTTTTATTTTAATAGATCGATCATAAATAGTGATTGCTTCCTCATATCGTTCTTGTGTACGGTAAATAGAAGCAATATTATTAAGCACTTTTGATAAATTTTCCTGGCTATCGTATTGTTCATATATTTTATATGCTGACAAATACCCCTTAAGTGCCTCATCCCATTGCCCCACCCGATGATAAACCAATCCGCCATTAATAAAATGATTGGCTGCCGATAAAGTATCTTTTATTTGAAAACACAACTCCCTGCCTTCCTTAAACAAGACCAAAGCTTCCTCGTTTTGACCGAGATATATCAATGCTGAAGCTTTAAAAAAAAGTGCTCTTTGTATTCCTTTCGGATAATCCAGTTTTTGAAAGAGTTCGACTGCTTCCTGAGATAAATCTCTCATTGTTTCTATCTCATAAGCATAATAAAGGTTTTTTAGCACCTCCTCATAAATCACATAACTACTAGTATCCTTTGGGGCTTTCGCCCAAATGGCCTTCAAGCTGTCTAACTCACTGTCTTGAGTATAAACTGTGGTAATAGGTAATAAAAAACTAAGAAATAGAATAGTGTATTGGGATAGTGTTCTCATCGATGCTCGCTCTTTACAACAGCAAAATAGTGAATTTAAGTAATCTTGTGTAATGTAGCTCTAAGTAAGTACTATTGGCTAAGAATGTTCGAAATCGAACAGCAAGTGTATCTTTTCGAACACTACACACTAAACACAAAAGCCACAACTAACTGATTACCAACACAAACACTCAATGGCACAGAATTTGGTTTTGATAATACAAATCACCTTCTATGCTTAAAAATTATCTAAAAATAGCTATCAGAAATCTCATAAGAGACAAAGGGTTTGCGACTATCAATATCCTGGGTTTATCCGTAGGGCTGACTGTCAGTTTATTGATACTACTCTGGGTACGTTCTGAGATCAAAACCGATCAATTTCACAGCGATGTGAACAATATATATAGGGTACTCGCTAATATAGACAATGGAGAAGGAGGGATACTTACCTGGTCATCGACCCCCTATCCTCTTATAGCCCTGGCAAAGGAAACCTATCCTGAAATCGAAAGCATTGGCGCTTATGATCAGACCAATAAAAGGCAATTCACCGTAGATAATGAGCAATTTCTAGAGGATGGCATCTATGCCAACACTGGCTTTTTTGAAGTTTTGAGCTTTCCCTTTCTGGAAGGTAGTCCGGAAGCAGCTAAAGAGATTTTACACGGCATTGCAATTTCTGAGCGCCTAGCCAATAAGTTTTTTGGAGAAGAATGGAAAGGACAATCTGTAGGAAAGGCAGTCAATATCAATGGTGAGCAAGATTATCAAATTACTGGCGTTTTTGCCAATCCTCCACTACACTCTTCCTTACAATTTGATTTTGTGCTAAGCCTGGAAGCACTTCATAAGAGGAATAACAATACTTATCCCTGGGGTAATTTTGATAGCCGAATTGTATTAAAAACTAAAAAAGGAGCTAGTCCATTAGACTTGCAAAAGAAACTCTCTGCCAGTATAACAGAGCAAAACGAGTTTATGGCCTCCAATGAGCTGGTACTGCAAGCATATAATAGGGCTTATTTGCACAATCGCTTTGAAAATGGTAAGGAAGCGGGTGGCCGTATCACTTATGTTAACATATTTACAGCCGCCGCACTCTTTTTACTTCTAATTGCCAGCGTTAACTTCATGAATTTGGCAACCGCCAGAGCTTCCAGAAGAGCAAAAGAGGTAGGTATCCGCAAAACCATTGGCGCAGCCCGCTCTTCTATTGCTACACAGTTTATGATAGAAGCAGGGCTCATTACATTTACCAGTCTATCTTTAGCCATTGTATTTAGTAAACTGGCAACCCCCTATTTTGAAGAAGTCACTGGTAGCACCTTATCCTTTGATCTTAATCAGTCTTATGTTTGGTTGTTATTATTGGGAGTAGGAATTGGAACGACTCTACTATCAGGTAGTTATCCTGCTTTTTTCCTTTCCTCTTTTAAAATTGCCAATGTTTTAAAAGGGCGGCTCACTCATGGTTTTGCAGGTAGCGATTTAAGCCGAGCATTAATTGTAGTTCAATTTATTCTTTCTGCTTTGTTAGTAGTAGGTGCCTTGGGTATACAACAACAGATGAACTATATTAAAAACAAACACCTGGGGTTAGACAAAGATCATGTTTTATATTTTAGGACTCCTCCCAAGGCACGAAATACCCCTGATGTCTTCAGAGAAGAATTAGCCCGCATCCCTGGTATAGAACGTATCACCTATACTACTGACAACCCTTTAGAAGTAGGCTCTCAGACTGGTGATCCTCAATGGGAAGGCATGGCAGATGATGCGAGCTTAATGTTCCATATTTTAAATGCGGATCCTCATTTCCTGGAAACAATGAATATTCAGTTGGCCGATGGCCGTAATTTTTCAGATAATATTAGTTCAGATACACTGGCTTTCCTCATTAATGAAACAGCAGCCACTGCTATGAAACTGGACGATCCTATTGGCAAGCGAATGGAATTTTGGGGTATCAGCGGACAGATTGTTGGGGTGGTTAAAAACTTCCATATTAGTTCATTGTACGAAGTCATTGACCCACTTATCATCATGTGTCAGCCTAATAATGCCGAAATAGCAATGCTAAAGATCAATCCAGCCCAAACGGAAACCATTCTTGCCCAGACCGAAACGGTTTTTGAAAGTTTTGCCGATGGATATCCATTCCGTTATGACTTTCTTGATGAGCGGTATTTTCAAATGTATAAAAGTGAAGAGCGCACCGGACATCTGGCTCGCCTCTTTGCAATAGTTGCATTATTTGTTTCCTGTCTGGGTTTATTAGGGCTATCCGCTTTTACCGCTCAGGTACGCACCAAGGAAATTGGGATACGTAAAATATTGGGAGCAACCGTTACCAATATAATAGGCATGTTATCCAAGGATTTCTTAAAATTAGTAGGCATTGCATTGGTCATTGCATTACCCTTCAGTTGGTATATGCTCAAACAATGGCTCAGTAATTTTGCCTATAAGATTGAAATATCATGGGAAATTTTTGCTGCTACAGCTACTGTAGCCATTGTATTTGCATTGATTACTGTTAGCTTTCAAAGTGCCAAGGCAGCTCTTCGAAACCCTACAAATGCTTTGAGGCAGGAGTAAAACTAATGCCCTGATAGCTTTTATAATTAATTAAAAGACCACATTTCATATATCATCCGATGTTAAAGCACCAATTTAAAATCATCATCCGCCGACTCCGCCGACAGTGGCTTTTTAGCAGTATACACACTATAGGTTTAACGCTAGGTTTTACCTGCTGTTTACTTATTTACCTTTTCATACGTTATGAGGTAAGTTTTGATCGCCATCATACTCATCTTGATAATTTGTATAGAATAAATACACTTTCCAGAGAAGGAGGTGACCTGCAATATTCTCATAATGCACCTTATCCTTTAAGCGTTGCTCTGCGCCCGGATTTTGAAGACTGGCCAGCCATAGCAGAAATTCATTGGCAGTCGAATCAAACCATTAAGAAGGAAGATGCCAGCATCGTCAATCTAGAAAATGGCATGTATGCAGAGCCCGAAATTTTTGACGTTTTTGATATTCAAATTATTCAGGGTGTGGGTAAAGAAGTGCTAGGCGAACCTGGTTATGTGCTTTTATCAGAAAGTACTGCAAACTTACTTTACGACAATCAAAATATAGAAGGTAAGTCTTTACACCTCAATGATACCACACAATTGCAAATAGCAGGAATCTATGCTGATTTTCCAGCTACGACTCATCTGCCAGCCAATTATATCGTCTCTTACAAATCACTTACTACTGACCTGGTAGGCTTCGACATCAGCAGTTGGGGTGTAACCATTTCAGGCTCAGTCTATGCTCGTTTGCCGGAAGGACAATCACCTGAAGCTTATGAGAGCAGGCTATATGAGTTTACCAAAAAGTATATGCACGATGAGAATAGTGAGCATCCTAATGAGCTTGTTTTACAACCTCTCAAGCAAATTCATTTTGATACTAATTATTCATCCGATACCAATGTCAGCTCTATTAATCCCGCCAGTCTTTGGGTAGCCGCTAGTATTGGCTTACTCATCATTTTGATGGCTTGTTTCAACTTTCTTAATCTGTCGCTTGCGCAAAATATTCGCAAAAGCAGTGAAGTGGGCATCCAAAAAGTACTTGGCGCTGATCGCAAACAAATATGGATCAATCATTTTGGTGAAGCATTCGTATTAACTTCACTAGCTTATGTCTTGAGCATAGTTATCGTCAATTTAGCACTGCCTTCTCTTAATCGTTTATTGGCAAAAGAACTGCAATGGCAGACTTCTACTATCATAGAATTGTTAGGATTTTCATTATTACTAATGGTATTGATGAGTCTTCTAGCAGGTGCTTATCCTGCCTGGTTGCAGGCACGCCAGCAAATTGTAGAGATTCTTAAAAGCAGTAAAACCGTGGGAGATCGCCCGAATAATCGCGTCAGGCAATTTACGGTTGTTGCTCAGTTTATAATCACCCTGGCTATCATATCCAGTGCGATTACGGTAGCACGACAACTCCAGCATATCAAAAATAAAGATCTAGGCTTTAAGCAAGAATCTATTGCACTCATCAGCATACCAGAACCTGGTGATCCTGCTGTTCAACAATTAAAAGCAGCATGGCAGGAGATCCCTGGTATCGAAAGTTTATCTCTGGCTTTAGGAGCACCTACTTCTAACAACAATCTACATACCTCTCTTTTCCCTTACGGAGAATCACCACAAAACAGTACGATCAGAGTAGGCCTTAAAACGGCGGATTCCAACTATGATCAGCTATACGGCCTAAAGCTACTAGCAGGGCGATTCATCAATGCAAAAGATGAAGAAGCACTTTTCAACAAATTTCCGGATGAAGGCAAAAAGTACAGCATAGTAGTCAATGAAGAACTTATAAAAGAACTTGGGTATACCAATGCAGAAGAAGCTTTAGGAAAGCGATTAGTTCTAGGTTTCAATGAAGCAGTGGGAGAGATTGTAGGCATTACTGCCAATTTTCACAGCACTTCCCTATACGACCCTGTAGAACCTATCTTTATGATGCCTTTATCTTTACTCAACTATCAGGCAGGCGTGAAGATAAAAGCAGGGGCTACCTCTGAAACACTCAGTCAGCTAGAGGAATCCTACAAGCGTTTTTTCCCTGATCATTTATTCAATCAGGCTTTCCTTGATGAATCTATTGCTCAACAATACCTGGCAGAACAGCGATTATTTAAGCTACTACAAATATTTGGCGCTATTGCTATCCTGATTGCCTGCCTTGGCTTATTTGGTTTGGCAGCATTAGCAGCTGAGCATAGAAAAAAAGAAATCAGCCTGAGGAAAGTTTTGGGAGCCTCTTTAAGTAGTATTTTACAACTCTTATCTAAAGAGACGCTAATATTGATTGGTATTGCCATTCTGGTAGCTACTCCTCTAGCCTGGTGGGCAATGAGTAGATGGCTGACCAACTTTGCTTATCGTATTGATGTAAGTTGGTGGACTTTTGCAGTAGCAGGTATTGTATTGGCTTTATTAGCTATCATTACTATTAGTGGCCAAACAATAAAGGCAGCATTGGCCAACCCGGCAGATGCTTTGAGGGGAGAATAGAAAGCATAAACACTTCATACTCTAAATTTTGAATATAATAGCGGGCAGCCTTCAGTGCTGCCCGCTTAGTTTTGGATATGTTTTTATAGCAAAAATGGCTGGTGTTCTGTCAAGCGGAGAGCTGGATCCAGCTAATAATTTTCCCATGGTCCACGAATTGCACTTATTACACAAATTATCATGACTTTTGTGTAATTCGAGCAATTTACTCGGTCAAGCCCCGTGAGAAAAGTTGTGGACCAACCAAAACTTCTTTACAAAGCCTTAGTTAATTACTTCCTGTTTTGAACGTACACTCATTCTCCAGTAAGCTGCTATTATAAGGATCACTATACTAATGACTAGTACATATATAAAAGTAGGAATAGGCATAGGGTCTCCTTGTGCATAAGAGTGTAAGCCTGATAAATAATAATTGACACCAAAGGAAGTCATGATAATTGAGAAGAAAGCAATGACGCTGCTCACACTAAAAACATAATCACCCCGCATAGCAGGTACTAAACGCAAGTGTAGTACCGCCGTATAAACGATGATTGAAATCAAAGCCCAGGTTTCTTTTGGGTCCCAGGCCCAATAACGCCCCCAGGATTCATTGGCCCAAACACCTCCTAAAAATGTACCGATAGCCAGCAAATACAAACCAATAGTCATCGACATTTCATTAAGCGTTGTCAACTCTCTAATCGCTACCCCCATAGATTGATGCTGCTTTGAGCCCCTTGCTATCATAAGCAATAAACTAGTAATACCCAGGAGTGCACATAAGCCTAAAGGAGCATAACTGGCAACAATAGTAGCTACATGTATTTTCAGCCAATATGATTTTAATACAGGCACCAGATTTGTAATCTCAGGATTGAGCCAATCTAGAAATGCAACAAACATTAAAGTGCCAGAAAAGAGGACTGCCAGAGGTACAACAAAATCAGTTTTACGCATAAACATTAAACCAAAAAGCACTAAAAACCAGGATACCAATATGGTCATTTCATAACCATTACTCCAGGGTGGATAATCACCTGCATACCATCTCAATGCTATATTAAAGGTATGCGCTATGAATCCTAAACCAATTAATACAGTAAAAGCGGCATAAGTATATTTTAGCCCTTTATTTTCGTAAAAAAATACTCTTAATACAGCTAGTACCAACAGTAATGTACCCAATAACCAATAAATAGGGAAAAGCTTATTAAATAGCCCCAATTCGTTATACCACAACTCAGCAGCTACCCGCTTTGGAGAAGGTACCACCTCCGCACCTATTATCTGTTGATAAGTATTTATATAATCCAGGTTTTTCATAGCTTCTGTCCAATCACCACTAGCCTGTGCCCTGTCTATACTTGCATAATACTCAGGCATAATCCTTCTTACAAATAATGAATCTTCCGCACTAAAGCCTGCTTTTTGAAATTTATTAGAATACCAATTGTGATTGGGATCGTCCTTTTTAGGGAAAAGCTTTAAATAACTCCCACTCAAGGCCTGGTATAGTAGATTGAAACGCTCATCCAATGCCAGGGTTTCTTTGTCAAAAGCATTCCTTTCAGCTGGTTTCTTTTTATTAGCTGCATCAACTTCTTCTATTAATATATATTGTCCATTAATATCGAAGAAATCTCTAAACGACAAGTGTTTGGCATCCGGCTTATCTATTTTTTCTAAAATAGGTAAACTCTTCTCTGCATCCACCTTTACTAATGGTATAAACTGCCATACATCAGGATCTTTATGTAATGCTAAAAACAACTGATTGACATCAAATATGGCGCCATTAGCAGGCGACTCAAAAGAGGTGCTACGCATGAGTTTGCGACAAAGCTCTGATGCCAGGGAATTGACGGGTTTTATACGCCCATCCATATCCTGTATTAAAAGTGCACCAAAAGCAGCAGCATGATTTGCTTCTACCGGCAACAATATTTGGCTGGTATCCGGATCAATCGATTTATCCTGTGCCCAAAGCCCTGCATTGCCTAACAATAACAGTACCAATAGCAGGCTTTTTTTCCGTTCCTTTAGCCTTGCCAGTTCCCTATTCAGGTATTGAAAGCGGGTGGTTTTACCAAATAGCGCAAAAAACATTCCTATTCCCATAAGGGTATAACCAATATACGTAATCCAGGTACCCCAATAATCTTTATTGATAGAAAGGATTGTGCCACCTTCGTCCAGGTCATAAGAAGCCTGAAAAAAACGATACCCTTTATAATCCAATACATTATTCATGAAAATCCGATAAGGCATTTCTTTTTCACCATCCATCACTGTTACCTCACTCGCATAAGAAGATGGACTCATGGAACCAGGGTAACGCTCTAGCTGAAAATCGCGCAAATGAAGCGAAAAAGGCAACTCAGAAACTCTTGGCCCAAACAAAACCTGTGCCTTTATTCCTCCTACATTAATAGCTGTTGGTACACTCATTACTCCTTTTTCCGCATAGATTTCATAGCGTTTACTTTCATTATCAGTACTAATTTCCAACTCCATTATATCAGGCAAGCTCGCTGCCTTATTTTTATCTTTGGTAGGCTGATAAGCAAGGGCTACATTTTGAAAAGTTGCTTTTAATACAAAAGAAGTCTGTCCTATATGATACAATGTATTTGTCTTAACAGTAAAACGTTCTCCTGGCGGTATCTGCCCCGCTAATTGGGATGCCATTTCCAGATAGGCAGTAGTATCATTAGCCTGTAAATACAAAGAATCTCCTTCCAGGCGCAGGTTCAAACCTTCTATCATATTGGTATTCAAACCAATACTTGTTTGTCCATTATAATAAGAATCACCCTCTATAATAAAAATATCTCTACGCTCACCTCCATTTGTTATAGCCAGGGCGACAACGGCCTGATCTCCTTTCACAAGTGCCTCTTCTGCATCAGGTGTATAGGACACACATTTTGCCCACAAAGGCTTGGATTTTGTACCTATATTGATATCAAAATCAGGGATTGTGAGGCTAGATAGTTGTAGCCTTTCTTCTTTTTTTACAATCTCTTCTCCTTCTTTAACCAGGCTTTGGAAATACATATCGTTGGACAGCATAACATTAGACGCCTGCCCTTCACGGATACTCATAGTGCCTTCGTAACCAGTATAACGAGTTACAAAGGCCCCCAGAATTGTGATTACAAACGCAAGATGGAACAAACAGACAGCCCATTTTTCCTTACGCCATAAACGATATTTCACGATGTTACCTAAGAAATTGATTGCTAATATGGCCATCACCAGTTCGAACCACCACGCATCATAGACCAAAGCCCAGACGGCTGGTGTGCCATAATCATTTTCTAAAAAGGTAGCATAAGCCATACTTGTTGCAAAAATAAGTAAGGCAACCAGTGTTGTCTGATTTGAAAACAATACTGATTTTATAAATTTGATAATGTTCATAACCTGATTATTACGATACAAGCCCAAGCCAGGGCATCTTGGCATGATCATCAAAAAACAAAAGCCAGGGCAATAGATATACTTCTAATGGTATCATCATCGTCCTGGCTTTTATTTATCATTCATTCAGCAAAAGGTAAGATTACTTCTTGGAGCCAGTCGGCATTTTCGCCTCTCTAGCTTCGGCTTCTTTTACCCATTGAGGAATAATATTTTTCTTGAATTCCTCCTTATCTGCTTTCATCTTGGCAGGATCTAAACCAATGTATACCTGTGCTTCGTGTTTGTTATTTATCGCAGGATAAGGCAATTCTTCTTTCACACCAAATTCATACAATAAACGAGACAACTTCAATCGGCCTTCCTGTACGATCTTCAAGCCTGAAGAAATAATACGGCTGGCTTCTACCGGAGAGTGGAAAGGAGTACCGTGTGAAGCAGCGGCATAATCCCAGCGCCACTGAGCATGGCGAATATCCTGAAGAATATCTTTCATTTGCTCTTCTGTAGCTCCCAATTCCCAACACTTACCGGCTTCAACATGAGCACGTACCAAAAACTCTTCTAAGGTTTCCAGCTGTTCTTTAATCTTTGACTGGCGCTCATATACATCACTTACCAAAGCATCTGTTTCTTCTCTATGGCAAACCTGACAGGCATTGGCTGTATTAGCCAAAGGAGATTGTATATGGTGATCTGTAAACTTCTGCCCTCCCTCTGTTTTATAAGGCATATGACAATCAGCACAAGATACTCCACGCTTATAGTGTACACTTGTTTTGAATATTTCATAACCTGGGTGCTGTGCTTTCAACATAGGAGCCTTGCTGATAGCATGTGTCCAATCCTTGAAGTTCAGATTGTCATAATAGCGCTCTACTTCTTCAACAGAGGTACCTTCAGCCCAGGGGAAAGTAAGATAAGGAACACCTTCTGCACCAGGGCGATTCTTGTCAAAGTAGTACTCTACGTGACACTGAGCACATACTAAAGAGCGCATTTCCTGATGAGAAGCTTCATTAATATCTTCTCCCATTGCTTCAAAACCTTCTACCAAAGCTGGGCGAGAAATTCTCAAACTCATCGTTTTAGAATCGTGGCAATCGGCACAACCAATAGGGTTTACCACTTCAGAACCTTTGTCAGCCCATTTTCCTTTATAAAACTCTGCGATACCCTGCTCATTCATCAAGCGAGGTACATCGGGGCTTTTACAAGTCCAGCAAGTATTAGGCATAGGCCCTGTACCTGGCCCTGTAGGTGCACCTGTACGCATGATATTGCGCAAGTCATCTATTGCATGTTCGTGTCCTTTAGGCTGATTATAACCTTTGGAAAAACCATAGCCTGCCCATAATACGACCATTCTAGGGTTTTCTTCCAGCATATCTATGTGTCCTGAAGAGCCATACAAGCTCTTGAAAGTAGTATCTGCTGTTTTGAGAAATGATTGATATTGGCGAGGGAAATAATCACCCCACACTTCATTTCGAGGTTCATTTTCAGATATATCTATATTAGGCTGGTAAGCAAATTGTGCTTCCGCCTTGCGATTGATAATACTCGATGCCAGCATCCCCAAACCAAAAACAACCACAGCTGTAAGCAGAAAGATGATCCAGTTCTTCATTTTATTATTTTTAATTTTCTTTCAATTGTTCTTCTAACCAAGTTGGCACAAATAATTGTTGCTGCTCCTTGATTGGAATAGGTGCTATTTGATAGCCAGACGAAGACAAACTACGTACACGTCCATGGGGAACTTCTCTATGGCATTCCCAACAAGGCCTGTCCAACCGATCTGCCTTATGACTTGCTATCCAGGTAAGTGATTTAGCATCTGTCACCTGATCACTATGGCAGCGAATACAGTTTTGGTGTACTACTTCCTGCCCAGCTTCATGCATTATAATGGCTTCTGGTTCCATACGCAATGTGAAGATACTTGCGTGATACAAGCCGTCCTTAGCTTTAAAAAAGTACTTCTTAAACTCATTATCATGTGGTACATGACAATCATTACAGGTAGCCACTTCTCTGTGTGAACTATGATCCCATGTAATGTACTCTGCATTCATCACATGACAATTGATACAAGCGGTAGGTTCATCCGATAAATAAGCCACTACATTAGCTTCTTTCATCATGAAAAACCCCAAACCTACGGCTACTCCCAAAAGCATAAACACTGGTAATCGCCATTTTCTAGGCGGAGCAATTCTTTTTAATAAAGCCATAATTCAAGGTTTTAAGAATCTATCAAAAAATAAATGAGCTTATTTCTCGATTTTCTGCTTGAGCAAAGTAGGTGAAAAATTAAATTGAACCCATGCCCAGTTGTTCAAAGTAGAAGCATCTCCTCCTTTTATTGCTTCCATGGTATCAGTAGCAAACATCTGAGAATAACCAATATTCAATCCTACTTCATCTGCTAGTTTGATGGTATATACCAAATCTACTTCTGTGCCTAATGTTGCATCCAGAGTTGATGAAGGGTTATTGGGATCAGCCACATCTACTGCTGCCATAAACTGGTGTAGGTGAGCAGCCAGATTGGATCGCTTGCCTAGCTTAAACTTCGTTTTCAGGTAAATATCTGTCAAGCCCACATTTGCATGGCTATTGCCTACGTAGAAGTAATCCATGAAGCCATAAAACTTATGGTTGGTACCATATAGAGGGGCAAAAGAGTTATCTTCTCCTTTTAATGCATCTGCAACATCTGTACCACTGGCAAAGTCGACTCCTAAAGTGAGTGGCGTCAGTTTTGTTTTATAGGTGAAATAAGCAGCCAACAGATAAGCATTGACGTCATTATCCAGGGCATTTTGTCCCATCTGATAATATAATTCTGCACCTACTGCTATTTTATCTGCTTTATAAGTAGGGATCAATGCAAGCGTTTGACGATAAGCTGTAGTAGAATCTGCCTGCACCTGACGGCCATCGTTTTGCACCAGTGCAGATATATTTAAATCACCAAATGATTTATTGATCCAAACAAACTGCATGTTTTTATAATTGTTGCGGCTATAAAAAGTACCGGATAGCTTTGTAGGTTCAAAACCCGTTTGGTTAAAGGCTAAACCTAAATCGAATTTTAGCCCATCCTTTTTATATTTTACCAAGAAAGCATCGTGACTACGGCCTTGCGCTGCCCATCCAAGGTTGCCAAAGAAACGTGCATTATCATAATCCAATGCCATACGTCCCATTTTAGTAGACCACATTTTGTTGAAGCGATATTCACCCCATGCCTCATACACATTAAAGAGTGCCGCATCATCTTTGTAAATCTGATTGACATCTCCCCAAATACGAACATCCTGAAGGTTAAGATGTACGCGAAACTTTTCTGCATTGTAATCAGCAAATAGTCGAGTACGCTGCTCTATAAAAAATGCAGCATCCCTGTCTTCTTCTGTCAATGTCTTGAAACCGTTTCTAAATTCTGCTCTAGGGCGTATTTGCGCTCCTATTGTCAATTCGCTGTTTTGCTGAGCATAAGTTACAAAACTTGACAATAAAATAATAGCGGCGAAAACAAATTGCAATGACATTCTCATAAGCTTAGATTTAAGTCCGCTGCTCTAAAAATTCTAGTGTTGAGAAATTTTCTAGCAGCTATTGTCAATATTTTGTCACAAAAAAACTCGACTTCAAGCCGATTCTCGGTGAGATTTGTCACTACACCATGTGATCTTAATCACAATGCCTATTCTATTATTCCTACCAAAAAAATAGCATTAAATAATCAACTGTTAGCCAGCTAATTACTCCAATACACATGAATAAATGATCATTTATTCATGTGTATTGGAAAAAAAATAAAACCTGAAATTATTTATCTACCATAAATCTATTGGGCTCTTTTCACTCCAAAATGCTCTTGTTATACCACAAAAAATCCCGAACTCCAGCTATTGCCAAAATTCGGGATTCTTCACAAAAATCTACATTCTAGTTGAAGTAAGTGATCAGAATCACAAACTGTGCTTGATCACTTACTTAAGAACCTCAATCGCAACTTTCGAATAGTTCATCGAGTTCGTTATCGTTGTTTACATCAACCTCTGTATTATCTTCGGTCATAGTGACTGTGATAGGATAGACTATCTCAAGATCTGTTTCATATTCATCAGCCATGTCGAATAGTTCATAAAGTTCGTCATCATTATTTATCGTAGTGGTAGTGCCATCTTCCGATGTGAAGTTGATAGGATAGTTGAATGTGAAGCATTCTTCAAAATCATCCTCTTCTTCGTAACAATCTTCATGATCTTCGCACACTTCAAAAGCTGCTTCCAATTCTTCATCATTTGCTATTACTTCTTCTGTGCCATCCTCCCAAACAATTGTTATAGGATAAACGAAGGTAGGATCTTCTGCATCTTCGCCTTGAGCGTCAAACCATGCATCAATAGCATCTTCCAATTCATCATCATTATCAACACTTTGAGTGCTGCCATCCGGGAAGCTCAATTCTACTGGATAAACTAACTCAAAACAATCTTCAAAGTCGTCTCCATAATATTCGCATTCTTCAAAAGCTTCTTCTAGTTCATCATCATTTGAAATGACTTGCTCTGTATCATCGTCCCATACGATAGTGATAGGATATACAAAAGTAGGTTCTTCTTCTACGTCCTCTCCCTGTGATTCAAACCATGTATCTATTGCGGCTTCTAATTCATCATCATTATTTACACTTTGCGTACTGCCATCCGGAAAACTCAACTCTACGGGGTAAACCAGGTCGAAACAATCTTCAAGATACTCATCGTATTCATCATCGTACTCATCATCATAGTCGCCATAGCAATCTTCAAATAAGGTTTCCAGTGCAGCCATATCCTGTATTACTTGCTCTGTACCATCTTCCAGTGTTACCGTTACAGGGAAAGTTGGAATCGGATCTTCAGCATCTTCACCCTGGGCTTCAAACCAGGCATCTATAGCCGTTTCTAATTCATCATCATTATTTACGCTTGTAGAGGTACCATCTGAAAAATTCAACTCTATTGGATACACAATACTAAAGCAATCTCCATTTGTTCCATCCTGTCCTCCACCTGTATATAAGTTGGATGTCTTTATGTTTCCTGTATTATTTCCATTATTTGTAACAGGACTTATATTGTCTTTTTCACAAGAAGTGAAAAACATGCTTACACTAAAAAGAAAAATAAAAGCTGAAAACAAATTTCTTGATGCAATCATCTGATAACTTAATTTAGGTTTCTAGATTTTGAAATGGTACCTCGAACCGCTAGCAAGAATCGAAAGGCTGCATTTCCGTGTTACGGGCTTATGACAATTGCATTTAAAAAATCCCCTATGTCTGGGATAAAAAATATTTTTTTCTCTTTTTTCTTTATTAAAAAAACCCGTGAGTCAGCTCCAACTGATGCACAGGTTTCAATAATTTTATTTGTAATCCACACGCCTGCTTGAAGCTGATGCATGGTTTTATTGGTTTTAATTAAATTTTCAACTGATAGGAAAAGGAGGGCCTAAAGGGAATACCATATACCGGGCGATAATATATCTCTTCATTTTCATCAAACCCTAATCGATAGTAGGCCAGGTTGGCTTTGTTATATAAATTGTAGGCACCTATTTTAAAGGTATGCAGTGCTTTGGGAGTTGCTAGCTGGTATTCTAAATTTATATCTAAACGGTGATAACTTTCCAATCGATCAGGATCATCTACTATTTCATCTTCTATCTCTGTATCCAACTCTTCATCAAGTCCACTAAGTGGCTCTATTTCGATAGCTGGCCCAGCAGAATTAAAGACCCAGTTGAGGCCTAATCGGAAATGCTTCCCCCATTTTTGATAAGCAAAAAGTTTGATCTGATGGGGTTGATTGCGGGCATGAGGAAAAGGTTCTCCATTATCTATTTCATCAAACCATCTGATAGAACGACTAAGAGCATATGACAAGAAAAAACCTCTGTTTTCATTATTGTAGTGAGCGCTCCATTCTATTCCCATGGCTTCCCCCTCTCCTTTGATTAGGAAAGGTTTAAAATCTTCTTCCTCAAATTCGTATTCATCATCATAGGTATATAAGTTCTCCAGTTTTTTATAATAAGCACTTAATGAAAACTGAAGTTGAGTGTTCATTTGATACTCCAAACCTATTTCTCCCTGCCAGGCTTCCTCCGGGAGCAAATCTTCATCTGATGGTACCCATAAGTCATTGGGCAAACGAATAGTAGAATAAGTAATCAGGTGCAAATACTGAACCATCCTGCTCATAGAAGCACTTAGCGTAAATCCATCCACTAATTGGTAAGAAGTAGATAATCGTGGCTCCAGTCGACTATAATTCTTCCCTTCTGAGAAAAAAGTACTGCCCCTCAAACCCATATCCCACGACCAATCATCATTCAGATCTAACTGGCTTTCTACATATAGATGCCCTTCCTGTGTTATAAAGACATCATCATTTTGGAACTGTTCAAACTCATCAATATTGAGCTCTTCTATAAATTCAAAATCTGCATCATCTTCCTCTATCCTTGTAAGTCCGGGAGCAAATTCCTGAGTAGATAGGCCTCCTCCAAATCGAATGTGATGATTCGCTGAATGGAAATAGTCAAAATCCAGTTTTATTCCGAGATCTTTATTCTTTGATCTCATATCAATAAAATAAATCTCTCCTATTTCATCTGAAGGATCATCAATATATTGTTCTAAAATAGCATACTCGTAATCAAAAAGGCTGTAAGTCAGAGTAGTATTGGAAAACAACTTATTGCCCCAAAGGTGATTCCAACGCAAGGAAGCAATAGCATTTGACCAGTTTAACTCCACTTCTTCATTTTCCACTGCATCTTCTTCCTCAATAATACTAGTACCTCCCATAAAATCAAAACCTCGGTAATAACTCAAATACAAACGATCTTTTTGAGACAAGGTGTAGTTCAATTTAATATTATAGTCCAGAAAGTGTGCCTGTACATCCTCTGAATTGCTATTGAAGTAAGTTTCCTGAAAAAAAGGCCTCAATAAAAAACCGGAGTGTGAAGCCCGTCCAGCAAGCAAAACAGCTCCTTTTCCTTTTTGTAGAGGGCCTTCTATAAGGGCATTTGTACTTATCAAATTAGCAGATGCCATGCCGCTCCAATTATATTGATTGCCTTCACGAGTACGTATATCAAAGATAGAAGACAAGCGGCCACCATAGCGAGCAGGAAAACTCCCTTTATAGACTTTAGCCGAATTGATAGTATTTTGATTATATATAGAAAAAAGCCCCATTAGGTGATAGGGGATATAAACTGGCACTCCATCTAATAGCATCAAATTTTGACTATTCTCTCCTCCACGAACAAAAATACCATCCAGTCCATCAGCACCTGAATGTATTCCCGCCATTAGTTGCGCTGTTCGGATAGGATCAGCTTCTCCTCCTAATGAAGGACTTAAAGCCAGCATTTTTTTATCTAATGTAGTAGAGGAAGGAGTATCTGAATCTGGAAAATAAGCAGAAGCTCCACTATCGGGAGTTACTACTATTTCTTCTAGCAAAACGGAACTGCTGAGCGCTATATTTCTTTGTATGTTTTCATCTAGTTTAATAGTATGCTGCTGTTCTTCATAGCCCAAATAACTAAAAGCTAAATCTGTATTTCCCACCGGCAAGGTGAGGCTGTAAAAACCATATTCATTGGTCGTAGCTCCTTTTTGAAGGGAAGGGCTATACACCGTTGCCGAAATGAGCCGTTCTCCTGAATTTTTATCCTGAATATAACCACTAACAGTATACAGAGCTGGTACCTTTTTATACAGCAATACCCGATTGCCCAGCACTTTATAATCAATTGAGGTAGCTCGAAGAATTTCTTCCAAAGCCTCTTCCAGAGAGTGCCCTTTGAAATGGACATCGATATTTGCTTCCTTTTTAAAAAACTGATGACTGAAGGCTATATCCGTATCTGAATACTGTGCTAACTGAACCAGGGCATCACTAATGGATATATTACGAGCAGAAAAAGTAATGGGCCTGTTCAATGGAGATTGAGCCAAGCCAATATTAAAGACGAATAGTAATGAGAAAAGTATATATAATCCTCTTGTTTTTGACTGAGTTTTAACCACAATGGCCTCCTTTTAGAAAATATTGTCCTGTTGTTTTTTGTTCCCACTCCAGCCCCAAAACCGTAGCCAGGGTATCCAATACAATCTCTAAAGATTCTCCTTTAAAAGTAGCCGTAAAAGTACACTTTTGCAAATCAGGGTCTTCGAAACTTACCGTGATGTTATAATAGTCCTCAATAGAACGTATCACCTCTTCCAAGGAGTTTTCTACAAATTCCAATTGGTGGGTATGCCAGGCAATTTCATTAGTAGACGCCTTGATACTTGTCAATTTTTGTAAAGCTACTTCAGAGATGCCTTTATCTCCTTTTTCAAGAACGACTTTCTGCTTACTCTCATTTTGTGTCAATGCTACTTTTCCACTTGCTACATATACAGTAGTTGGCTGTTCCTTTCCTGTAGCAACATTAAAGCTAGTGCCTAAAACAGTAATTGTTTCATTAGTGGTATAGACTTCAAAAGGAGATTCAGGATTGTGCTCTACTTCAAAAAAAGCTTCTCCTTTAAGATGAACCATCCTTGTTGATTTTTCAAATGTTTCTGGATATTTCAGCTCACTATTTTCGTTGAGGTAAACCTTCGATCCATCAGGCAACTCAATCATTTTTGTTGCCGCGTCTGCCTGAACCACCAGTAGGTTTGTAGCTCCCTCTCCCGTAGGCCCGTTGAACATATTATTTAATAAAAATGCAAGTGTTAAAACAATTGCAATGCCTGCAGCAATACTCAACCAGGGCCGCCGAGTTTTAGGATTCAATTGTACAATCTCTGCTTCTTGTTTTTTCTCATCCTTTCCGATCAATACTTCCAATTGGTTGAACTCAGCATCCAAATCCACATCAATGCTTGGCCTCAATAGGTCGCTTGCCTCCCAGGCCTTTTCTATTCCGACAGCAGTATGCCTATTGGATGCAGATTCAGCAAGCCATTTTTCCAACTGCTCTTTTTCAAAAAGGGATAACTCTCCTGCAAGGCGTTTGTAAATTAAGGTTATGTAAAAATCTTCATTCATATAATGTTATTTAACGATCCATTTCGCCGATATGTGGCGGAACTATGACATCCCAAAACCCTAAATCCCCTATTCTAGTCGCTATTTTTTTCCATAAAATGCTGTATAGCTACTTTTAATACCTTTAACGCCTTAGTCAGTTGGTTTTCAACCGTTTTAGGTGATATGTCCAGCTTTGCTGCAATTTCTTTGACCCGCATCCCTTCCAAACGACGCATAACAAAAATAGTACGACAGCCTTCCGGCAAAGTATCCAGTGCCTGTTGCATAGCAGCTTTCAAATCCTGAGCTTCCAGTTGTTGTATAACATCCGTTTCCTTATTTTGCTGCTGCTCCAAATGCTCTTCACCAACAAAATTCTTCTTCGCCTTGATTTGATTTAATGCCCGATTAATTGTTGAACGTTTGAGATATGCAGCGGGTGAAGATTTTATTTCCAAACTAGCCCGCTTCTTCCAAAGCTGCAGAAAGACATCCTGAGTAGCATCTTTAGCTGCATTAACATCCTTAAGCACATTAATAGCAGTACCCAATAAAGCCTTATAATAACGGTTAAAAAGAAGCCTGAAAGCAGCTCTGTCATCTTGCTTTATCCTTGATATCAGTTGTTCATCTGTAGGTGTCATATGCTGCATAAGCCCAAAGCTACGTGTTTTTTCAAATATATGAGCAAACACACTACTTCCATGCCCAAAAATTCAATAAACGAATATTGACAGGAAAAATGTATTTAAGAAACTGAACTGGTTTTAAATTAATCCTTTCGTCTGTATGAATACCTTAACTTGCCTCTCTGCTGTTTGTAGACTGTTTTTTCAACATGTACCTTCCTGCTACGAGTCAACCTGAGGCAGGTATGTATTTAAGAATGAACTCCGTGTAGTTTTATACTATATTTAATATTAATCAAAAAATTAAATTCAAACACATTCTAAATTTCAGGAAAATGTAGAATTAAAAGATCAAATAGTGCAGACAGCAAGCAATACTGGCAGTTGATTCACGAAACAAAACCTCAAATTCAATTAAAAATTGACATGGAAGATTTAAAACCCCTTGAGGGAATTGTCAACCTCAGAACCTTAAATATGATTCTTACATATTTATTCACATTTCATATTGCATTTAACAAAAAAAAGTATTACTTTTGAAAAGACGTACATTAATTCCTACCGTACGTTTCTATTAAAGAGAGCGCGTTAGTGAGAAGGAGCTAATTAACATCTTTGTTGTTAGCTCCTTTTTTATTTGCCTATCATTAAAAAGCAAGAGGAAGTAAAGGAATTCATTCCCTCTTGCTCTCCTTTTACTATTCTTAAATAAGCCCTTGGATTAATACTCTATTAATCATAAAGAAAAGAGTAAAGATTCCAGAAAATCCATTTATCACGCTAGGTATGCAGATGCTGTCGGAGATACATATTCTATTTTGTGCGCGACTTCTTCCGAAATCTTTACCCTATTGATTACACATGCTTATATAAACACAAAGCTGGCACAGCTTGCCATTTATATTTAAGATTCATACTTTATTTCCGCCAGGCATAAATCCCTACTTTTGAATTGTTATTAGCAACCAGGAAAGCAGAGCGCTGTTGCTGGCTTATTTTGATAGGAACAAGCCCTTTTACATTACCATGTAGGAACAAACCACTATCCGCCATATATAGGGAGGTTTCAAAACTACCATTTCCATTGCCTTTTAGGAAAAGTCCTTTTCCTGCATCATAAGAAGGTGTCTCAACTTCAGATTCAAATACATTTCCTCCAATAACAGCATCCAAATGACCATCCCTATCAAAATCTTCAACAATGATACCCTGAATAGGGGCTATTTGTGCTTCTACAGGCAGTTTGTGAACTACATATTCAAAATCGCCTTTGTTTTCAAGATATATACTTGCGAAACTGTTTACCTGATAATGAAGAGCTGCATTGAGTTTATCTTCGCCATAGATATCTTCCATAGAAGAAGAAGCAAAAGAAGCATAAGAGGTGTATTTATTTGCCAGGAAAGGCATTTGTTCAGTAGAACACTCTTTACCTCGTACTGGTACTTTCTTTCCTTTGTAGTGCTTACTCAATACAATATCAAGCGTACCATTATCATCAAAGTCATTACAGAAGACGTGTAGGTTCTTTTCATCACTAGGATGAAACTTGTTGTTCAATCCAATATTTCCAACAATATAATCTTCATCCCCATCTCCGTCAAAGTCGCCAGCAGCTACATCATACCACCAGCCCTTTTGATCCTTCAGGATGGTTGATTCTGTAATATTAACTAGCTGACCATTATCATTTTTGATCATTGTAATAGGCATCCATTCTCCTACCAGCATCAAATCGAGCCATCCATCTTTATTCGTATCGGTCCAGCTCGCTCCTGTTACCATACCAATGCGTTGAAGAGCTGGTAGTACCTCTTCAGTTACATCTGTAAATTTTCCATTATCATTCCGCAATAGATAAGACTGAGGAGGATTGGGATATAGCCCCGGGTTTGTACGGCCTCCTACAAATAAATCAAGATCACCATCTTTATCCCAGTCAGCAGCAGCAATAGCAGCTGTACTCGCTGTTATTTTAGGTAGGATCCCTTGCGACTTTGAAAAATTTCCACTTCCATCATTTAAATAAAGTCGATCCTGTAATAAAGAAGAGCCCTCACGGAAAAGGCTACCTCCTCCGCTTGCTACGTAAAGATCAAGATCACCATCACCATCACTATCCAGGAAAAGTGCTCCCAAATCTTCCATTTCCGCATCAACCCCAAAAGCAGCTTGTGAACTTGGCATAAAAGCACCACTGCTTATTTGAGTATATAATTCACCAGCCTGTCCCTTGGCTCCACCTACATAAAAATCATCCAGGCCATCTCCATTTATATCACCAGCAGCAAGGCCAGGCCCAAGTTGTGATTGCTTATGCGGCAATAAAACTTCTGTGGCAAAATCATTGTATTCATTTTCCTGATGACGGAAAATTATCGCTTTCTGCTGAGGTGTGATATCGATAAAAGGCGGATCATTTTTTGCTTGCTGATGAGCTAGCATTCGAGCCTTTTCCATCTCTATTTTATGGCGCTTATTGAGTTTAGGTTGTTCTATGGTTGTTTTCTGCCCATTAGGCCAGTAAATAATAGCACGATCTACAGTAGCTATATCTCCCAGGCCAAAATGTGCCAGTGGTTGCATAAAGGACTGATACCCTCTTGTAAAATTGTATTCAACTAATTGCTGCTGGCCTGCATACTGTATTTCTACCTTTGCACCAATGCATTTTGAAAAATTATTGCCTGATGTCAATTCAAATTGGATATAATTTCCGGTTCCTCGTTCTCTTGCATTGTTGCGATAAACAAAAGCCTTTCCACCCAAATTATTAATCAGCAAATCTAAGTCTCCATCTGCATCCATATCCGCATAAGCGGCACCATGAGAAAAAGAAGGCGCATCAAATCCCCATTCCTTGCTTACATCCGTAAAAGTAAGGTCGCCATTGTTTTTATACATATAGTTGGGAATTGGCACAGAAGCAGCATTTTGCAAATGATCAAAATAAACTTCCAGGCGCTTTCCTTCCTGCTCGTATTTTTCCTTAAGGCCAATTCTCCAATCATTGTCTTTAGTATCTCTCCAGTAACCATTGGAAATCATAAAATCCTTAAACCCATCATTGTCAAAGTCGGCCAGTAAAGCAGCCCAACTCCAATCCGTCTGAGACATACCCGCCATCAAACCGATTTCACTAAATACACCTTTTCCTCTATTGAGCTGTAATACATTAAACATATATTGAGGCGTATAACCCAATGCTTCATTTAAGAAATGAAAGCCTTGCACATCCATTGAAGCCATTAGCGTTTTGTTGCGAAAATGGTCAGCAGGAGTCATGTCTACTACCGCTAAATCTACAAAACCATCATTATTGATATCCGCAGCATCACATCCCATTGAGTAGTAAGATATATGCTTAGCTTTCTTTTTAACCTTATCGGTAAAAGTGCCATCACCATTATTCAGGTACATGAAGTCGGGCATGAAATAGTCATTGGCAACATAGATATCAGGAAAGCCATTTTCGTCAAAGTCTGAAATTGCGATTCCCAAACCAAAGCCAGCTTTATCCACTCCTGCTTCATTAGTGATATCGGTAAACGTTCCATTCCCTTCGTTTCTATATAGGGTATTCGTTTCCTTGCGTTGTTTAGTTGGATCAAGGCTTTCAAATGTTCCGATCCATTCCTGTACTGCCCCTCCCCTGTTGCGCAAAGAATGATTCATCACAAACAAATCGAGATCACCATCTTTATCCATATCAAAGAAGGTAGCCTGGGTAGAACGAGAATCATCCGCTACACCATATTCTTTGGCTTTATCGGTGAAAGTACCATCTTGGTTATTAATGTATAATTGATTTGTCAGCGTAATACTGTTATTGTATGGCCCGGAATTACATACGTAAATATCAAGCCAGCCATCGTTATTGATATCCACCAGGGTAGCTCCTGTCGACCATTTTTTAGCAGATTCAATACCTGATTTAGCAGTAATATCTTCAAATTTCCAATTGCCTTTATTCAAATACAATCGATTTTCCAGATCATTACTACAGAAGAAAACATCTGGTTTCCCATCATTATTAAAATCTCCAACTGCTAATCCTGAACCGTTATAGAAGTAGTCATATTGCCCCATATTTCGGCTAGGATTTTCATCAATCCTATTTTCGAAATTGATCCCAGTCTCATCGGAAGTTAATAAGCTTAGGGGTGGTAAATCGGAATTAATTTGTTGTGGAGCATCTTGTGTGCAGGCAGTGAATATAAAAATTGCAATTAAGAAAAAGTACGGAACTAATTGTTTTTCCTTCATCATAGGTCGCTATTTGCTCGTTGCTATGAAAATAACATCAATTTATCTAATGAAATAAAGTCAGGTGGGGGACAATTATTGACCTCTAAGGTAAGAAATGAGTTCAAATATTAGCATGTACCAAGGAAGTAATTTTTTCTTCCCCCATTTGATGAATGATTCGCAATTTTTTGCCCCCCTGTACCCCCTGAGTGCAAGTAACTTATCGAAAACGATGAAACCAATTTTTGATCGATTCTAAAATCACCTTTGACTATGAAATTAATTAGCCTGCTGTTTTTCCTGATACTGGGTTCTTTGGCCTGTACACAAAATGCGCCAGCGGACTCTGGAGCAACAAAAAAACAGCAATCCGCTCAGCAATCATCGACATATCAGCCCAATAGTGCCAGAGGCCTTATCACTCATTGGAAAAACCATTACGCAGATCAAAGTATCAGAGCTTTTACTTTCGAACAAGAAACCATCCGTTTTAAGGATGGGCAAGCCACTGATACGGCTTTATGGTATGAAGCAGTTCAATACCCGGATCAATTCCGTATCGATTTTGGTAATGGCTCAGAAGGGAATATCAATTTGTGGCGAAAAGATAGTGTGTATGTCCTTCGAGAAGGGGAATGGAAACACCGTGGACCAAAGGTACAGGAATCATTAATCCTAAAAGGAGCACTCTATCAATTGCCTGTTGATACAACCCTTGCAAAACTTACCGCTGTTGGGATAGATACCGCCATCTTCCGTAAAGCTATGTTAAACGAGCGTCCCATGTATGTAATTGGTGCTTCAACCGGTGATGACACTTCTCCACAAATGTGGGTAGATGCAGAACGTAGAAATGTTGTGACGCGCATCAGCAAGCTTACCAATGGAAAAACCCTGACCGTAGTATATGATGATTTTGTGCAAGTAGATGGGTATTGGGTAGAAAGTTGGGTAGAGTTTTTACTAGATGGCACACTCATACAAACAGAACGCTATAAAAACATTCAAATAAGGGGCGAACTTCCTCAGGAGATATTCGACCCAAATCTTTTCAGTAATCATTTTTGGTATTAAACAACTGTTCTATGATAATTAAAACAATACGAGTCTTATTAGCTTGTTTCTTTTTATTATTCAGCCAGCCCCAAATATTTGGGCAGGAGGTCAACCCTAAACTTGCAGAAGCACTACAACATGCTTTAGACTCAATGCATCAGATTTTGGGAATAAATGGAATAAGTGCATCCCTTCAGTTATCAAATGATGCTGTATGGGCAGGAAGTAGAGGTGTTTCTACATTCCAACCTATAGACAGCATATCTTCTGAGCATGTATTTGCTACTGGTAGTTCTACTAAAACCATTACTTCCATGTGTATCCTTCAACTCGTAGATGAAGGAGTATTGACACTGGATGATAGCCTGCATCTTTGGCTACCTAGTTTTCCACACATTGATCCCAATATCAATATTCGTCAATTATTGAGGCATCAGAGTGGTCTTTATGATGTATTGCAAAATTCGGCGTTCCAACCTACTTTACTTCAAAACCCCAATCAACTGTGGGAACTTGAAGATATCATCAGTACATTCATAAAAGCCCCTGATTTTCCTCCTGGAACATCCTGGGCATATTCGAATACCAATTATATACTGGCGGGTATGATCATTGAAGCAGCTACTGGTATGTCTTTTCACGAAGTTGTTAATCAGCGCTTTTTCGAACCTTTAGGTTTAGAAAGTTATGCCAACCTTGCTTATGATCCTGTCCCAGAACATGTAGCTCATTTGTGGCTAGACTTAAATGGGGATGGGCAGCTGGATGATGCTCACAATTTTTTCACCGGCTGGAAATCTATGTTTAGCGCTGTTGGGCCAGCCGGGGGGTATTTTGCCTCAGCAAGTGATCTTGCTAGATGGATAAGAGCAAGTATGAGTGGCAGCCTTGTTTCCAGTGAAAGCTGGGTGGAAGCTACCACTACCGTCAATTCCAATTTCTCTGGAAATACAAAATACGGGTTGGGATTAATGGAAAGAAGCCATCTTGGGATTCCCAGTTATGGGCATGGAGGCGATCTTTCTTATTCTACCAGAGCGGTATATTTCCCCTCAAAGGATATAAGTATTGTTGTGCTGGCAAATGATGCTTCTATCAATTCATGGAGTTTAACAGGTACCGTTAATGCTTTACTGCGCACCTATCTTGATTGTGAAGCAGTTCTGCTAAATACTAATAAGCTGGAGA
>JAKSDI010000181.1 GCA_022360175.1 Chitinophagales bacterium
CACTGAAGAGAATCACTACTGCCAAGTAATGTAGATTCAATTAAACTCAGGTCAAAAGTTGCAAAGCCAGCACCATCATCGCATAGATAAACTTCATCAGCTGGGCCAGGCATTACTTCGATGAGGTTGAGATATACAGGAATCGGATCAGAAACACAACCATTGAGGGTAATAAAGGCATAAACAGTATCATTGCCCGTAACATAAGCAGTAGAATCTGCTCCTATAGCGGTCATTTGCATATCATCTTCAAACCAACTCAGGCTTCCATTAGGAGTGTTGACTGTGCTGGTGGCAGTACTTAAGTTGAAAGTTCCCATTCCACTGGCATCAGTGCATGACATTAAAGTATCGGGCATTCCGGTAGGGGCGGGATTGACAATTAACATGACTTCCACGGCTTCCGACTCACACATGCCCATTGTCATATCATCTATTACCGTAGCATATATGGTAGTTGTTGTACTCGTATAGCTAGTGGGATCTGAAATAACATCGTTTAATGCCATATCTTCATACCAGGTAGTAATTCCAAATCCTCCGGAAATATCATCTTCTGATTCTGTCAGATCAAAAACAGCCTCTCCATTCATTACTTCACATTCCATGAGCATGGCAGGGCTGGCAAAAGGGGTTGGTTCAACATTTAATGTCACTTCGACGGGATCAGAAAAGCATTGACCATTAAAGACGACCGCATATACGGGGAAAAAACCAAAACTGAAATATCCGTCAGGGTTGGGTATTTGACTAATTAAAAAATCATCTTCATACCAAAAGACTTGTGCGCCAAAACCACCATTTACTGTATTATTAAGAGAAGTTAAATCAAATAAGGCTTGTCCCGTAATATCACCACAACCAAATAAGGGGCCTGCAGGATTGGCAATGGGGGCGGGAAAGGAGGCGAAAATTTGATAGCAATTTGATTCTTCGCATCCTTGAGCATCGATTACTGTTACGCAGTAAGTCCCAGCACCGACACCAGATATTTGATTTCCAAAGCCGTTAAAATCATCCCATATATAAGTGAAAGGAGGAAGACCGGCTAATGTACTCTCATTAATTACAATACTACCATCTGTGCTATTTGGGCAGGATGAATTAATGATATTAACGTCATTTACAATTGGGGCAGGACAACAAGCACTACCACCACAATTAATTGTAATGGTACCTGTACCAGGCAATCCCATAATATTAGGAGCGCCAACCATCCCATCTACTACAGCTGCCCCTGATATTCCATCTGCATAACCTGCATCGATGGTTACCGTCATTGGGCAGGTAACACCACTAATTGCTACACCATCATTATTGGGAGGCCCCCAGGAAAAGTTACCAGTAACAGTAGGAGCGGCACCTGTTGCTTCGCCAGTCTCATTAGAGAAGGATACAAAAGACCCATCTGGCAAACAACTGACTGTAAGGGCTTCTGTTCCACCATCTCCATCATTTTGTTGATCTAAGATAATGACGAGGCTTACCTGTCCATTATTGTCTTCATACAAAGTAGCTATGAGTGAATTGGGCTGCTCAAGCCCTGTATTAAAGCTTGCCTGCCCGTTTGCATCGTAATCCAGCCACGTAACGACATCCGTTGTGCCTACGAAAGTGCTTAGAGGAATACTAGTGCTACCTTGGGAAACAGTACAGCTACAAGCTTGGGCGAGTACTGACTCGCTAGTTAGAAAGAATAAAAAAATCAGTACTAGGGTACCTAGAGTACAGTTGCGGACCATCGATTCTTGTTTTTAGTGTTACCCTTACGTGTAAGGTTTATACATCTAATTCAGATCATTCCATCTGGTATTGGAGTGGGGGGAATTTTTGGCACCGCAAAATATACAATTACAGGGACTCTGCCAATTGATAAATCATTATCTTGCAAATCAACTGACAACAGAAGATAATTTTAAGTAGTAACGTATTAGGAAAAATTACTATAAAGCAAGTTATTTCTAATATGTTTTTCAATTTTATTTTTCCAATAAAAAAAGCACTCTTCTATAAAAGAAGAATGCTCTATGAAAAACCATTTTTTATTCTAATCTAACAAGCCACTTCCCCTTTTATTGCTTGTTTAGCGACCAGTTATACTCTTTATATTTTACTTTGGCATTTTTCTTTATATCGACTTCTGTATAGGGGTTGAGATAGCCGATTAAAGAGCTGCCAAAATCACTTTTATACCACTCAAAGATTTTAGAAATCTGTACTTCTCCAGATTTAATCTGATTATAGCTAGTATTATTTATAAATGATCTTGTTTGTTTTTCCAATTGGCTATTTAAGCGTGTGGCGGTAAATGCCTGATTGAGTAAGGGAGGACAAGAAGCTGCTGCACAATTGACAGCAAAGTGGATACGTGCTTCGTTGAATTTTGGACGAATAATATCATTTTCGATATTGTTAAGAGAATAGGTCTTATCTCCAAGCTTGATCCACTTGACATCCCAGGGTTTGCCTCCGTGTAAATCCATAATGCTGTTTATAGGATAATTATCTACAATCAATTTTACAGTATAAGCATTATAAGCATTGATCCAATATGCTAATTGTTCATTTCTGCTCCAGCTATTCTGTGGAGGATTTTTTGCTAATAGATCGAGATAAGATTGTAAAGCCGCTTTATTGGATTTAAAGCCAGCATAGTTTACATCGCCTTTTGCATTGACATATTTCTGCAGTAATTGATTCCATTGATCATGGCTAGGAGCTACCATTTCGGGTGTCTTTTCTTTAGGTAGTTCCTCTGTTTCTTCTTTAATTTCTTCTGTAACTTCTTTACTAGGTTCTTCCGTTGTAGCTTCAGTTGTTATCTCTTGTTTTTTTTCAATTGGCTTCGGTTCGATTTCGGATTTTTTTACTTTAGTCGTTTGAGGCCGTACATTTTTAGGAACATCAGGAGTATTCGATATTTTTTTTACTACCTCTTGAGGTTCTTTTGCACTAGTAGTAGGTAATTCAGCGGTGTCTAATATTGGTTTTGAAATAATATCTTCCGAAATAGCAGATGTCTCTTCATGATTATTGATATGCTCATTTTTTGGAGCAGTATCTGCCTGGCAGGATACAAAACCAAAGAGAAAAGAGGTAAGAATGAGAACTCTAAACATAGTTGTAGTATTAGTTTTCCATTAAACTGAAATCTTATGCTCGAAGTTGCCTTCCTTCTTATATATCTGTTTTAATGCGGACAGTTTTTGCTTTAGTATTCAGTTGGCAGTATTCAGTTGGCAGTGTCTAGTTAGCAGTGTTCAGTAGACTATAATCAGTGGGATGTAACCTGATGGGCTGCATTTTAATTATGCCAGATAAACCTTTGACCACATCACTATATCAAGTGCAAGCCCAAGCACAAGTGCGAACTCAAATCGCAAGCGTACATTAAAGCTGGAAAAAATCAACTTCCATTCGAGGAAAAATTCCCTTTACTATACCTTGTTTAGCATTAGCTAGCAAACTAACCCCCTTAAACCATTATAAACTCCCCTAAACCTTTTCCTCCACATCACCAAAATACCGAAAAACCCTAATACCCAAATACCCATTTGACCACATCACTACATCACCTCTCACCCTATCACTTTTACTCCCTAATATGCATATATCATAGCTTTGGTGTCAAAAAGTTGTCCATCAATTATCAAGCTATAATAATAAGTGCCAGGTGTGAAATGATGGTTATAATAAGAATAGGTAACTTGAATGAGGCCGGGTTGAAGGTCAATATCATAACGAGCTAGTTCCTGTCCATTTGCATCCGAAATACTTAAAAAGGCCTGTTGGTATTCTACGGCCTGTTCTACGCGAATGCCGATGGTCGTTGCTTCATCAAAAGGATTAGGCCGGTTTTGTAGTAAGGTAATTCCGCGGTCTGGTAAAATTATATCTTCTGCATCAGATACAAAGTTTTCGAATTGTTCTTCCGAAAAATGACTTTCTATGCCATTACTATCAACGGCGGCAGCTGTGATGAGATAAATCGTTTCAGGCATTAGCCCAAAAATAGAATCTATAGGGTTGTTTACAGTTAATAGTGTATCAAAGTAATTAGTGCCATTATCAAAAGTTCGGATGCCAAGCCGATAGGTACCATAATTGTTAGGATCAGAAATTTCGTAACGGAAGCCATTTTCTATTTCTTCCAGCGTAAATGCAGGAGGTGTCTCTGGCCCCATTGCACTAGCAGCCATAGCATTTCCATTGATAACTGCATTTCTGGCCAAATAATTAAAATCGACAAAGAAACTGTCTAGTAGATTGTCACCATCTGTGTCTACGCCTAATATATCTTCCATGGTATGTTGCCGATCATGATAGTCTGCCATACTAGGATTTCCATTTCCATGCTCGTTAGCAGAAGTGAAACGAACTGCAGCATAACCTCTCTGCCGAAACGGAATATGATCTCCTCCTCTGCCAGAGCGATCTTCTTGCGACATAATATTAATTACACTTTGTACAGGTACTATGCTTGAGATGTTTTCTTCATACTCCAGCCTTGTAAAACGAGCAAGCAATCTAGAAGGCGAAGATGATATCACAGAACCAGCCTGAGAGTATAACCGGACATTGATACTATCAACTTCATTTAATCCCGGACATCCAGGGGGAGAAGCTGTTTCTCCACAGATAATTCCTCCTACAATATCATTGTTGTACACTGCTCTGATTTTAATATTTTCATTTTGGCAGTATTCTGCAAATGCATTGGCACCAAACAATCCCTGTTCTTCTCCTGTAGTGACCATAAATACCAGGGTTCGATCGAATGTGAAAGCACTCATAACTCTTGCAAGTTCTAGTACTAATGCTGTACCACTTCCGTTATCTTCCATACCATGAGCCATACAATCAACATCGCAGGCTTCTTCGCATCGGCTATCCATATGTCCCTCAACAACAATAATTTCGTCTCTATGAGGACCTACCCCTGGTAACACAGCTATCGTATTGCGATGTTGTCCCATCTCACATATTACCTGATCAAATTGGAGATAAGCAGGCCGGAGTCTTTGCTCATTTTGCTCACTGAATTGTTCAAACTTCTGATAAGCCCATCGCCTGGCAGCTCCTATACCAAAAGTATTACTGCTGGTATCAGAACCAGTATTCCTATTTTCGAAACTACTCAGCTGGATTAAATAAGATAGGAGAGAATCAGCTGATATACCACTCACCAAACCCTCTGCAATTTCTTCTGGATGATTAATAATGTTGTTGGGAAGATAATCGGCAGGATCGTGATTTCCTTTTATGATTTGATCAACTTCAGGACTGGTAATGAGGATGTTTTCCTGTGCTTTTGAATGGACACATGTAACCAATAAAAATAGGATAAATAGGTAGGTGTATTTCATAGGGCATTTATTTTTACATACAATTTAGCAGCATTTGCCGGGATGAGGTAACGTTTTCAAGACAAAAAGGATCAATTAATAAGAGTCTATGATGTTAGGCTTGTATATCATTTCTTCATTTTATTCGTTAAATTAAATGGGAGTAATCTCATTTGTTTAGACCAAACCAAAATCCCAAGAATGATTAAGTCTTTGATTTTTAGTTTGTTATTCGTGTTTGTTACCCTTTCGGGAAATGCTCAATCTGATTGTTCTGTATTTTTTCCTTTTCGGAAAGGAGCTGTGATGGAGTACACCAGTTATGATAGAAAAGGTAAAGTGGAAAATATTACAGAAAACAAGGTGATCTCTGTTATGAAATCTTCAGATGGTTCTGTAGAAGCTGAACTAGCAACCATTGTCCGTAATAAGAAAGGGAAGGAAGAGTTTTCAGGTGCTTATGAAGTAAGTTGTCAGGATGGTATCTTGCAGATAGATGTTACATCTATGCTCAACCCTGGAATGCTACAGTCTTTTCAGGGGATGGAAATTTCAATAGATGGAGATTATGTTACGCTTCCTAATGAATTAGAAGAGGGAAGTGTTTTAACAGAAGCCACCACAAAAATATCAGCAGGAACTAATGGCATCTCTATCATTAATATGACTATCAATATCAAAGATAGGAAAGTGGATGGTATAGAGCGTGTAACAACTCCTGCCGGAACTTTTGACTGCTACAAGTTATTACAAACAACAGAGGTCAATATGATGATTACAAAGTCTTTTGATAGTATAGAATACTATGCAGAGGGGGTAGGCATCGTTCGCTCAGAAACGCTTGATGATGATGGCGAAGTAATTGCTTATATGGAACTAACCGCTTTTGAAAAACCGTAGAAGCTTCTTAGTAATTTAATTCTAGTGCAGTAAGGCATCGCAGGATAAACTCACTAACCTGATGATAGAAATCAGGCATGATTTTTTCAAAATCATCAGTTGGTTCATGATAATCCTCATGATCTTCTACTCCAAAATACAGAAAAGGAATCTCTTTTCTATGAAATTTACCATGATCAGAAGCATGTGTCCAGTCATCTGCACCAGTTGATTCCGGGGCTTCATGACCAAAAGAAACCTTAATAGACGCTTCTTTGGCAAGGCTATCTAGTGGTGGGCGCAAAAAAGGAGAATAGGCAGTGCCGCAAATATAAATTTCATTATCCTTATTGCGGCTGATCATATCCATATTAATATTGAGGAGAATACTATCCAATTTCACAGGAGGGTCTTCCACAAAAGCATCTGCTCCTCTAAGCCCAATCTCTTCTGCATCAAAAGCTGCAATAATAACACTATAGGGTAGAGGGTATTGAGTTAGATGCCGGGCTATTTCGATGAGGGTACCGACTCCAGAAGCATTATCATCAGCACCATTATAGATTTTACGTTTCTTTATACCAACATGATCATAATGGGCACTTAGGACTACAAAGTGATCAGCATCTTTATAACCTGGAACGTATCCAATCAGATTTTTACCCTGATAAGTTTTGCGAGTAAAGCGACTATAAAACTTAAAGGGATGGACATAGCTACTATCAAAAGATTTTAAACCAATGTTCTGAAATCGTTGTAGGATATATGCTCTCGCCAATTCATTTCCTGTACTTTCCACTTCTCTGCCTTCATATTTATCAGAAGAGAGCTCTTGTACATGTGCCAGTAGACTGTCTTTATTGATTAAATGCTGTGCAGAGGAACTATTATAATAGAATAGAAATAGGAAAGTTAGGAGGAAAAATCTGTTAATCATGATCAATTGGCTTAAAGGGGATAGTCAATACTGAATGTAAAAATGTAGAAAAGTTTA
>JAKSDI010000199.1 GCA_022360175.1 Chitinophagales bacterium
AGGTTATGATAAGCAGTTTCAGAAAAACTTCAAAGGAGCTAGCAATCAACCTCATATTACAGTGAAAAATGCCTCCCATTTCCTGCAAGAAGACCAGGCCCGAGCTCTGGTAGAACGCATCACTAATTGGATGAATTAATAAAAGTTTAAAACAAAATAATTATGAAAATAGCAGTTATTGGAGGAACAGGAATTGTAGGGACAGGAATTGTTAATTTATTGAAAAAGGATCACGAGGTGATAGCCATAGGCAAAACTCGTGGCGATTATCAGGTAGATTTATTAAATCCCGGTAGCATCCGGCAGCTTTTTGAAACTATAGATGATATTGATGGGGTTATTTCTACTATAGGAAATGGTGCTATGGGGTCGTTGCTGGATTTACAAGCCGAAGATTTCCAATATGCCTTTAACTCCAAATTGATAGCCAACTTTAACTTAGTACAGGAAGCCACAAAACATTTGAATCCAAACGGATTTATAATTGTCACTTCAGGAGTGGCCAGTATGCATCCTGTTCCAGGGGCAAGCACACTGTCTGTTGCTTGTGCTGCCATTGAAGCTTTTGTGCGTTCTGCTGCCATTGAACATACGAATGGTATTCGAATTAATGCGGTAAGCCCTGCTTATGTAAAAGAAACGATGGAGTTATTTGGAATGGATAGCTCTTCTGGAATTTCATCTGCTGATACAGCCAGCGTGTATAAGGAGTTAATTGATTCGAATGCTAATGGTGTAGTAGCCAATGTATCAGAGTATTTGAGGAATTTAAATTAATGAAGAATGAAAAACGAAATATCCGCCTCGTTTCTATTTGAATCAAAGTACATAGAAGTGAATGGAAACAAAATTCATTATATAGAAGAAGGCGAAGGTGATCCTATACTGTTTATTCATGGCAATCCAACATCTTCTTATGTATGGCGAAACATTATACCATATGTCAAAGAAAATGCACGAGCAATAGCTGTAGATTTAATAGGATTCGGTAAGTCTGATAAGCCAGATATTGACTATGGCTTTTTAGATACCTATGCCTATTTAGAAGCATTTATAGAAAAGCTTCATCTAACAAATATTACACTTGTTGTCCAGGACTGGGGGTCAGGCCTTGGGTTTCATTACGCAAATACACATCGTGATAATATTAAGGGAATTGCTTTCATGGAGGCAATGTATGAACAAAAAGACTGGAATAAATTGACGTTTAGCCTTAAAACGGCATTCAGCCTGATTCGATCTAATTTTTTTAGTTGGTTCATGCTTGGTGTAGGCAATCAATTTATTAAAAAAATGCTGCCAGATGGAATTGTACGCAAATTGACGACGGAAGAAAAGGAAATATACGCGGCACCTTTTAATACCTTAAAAAAGCGGAAACCTGTGTATGTATTTCCTCGTGATGTACCCTTAAAAGGGCGTCCTTTTCACACTGCCAAAATAGTAAATGATTATAATCAATGGTTACAGGAAACCTCCATTCCCAAAATATGTTTCTATGCTGATCCTGGCATGTTGATACCTATAGAAGAAGTCCCCTGGATAGCTGAAAACTTTCCAAATATTACTATGGTAGATATCGGAAAGGGAATTCATTTTGTGCAGGAAGATAATCCTCAACTTATAGGACTGGAATTAAAAAAGTGGTACCTTGGAATAAATTAAGTCCATATAAGTGACAAGACAAAATTGTGTTACCATTATATTGAGAAAAATTTTCATTCTAGACAAGGAAAAAAACGTAGGCGAAGTGGTGCTTCGACGTCCCGATAGCTATCGGGATTTAACGCCGCATAGGATGAAAGTTGACTCAAGATAATATGTGATTTAATTTGTCTTGTCACTTACTTTACTTCAAAATATGAATAGGCTTACCCGGATAACTGCAATTTTAATTCACCTCCAATCCAAAAAGCTTGTTACTGCGAAAGATATTGCCCAGCGATTTCATGTAAGCCTTCGTACAGTATATAGAGACATTAAAACACTGCAAGATGCCGGTGTACCTATTGGCTCGGAAAATGGAATAGGTTATTTTATAGTAGAAGGTTATTCTTTACCTCCAATCATGATTACGGAAGAGGAAGCGAACGCCCTGGTGGTGGCAGAGAAACTAATCATGAATCAGGGGGATCTGTCCTTAAAAAAGGATTTTGATTCACTATTATACAAGATCAAATCTGTTTTAAGGAGCTTTCAAAAAGAAAATGTGGCGCTATTGGAAGATAGAATCTCCCCTTCTAGTTTGAAAGGAGGAGCTGTGAGCAATTCACTGTCCAATTTGCAAAGAGCAATCACCAAAAACCAGGTGGTAAAAATTGTCTATCGTTCTATTTATAAAGGAGAAATTACAGAACGGGAGGTGGAGCCTCTGGGCTTATATTTTTCTAGCACTGCCTGGATACTGATTAGTCATTGTAGGAGCAGAAATGATTATAGAGAGTTTCGACTGGATAGGATTATAGATTACAAAATCACGGGAGAAACATTTAAAAGCCAGGCAGATTTTACGCTTAATAAATATTTTAGCGAGAAATATGACTATAGTTGACATAGGGTTGTCAGTGCCTCTTTTCATTTTTGCTACCGAACAAAAAAAAAGCACATGACAAACGTAAAATACGAATGGCGTAAAAAGGAAAAACGATACTATTTGCCCAAAAACAAGCCGAGCCTAATTGAAGTTCCTGCCTTCAAATTTGTTACTCTAAATGGAGAAGGAAATCCCAATAGTGCATTTTTTTCAGAATGTATAGGTGTCTTATATGCTATTTCCTATGCAATCAAGATGACTCCTAAAAAAATGCTGATGAAACCAGAAGGCTATTATGATTATACGGTCTATCCATTGGAAGGGGTATGGGATCTTAATGAAGAAGCCAAAAAGCATTATGATGGGACTTTCAATAAAGATGATTTGGTTTTTAAGTTGATGATCAGACAGCCCGATTTTGTTAATGACGCTTTTTTTGAGGAAATGCTGGAGTTGACTAAAAAAAAGAAACCTCATGATTTATTAAGCGAGCTGAAGTTTGAAGAAATATCGGATGGTAAGTGTGTGCAAATGTTACATATAGGTAGTTATGATGACGAACCTGCGAGTTTCCAACAGATGGAAGCATTTGCAGAAAAAGAAAAGCTCAAAAGATTATCAAAAATGCATAGGGAGATTTATCTTTCTGACTTTAGAAAAGTAGCTACTGAAAAATTAAAAACAGTGCTCCGATTTAAAGTCGAATAGATATATGGACGCAAAAGCCTTTACCTCCGAATTTGAGAAAGTAAAACCTCAACTTAAATCCTATATTTTGCGGATGACTGCAAGTATTCAGGATACCGAAGATATTGTACAGGATACCTGGATAAAAGCAAGTAGTAATCTGGCATCTTTTAAAGGAGAATCTTCCCTTAAGACCTGGATATTTTCTATCGCTTCTAATCTGGCTATTGATAATCTGAGAAGAAAGAAACGATGGCCAGAAAATGTAACGGACATTTGTAAGGAAGCTGCAAAAAATGATATGTCTCATTTTCAGGAAGCTATGAAAATTATAGAAACGTCTGAATATGCCAAATTTGAAATTAAAGAACATATCGCGTTTTGTTTTTTATGTATTGCCAAGTCTTTACCCCTGGAGCAGCACCTTTGCTTATTGCTTAAGGAAATACATGATTTTAAAGTAAAGGAATTGGCACAAATCCTTCAAACTACAGAAGCATTGATCAAATACCATTTGTATTCGGCACGCCAAAAAATGATCGAAGTCTTTGATGGTAGATGTGCCTTGATTAATAAAGAAGGTATGTGCCATCAATGCTCAGAAATCAATGGAATTTTTAATCCTAAACAGAATTTACAGGAGGAATTGGTGAAGATAAAAATGACAAAAGAAGCTGGGAAGGCAGACAAAGAGCGGTTACTGGATTTGAGAATGGAAGTACTCAAGGAAATTAACCCTTATACTTCAGGGGCACATGAACTACAACTCCATCATTTAGAGCACAATAGAAGGGTGATGGAAGAATATTTAGAAAAAAATGATTAAAAATCCTATCATTTTTTTTCGCTCCAACGTCAAAGCATAAAAACATTAACCATGAAGTATTTCTTCACAATTATTATGCTTATGACAAGTTTCGCAGCCATGGCTCAAAACGGAAAAGCCACTACCGTCAAAAAGACTTTTAACCGTACTACTACTATTAGTCAGGTGATAAATGCTGACCCTTCAATTGTATGGGCACTTCTTACTAATGGAGCGGATTTCTCAAGATGGAATTCAACCATTGTTTCTATAGAAGGGGATATACAAAAGGGAGAAAAAATTAAATTAAAAAGCACACTTGATCCCAGCCGTACTTTTAAGTTGAAAGTAAAAGAGATGGTGCCAGATCAAACTTTGATTTGGGGAGATGCAATGGGCAAGAGGACCTATACTTTGGAAAAATCAGATAGTGGAACGCTGTTTAAAATGGAGGAAAAAATAGGAGGTTTCATGTTCCCGTTGTTTGCAAACAAAATTCCTTCTTTCGACGAATCTTTTGAGCAATTTACCGCTGATTTGAAAAAAGAAGCCGAAACGATTGCCAAGTCTAACTAAGAGTATGTTTAAATTTCGCTTTTGAGTGCAGTTGTGTGCAAATATTATTCTGGGCAGCTCCTCTGCTGAGTAGCTTCAGCGCTCGCGGAAGGCATTTTTGCAATCGGATGCGGGCGTCTCCCGATAGTTATCGGGAAAAAAAATAACGCAGGACAGGACAATATTTGCCTCAAATGTGTCGAAGTGTAATTTTTAAACATATTCTAGAAGTATCGCTGATATAACTTGCCCTGCCAATTTCTTGTAATTTGGTAGGGCATAAAATGATAGCGTATAGTTTAGTCGTTTTTTTTTCTAAAAGATAAAGTACTTCTGTTGTAGTATTAAAATGGGTATATTGTAGACATCATAAAATCGACACAGAATAAGAGCTTGTTTGGAAATTATTAATTGGTCTGCAAATGTCCCTTTTTTGTTTATACATCAGCTATTTTTCACTACGTACTTAATCAGTATACAGCTCTAAATGAGCTTTGTCTAAACAAAAAATGATCTATTTTCGACTTAAAGAACAAATCCGAAACAAGCTCTAATACTATCATTTAATTATCATGCAGAAACTCCTTGCCCTTTTTTGCCTGCTTTATTTTTGTAGTATAGCAAATGCACAATTTATGTATAGCTCCCGAGATGGAGACTACACAAAAAGTGGAACGGTAACAATAGAGATAGATGACCCAACATCAGAAGTACCTCTTAATCCAACAGCACAAAAGGAAATTTTAAAACAGGAAAGAGAACGGGATATCCTTGATTCCTTTATTGTAAAAACAGGAGTGAGGTATCAAAAAATTAAGAGAAAAATTGCTGAAGGAAAGTCAATAGAAGATTTAAAAAGTAGAGAGAGAAGTATTTATTTACTTCATGAAAACAGATCAGATATTAAGGAGATTGCCTATGAGTATCAGACAAACTTTAGGACGTCTAAATCCATAACCCCTCAGGTTTTAAGCGGATTGAGCCTTGTAAATAATACCCTGAGTGATGAAAACTCGGGTGTCATAGAACTGGGAGCAAAGATTAATAATACAAGAATAAGCCTGCCTACAAAGTTTAAGTATAATGTTGATGAAATTAACGGAGAATTTAAGGTTAAAAGGGTGCAAAAAGATCGGTACCTATATTTTGATTTTATAAGTAGGGGCTTATTGTCTCTCGACTCTTTACAAAAAACAATGAGTGAATATGTCAATACAACCCAGGGCTCTCCTTTGGTATTGCGTCTTAATTTCCAACAAAGATTAACCCCTTCTTATCTGGACCCCGCTGTTACGAGAAGAAGAGAACCTGTCTTCTTTCTAAATCTTGATTTTGATGGCCGCCTGGTACCCGTTTCAAGTTCAACAAAAATTGAAGAAGCAGGAGGCTCCTTTCATATAATGCCCAGTTTAATAGCCGTTTTCCCATCCGGAGAAATAAGTTCGAACAGGCAAGAAGACAATTTCATTATTCAGCTCACCTTTAATGCTGCTTATTTGTCAAACAATTTAAAAGAAGCAATGACACTGGCTTCAGCAGAAAATCCATTTGCAGGTAATTGGGCTTTATCTACAGAACTGCGTGCAGGTAATTTTTCTGAAAAAAATCCGTTGAGAAACTGGTCCGTA
>JAKSDI010000209.1 GCA_022360175.1 Chitinophagales bacterium
ACATACATTTCCGGTCGTCCCCGGTTCCTTATTCATACTCGAATTACTAAAACTCAAGGACGTGAATGATGCCACATGCAGGTCCATATCCGAGGGTTGGTTTATCTCAATATTATTACCTCCTGCTGCATTCGCTAGAGTGAATGTATAATCTTCTATCGCTGCATCATTTTCTATCACAAGGGGGAAGCACTCCATCAAGGAGCCATTGCTAAATGTTAAAGTCTCTGTTGTGTATTGAGATAGATGGGGCAAGCCTGTGCCCTGTAACATTACGTCCACCGTAGGCACGTCACAACTACTACAGGGATTCACAAGGTCTACACATACATTTACGGTCGTCCCCGGTTCGCCATTCATACTCGAATTACTAAAACTCAAGGACGTAAATGATGCTACATGTAAGTTCATATCCGAAGGCTGGCCTATTTCAATATTATCGCCTCCCGTTGCATTCACTAGTGTGAATGTATAATCTTCTACAGAAGCATCATTTTCTATCACAAGAGGGAAGCACTCCATTAAGGAGCCATTGCTAAATGTTAAAGTCTCTGTTGTGTATTGAGATAGATGGGGCAAGCCTGTGCCCTGTAACATTACGTCCACCGTAGGTACGTCACAACTACTGCAGGGATTCACAAGGTCTACACATACATTTACGGTCGTCCCCGGTTCGCCATTCATATTCGCTTCGCTAAAATTTACTTTTGTCGACGAAGATGTTGATCCGGTCACATTTAACGTAAGTACAGAAGAGCTGCCCTCCTGGGCATTATTCCCTCCAGTTATGTTTTGCATGCCAAACGTATACGTGCCATCTCCACTTTCGTTGCCTATTGTTAAATCAAAGCACTGTGTTATATTTCCATCACTGAAAGCTACTGGTTCAGTCGTATAAGTTGTCAGATGAGGAGTATTAGATGAAGTCAAAGCAACTTCTAAACTTGTCGGTACACAACTACCGCATCCATTTGCTATTTCAAGGCATATTTGAATATTGTCACCAGCATTAGCATTTATTGTACTTTCTGTAAAGTTTACTTCCGTAGTTGGTAAACCATCATCTACAATTCCAACTTCGCTATAATCCACTGTCGTTGTAGTAACTCCATCATTTTGAGCAGAGATTCCTGCATTTAAACAATTTGACAAACCTGTTAGGAAAACCCCATCAAGATAAGTCCAACTAACTCCATCATTAGATGCATACGCATATAACCAATTTCCACTTCTTGTAATTTTCACCCATACAGGTAAAACTGGTTTCACCAAGGTAGCTGATACTGGAACTTGCCCTTCCTGATCTCTTTTCATAGCGAGCATAACACTACTATATCGGGTAAGCAATAAAAGCTTTCGAGCTCCTGCTCCATCATGTTCTCTTATCTCTATTCCAGAATAACCATTATTTGTGGGAGCTGCATTTATTTTAGCTACAATCTCTCCATCTCCACATATATCTGTATAAACTAAATGATACTGATCATTTGCTAAAGGATTAAAATTAGCATCATCTGAAATAGTAGCAGTTCCTACATTACAGGAATCATATACTACACTAGCTCCGCTCATTGCATTCCAGTCTACTTCACTCCAAATTCTACAAGAGGGAAGTAAGGCATTATCTACTTCAGAGACATTTAATTGCTGAGAATGATCCTGGAGAGTTGTGTCCCCATTATATTCCAAATTAACACCAACTATAATTAATATAGGCAATAAAAATCCTGTATTAAACCAACTCATTTGAATTAATTTAAAAAATTAATTAAACATTCAGAAACATAGGTTTCTAAATCCAAATAAGACCACGGTTAATTAAAGTGACTGGCAGAAAGAGCGACCTCACAGTTTAACCTATCTGAAACAATACAAAAGCATTAAGTATCCATATCCATAAATTTGAACATACATAACAAACACAACCACCAACCAGCGTACCTAATTGGTAATCAATTACTTTTATACACAAATCAAATTACTACAAATGTACATATCATAATTAAATGAAACGTACACATTTCGTAACTTACGTGATGATCAATCTTGTTAAATAGGCAATGAGCGCTTAAAAGGATAATATGTCGTTATTTGTTTAGAGCGCAAAAAACTAATTTTCATTGCATCCACAAGGTACAAACAAATTACTTTCAATCAAAAGAAATAGTATCTTTTTTTTTCAGAAAAGGAGACAGATTTTTTTCATTTATATATTATCGTTATTTCAGTATGATTTCTTCCAGATACCACTGCTCTCCTATCTTAAATCTTACAAAGTACAAGCCCGTAGGTATAAAATGTACCACTGCCTTGAGAGGCTGGACATATCGTTCAGCCTTTTTTATTAAACGATTAGAAGTATACTTATCTGTCCTTATATTTTTTCTTATACAATCGTGTTTATCATTTACCTGATAATGTGTAAGTTCCTGATGTATATCGGCGAATAAATTCGCCGGTACAAGTCCTCCTCTCTTTTCTTTAGGAATTCCTTAGTATTTACTTATTTTTGGCGCAATACAAGACTATACGACTGTGATTAGAGCAAAGCAAATACAGAAGTCCTACGGGAAGTTACAGGTTTTAAAGGGAGTAGACTTGCACGTCAAGCAAGGAGAAGTGGTCTCTATTGTGGGAAAATCCGGTGCGGGCAAGAGCACCTTGCTACATATTTTAGGCACATTGGACAAAGCCGATAAGGGGGAGTTGATTATCAATGGGCAGGAAGTATTGGGGATGTCTTCTAAAAAGCTGGCTGCTTTTCGCAATCAGAATATTGGCTTTATCTTCCAGTTTCATCACTTGCTACCAGAGTTTACCGCATTGGAGAATGTGTTTATTCCGGCATTAATCGCAAAAAAAGCGGAAGGGCCTGCCAAAAAACGGGCAGAAGAGTTATTGGATTACCTGGGCCTATCAGAACGCTTAACTCATAAACCGGGGCAATTATCCGGTGGAGAACAACAACGAGTAGCAGTGGCTCGATCATTGATGAACCAACCTAGCATCGTTTTTGCTGATGAACCTTCAGGCAATCTGGATTCTGCTTCTTCTCAGGACCTACACCAATTATTGTTCAAATTGAGAGATGACTTCAATCAAACTTTTGTGATCGTTACACATAATGATGAGTTGGCAAAGATGAGTGATAGAAGACTGGAGATGAAAGATGGGAAGTTTGGAGGGGAGATGTAGTGATGTGGTAATATAGTTATGTAGTCAGGGGGATATGAAGGGATGTGGTGAAAAGTGATGTCCCGACTACGCTTATCAGCTACATCGGGCGAAGGGTGATCGGTGGAAGATATAATCATGTAATGATCTGCTAGAAGAATTTACGGTTTTTAGAAAGGATTAAAGGTGTTTAGGATTGTGTAGTGAATGGTGATATTGTAGAAAGAGACATTCAGGCCTAATTCAAAATATATTTATGCAGGCTTGCGATTTGAACTTGAGCTTGAGTTTGCACTTGTGTTTAACAAATGAGAAGAGTTTGCACTCATTTTTATTATAAAAAAAACAGCTGAGTCCGGTAATAGTCGAAAATAGAAATTAAGATGCAGGAAACCAACAACAACAAACAACCGCTAGTACCTAAAGAAACTTCCGTAAGGAATTCCTTTGGTGAGCTGGTTTTGGCTATACGCGATTGGTTTTGGAAAATGTTTGACCTGCAGGAAGGGCTTGACAGGGAAGGTACCATTATTTCTATCAAGAACAACAAAAAAATGCAAGGGGCCAATGCCTGGATGTTAGGTTGTTCTATTATGATTGCTTCTCTGGGTTTAGATTTGAATTCTCCTGCCGTTATCATTGGAGCGATGTTGGTATCCCCGCTAATGTCTCCAATTTTAGGTATTGGGCTGGGCGTAGCTATCAATGATAAAGATACACTCTTTAGTGCTTTGCGACATTTTGGCTTAGCGATACTTATTGCATTATTTACCAGTACACTTTATTTTTTCATTACTCCTTTTGGGCAAGTCACAGATGAAATAAGCAGTCGTACTTCTCCTACTTTTCTGGATGGTATGGTCGCAGTTTTTGGTGGGCTGGCCGGTATTATTTCGACTACGCGAAAAGATAAATCAAACGCGATACCGGGTGTAGCTATTGCAACCGCCTTGATGCCTCCTCTTTGTGTCACTGGCTTTGGGATTGCTGAGATGATGGAGCTAATTTTCAGTCGTGGAGAAATGGGTATCGAGGCTTATAAGCAAGCTCTAAATACCATCTTTGGAATCATAGGTGGTTCTTTTTATCTCTTTTTCCTCAACTCTTTTTTCATTGCATTGACCGCCTATATTATCATTCGGGTGATGGGTTTTCCACTGCGTTCTTATGTAAATGAAAAAGAAGCAAGGCGCAACCGCATCATTACCGTTTTGTTTAGTATCATTATTATTTTGCCTAGTACCTGGATACTTTACAATATCTATACCTTACAACAGGATAAACAAGAAGTCTCTAACTTCATCAATGACTACTTCCCTGAAGCTTGTATCAAACACGAACTAACCCCTGTCAGCCAGGATACAAATAAGCTCATTGTTCAATTACTTGGAAAGCGGATTTCTGAAGATTCTATTGATTATTATGAAAATATTCTTGCTTCAGATTATCACCTCCATCGACCAGTTAAATTATTCCCCATGCAGGCAGAGTTGAGTATGGAGGATTTGAAGAATTCGTTAAAGGAACAACGCCAGGAAGTTGTCACTATGTTGGAAGCAGAACGAAAACAGGCGCAGCACGTTTTGGAAGAGCGAAAACAGTTAAGTGTTGAATTAGAAAAGATGAAGAGTGATTCTGCTCGGGTATCCAAAGGTATGCAACTAATCAAAGAAGCATTCCAAGAAGAGCTTCAGGCGATCAGTTATTCTGATAATATTACTGAAATAAAAGACACCACCCATATAACCCAGCCTCCAACTTTTCTGGTCCAGTGGTCCAGAGGAAGATCGACTAAATCAAACAATCAGCGTTTAGAAGGCATTCTAAAGGTAAGTACAGAATTAGATACGTTTAGAGTGATCACTTATTAATTAAAAATCAATGAAAGCATTACTTCTAGTTGATATACAAAATGATTTTTGCCCTGGTGGTGCATTAGAAGTTAAAGAAGGAGATCAGGTGGTGCCTATTGCCAATCAGTTAATGGAACATTTTGATCTGGTTGTAGCTACTAAAGACTGGCATCCTGCCAATCATGGCAGTTTTGCTGCCAATCATCTCTGGCGCTATCCTGGACAAACCATAGAACTAGATGGCCTCGAGCAAATATTATGGCCTATTCACTGCGTACAGGATAGTTTCGGGGCTCTTCTTGTAAAAACGCTAAACACAGAAAAGATTGAGAAAATTTTCCAGAAAGGAACGGATCCAAATATTGACAGTTACAGCGGATTTTTCGATAATGCGCATCGAAAAGCTACTGGCCTGGGGAACTTTCTTAAAGACAAAGGCGTAGAGGAAATTTATGTCATGGGATTAGCACAGGATTACTGTGTAAAATATACTATTCTGGATGCTTTAGAGTTGGGTTTTAAAACCTATCTTATCGCCGATGGCACTCGTGCTGTAAATCTCAATCCAGAAGATGGTGATAATGCAATAAAAGAGATGAAAGCAAAAGGAGCAATCGTTATAAATTCGAATAGCCTAACTAAATAAATTATCAATCATTAAAAAAGAAGCCTATGCTACAAGAACAAATTTTGTCAACACAGGCACTTATAGACATGGAGGCGCAGTATGGCGCTCATAATTATCATCCGATTCCTGTGGTACTTAACCGTGGTGAAGGTGTATTTGTATGGGATGTAGAAGGCAAGAAATACTATGATTTTCTTTCTGCCTACTCAGCTGTTAATCAGGGGCATTGCCATCCTCGCATTGTAAATGCATTAAAAGAGCAGGCTTCCCAGTTAACGCTTACTTCCCGTGCCTTCCATAATGACATCCTGGGCCCTTACGAAAAATTCATTACCGAGTTCTTTGGTTATGATAAGGTATTGCCCATGAATACAGGTGTTGAAGGAGGAGAAACAGCTGTTAAGCTTTGTCGTAAGTGGGCATATGAAGTTAAAGGAGTACCTACCAACCAGGCAAAGATTGTCTTTGTAACTGGCAATTTCTGGGGACGGACCCTAGCGGCCATTTCAGCTTCTACTGATCCAAGTAGCACTCGAGGTTTTGGCCCTTATATGCCTGGTTATGAGCTCATACCATACAATGACATTCAAGCATTAGAAGAAGCCTTAGAAGATCCTAATGTAGCAGGTTTTATGGTAGAGCCTATACAGGGAGAAGCTGGTGTTGTGGTACCTGATGAAGGTTATTTGCGCAAAGCTGCAGAATTGTGCCGCAAGAAAAATGTGCTGTTTATTGCAGATGAAGTACAAACGGGTATCGCTCGTACAGGCAAGCTATTAGCTTGTGATCATGAAGGTTTTAAGCCTGATATCCTGATTTTAGGTAAAGCATTATCAGGTGGTGTATTCCCTGTATCTGCTGTACTGGCAAGAGATGAGATCATGCTAACGATCAAGCCAGGTGAGCACGGTTCTACCTTTGGTGGTAATCCATTAGCTTGTGCTGTTGCGATGGCCGCTTTAAAGGTTGTAAAAGACGAAAAGCTGGCAGAAAACGCAGAAAGATTAGGGCAAATCTTCCGTCAGCGCATGCAGGAAAACCTGGTAGACAAAACAAGCCTTGTTACTTTAGTGAGAGGAAAAGGATTGCTCAATGCTATAGTAATTGACGATGAAGAAGACAGTAAGACAGCCTGGAATATTTGTCTGAAACTAGCCGAAAATGGCTTGTTGGCTAAGCCTACTCATGGCAATATCATTCGCTTTGCTCCGCCATTGGTAATGACTGAGGAGCAGCTTCATGAATGCTGTGATATCATAGAAAAGACGATTATCGAATTCATTCAGTAAAATCTGAAACGATACGTCGACCAGTCCGCCAATTGCACAGATTGCACGAAGGCCTACACAAATGTGGTATTCGTGTGATTTGTGTAATTCGTGGACAACGATAAGCCATCAAACAATAGCAAGGCTGATAGGCTTGAAAATCATCCATTATATTGGATAGTATTTTGTTAATACTGAAAAGTCAGTTAGAGAAGTCGGAAGTTTATTGAAAGATGATGCTGAAAGTTTCAACTTCGAATGAAGTCGCATATTATGTTATCGTGCGACTTCATCTGAAGTCGAAAGCTTTTTTGCTTAAGCAAAAAAGGTATGATTTCTCCGAAATCAATACTCCAATCTAACTCATCGTTTCACAATTAACAAAGCACTTATTTCCATAATTCAATGACATTTCTTTGAAAATATATTTTCGCTTGATTGAAAGAAAAACCATTAAAGGAAGTCATTTTTACTGCTTTGCCAAATATTCTTTATAATAATGACGTTGATGTATCCAGAGCATAATAATATATGTCTTACACAACCGACGCAAAACAAAAAAACAACACGATGCTGAAGCGACTTGCCCTGCTAATGGCCCTTGCCATCACCCTTAGCCCGCTAATGGCACAGCAAACCACCGTATTTACTGAAGCCAATGAAGCTTTTAAAACCGGAAACATCCTTTTTGAACAAGGAGTATTTGGTAACGCCCAGCGAGAATTTCAGCGCACGCTAAGATTGCTCCAACCTGTCAATGAGCCAGATGCTGAATTATTACGAACCAAAGCAGAACTTAATTACGCACGCTGTGCCGTTCGACTTGAACAACCCGATGGGGAAAAACTCATTCTTGATTTTGTACGTAAGTACGCCCCCAACCCAATGTCCAATCAAGCATTAGTTGAAGTAGCGAATTACTATTTCAACGCTCGTCAATATGAAAAAGCCGCTGAGTTTTATGCAGATGTCCCAACATTCAGCATGACCAGAGAACAGCGATCTGAAGTAAAGTTCAAACTGGGGTATTCCTTATTTGTAAAGAAAAAATTTGCACAGGCAAAATCGCATTTTCGCGACATTAAGGACCTGGAAAATGACTACTACTACCCTACCAATTATTACCTGGGGCTTTGCTACTTCTTTGAAGGAAGTTATGATAGCGCCCTCCGACAATTCAGTGTAGTAGAACGTACCCGCAAGTATGGCTCCCATATTCCTTATTATAAAGCCCAAATTTATTTTGCAGAGCGCCGCTTTGATGAGTTAATCGCATATACAGAACCGAAATTGAAAGGCAATGACGTTCGTAAAGAAAAGGAATTAAAGCAATTAGTCGGCCAGGCTTATTTTGAAAAAGCTCAATACGATCGCGCATTACCCTACCTTCAATATTATGCTGAAAGAACTTCTCGCTTGCGCGAAGAAGAACTTTATCAGATAGGATATACCTACTACCAGGTGGGAGATTATGCGAAATCAATTCAATACCTGAAAGATTTAACAACGGTAGACTCTGAAATAGGGCAAAATGCCATGTTTATCCTGGGAGATTCCTACCTTCGACTCAATCAACGCCCTTCTGCGCGTACTGCTTTTGGTAGTGCAAAACGCATGCCTTACGATGCGAGCATACAAGAAGAAGCACTTTGGAATTATGCCAAACTTTCCTATGAGTTAAAAGACCCAAGAGAAGCAATTTCTTCATTACAGGAGCTACGCCCTGAGTCTCGTTATTATGTGGAAGCGCAAGAACTTATGAGTGAAATTTTCCTAAGCTATCGCGATTATAAGCAGGCACTGGACATTCTCGCAGGTATCCCTAATAAGACTCCCAACTTGATGGAAACTTATCAAAAAGTTTCTTTATACCGCGGCCTACAATTACTGCAAAATGGGCAGGATGATGCTGCACGGCCATTATTTGTACAAGCTAGAGATATATCAATAGATGCCCGCACACGTGCTATCGCTATCTATTGGCTTGGAGACATTGATCACCGCAATGGAGAATACGATAATAGTATTCGCAATATGGGACAATTCCTTACTCTGGCGAAAACACAGAATCAGCTTCCTGATGAATCCTCTATTTTCACTGCAAACTATACACAAGGATACAATTATCTGAAGCAGGAAAATTACGCGGCGGCTCTTGGTTTTTATGAAGAATCCGTAAGTGGTATCAAACGCAACAAACCATTTATCCGCAATCAAAAACTACAAAATTACGTACTAGGCGATGCTACCCTACGAGCAGGCGATTGCCTATTCAAGCGCAACCAATATCAACGAGCTGTCAATTACTACAATGAAGCGATTGAAAAACAATATACTGGTTTTGTATACGCATTGTATCAAAAAGCAGTGATTGAAGGTTTGATGGGGCGTACCACTAATAAAATTGTGGCATTAGAAAAAATAGCTAGCCAGTATCCTGAATCAGAATATGCTGATGATGCTTTGCTTCAACTAGGTACTACCTATCAGGAAATTGGACAGTTGAGTAAAGCCAGCGAACCACTCAAAACTTTACTTCGCAATTATCGTGGCAAGTCAGACTTAATTAGCAAAGCCCTTCTGCGTCTGGGGCTTATCAGTTACAATCAGGGTAGCCTGGATGCAGCTATCAACTATTACAAGCAAGTATTTTCCAGCAATCCGGAAGCAAGTGAAGCCAATCTTGCCCTGGCTGCATTGGAAGAGATATATGTAGATGATCTTGGTAGAGCAGATGATTATTTTGCATTTCTGGAAACAGTCCAGGGTAATGTAGAAAGTGAAGTAAGAGACTCCATCAATTTCCGAGCAGCAGAATCTCAGTTTGAGAATGCCAATTATGAACGAGCGGTTAATTCTTATACGGATTATATCCGCAAGTTTCCAAGAGGCCGCTATTTACTGCCTGCTTACTATCATCGTGCAGAATCCTATAGTGTATTAAGACAATATACAGAAGCGCTCTTTGATTACGAAGAAGTAGTTGATAAAGGGCCTAGTAATTATTATCTCAAAGCTCTAGAAAAAGCGGCTATTATTGCGTACAACCACGAGCAGGATTTCTCGCAGGCATTTAATTTGTATTCGCAACTGGAAGAAGCTTCTACAAGCCCAGATACTCGCTTTGAAGCACAGCTAGGAGCATTAAGAAGTGCTTACAGGATTGGCCGTACAGATGCTGTTTATTCATTAGCCAGAAAAGTAGCCAACAATCCTAATGCTTCACAACTGCAAGTTGCCACAGCTAATTTCTACATGGGTAAAATGGCATTTGACCAGAGTGATTACGACAATGCCTTAACTGCTTTTAATCAGGTGATCAACCTAAGTGACAATGAGCAAACGGCGGAAGCACGCTATTTAAAAGCATACATTTATTATCTACGCCGCAACCTGGAGGAAGCACAACAAATGTGTATTAATGCTAACAAGGAAAGCTCAGGTTACCCTCTTTGGGTAGCAAAAAGCATCATATTATTATCTGATATTTTATCAGAAAAGGGAGATTTATACAACGCCAGAGCAGCACTGGAAGCACTCTTGGAAAATTACCAGGGTGATCCAGATGTGGTCAATGAAGCAAAGCGTAAACTAGACATTATCAATGGCCAGTTGAATAGTGCCAGCCGCTTATCTACCGACCCAAGAGACTCTGGTACATTAGAAATGGATGAAGGCAACTAATTCTTTTGTTTTCATTCGACCTTTTTGATAATTAATCTTAAATCAAGCAATCAGAATAATGAAATCATTCAAGCATATATTTTTCCTGCTATTTTGTATTGGAATAAGCCTTCCTGCTTTTGCTCAAGATCCTGATCTTCCAACTGAAGAAGTAGATATCATAAAAAGCTTTGACGCTCGCTTAGGCGATGCCGAAAGAGTAAAGCTGGATCCTGAATTACCGCCGTTAGATACATCAACCAGAAGACTCGAGTACAATGTATTTACCCGTACGATTCCTGTTGATTATTTACCTCCGAAAATCCGTCCACTGGCAATGCGCAGGTCTAAAAATCAGGAGGCTTATGATGGTTATCTGAAATTAGGAGGTGGCTTCCCTGCATCCCTTTACGGGAAAGGCTACTACAATATCAGTAATGATAAGAATTTTAGTGTAGACCTGTTTGCAGGGCATCATTCTGCCAATAATAATCAGCAGGTAGAAAATCAACGTTTCTCTTATACTAATGCAGGAATAGATGGTACTTACTTTGCAGAAGAACAGGGTTTTGCCGTAAATGGTGGATTAAAATATACTCGTGATGCCGTATCCTTCTATGGTTATAATGAAGTAGGCGAATTATTGAATGAAAATCTTTCTTTCGAACAGGAAGAAGTGCATCAACGATTCTCTGTACTTGATGGCCACGTCAATATTTTTAATGGTGCTCGTACTGAAGCTGATTTCAACTATTATGCAGGTATAGATTTCTATACTCTAAACGATAACTATGCTTCCCGTGAAAATGGCTTTGACCTTTTGATTTCTGGTACTAAATGGTTTAAAGAAAAACATCCACTGGTAATTGAGCTGGAAACGGATTTCACCTCGTTCAAGGATACTGCCAAGCAAAATCTGAACAACTTTTTCCTACGCCCTAGTTACACTTATCATGCCGATCGATTTAAAGCAAAAATAGGTGGTATTGTATCCTCTCATGATGATGATTTTTCTTTCTTCCCGGATATGGAGTTGGCGGCTATGATTATTGATGGTGTCGTACATGCTTATGTAGGTGCAACAGGTTCATTGGATAAAAATAGCTTCAGAAATCTTACAGATTACAACCCATTCCTAAAGTCTCGTATACGTGTACGAAATAGCAAATATTACGAGTATTATGGTGGTGTTAGAGGGAATGTAGAAGGAATTGATTACGATGCTCAGGTGGGTTATAAAACCATTGACAATCTGGCACTTTTTCAACTACCCAGCGCATTTGATACGATTCCTCGTTTTGATGTACTCTACGATACAGCAAGTATTGTCACTATAAAGGGATCTGTTACCGCTCCTATTTTCCAAGGATTTGAATTGACTGGAGCAGTAAGTCAAAACATATATTCTCTGGAAAGAGAGGACGAAGCCTGGCATTTGCCCGCACTTACTATTAATGTAGGTGCTCGTTATACTACAATGGAAGATAAACTAATCATAAAGGGTGATTTCTTCCTCGAAAATGGTGTCCCTTATATCAATGAAGATGGAGAAGCAGATAATCTCAATACTCTTTTTGACATCAGTGCTGGTGCGGAGTATTTCTTCTCTGACAACATTGGTGGCTTCCTCCAAATCAATAATATCGCCAACAATAAGAGGCAGCGCTGGCAGCACTACCCTACCTTTGGCATCAATGCTATGCTGGGTATTGTAGCCAGATTTTAGTAGAGGTGATATTGTGAGTTGGCGATCTTCCAACTTTGCTTATCAGCTACCTCGATTCTTAATTAAGATAAAACAGGCAATTGGGTCATATACCTAATTGCCTGTTTTTTTATTGCTCACTTTCGACGCCATACTTTTATCAAGGATTTTAAGCCTTTCCAAACTACCTAAACCCACACATCTCTACCCCTTTATACTTTCCCCTTCATCCCTTCCTGCAACCTTTTCTTTTTTCTCCCGTCATTGTTACAGTAAACATTTTCAAATCACTAATAAGTACATTATGAATAGAATTTCACTCCGACTTACTTTTTTAATGGCTTTTGCTTTTTGCCTATTTATGATGCCTGCCACTGCTCAAGAGAATAGCGAAGCCGTTATCATTCAAAAAATTACCAACGAAGATGGTAGTGTCACAATTGTCAAAAAGAGAGTACCCCAAGGAGCTGATATAAAAGCCCTTGCTGAAGAATTTGATACGGAAGAAGGCACTGTAGAAATTCATATCACTTCTGATGAAGATGTAGAATTAGAAGAAATGGATGGCGAAACGATTTTTATGTTCCGCCAGGCGAAAAAAGACTTAGAGGACGCTGAAAAAGAATTGGAAAGCCTTCGTGTAATCATGCATGAAAATCAGGACTTTGATTTCGACTTTGACTTTGATTTTGACGAACTTCATGAAAAAGGAGTTCGCAACTGTGTACCACGTACTCGTACAGAACGTGCAACCAAGCCTTTCCTTGGCATTTATCCTGACAATACAGATGATGGTGTTGGGGTATTAGTATCTAGCGTGGTAAAGGATGCAGGCGCACAGAAAGCTGGAATACAAAAAGGAGATATCATCAAGAGCCTTGATGGACAAGCAACAAATGGCACTCACGGACTGCGTGCTACCCTTCTAAAACTAACTCCTAATTCAACCGTAACTGCTGAAGTTATCCGTGATGGACAGACTTTACAAATTCCTGTTACACTTGGCCAAAAAGAATACAATCGCCATGTATGGAATGAAGAACGCGATCCATGTGAGGTGTTCATCGGTGTATACGTAGGTGGCCGCGCTTCAAGTGGTGAAGGAGTACAAATCACTGGTATCATTGGCAACACTCCTGCTTCTACTTATGGAGTAGAATCTGGCGATGTTATCCTTGCAATGGATGGTGTTAAAGTGAATGACAATGATGAATTATTGGTAGAGCGCGATAAGCATGATGCAGGTGATCCATTCGTATTAAGCGTACTTCGCAATGGTCAAACAATGGATATCAATGCTCGCTTCAAGAGCTGTGAAGAAATAGAAGAAGATGCTGAAGAAGAAGCTCCAGCTCCTGAAGAATTACAGGAAGATCAAGGTCAAGGTGCTATTCAGGAACCTATCCTTGAAAATCAAATCAAGTTGAACGAATATAGCGCTTATCCTAATCCTACATTTGGCAATATCCAGATTCAGTTTGATGCAGAACCTATCGCTACTGAAGTACAGATTGCTGACGCAACAGGACGCGTAGTGTACAGAAACAACATCAAAAACTTCCAGGGACAATTTAATGAAAGAATCAATCTTTCAGAAGCAGCTCCTGGTACATTAACCTTGACAATCAGACAAGGTGATCAGTTAGTAAGCAAGCAGATTGTATTACTAAACAGAGCTTAAGTAAGTAGTTGCATTGCAAAGATGGCTTTTCATTATGTAGTGCCAATACAGGCCTATATAGAATCGTCATCTAGCAAGTGTTTATTATACCAGCCTCATACTATCGATTTGCCCGAGTTTTGGAATATTCCAAAATTCGGGCTTTTGTTTTTTCACTTAGAACTTGTTTCAAATCATTTCTTTAGAATCATGAAATTCAACTAAATTTGTGAAAAACCAAAAAAAACTCATATGAGTAATCACGCTGCAATACAGGAACTTGCCCCTCAATCAATCTGGAAACACTTCACTGCGCTCAATGCTATACCACGTCCATCCAAAAAAGAAGAACGGGTTATCGCCTTTATGGAGTCCTTTGGCACAGCATTAGGACTTGAAACCATCGTAGATTCAATTGGTAATGTGATCATCAAAAAACCAGCTAGTCAGGGGATGGAAGATCGGCCTACCATTATTCTCCAGGCGCACCTTGACATGGTCCATCAAAAAAATGCAGATACTGTATTTGACTTTAGCACTGAAGGTATCAAAATGTATATAGATGGTGAATGGATAAAAGCAGAAGGAACTACTCTGGGAGCAGACAACGGCATTGGCGTTGCAAGTATTATGGCCATTCTGGATTCTACTGGTGTCTCCCACCCTCCTATCGAAGCCTTATTCACTATTGATGAAGAAACAGGAATGACCGGGGCAAAAGAACTGGAAGAAGGCCTGCTGCAGGGTAAAATATTAATTAATCTGGATTCTGAAGAAGATGATACCATAGCTATTGGCTGTGCCGGAGGCATTGATACCAATACCTATTTATTATATACACAAGAGCCTGCACCTGCAAGCGGTAAAGGATATCAAATAAAAGTTAGGGGATTAAAAGGAGGCCATTCCGGCATGGAAATTCATCTGGGCCGGGGAAATGCTAATAAATTAATGAACAGATTGCTGCATCAGGCACCAGTGCATATTGCAGAGGTAGATGGTGGTAGTTTAAGAAATGCCATTCCTCGCGAAGCTAATGCTCTAGTTGCCATTGCATCAGATCAGGACGAAGCCTTCCATGAATTATTTGAGGCTAGAAAAAAAGAAATCCTCAATGAATTTGAATTAGTAGAACCCGAATTATCTATTGAACTGGAAACCGCAATACTTCCTGAACTGGTTATGGAAGCAGGTATTCAGGAAAAAGTGCTCAATGCATTATACGCAGTTCCCAATGGTGTCTGGAGAATGAGCCCCGCTATTCCCGATTTAGTGGAAACCTCTTCCAGTCTTGCAAGGGTAATCATTAAGGAAGGTGAATTTATCACACAAAGTTTACAGCGAAGTGCTTTAGAATCAGGCAAGCATGATGTTGCTTATGCTGTAAGAGCTGCTTTTGAATTGATAGGTGCCAATGTAGAAAATGATGGTGATTATCCTGGATGGGCTCCTAATCCAAGCTCTGCTGTGTTATCAACTATGGTGCAAATTTATCAGGATTTATTTGATGAAGAGCCTCACGCCAGTGCCTATCATGCAGGGTTAGAATGTGGCATCATTGGCAATCATTATCCTGGATTAGATATGATTTCCATAGGCCCTACAATTATGCACCCACATTCACCAGATGAAAAGGTTAATATACCATCTGTGCAAAAATTTTGGAAATTTTTCACGGCTGCTCTAGCAACAATACAGCATTAGCAAGCAGTCTTCAAATAACATATAAATTCGACAAACTGATTGTATTATAAAGTAGCTTTCATAATCAGGGGCTATTCTATTCTCCTATTTATACTATACATTTCCAGTGTTATATCAGCACAGGAAATCCCCTTATTGATTAATTTTTCCAATAAAGACTATCAAGCTCACAATCAAAACTGGAGTATCAGCCAGGAACATAGTGGCTGTATACTTTCAGCAAACTCAGGGGGAATGCTGATTTACGATGGTGTTAAATGGCAAAAATATAACACACCTGGCCAGCAAATTATCCGAGCAATAAGCCAGGACGATAAAGGCCGTATTTTCATTGGTGGCTATGCTACTATAGGATATTGGAATACCAATGAATTTGGTACTTTAAATTATCATTCATTGCTTGATAGCATTCAGTCGGAAAACATTCACAATGATGAAATATGGCATTTTCTGGAAACAGACAGAGGCCTGTTTTTCCAGTCCTTCTCTATGCTTTATTTATACCAAAAGGGTTCTATAAAGACAATCAGGCCACCTGGCAACATTATGTACATCCGTCAGATAGGTGATAGAATACTAGTACCTGTAATACAAAAAGGGCTATACGAATTGCTACCTAATGGTACATTTGAATTTATCCCTGGTAGTGAATTCCTCATTGACAAAAGAGTAGCGACTATTTTACCCTCAGAAGGAGATGATTTTCTCATAGGTACTCAAAATGCGGGAATCTTCAAATTCCATAATGGGCAGTTTCAGCAATGGGATGTTCCCGTGAATGCTCCAATGATTACTTATCAGCTAAACAAAGGAATCCGGCTTTCTAATGGCTACTATGCTTTTGGAACTATTGTACAAGGTTTGTTTATTACAGATGCTGATGGGCACATTCTATATCATATAAATCAAAAGAATGGGCTTCAAAACAACACAGTACTCGCTTTACACGAAAGCTCAGACAACAATTTATGGGTTGGTTTAGACAAAGGCCTGGCAATGATTCAAACCAGTTCCCCACTCTCTTTTTACCTTGACAAACAAGGTGCTATTGGCACTGTCTATACCGCTATTCACTACGATGGAATGTTGTACATAGGCAGTAATCAAGGAGTATTTTATAAGCAATGGCCAGAAAAACAGGGCCAGGTTTTTAAATTGGTAAAAGGTACACAGGGGCAAGTTTGGAATTTAAAAATTTTTAATGGTCAATTATTATGCGCCCATAATTCAGGAACACTAAAGATAAAGGGAAGTGAATCTGAAAAACTCTTTTCAAATACAGGCGTCTACAATATTATTCCCTTATCCAATACATCAGATTACTTATTACAAGGTACTTATACAGGGCTGGCTCTGCTCAAAAAAAACAGCCATGGCCTATGGCAACAGGACAGTATAGTAAAAGGGTTCTATACTCCTGCAAAAGAAATCGCATTTGATACTGACGAGAAGCTATGGATTGCCCATCCTCGCCAGGGAATATTTTGCGTACAGCTTTCCAAAAACCTGGAACAGGCAATTCCTATAGCAGTAAAAATGCCAGATGAAATTCCTAAAAACACAGGAGTTAAAGGAAAACTAAAACTGTTAAATGAACAACTGTACATTCGCGCTGATTCGCTTACGCTAAAATATGATCAGGAGATTCAAAAATTAGTGCCCGTAGGGCTTGATTTATATGACAGCCTGGCTTTAAGTGATTTCTGGATTACAGCATCCGATAGTTCGATTTTCAGAATCCGACCACATCGAATTGAATATTTAGACAGTGAAAGCCATTGGCAATCATTACAGGTAAATCTTTCTCCAGGTGATGAAAATGTCATAGCTCTCAACGATTCTATTTACCTCTTATGTGCAACAGAAGGATATGCACTTTTTAATAAGCATCAAGAAGTTAATAACTTTACAGCAGTTGAATGGAAACCTCTCATCACAGAAGTCGTCGTAGCTAAACAACACTATCAACCATTTCTTGCTCACAAATCGTTAACGCCTCTACGCATAAGTGCCAATGAGAAAAGCATTAGACTATCTTATGCATTCCCCTACTTTCCTGAAGAAGTGGAATTACAATACAGATTGATAGGCTATCAACAAGAATGGTCTACTCCTACAAAAAACTTCACTAAAGAATACACTAATCTACCACCTGGTTCCTATGAATTTCAGGTCAGGAATGTTCATCTATCTTCTCAGATAGCCTCCTATCCTTTTATTGTTTTGCCTCATTGGTATCAAACCTGGTGGGCAGCTTGTCTTTTTTTCCTATTTATTTTTCTTGTTGCTCGTTGGTTATGGAAGCTTCACCATATAAGGCTTGCCCAGCAACGCAGAGAAATGGAGATTGAAAAAAATCGTGAGCTCCATAGGCAAAAAGTTGAAGCCAGAAACGAACTATTACGTTCAGAAATAGAAAATAAGAATCGAAAGCTTGCAGATTCTACCATGAATCTAGTTCGAAAAAATGAAATGCTCATCAAACTAAAAAAGATCTAAAAGCCTTAAGAAAAAAAGAAGTACAGGAATCTGCACATAGGATAGCCGGGAGGTTAATCCGACAAATAGACGGCCACATTTCCAGTGAAGAAGATTGGGAAATTTTCGAGGCCAACTTCAACCAACTACACGATCAGTTTTTCAAAAGACTAAAAGAAAGTTTTCCTAGCCTAACTCCCGGGGACTTACGCCTTGCTGCTTACCTCAAAATGAATCTTTCATCAAAAGAAGTCGCTCCTCTCTTAAATATATCCCTTCGAGGGGTTGAAAATAAACGCTATAGATTACGACGAAAAATGGAACTGGCTCCCGAAATCAACTTAACAGAATATTTGATGCAATTTTGATCTATAGTGAGGTGTAAAAATATCATTGCACCTCAAAAAAACGCGCCTTTCGACTCACAAATCACTGTTTTTCAACCAAATAACACTAACTCACCTTAAAGTGTGTTTTAAAAAAAAATCTAAATGGCGTAGTAAAGGTGAGGTGCTATTTTATGATTAAGAGTTATGAAAAGCTACTTTTGTTATATCAAACGACCAAATAAATACCTAAAGTTTTCTATCCATACAGGATAAGCCAATAACACTAAAGCTATCAAATAGATAGTCCGCTAAGACTTTAGAATATACCACCCAAAAAATCAGGGAAAAGCCGCTTTTCGAAATATTGCCTTTTCATCAAACTACAGCGAGCTGATTTAGCGACTTATCAGCCAAGTAATCAATAAGGAAGCTTTCTTTTTCGCAGGAAAGTCTGCCAGTATATAATGTAAAACTTAACATGATGACATTACGATCCATCTTAAGCCTAGTACTGCTTATGAGTATGGTATCATTTAGTGCCTATACACAAAGCAGAACCATCAGTGGTAAAGTAATTTCCCTTGAAGAAAAAGAACCGCTCATTGGAGTTACGGTCCTTATCAAAAATTCAATCCAGGGAACTATTACTGACTATGATGGCAATTACTCGATCGAAGTGAATACTCCTCAGGATACAATTGTATTTTCCTATGTTGGCTATGAAACAATTGAAAGGATTGCTGGAGTCAATACGATCATTGACTTAGAGATGGCTCTGGAAGCGGAAGCATTGGATGAGGTTGTCGTTGTAGGTTATGGTACTATGCGCAAAAGCGACCTTACAGGTGCTGTATATTCTGTAAAAGGCGAAGAAATCAGTAAAAATCCGGATGCGAATGCCTTGCAGGGTTTACAAGGTAAAGTTCCTGGTGTGCAGGTCACAAGTGTATCTGGCAATCCTGGTGAGAATCCTGTAGTACGAGTAAGAGGAGTAGCTACTTTTGGCGACGGTACATCTCCAATTTACGTTGTTGACGGGATCATTACAGATAATATATCCTTCTTGAATAGTGGTGATATAGAATCGGTTGAAGTGCTTAAAGATGCATCTTCTACTGCTATCTATGGCACTCGTGGTGCAAACGGTGTCATTATAATTACAACTAAGAAAGGCCAGGCAGGGAAAGCTGTAGTAAATTTGAGTGCTACCTACAGTCAGGAATATGTACCCCAAAAAATCGACCTACTGGGGGCACGAGAGTTTGCTACCATTGTCAATGAAATACAAGCAGGTACTTTTAATAATCTTGACGCATTATCTGATACTGATTGGCAGGACGAAATGATCAATGATGGCGCTCCTATACAAAAGTACGAACTCTCTGTATCTGGAGGTAAAGACAATTACTCCTATTATTTTGGTGGGAGTTATTACAATCAGGAGGGAGTTGTAGGCAAATCAGATTATCAGCGTTATTCTCTAAAACTGAATAATAGCTTACAAGCTGCCAGTTTTTTGACAATAGGTAGTAATCTCACCTTCGCTCGCGAAGATAAAACCAATCCTCCCGGAGTTATTGCTCAAGCCTATCGAGCATGGCCTACATCAACTGCTTATAATGATCAAGGGGAGTTTATAGAGGTGCAAGGAGCAGGTAACCCACAGGCAAGCCTGGAATATTCCAATAGCTTTGATGATCGCTATAGAGCCATTGGCAATATTTATGCTGATCTAAACCTATTAAAAGGCTTCACCTTTCGCACCAGTTATCAATTAGACTGGCGCTTGCTAAAGAATGTCAACTTCAGCCCAGTGTTTCTGGTTTCACCACAGCAGCAAAATGAAATCAACGACCTTTCTAAAAGAAATGAAAACGAATCTACCTGGATATGGGAAAATACGCTTACCTATCAAAAAGAAGTAGGTATCCATCGTTTTAATCTACTAGCTGGTTATACCGCCCAGGAATTTCAAAGGGAAGTACTAAGCGGTACAGTTGATAATCTCATTCGTGAAGAAGAATCTTTCTGGTATCTGGATGCTGGAGATGTAACAACGATAGAAGCATTTAATTCAGAGACCAATTACACCTATTTATCTTATCTCTTTCGAGCCAATTATGTATTAAAGGACCGCTATCTTTTTACAGCTACATTTAGAAGAGATGGCTCTTCGAAGTTTGGTGAAGAAAACCGCTATGGTAATTTCCCTTCCATTGCGTTAGGATGGCGTATTTCTGAAGAAGCATTTTTAAGTGAAATACCCTGGCTTGATAATCTTAAGCTTCGTGCCAGTTGGGGAGTAAATGGTAATGACAAAATTGGTTTCGAGCGTCGTTTTGCTAAAATTACACTCAATGACAAAGAAGCTGTTTTTGGCCCAGCAGAAGAACTTGTTCCAGGCGCGACTCTGGAAACCCCAGGTAATGCGTTCTTAAAATGGGAAAATACAGAATCTATTGACATAGGCATCGAATTCTCTATCCTCAGCGGCCGTCTAACAGGTGAACTAGATTATTATGACAAGAAAACAGACGCTGTACTTGTCGACCTCCAGCCACCTGGACATTTTGGTACAGGCTCATTTAGTAGCATCACTTTTAATGCTGCCGATATTGTAAACAAAGGGATTGAGTTTTACCTCAATTACAATAATAAAATTGGATCCCTAGACTACAATATAGGTGTATTAGGCTCTACTGTTAAAAACGAAACCATTAGTGTAGGTTCTGATGAAGCTTTAATCAGTGGCAGCCTTGGAAATGGGCAGTTGGTAACCCGCACTACTCCTGGCATTGCCGTTGGTTCTTTTTATGGCTACAAAGTTGTTGGTGTATTCCAAAATGAAGCTGAACTCAATACTTATCCTGCACTATCCGGACAAGGAGTGGGTGATTTTCGATATCAGGATACCAATGGAGACGGTATTGTCACTCCCGATGATCGCGTCTTCCTGGGATCTTATATTCCTGATTACCTGCTTGGCATTAATCTTGGATTAGAATACAAAGGCTTTGGTTTGGAAGTATTCATGCAAGGTCAATTTGGCAATGAAATATACAATGGCAAACGAGCCGTGCGCCCTGAGATATACAATTTCGAAAGATATATTCTAGATCGTTGGACAGGTGAAGGCTCCACCAATTCACAACCACAATTATCTACTGGTGGTGTAAACTACAGCCCTTCTGACTGGTTCATCGAAGATGGTTCTTTTATGAGAATTCGAAATGTAACGCTCTCCTATCAGCCATCTGCCGCTTTTTTCCAGCGCTTCGGATTGCAAAGTGGCAGTATTTTTCTGAGAGGTACCAACCTATATACATTCACCGAATATTCTGGCTATAGTCCAGAAATAGCCAGTAGCGATGCCCTCCGATCAGGTATTGATCTTGGTACTTATCCAGTGACAGCAGTTTATTCACTTGGTATCAACCTCTCATTCTAAACCCAACTATGAAGCAATACAAACCAGAGACAATGAAAAAATTGAATCAATATATAACGATACTATTTCTATTTACTATCACCATGAGTTGTTCTGAAGATTTTATAGATCGCGGCTTATTGGGAGATGTTGAAGCATCTAATTTCATGCAGACAGAAAACGATGCGATCCTTGCTACTAATGCCTGTTATAACGCCCTTCGGGACTGGCGATTTCATGGTGGCTTTCCCATTCTCGGCATTATGTCTGACAATATGCTAAAGGGAAGTAATCCAACCGATGGCATTCAGATATTAGTTTTTGACAACTTTACCTACACCCCCAATGAAAACCCAGTAAGTTCCTTTTATAATACCTGGTATCTAGCCATCATCCGCACTAATTTAGTGATTGACAGAGCTGGCGATATTGAAATGGATGAGGCACTGAAAGCACGTTTAATTGCAGAAGCTAAGTTCATAAGAGCACTATCTTATTTCCGCATGGTTCGCTTATACGGTGGTGTGTCTATAGTAACTACACCATTTCCGGAAAGGTTAATCCCTCGTTCTTCAGCCGATGATGTTTATGCCTTAATCATTCAAGATTTAGAAGAAGCAATAGCTAACCTTCCTGAACGCAGTGATTATCCATCAGAAGACCTTGGAAGAGCGACCAAAGGAGCGGCGAAGGCATTATTTGCCAAAGTATATCTTTTCCGTAAGGACTACACTAATGCCGAAAGTTATGCAATGGAGATCATCAATTCAGGGCAATATAGCCTTGATCCTGATTATGGACATGTATTCTCCAAGGATGGTGAATTTGGTACTGGTTCTATTTTTGAGATTGCTGCTCGTCCATATGGCTTCCAGGAAGGCGGCCATCAATATGGTAATACCCAGGGAGTAAGAGGCACCCCTAATAAGGGATGGGGATTTGGCCGTCCTTCATGGGATTTACTAAACAGCTATGAAGAAGGAGATCCACGAAAAGATGCATCTGTAATCTTTCTGGGTGAAGAACTGGATGGTATAAGTATCATTGGAGATTCTGCCACCCCCGATACTAGCTACAATAACGATGGTTCTGTTAAAGAAATAGAATGCTACAATCAAAAAGTATGGGTAGCAGGCTCTTCTGCTCAAGATTCATGGGATCACAATGTTCGTCTTATCCGCTATGCAGATATACTTTTAATAGCAGCTGAAGCAATGAATGAAAATGGCAAATCAGGTGATGCGCTCACTTACCTGAATATGATCCGTGAACGTGCTCGAGCAGGCAATAGCAGCATTCTACCTGATATTACAGAGACAAATAAGGATAACCTACGTAGCCTTATTCTTAAAGAGCGTCGCATAGAATTAGCACTGGAGCAACATCGCTTCTTTGATCTTGTGCGCACCGGTAAGGCAGTTGATGTACTCAGCCCTTTAGGTTTTCAGGAAGGAAAACATGAACTATTTCCTATTCCACAGGCAGAAATCGATATCTCACAAGGAGTACTAACTCAAAATCCTGGCTGGTAATCAGCCTTTATTTATGATCACTTTATACAGAGCCTAATCCCAACAGGCTCATAAGCAAAGAAACAACACAACTAACATTAAAAAATTTGTAAATCATGAAAGCATTAAAAATTTCACTGTTTTCACTTTTAGCACTGGGTTTATTATTCTCAGTTGGCTGTAGCGACGATGATGATGCCCAACCAGTATCTATTACCAGCATTGTAGCTGAAGGTACTGACCTACAAACTGGTGATGCAACCACTAAAGATTTAAATGGTGCAAGCTCAGCTACTGATGTACCATTGGATGCTGTGATTACTGTAACATTTGAAAAAGAAGTAGATGCGACAACTGCTACTACCTCTTCCATTACACTTGCTGCTGATGGTTCAAATGTCGATATTGGTGTAGCTGTAACAGGGTCCACAGTAACAATTACTCCATCAAGTGACCTGGCACGAGGTACTGATTATACATTGACACTTTCCAACACAATAGCAGCTGCTGACGGCGGCCAGTTTAGCGCAACAAGCCGTACGTTCACAACTGCAGGCCGTTCAGAGGTAGTACCACCACAAGCTGATAATCAACTTGCTTACTGGAAATTTGATGGCAATTTAATGTCTACCAATGGTACATACAACGGTGAAGAAGCTGGACTTACTTATGGTACAGATCGTTTTGGTAATGTAGGAAGCACAAGCGTTTATGACGGTGATGTCACTATTGTGGAAATCCCTAATGGAGATAAGCTTTTAAATGAAAGCACTACACTTAGCTTCTGGGTCAAAGTTGACTCTGTAGGACATGTTGGTGGGCATTTTGTGATGGGTGTAGGTGACCTTTATGGTTTTTTCATCGAGATACAAGGTGGCCTTGGAGGTATGAAACTTACAGGCCGTTATACCCATTCTGATGGGCACACTTTAGCAAACGATTTCTTCTTCAATGGCGATGGACAAACTGCCGATAATGGAGGCTGGGTTGCAGTTGAATTCGAACAAGACCTTAGCAGTTCTGGTGGATTAGGAGCATTACTAGATAACCGTTGGGCACACATTGTATATAGCTATGATGCGACTACCAATAAGCGTCATTTGTATATCGATGGTGAACTAATGGAAACAGATAATCTGAATAATGCTCCAGCACTAGCAGGTGTAACAGGATTAGTATTTGATGATTCGGATGCAGGTGATGTAATTGGTACAAAACTAGCATTTGGCTTCAATCACGATCGTGAAACGACTCACTGGGCGAATGAACCATGGGGTGGTTATACTTTCCCTGATGCCAACCACTTTAAAGGCTCATTGGATGACATTCGCATCTTTGATGTGGCATTGTCAGACTCTGAGGTTAAGCAACTATATACTGATGAGAAGTAAAGTTGTGTTGCCAGGCGGAGCCTTTTCATAAAAGGAATGAAGCTCTAAGCTTGCAAATCATAAATTGTACATGGGAGCAGCGATTGAAGCATGCTTCCATGTACCATCACCCAAATTCAGATCTCTTTTATGAACAGGCTTTTTCACATTCTCCTTACCCTTTCATTTATTTTCCTCTTTATCAATTGCAATACAGATGATGAAGGAGGCCAAACACCAAGTACTGATATCATGCAGTTGACCGCTGCACGTGTAGGCAGTATTTCTCTGAATACTGCTTCTACGGTAGAAGGTGTAGCCTTAGATCAGCCTGTAGTACTTTCTTTTTCTTACCCCTTAGATACTTCCAGTGTTATGGATGCTCTCCATTTAGAAGAAATAGATGGAACAAATGTTCCCATGACATTTTCCTATTTAGATAATTACAAAACCGTATCAGCTAAACCGCTAGAATCACTAACTGCTGATCAAGAATACAAACTCACTATTGACAACACTATCCGTGCTGAGGCAGGATATACATTTCCTGGCCTCAGCTTTTTCTTCCGGACTATTAATCCTCCTATGTTTCTGGAATCCTTATCTATCAATAGTGTTGATATGTTGAATGGTAACCGTATCAAAGATGTTGACTACAACTTCGACATCACTGCCCGATTTAGTCATGAAGTAAGTATAGAAGCATTAGAAGATCACGTAAAAATAACTAGTCCACAAGCAATATTAGATTTTAATATTGAAGCAATACCAGATGAAGAAAGAACCTTTAAATTTTCGTCTACCGAACCAACGGAAGGTTTAACAAAACATACATTAACAATCCTTGGCTCTTTACAATCAACGGAAGGGAATCCCTTCACTACTTTTTCCAGGCGATTCTATACTAAACTGGACAGCAGCTTACAGTTTCCACTAATTTCAGATGAAGAATTAATGACGCTTGTCCAGGAACAAACTTTCAAATACTTCTGGGATTTTGGCCACTCTGTTAGTGGATTAGCCAGAGAGAGAAACACATCAGGAAACACTGTAACTTCAGGTGGTTCCGGGTTTGGAATAATGGCTATCATCGTTGGAATTGAAAGAGGTTTCATCGCTCGTGAAGAAGGCATAGAAAGGCTTCATACAATAGTAGACTTTCTTGAAAACGCCCAGCGTTTTCACGGTGCATGGAGCCACTGGTTGAATGGAGAAACAGGTGATGTTATTCCTTTTAGCAGCAATGATGATGGAGGGGACCTTGTAGAGACTTCTTTTCTCGCTATGGGATTACTCACAGCAAGGCAATATCTCGATGCAAGCAATCCTATGGAACAAGAATTGATCAATAACATCAATACACTATGGCATAGTATTGAATGGGATTGGTATACTCAGGATGGGCAAAACGTGCTCTATTGGCATTGGTCGCCAAATTTTGGATGGGAAAAGAATCACAAAATAGGCGGCTGGAATGAAGCCCTCATCACTTACATTATGGCTGCGGCCTCTCCTACCCATGGTATCAACGCTGAAGTATACCATGAAGGTTGGGCACGAAATGGCAATATGGTGAATGGTAATGAGTTCTATGATATTACACTCCCGCTGGGTAATAGTTATGGAGGGCCTTTATTTTTCGAGCATTATACATTCCTTGGTATTGACCCTCGTAACCTTTCCGATCAATATGCTAATTATTGGGAGCAAGCTGTCAACCATAGCTTAATCAATAGAGCACATTGTATCATCAATCCTAATAATTATGTAGGGTATGGAGAAGGAATATGGGGACTAACTGCCAGTGATAATCATGAAGGTTATTCCGCTCATTCTCCAAGCAATGACAAAGGTGTCATTACTCCAACAGCTGCCTTGTCTTCATTTCCCTATACACCAGATGAATCAATGGAAGCAATGAAGCATTTTTACTACTATCTCGGCAATCACCTTTGGGGAGAATATGGCTTCCACGATGCTTTCAATCCAACAGAAGGCTGGTATGCCAACTCTTTCCTTGCTATAGATCAAGGCCCTATCATTTTGATGATTGAGAATCATCGTACAGGCTTGTTATGGGACCTGTTTATGTCTTGTCCAGAAATACAAGATGGCCTTAATAAACTAGGCTTCACTTATTAATCTATTTACGCTGAATAAAAATTAGAAACCCTGCGTATTTCCCGCAGGTAAAACCTAAAAACTTATGCAATCAGGTATATCAAACTACTACTGTTTATTCATTATACTATTACTGGGCTACGCATGCTCTGATGGCCATTCACAAGAAACCCATAGTCAAGCAGCAGAGACAGATGCTAAGCTATCTGATGAAGCACTTCTGGATACATTGCAGAAGCAAACACTACGCTATTTTTGGGATGCTGCTGAACCTGTATCAGGTATGGCTTGTGAAAGAATCCATAGTGATGGTATCTATCCACAAAATGATCAGAACGTTGTCACCTCTGGTGGTTCAGGTTTTGGAGTAATGGGTATTATTGCAGGAATTGATCGTGGGTTTATTGATCGTTCTGCAGGTGTAACGCATCTCCATAAGATCATGCATTTTCTGGAAACAGCAGATCGCTTTCATGGTGCCTGGCCACACTGGTGGTATGGCGATACCGGCAAGGTAAAAGCATTCAGTAAATATGACGATGGAGGAGATCTTGTAGAGACCTCTTTTATGGCTCAGGCATTGCTTTGTACTCGGCAGTACTTTAAAGAGGGAAATGAAAATGAACGAGCGCTTGCTGCCAAAGCAGATCAACTATGGAAAGAAATTGAATGGAATTGGTATCAAGGCCCTGAAAAAGATAATATCATATACTGGCACTGGTCGCCCAATCATGACTGGAAAATGAATTTCCGCATTACAGGATATAACGAATGTATGATCACCTATATCCTTGGAGTATGCTCTCCTACATATCCTATTCCAGTAGAAGCATTTCATGAAGGATGGGCAAAAAACGGCGATATTGTAGGAGGAACTTCAAAGTATGGCCACAAGCTGGATTTTACTCATATAGGAGCTAAAGAATACGGCGGCCCTCTGTTTTGGGCTCATTACTCCTATTTAGGGCTTGACCCTCGCAAGCTCTCAGATCAATACACCAATTACTGGGATCACAATTACAATCATACACAAATCAACCGCCAGTATTGTATCGAAAACCCACATGATTATAAAGGATATGGAGACAATTGCTGGGGAATAACCTCCAGCTATTCGATGAAGGGTTATGCTAGCCATAAACCAGAGCGAGACCTCGGAGTAATCGCACCCACAGCTGCTTTATCGTCTTTTCCATACACCCCTGAAGAATCGATGAAAGTATTAAGGCATTTGTATGAAGATATGCACGACAAAGTAATTGGCCCATATGGCCCTTATGATGCTTTTAGTGAAGAACATGATTGGTGTCTCAAGAGAAATCTGGCAATAGATCAAGGCCCTATTTTAGTAATGGTAGAAAACTATCGTTCTGGCTTGTTATGGAAGCTCTTCATGAGTTGTCCGGAAGTACAGGAAGGCCTAACTAAGCTAGGATTTTCCTATTAAAAACATTGCGCATCGCCTTAATCTACAATAAATGAAACAAACAATCGGAATACTGCTAAGCCTTTTATTAGTCGGGACAAGCTGGTCGCAAACAGAAGGCGAAATCAATAAAAAAGTAGCTTCCCTCATTTCCAGGATGACCCTAGAAGAGAAGATAGGACAGCTTACATTATATACCAGTGGATGGGATCAAACAGGCCCTACACTAAGATCAGAATATATGGAGGATGTACGCTCAGGCCGTTGCGGTAATCTTTTTAATGCTCATACAGCTGAGTATAATCGTGGTTTACAAAAAGTAGCAGTGGAAGAAACCCGTTTGGGAATTCCACTGCTATTTGGCTACGATGTTATTCATGGTTACAAAACCATTTTCCCTATTCCTCTGGCTGAAGCCTGTAGCTGGGATATGAATTTAATTGAGAAGTCTGCTCGCCTGGCAGCTAAAGAGGCAGCAGCAGCAGGCCTTCACTGGACATTTAATCCCATGGTCGATATATCACGTGACCCTCGATGGGGACGTATAGCTGAAGGAGCGGGCGAAGATCCATATTTGGGTGGACTTATTGCTGCAGCAAAAGTAAAAGGACATCAGGGAGAAGAGCTTTCTGATCCGTCCACACTCCTAGCTTGTGTAAAGCATTTTGCAGCTTACGGTGGTGCCCAGGCAGGACGCGACTATCATACCGTTGATATGTCAGATCGAGTATTACGCGAGACTTACCTACCACCTTACAAAGCTGCTATTGATGCCGGAGCAGCAACCGTGATGACTGCTTTTAATGAAGTAGATGGCGTACCAGCCACTGGCAGTAAATACCTTATGGAAGACATCCTTCGAAAAGAATGGGATTTTGATGGTTTTATAGTAACTGATTATACCGCTATCAATGAAATGGTTCCTCATGGTTATGCCCTTGATAATCAACATGCTGCAGAGCTCGCCATCAATGTCGGTGTTGATATGGATATGCAGGGTGCTGTTTATCAAAATCATTTGGAAAAGCTCGTACTAGAAGGGAAGGTTTCAGAAGATGATATTAATGCCTCTGTATCCAGAATATTAAAATACAAATACAAATTAGGATTATTTGATGATCCATATCGCTATTCAGATGCTGAACGAGAAAAAGAAGTAGTTTTTTCTAAAGAGATGATGGATCATTCACTAGAAGCTGGTCGTAAATCCATTGTTTTATTGAAGAACATTTCTGTAAATGGTAAAAAACTACTACCAATTGATCCTACAACAAAAAACATTGCAATCATTGGCCCACTTGGTAATAACAAGGAGGATCAGTTAGGAACATGGCATGCTTCTGGTGATGTAAACAAAGCCATTACCCTATTTGAAGCACTAAAAACGGCATTACCGAATGCCAATATTTCTTATACTGAAGGTTGCAAAACATCTGGTGCCGATCAATCGGGGTTTAAAGATGCATTAGAAGCTGCCCGTAAAGCAGACATTATCATTATGGCAATTGGGGAAGATTACCGTCAGAGTGGTGAAGCTGCCAGCCGTAGTGAATTAGGCTTACCTGGTAAACAACAAGCCCTGCTAGAAGCCATTCATCAATTAAACAAGCCAATTGTTTCGGTAGTAATGGCAGGACGCCCACTTACCATTGGATGGATGGAAGATAATCTTTCTGCCATTGTTTATGCATGGCATTTAGGTACTATGGCTGGGCCTGCAATCGCTGATGTATTATTAGGAGCATACAATCCTAGTGGCAAACTAGTCATTACTTTTCCTCGTAATGTAGGGCAAATTCCCATTTATTATTCGATGAAAAATACAGGGCGTCCTTTTGATGCAAATAACAAGTATACCTCCAAATACCTAGACGTAGAGAATACACCACTTTATCCTTTTGGTTATGGCTTGAGTTATACTGATTTTGAATACAGCAATTTACGCATGAGTAATAAAACACTCAATGGTGATGGCAGTATAAATGTGAACATACAGGTAAAAAATACAGGAGCATTGAAAGGTGTAGAAACCATACAATTATATACTCAGGATCTTGTAGGGAGCGTGACTCGTCCGGTAAAAGAACTAAAGGACTTTCGTCAAATAGAGCTATCGCCGGGGGAAAGCAAAGTAGTAAGCTTTACCATTACCTCTGATGATCTACGTTTTCACACTCAAAATATGGAATATAAAGCCGAGCCGGGAAAGTTCACCCTATACATTGGTGGCAACTCTGTAGATGTTCTTTCTGCGGACTTCGAATATAAAAATTAGGTTTATGTTAAGTAAAGTAATCCTTTACATTCAGTTATTTAGATTCCTGGGTTAACCGCCCAGGAATCACCCGACTTTTAGAGAATGTTTGGTATTAAAAAAGCCAGCAGAATCTCTTTTAAAATGCGACTGCTGGCATTTTTCCATTTCCCGAAAGGGTAGATTCAATTTTAAAATGCATTCAAAACTGGTTCCTTGACAAATCTTTAAACCTACTCGTTGATGTTACGCATATTAGTTTTTATTTCAATCTTTCTATTAAGCAATCATCAGGTCCAGTCACAGCAGGCACAGGCTACCTCTTCCACCCAACAGGCTAAGAATATTGTTTTTATACTTAGTGATGATCATCGCTTTGATTTTATGGGTTTCATGGGTAAAGTTCCATTTCTGGAAACGCCCAGCATGGATAAAATGGCGCAAGAAGGCGCACATATCAAAAATGCATTCGTCAGTACATCACTCTGTTCTCCCAGCCGTGCGTCTATACTGACTGGCCAGTATGCTCACAAGCACCAAGTTATTGACAATCAATCATTAGTTCCCGCAGAGCTTACATTCTTTCCCGAACATCTGCAAAAAGCTGGCTATCAAACTGGGTTTGTTGGTAAATGGCATATGGGAGAACATCATGATGATCCTCGTCCAGGATTCGATTATTGGGCTAGTTTTAGAGGGCAGGGTACTTATTACAATCCAATCATTAACCTCAATGGCCACCACATCAATCATAGAGATAGCGCATATGTAACAGATGTTTTAACAAATTATGCGCTGAATTTCTTGGAAAACCGAGAGATAGAGAAACCCTTTTTTCTCTACCTTTCTCATAAAGCAGTACACGCTGAATTTTATCCAGCTCAAAGACACTTTGGCAAATATGAAAACGAAGAAATTATATACCCAAAAACGATGTTTCCTCCCGGGCACTCAAAAGCAATCGTAGATTCTTCAGAATATAACTATCAGGATATTCCCAATTGGGTAAAAGCACAAAGATATAGCTGGCATGGGGTGGATTATCTCTATCATGGCCAATATGACTTCGATACTTTCTACAAGCGATATTGCGAAACACTACTTGCTCTAGATGAAAGTATAGGAAGTGTTTTAAAATACCTGGAGGAAAATCAACTAATGGAGAACACCATTATTTTTTATATGGGTGACAATGGGTTTTCTTTTGGAGAGCATGGCCTGATAGATAAACGACAAGCATATGAAGAATCTATGAGAGTTCCACTACTCGTGCTGGAACCCTCACAAATCAAAGCAGGGACCCAGGTAGAAGAGGTTATACAAAATATAGATATAGCACCAACTATCCTTGAGCTTGCAGGAATAAAAAAACCACTCATAATGGATGGTTCTTCATTTGTACCTCTACTTTACGGACAGCAAACAGAATGGAGAGATACCATATTCTATGAATACTTTTGGGAAAGAGCATTTCCACAAACTCCTACCACACATGCTGTACGCAATAATCGCTATAAGTTCATCAGATATCACGGGATTTGGGATCTCAATGAATTATACGACCTCCAGGAAGATCCCGAAGAAATGAATAATCTGATACGAAGTGAAATGCACAGCGATATCGCACGTGATCTTAATCAACAACTATTTGAATGGCTTTATAAGACCAGTGGCGAACACATGCTACTAAAACCGGATAAAGGAAAGCGTTTTGACCATCGGTATAGAGGTACCTATTAAAGTACGTTAGGATTTATCATTTATAGCACTGATAATCATCACCATACCTAATTGCTAATGTTTTTATCTTTCTAATAACACTAAAATCACTAGCTATGATGTCTGGAAGTGCTTTATATCTATTATTTGCAATCACCTTATTTTTAATACCTATGCTTATGGGATTTTCCGGTAGAAATCGCTTAGGATAAGAATTATTAAAAAAAGCCTGTCAAAATGTCATTAATACGTTATCTTTGCACGCACTAATAAATTTAGCAGTCGTAAAGGATAAGTGAGATGTATAATGACAACCCTACTCTAGCAGGTTTACAAAAGGAAATTGATGAAGACCGTCAAGGTGAAGCTTTTTATCAGGATGTGATAAATGAACAAGAAGGCAGTAAGTTTTTCTACATAGAGAGCTATGGATGCCAAATGAATTTTAGCGATAGCGAAATAGTAGCTTCTATACTAGCTGAAAATGGTTTTGCAGCTACTCGTAATATGGAAAAAGCGGACCTTATTCTCATTAATACTTGTTCTATCAGGGAAAAGGCCGAATTGACTGTACGTAAGCGGCTCAAAATATTTGATGCATTAAAAAATGAGAAGCCAGGTACTTTAGTTGGCGTACTAGGTTGTATGGCTGAGCGCCTTAAAACAAAATTTCTGGAAGAAGAAAAATTGGTAGACCTGGTGATTGGCCCGGATGCCTATCGTGATCTTCCTAAATTGATTGCCACGGCTGAAGATGGAGACAAGGGGATCAATGTTTTTCTATCACGAGAAGAAACCTATGCTGATATTAGTCCGATGAGGCTAGATTCTAATGGTGTTTCTGCATTTATCTCTATCATGAGAGGATGTGACAACATGTGCTCTTTTTGTGTTGTACCTTTTACACGTGGGCGTGAACGTAGCCGTAATGCATTCAGCATTATTGCAGAAGCTACCGACTTGCTCAATAAAGGCTATAAAGAAGTGACTTTGCTTGGGCAGAATGTCGATTCCTACAAATGGGAAAATCCTGAATCCGGAGAGGTCGTCAATTTTGCCAATCTGCTGGAAATGACTGCACTTGTACACCCTAAATTAAGAGTGCGCTTTTCTACTTCCCACCCAAAAGATATTACGGATGAAGTACTATTCACGATGAAGAAGTACGAAAACATCTGCAAATATATTCACTTGCCTGTACAGTCAGGTAATAGTCGAGTACTCGATTTAATGAACCGCACTTATGATAGAGAATGGTACATGAATAAAGTGCGTCGTATTTATGAAATCATGCCTGATTGTGCGATATCGTCTGACATTATTGCAGGTTTCTGTACCGAAACTGAAGAAGAGCATAAAGATAGCTTAAGCATGATAGAATTTGCTCGCTATAGCATGTCTTATATGTTCTATTATTCTGAACGCCCTGGTACCCTAGCCGCCAGGAAATACGAAGATGATATTCCTTTAAAGGTTAAAAAGCGTCGCCTTCAGGAAATTATCAAACTACAAACAGCCATCTCTCTGGAACGCAATCAGGAGGATATAGGCAAAGTATTTGAAGTGCTAATAGAAGGCAATTCCAAGCGCTCAGATCAGGATTTTAAAGGCCGTAATTCCCAAAACAAAATGATTGTATTTCCTAAAGCAGATGGATTAAAGCCTGGTGATTATACGATGGTAAAGGTGACAGATGCAACCAGCGCTACATTGAAGGGGAACATAGTTGGGTAACTATATGGTGATGTGGTGATGTGGTGATGTGGTGAATATTAAAAATGAAAACAGAAAAAAGGGCTATTTATGGACAGCAAGCTACAAAGCATTAAACAACGATTTGGTATCATTGGTAGGTCTCCTCTTCTTGATCGGGCTTTGGGTACTGCTGTAAGGGTTTCATCCACTGATTTGTCTGTAATGATCACAGGCCAGAGTGGAGTTGGTAAAGAGGTTTTTTCGAAAATTATTCATGCAATGAGTGCCCGCAAACACAATGGCTTTATTGCTATCAACTGTGGAGCTATACCCGAAGGGACTATCAACTCTGAACTTTTTGGTCATGAGAAGGGCTCTTTTACAGGTGCTAGTGGAGAGCGTAAAGGTTATTTTGAAACCTATGATGGAGGTACCATTTTTCTGGATGAAATAGGCGAAATGCCGCTAGATACTCAGGCTTATCTCCTTAGGGTATTAGAAACAGGTGAATTTATCAAGGTCGGAGCTTCAAAAGTACAGAAAACGGATGTCCGCATTATAGCCGCTACCAATGTAAACTTAAAGGATAAAATCAATAATGGTAAGTTTAGAGAAGACTTATACTTTCGCCTAAATACGGTTCCAATCCATGTCCCTTCTTTGAGGGAACGCCCGGAAGATGTCTATATGTTGTTCCGTAAATTTGCTGTTGATTTTGCTGAAAAGTATCGTACAACGCCTATTCAACTAGATGAAAAAGCGCGTTTATTATTAGAAAATTATAGCTGGCCTGGTAATATTCGAGAGTTAAAAAACATAGCTGAACAGTTGTCCGTCCTAGCTGAAGACAAAATGCTTACGCCCGAAAAGCTGCTCCAATATAGTCCTCAGTTAGTACAGCGCAACCTCCCCATGATCAGCAATAATGGAGCGTCGAATGATAGTGCGAGCATGCAGGAAAGGGAAATTTTCTATAAGCTGATGCTCGATATGAAAAATGACCTTAATGATCTGAAATCGCTGGTATTTGAGTTGATCAGAAATAATGACCTTCGCGTACCAGATGCCGATCAGATACAAAGTCTCCAATCTCCTAGCCATTCTATCACCAAAACACCTGCTTACGCTCACCAAAGCGAACAGGATGTAAGTGATTTCCTTTCAGATTATCATCAGGATGAGACAGAACATGTTCATGAGGATTATCCTTCTCATCCTATCATCATCAATAGGGATGACGCTCATACTTATGCTCAATCTGAAGAGGTAGAAGAAAATCTATCCCTGGAAGAAAACGAAAAGGATCTTATCCATAAAGCTTTACGCAAGCACAATGGCCGCCGGAAAGAAGCTGCTGCTGATTTGGGCATTTCAGAGAGAACGCTGTATAGAAAGATTAAGCAGTATGAGTTGTGATTTAATACACTGTAATCTAAATTACAGTGTACTTAATAATCCGTTTTTACTGATTTATCAAAAGGGACTTTTAGTTGATACATTAGATCATCTGCTGTAGCATCATCCAGTACATCTAGTCCATATCGTACCTTACGTGGATCATCGTATACCATGGTGCCAAAAATTCTATCCCAAAAAGAAAAGATATTTCCAAAGTTGGAATCTGTCCAGGGGCGTTCAAAGTGATGATGGAATTTATGCATATTAGGAGTGATAAAAATGATGCTCAATGCGCGATCCAACCAGCCTGGTAACACTATGTTTGCGTGCGTAAAATAAGTAAAGAAAACCGTTGCTATTCTATAAAAAATATAATACGCTAAAGGGATACCAAATATTAATACAGTTACCAAAGAAAAGACCTCACGGATAGCATAATCGCCTGGATGATGACGGGTTCCTGTAGTTGCATCTACATTGGTATCACTATGGTGCACCAGGTGTAATTTCCACATCCATTTTACTCTATGTAACAGATAATGGGCAAACCACTGCGCAATAAAATCCAGCAACATTACCGAAATTATCAATTCGAGCATATAGGGCCATTCTACCAGATGTAAAAGGCCTATATTGTTTTCCGTTGCCCACACAAATATACCCGCAGTCAATAAAGTAAATAGTACATTGATCAGCAAATCCGAAGCTAAAAAGATCATATTCAAGCCTGTATGACGTAGTTTTTTATACTTCAAACGCACTAGAGGTACAGCTCCTTCCAGCAGCCAAAAAACAGTCAAACAGGCAAAGACCCATCCTAATTTCTGAAGAGAGGTAAGTGTTGCAAATGAATCGATAAAAGCTTCCATAAATTATATACTTATATAGAGAACCTAATTTAGTGAAAATTCGCTAGAGAAACGTTTTTTTCGAAAAATATAAAAATATTGGGTCGACACTTTTTAAATAGAAATCATATACAACTTAATTGAATTTTATTAATAGTATTGTATGTTTGGGACAAAATGACAAGCACTAATTGAAACATAGAAAATTAATAATAAATATAAGTTTATTACTTTTCTTGTGGCTGCCTTTGCGCTCGCAAGAATACATTTTTAATATAGAATATCAAACAGCAGAGAACGGGCTAACCTCGCTCTCAGCTTTGACAATCTGTCAAGACAATAAGGGTTTCATTTGGATAGGTAGCAAGTATGGACTCAACCGTTATGATGGCTATTCTTATAAATTATTTACCAAAGAAGAAAATGGTTTAAGAGAGAACTTAATAAATGGTTCTATACTGGTAGATGCTAATGAGAATTTGTGGCTAAGCTATCGTGATGAAGATGGAAACACTTTATGTGATATTTTTAATCCTTATACAGAGCGAGCCATTCCCATAGAAACCTACATCCCCAATCTTCCTTTTGATCCTAGTGAATTATCAGATATAGATAAAATAGAGACTCATAATATTATATGGCTACAAACAAAAACGGGTACCCTCTATTTCTATAAGAACAATCAGTTTGAAAAAATAGCAGAAGAGACACCTCCTGATATTAGAGGACTCCTAATTGATAAGAATAATAATATCTGGATTGCCTCCCGCATTAATAAACTACTGTGTATCAAGCAATCTAAAAAGTCAATCGAAACGATTACGACTCCATTCAGAATACAGAGTATTTGGCGGGGAAAGGATGATCAAATTTGTTTGGTTGCTCAGTACGCAACTCTAGGTAAACAACAATATGCAAGTGCACCCCTCATTTGGAAAAAAAACAAAAATGATTCTATTGTAGAACCATTAATACTTGATCTTCCCAAAATAAAATCAAAGTTTTATCCGCAGGCATTCCTTGGAAAAAATGGGTTTTGGTACGTATACAGAGCAGGCGAAATTCTTGTCTACACCTATGAGGGTAAGCAATTGCACAATTTCAGTACTACATTTGGCAAGACAATACATGGAAACCTCAGTACGTATTTAGATATGGATAATTCCATCTGGTTTACTACTCCCAGTTCCATTATAAAAACCAGTACCAGGCAAAAGCAATTTCGTTATGTTCACAGTATGACTGTGCCTTCAGATTATAGGGGAATTACAGAAGATGATAAAGGAAATATCTACTTCCTAAATAATTCTCTATACAAATGGAATCCTGATCTTGATACCATCCACAAAATATCAAACTTCAGAGGCTCTTACGGCCTAACCTATCAGGATAGTACAATTTGGGCTGGTTTATATAATGAAAGGGTTCTTGGACGCCAACTAGATTTAAAAAAGAATACAATCATAAAATATCCCTCTCAAAATGCAGCATATGCATTCAGTATTCTAGCTACGAATAAGCAACATAAATATCTGGTTGGCCACTTTGGTGGCATCAGTTACTTAGACCTTGAGCAAAAAAAGGTGCTGCCTTTCAAATTATATAATGAATTCGAACAACTAAAATCACTCTATGTATATCATCTGCATAGGAATAAGACGGGTATTTGGCTCGCTACAAATGCAGGTATCTTTTTAATGACCGAGCAAGAAGGAATCATCAAACATTTTGATAAAGCATCAGGGCATTTGCCGTTCGATTATATCCAGCATATAAATGAAGATAGTACAGGTGTTTTCTGGCTTGCTTCAAAGGGAGGAGGTTTAATAAGATGGGAGCCTGGCATAAAGGACACTAAAACATCTAAATATCAACAATTTACTACTAAGAATGGCTTGTCCAACGATTATCTATACGCAGTCTATTTCGACGATAATAATCGCCTCTGGATTCCTAGTGACGGGGGCTTGATGCAAATGGACATGAATACTTTTCAGGTACATACTTATACAACTAAAGATGGTTTGCTTCACAATGAATTCAACCTCACATCTCACCATCAATCAGCTAATGGGCAGCTCTATTTTGGAGGACTGGGTGGACTGATTAGCTTCCATCCAGATCACATTTCAAGGGATTCACATTATAATGCTCCCATAGAAATCAGTTCCTGCGAATTATTAAAAGATGAAGATTCTGAGATGACCAACCAAATGCATCATCTCCTTACTACAGGAGAGGTGGTCATGGCCCCTTCCGACAAACTGTTAGAATTGACTTTTGCCCTTTTAGATTATGAAGGGAGAGATTTACATCGATATGCCTATCAAATAGAAGGGCATCAGGATTTTTGGCACAACATTCAAGAAAACTTTCTCCGCATTACCCACCTCCCTTATGGTGTTTATACCATTAAAATAAGAGGGCAAAATATTAATAAAGGGTGGTCAAAGCACGAATTATCCATCAAGGTAAGGGTACTAAGGCCTTACTATTTACAGTGGTGGTTTATCACCTCTATTAGTCTTGGAATCATATGCATAATAGCTATTGCTATCAAATGGCGTATTGTACGATTAGAAAAACAAAAAAGAATACTGGAAGAAGAAGTTGCCAAAAGAACTCAGAAAATAGAAGAAGATAAACAGATTATTGCTTCTCAGGCTGAGGCTCTAAAAGAACTGGATAAAACTAAGACCAAGTTTTTCTCAAATATAACACATGAGTTTCGTACTCCCCTTACCCTTATTATTGGACCATTAGAACAGCTATTGCAAGGCCAGCCCCCTCAAAATATCTACAAAAGGCGAATCAAAGGTATATTAAATAATGCCAATCATTTATTAACCTTAATTAACCAAATGCTTGATTTGTCTAAATTGGAAAGTGGGCAAATGAAATTAGAATTGACAAGGGGAGATATTGTCAGTTATACAGAAAAATTAATACAAGGTTTCGAGCCTTTGATCGAAGCTAAAAAACTAAGATTTCAATTCATCAGTAATCCCAATAGTTGGACTACCCATTTTGACAAGGATAAATGGGACAAAATAATCTATAACTTATTATCTAACGCTCTAAAATTCACTCCCAAAGGAGAAAACATCCAGTTAAGTCTCCTAAAAACAAGTTTAAAAGGCAAGGAAGTGGTCCGACTGGATTTGAAAGATACAGGTGTTGGCATTGAATATGGCCATCTAAATCATATTTTCAATCGATTTTATCAGGCAGATGATTCTTCGAAAAGAATGCAGGGTGGTACGGGTATTGGACTTGCACTCGTAAAAGAATTAGTTGAATTACAAGGCGGTGAAATTTGGGTTAGCAGTAAGGTTGATAAAGGAACCTCCTTCGAAGTCTATATACCTATTCCTCAAACTGCACATGAAATATCTAATAATAATTTAGATGTCTTACCAGTTCCTATCATTAAAGAATATAACAATATTCTCACGCAACCTTCTCATCTTCCAGCACAAAAGAAAAGTGGAAAATTAGAATTATTAATCATTGAGGATAATCAGGAAATGAGGGAATACATCCAATCCTGCATCGATACTTCTAAATACAATATAACAGAAGCATCGAATGGTGAAGAAGGTGTTCTTAAAGCCCAGGCCATAATACCTGATTTGATTATCTCAGATGTCATGATGCCCCTCAAAGATGGCTATGAAGTTGTCCAGGATGTTCGTGAGTATACTGCTACTTCGCATATACCCATTATCTTATTGACAGCAAAAGCATCACTGGAAAGCCGTTTAGAAGCGCTTAATAGAGGAGCAGATGTATATCTGACCAAACCATTTAGTCCTCATGAATTAGCTCTGCGCATTCAAAAATCAATTGAAATACGTCAATTACTCCAGAAACGCTACGCTGGTACCAGTCCATCTAGCTTTGATGAAGAGTATAACAAGGAAGATGAATTCATACTCCAGCTTAAAGCATATATCATCGCTAATATTGATCAATCCAAATTAGGTGGCGATGAGATTGGACAACATTTTGGGATGAGCCGTGTGCACTTATATCGCAAATTAAAAGCTCTGACCAATCAATCTATCAGCGCATTTGTACTTCAAATACGTTTAGAAAACGCAAAAGAATTAATCCTTAAAAGAGAAATGAATATATCTGAAATAGCTTATCAATCAGGCTTCTCTTCAGTCAGTTATTTTTCAAGGTCCTTTAAAAAAACTTACGGCATGTCTCCTTCTGAAATGTAACAGGAAGGCAAAAGTTTGAAATAATAGTGAAACACCTTTCAAGTTTTCACTTCTAGTTTTACCCACAAATATTCACTCTTAAAAGAAACCTTAGTAATCCAAAGTTGCTAGAAGGCTACTCTATTCACTCTTAAAAGATTGATACAATTATGGCAAATGAAAATGCAGCTGAAAAACTGCAAAACATTTTTATCCATCATTTTAACATTAAACCTGACAAATTTAATTGGGACATTCCCCTTGAAAAACTTAACGAAGATTTTAAGATATTAAGCTACCTCGTTTTTCTTGAACAACTGATACAAGAAAATTTCGATAACGATATTCCAGTTATTGAAAATATCAGCACTACTTTCCATTCTCCAAAGGATGTATTGAATCTGATAATCAACAAATTAGACAACTAACCTTTCATACATGTAACACAGGGTAAAACATTTGAAACAATAGTGAAAAGGTAAAAAAGATAATTCCCGCAGATTTGCTAATCTGCAAATAAACACAAAAACTAGCAGGTTCTTTATCAAGAAGTGTTTTCTGAATACGCTAAAAATTTGTTCAAAAATAGGTTTAAAATAAGGCAGCAATCCTAATTAAAAAATGAAATTACTTTTTTCGAATATGCTCAATAAATGTAGCAATCGTATTTACATATTGCTGCATTCCAAGGCTTGCTGCTCCCCGCAGGTGCTCACCATCAAAAGTGGTGACACTGGCATTCTTTCTGCTTTCGCAAAAAACCTGGCTATCCTTCAAGGTAGTAACAGGGTCTGTTGAGCTGGCAAATAGTAATATGGGAGTATTTAGTTTTGTTACCTGTTTCCCATCTTCAATGGCTGAAGCAGGTAGCACTACTTCTTTTTCATTTTGAATCATTACTCTTTTCTGAATAGATTCAGGAGAACTTATAAATCCTTCCCCTACAAAAAAGTCATAAGGGCTTTGCTGATAACCAACCGCCGCTACTAGTGTCCCCATTGAAAAGCTCAATATTCCTATTTTATCCTCTCCAAACTGATCTTTACACCAGTTCATAACAGCTATAAAATCTGTGATATACTCACTGTGATACATATTATCAGGCTGGTAGGTAAAGTCCTGACTATGCCCAAATCCCCGATAGTCGAAAGTAACTACCCTATATCCTTTCTTGAGTAAATAATAAGCATAAGGCAAATTTCCTCCCATATTGCCTGCATCACTTCCTACGATGACAATAGTCGTATTTTTTGCCCTTTTAGAAATGGGTTGCATTACCCAGCTTTTTAAAACATAATCATCGGGAGTCGTTATGCTTACCTCTTCGTAGTTTAAAGCAAATTTGTTCGGTGTCTGTTTATAGGTCCGACTGGGATTAATTGCAAAAGTTGATACTGTAAAAAGAGCCGCGCCAAAAAATAACATCATCTTTTTCATTGAAATGCTGTTTTTAGATTTAGAACATGAACTGATATAAATTTTTCTTATTAAGGCACTAAAAAATTATCTTTTTAGCACCTTAATATTTACTCTCCCCCGGCTTTTAGCCGACCCCTCCAATCGTAAGACCCGTTTTCTATGGTTAAATCAAGGAATGATTAAGATTTTTTTCATACATAACTCCATTTCGTACTACTGCAAAAATACGGAGGATGATCTTGTTTCGAATGGCATTTACTACGCTCATATGTTCTTTACCTTCCTGTCGT
>JAKSDI010000312.1 GCA_022360175.1 Chitinophagales bacterium
AAGGGCATCCACTATATGGACTGGGACATCCTATGTACTTTTATCCACACCACCATGTTGTCAGGGATATGGTTGATGGCACCTGGGGCACTTCAGAGGTGTTTCCCGATGAAGTCACCTTAGGACAAAACTACCAACATCATTTCGATTATTATGTAACATGGAGCTGGGATCAAGACTTTATCAAATTTATTGTTCTGGTATCTTTACATGAGGAAGGTAATCCCCAAAATCAGCAGGTTTTGAATGCCCGGGAAATATCTGTAAGTGATTTATTAGCATTAGATGTTGATGATCCCCTGGAAAAAGATGATCAGTTAATTGCTTATCCAAATCCGGCTAAACAAACGCTACAGGTACAACTTCCTAAAGGTAGTTATTCAATCCAGCTGACTGATGCTGCCGGAAAAGTGCATCTTAATCAGGACTGGAATCGAACAGATATAAATTATACGCTAGAGACCAGCAATTATCCGCAAGGAGTTTATTACCTTACCGTTTATACTGATCAAACCAGACATGTTACTCCTGTAACGATTATACGTTAATGAACGATAGCTTACCGAAAGATTTTGAAGCTTCTATGCAACAAATGCTAGGAGCAACAGACTGGCAGGCATTTACTGATGCATTAAAAGAAACTCCTCCTACAAGCATCCGGCTCAATCCATTTAAATGGAAAGGTGTTCAGCCTAATTATGAGCAGGTAGCATGGGAACCAGCGGCCTATTATTTAAACGAACGCCCTGTATTTACCTTAGACCCCATATTCCATGCCGGGGCCTATTATGTGCAGGAAGCATCCTCTATGTTTGTTGGGGAGGCCGTCAGACAACTCACTACTAGTGATCAGCCTTTATTAGCATTGGATTTGTGTGCTGCACCTGGTGGTAAAAGTACCCATCTACTCTCCTCTTTGCCTAAAGAGAGCCTATTAGTTGCCAATGAGGTTATCCGTTCTCGGTTCCAAATCTTGAATGAAAACATCATCAAGTGGGGGCAGAATGGCGTTCTTACTACCAATCATGATAGTCGTGATTTCAAAATGCTTAAAGGGCTCTTTGATTTAATTCTTGTTGATGCTCCTTGTTCTGGAGAAGGCCTTTTTAGAAAAGATAAAAAAGCAGCCTCAGAATGGTCTGCCAATAATGTACAATTATGCTGTGGTCGTCAAAAACGCATCCTTGCTGATGCTGTGGAATTATTAAAACCTGGAGGCATTCTTTTATACTCTACCTGTACTTACAATCAGCAGGAAAACGATTTAAATGTAGAATGGATGGCCAACGAATGGGGGCTTGTTCCAGAGACCATTAAGATTGAGAAAAATTGGAATATTGAAAAACGTCCTATAGGGTATCAGTTTTATCCGCACAAAGTGAAAGGAGAAGGTTTCTTTCTGGCATGCTTTCGCAAAAATGATGGTGCTGTTTTTCAATTTTCAAAAAAAATCAAAAAGCTCACTACTCCTGCTAAAGAGCACCGCCAAATACTAGCTAAATACTTATCATCTATTGATGATTTGCAGTTTTATCATGCAGAAGAACGAGCACCAATATTTGCTTACCCAAAGCAATGGGAACAAGAAATAAGCAGTATTGCCCACTATTTGAAAAGAATAAACATTGGAACGGAACTGGGCTTTTCTAAAAGAAAAGATTTCGTCCCCGCTCATAGCCTTGCCCTCAGCTCTCGTATACATAAAGATATCCCTCGCCTTGAAATATCAAAGAAAGAGGCATTGCACTATCTCAAGAAGGATATTTTCAATGTAGCATCACCACCTCAGGGATGGTTTATTCCAACCTATAAAAATTATACACTTGGGTGGGCAAAAGGGCTAAAAAACAGGATCAACAATTATTATCCTAAAAACTGGCGTATCAAAATGAGTATAGACGAATAAAAAAACCACCTTTCAAAAGAAAGGCGGTTTTTCTATTACTGAAATTGTCGAAATGTAATTGTGTCTCTTATAGTTCTTAATTTTAGGCAAGTTTAGCCATATCCCTTACCAGAATTTTACCACGGTTGAAATAGATCAAGTCAGATTTCTTAAGCTCATTCAACACTAGAGTAACTGTCTGGCGAGAAGTACAAGTAATATTGGCTATATCCTGATGAGTTAAAGAATGTTTTAACAACATCTCATAACCTACTCTACGGCCTCGCTTGTCTACAGAGTCTTTAATGAATTCAATAATTCTGGTACGAGCATCTTTAAATATTAAAGACTCTAATTTATTTTCAGCTTTCATTAAACGACCTCCAAATAAATTCATAATGCTCGCACACAAGTCAAAGTTTGAACGCATAAGGCGTTTCATATCCTCTACTTTTAATGCATAGAGATGTACGTCTTCCTTCAAAGCCTGAGCAAAATCGCTTCTTTTTTCTTCGCCAATCAAACCTAGTTCACCAAACATCGCTGTTGGGTGAATCAAAGATTTAATTATTTCTTTTCCATCACTTGAATGTGTACCGATCTTGATTGTTCCTTTAGCGAGGAAGTACATATACTCGGAAGTATCTCCAGGCATATAAATAAAGCTATATTTAGGCTTTACTTTGTATTCCATCATATCAGCAAGAGCAGCTTTATCATCACTTGAGAGAACAGAAAATAACGGAAATAAGTCAATAAACGAAAATTTAGCCTCAGCGTTCATAATATCCTTTTTAGTAACAATTGAAAACGATATCACTCAAATTTGGAAAAATTAAAAGCTAGAAAGTTTTTCAATCGATTTTAAATTAGTGCTTAAAGAATAGTTGCATATAATTCTGCACATTGTATAAGTAAAGACACTATAAATTGTGCTCCCCCCTATGCACGTAACATTTTTTTTCAAAAAAAGCTTTTTGCAAAGAGTTTAGAGTATGAACAGACTTAAACTTTTCTGATAAAGCTGAGAGAAATGGTATGTAGCCTTGCCCGCATGCAGCCGTTTTGGCGAAAGCAAGAACAAAGCTCATTTTGAGTTTTTTAATTAACTAGACGAGACCGTAGTGAGAAAGGATGGAGCGGAAAACCTAATTGTCGCATCTCTCGTGGGTCAGTACAAATAAGTTTAGACCTGGAAATATAGAAAATCTCCCTCAGTCCTGCGGGCAACTCCTCCGAAGAGAGCACAGCACTTATACTTGATGAGTGGACCTAAATTTAGTTTTGGATTTGAAGAGAATCTAAAGAAGAATTATAACCTGCAAATACACCTTTTCCTCCTTCTATATTATCAAAAAGAAAAACTGGGGGAGTAAAGGGTGTATCATCAGATTCTTCCTGACGGCTTAGTGCATCAAAATAGAGATAATATTCTTCTGATACAGTACGTAAATCAACAAACAAATTTCCAGGAATTTCTTCTTGAGGATCTATAACCAAATTTACAGGTAAAGTGTAGCTGATTATTTTTCCATTGAAGGGCTGATCTTTTAATAAAACTCCTCCACTTATATGAGCAACTTCATTATTAGAGTTGATTTTACTTGTAATAATTACCGTTTCCATATATGCACTAGAAGGGTCAAAAATCGTATCTCCTTCTACTATAAAAAACGGATGATATTGCTGCATTAAGTTGATGTGATAATAGTTAATTTCTTCGGCGGGATCTTCAAATTGAAGGTTGAGGTCAAATTCCAATGATGCTTTTCCATCAGGACGCTCAACAGTTTTTAAAGATGTGATTTCAAGGCTTACCAACTGAATAGAACTCGGTATTCTACTTTTAGCTGTTACTTCTTCATAGCCAGGCACCTGTACTTTAATAGTGTATAATACATCTTCTTCCGGTTGGAATGTATTGGATGTATAAAAAACGGCTTCATAGCCATCCCCCTTAGAACCTGCTATCGATAATGTTTCAAGGTATTGGTTTCCTCTGTATAGTTCTACTACTGCATTATCTACGTATTCAGTTCTACTTTGATCTCCTAATATTGAACGTGATTTGGATACAAAGACTTTTATATCCTTGGTAAGATTAAAATTACTTACAACTACTATTTCACCCGGGTCGTCCTCCAATTCAAACTTTGGAGTGTTTCCACAAGAGCAAACAAGTAATGAAATAGTCAATAAAGAAAGTAGATAATGAGACATGCCGGGGAAATTTATTGTCCGATCTTTCATAAGCCCCTTTCCCAAACAATATTTTGAATCATACTAAATCCTATAAGTCGGTCAAAATATCATTTCAAAACAACTGCAATCAGAGTCTTAATACAATTAATGATTAGCAATATTAAAAAAAATATGTCGGATGATTGTCAATTTTTAGCAATTATATATTTTTTATTGGCTAGAAACGGATGGAATAACTCAAAGCAGGTAGTAAGGGAATTAACCAGGCATCTACTAATTCATTTTCTTTATGCCATTCGCCATTCGAATGAACCAGCGTTGATCTTATATCATAATACAGCGGATTGTGCCGATTGTATAGATTATATACCCCCATTTTGATAGTATGCTTAATCCGTTCCATTTCTATATGAACATTAGCACTCACATCCAACTTGTGATAATACGGAAGCCTATAGGCATTTTTGGTACCATAATCAATAGCTGTAAAAGTACCTGCATCAGGAATATCAATGGTATAAGTGGCTGCTGGTAAACTAAAAGCAGAACCAGAACTCAATGTCCACGAACCAGTTAGTTCCAGCCAATTTTGCACTTTGTGTATTACTGCTATTTTCACTTCATGTCGTCGATCATATCGGTATGGATATGGATTGCCTCGATTTATTCTTTCAAATGTCCTGTCTGCCCATAATAAGCCATAACCGATCCAGCCTGTAGTAATACCATTGGTTTTTCGCAAACTTACTTCAAGGCCATAGGAAGTTCCTGTACCCTGGGTAACATTTTGCTCCCAGTCATCCAAAAACTGTGCTCCTTCCGAGTAGGACAATAAACCTTTCATTGATTTATAGTATATCTCCGACTCCAGTTGCCATCCTCTTCTTAAACGCCAATTGGCTCCAATTCCCGTTTGCCAACTCCTTTGAGGAGCAATATTATCTGTTGATGGAATCCATAGTTCAGTAGGTAAACCCAATAATGAATTGGACAAAAGATGAATAGGCTGAGACATGCGGCTATAATAGGTACTCAATGACCAATTTGAACCCGCCTGATAATGAACAGATAATCGAGGCTGGATTGAAGGATACCAGGTATTTCTTACATTAAACAGATTGGCATGAAGCCCAATATTAGCATTTAGCCGATCTCCTATCCTTACTTCATCTTCTATATAAAATGTTGTTTGCCATGCCTGGAGAGCCTGTTCTCGTTCTACAAAGGTAGGGAGGGCTTTCTGAAGCTTTACTCCTTCCTTTACTTTGTAATAAGATAGTACTCCGGGTGTAAAAGAGTGATGGATGGCATTTATTCCAAATCTAATGAAATGGTTTCCTCTCAAAGGAGCATAATCAAAGTCAAGTCGAAGGCCTATATCTTCAATTTCTGAACGATAACGGCCATAATCAATTATTGTGATTTCAGTGTTTCCTGTAGAAAGGCCAGTAAGTGAATCTGCCGAAGCATAGGCTATATCAACATTTAAGCTACTATAAGTGGCAGTAAGATTTGCAAATAAGTGTTCATTGATTAGATGGTTCCAGCGTATCGCCCCTACCTGATTTCCCCATCTTACCTCATCAGAATAGTGCTTGTCATAACGAAACAGGTTTGATCCAGCATCTATTGTTCCCAATGTATCCGTGGCAGTCCCTCTATTAGAATAGCGATCGGCACCAGAGTAATAACTCAGATACAATTTATTCTTTCTGGAAAAATCATAACTCCATTTGGCATTTATATCATGGAAATGATAATCGATAAAACCTTCTTTTCCTTTTTCTGCTTGCAGGTTTTGTGTGATGGCCCCTAGATACCAATCAACCAGAGAAAAACGCCCACTTAAAAAGAGGCTACTCTTGTCTTTTACGATCGGCCCATCAACTGTTAATCGCCCTGCCAATGTTCCGATATCTCCTTTTACCCCCCACTCTTTTCGGCTTCCTTCTTTGGTCCGTATATCAAGTACAGAAGATAAACGCCCTCCATATCGTGCAGGAAAAGCCCCTTTATGTAATACAGCACTACTCACCGCTTCGGTATTAAAAATAGAAAACAAACCAGCGGCATGAGAGATATTATACACTGGCACCCCATCAATCATCATAAGGTTATGCCCATTATTACCTCCCCGAATATGTAAGCCACCGACGCCGTCAGTCCCCGTTTGTACTCCTGGCAAAAGGTGTAATGTTCGTATTAAATCGGCTTCACCTGCCAGGGAAGGTAATTGGTCTACCTGCGCCATGTTAATCAATAATCCATCGCCTGAAACGGGATGAACTTTATCTGCATATCGATTGCCAATAATTTCAACAGGTTGTAGGGTAAGAGAAGGCTTTAATGAGATATCTAAATTTACATCTTCTTCTATTGCCAAATCTATAAATTCGGTCTTATAGCCTGTGTAAGAAATAGCAATTTTTGCTGTCCCCTCGGGTAAGGTTAAGCTATAAAAACCATAACTATTCGAAGCAGTACCCAATTTACTGTTAAGTTCAACTATATTGGCATACAATAATAATTCACCATTTGATGAATCTTTCAGAAATCCACTTATTGTATGTTTTTCTTTTGTGGCAGGTAATATAACGATATGCCCTCCATGCTCTTGATAATGTAAATTGGTACCTTTTAGTATTTTTCCCAAAATAGAAGCCAGCGTTTCGGATTCGCTGTTGAGGGAAATTGTCACATCAGGTATTTGTCGATTACTAAAAGTTAAATTAACATCGGCTTCATCGGTGAGTGCATATAAAGCTACTTCAAGACTTACCTCATCTAATTTCATAGACAGTCTCTGAGATAGCACATCCTGCGCTTGCCCAATAGCTGCAAATAGTAAAAAGAGAAATAAGTATAGAAGTCGCTTCATAAATGTATATATGAACATTCAAAAATACGGCCTTTTAATCGAAATATCAAAAAACTCTTTTATTGGTATATCCAAAGATTATTATTCCTTTCGCAATATGTGACCCAAATAATTAAATGGGATTGCTATTTTTGGAAAAATTTAAACTAAAAAATATGAATAAAGTTTTTCTCACCTGTCTGTTTTCTTTAGGAATACTGTTTTCGAGTTGGGCGCAAAACAGCCAGGAAGCACCTGAATTTGAACTTAAAAAGTCTGAAATCGAGGGCCATCTTCGTTTTCTGGCTTCTGACGCATTACAAGGGCGCCGCACTGGGGAAATGGGTAATGATATGGCTGCTAATTACATAGCTGCCTACCTGGAAGCTTATGGCGTAAAGAAAGTACCTGGGATGGATTCCTATTTTCAGGATGTACCAATGGAAGCAACTACTCCTCCAAGTAGTGCTTCTTTTGAATTAAATAAGAAGGTATACACTCAGGGTGAAAATTTACTCATTCTTTCTGGGAATACGCCTAGTATTAAAGCTGATGCTATTTTTGCCAACTTTGGATGGGTCGACAAGGAAAGTGGACATGATGATTACAAAGGATTGGATGTAAAAGGCAAAGTAGTCGTTCTTTTACCTGGTACTCCTGACGGCCAGGACCCCTTGACGGTTTTTACATCTATGAAGGCTAAACGCCAAATGGCACAGGAGAGAGGCGCCGTAGCTGTAATTGAACTCTACAGGCTTCCTTTCCCATGGAATTTTTTCCGTCAATATTTTAACAAAGAGAACCTGAGCCTTGCAGCGGATGATAACAGCCAGGAAGACAGCATTGTATATGGATGGCTGAAGGAAGGAGATGACAATGAGGATATCCAAAAATTGCAGAATGGTAAAAAAGCAAAAGTTGCTCTTAATAGTGAAGGATATGCTCGCCGGGACGTTTCTGCTCAAAATGTTATTGGAATAATAGAAGGTAGTGATCCTAAACTGAAGGATGAATATTTACTACTAACTGCTCATTATGACCACGTAGGTACTGGTGCAAATGGAGGAGGCCCATATACCCCTGAGGATAGCATCTTTAATGGTGCAAGAGATAATGGTATGGGCACTGTAGCACTTCTTGCAGCAGCAAAAGCCATTGCCGAAAAACCAGTAAAACGATCTGTTATCATACTTGCAGTAACAGGAGAAGAAGTTGGCTTGCTGGGCAGCCAATATTATGCAGAAAACCCCATTATACCACTCCATAAAACCGTTTTTAACCTCAATACGGATGGAGCTGGTTATAATGATGTCAGCTATGTTTCTATAGTTGGTTATGGCCGTACAGGTACGGATGAAATAATGGATGCTTCTGCCAATATTTTTGGGTTAGATGTCTTTCCAAACCCTGCTCCTGAGCAAAATCTGTATGATCGCTCTGATAATGTTTCATTTGCCGCAGCTGGTGTGCCAGCTATTTGTTTTAGTCCTGGAGCTACTGGTTTTAATGAAGAAATAGCCCACTATTATCATCAAGTCACGGATAATCCTGATACCGTTGATTACGATTATCTACTTAAATTTTCTAAAGCCTTTTCAAGAGCAGCTCGATTGGTAGGAAATGAAGCAACTCGCCCTTGGTGGGTAAAAGGTGATAAGTATGAAGAAGCAGGTATAAAACTGTACAAGTATAAACCTTAAGGATAAAAACATCTAATTAATTTGCCACGTTTAGCTGCCTTAATTTAGTGGATCAGTAGGCAGTTGCCAGTATTTAGTTCGCTGTGTTCAGTTATCAGTCGACTTTGCTATTAAGCAGCTAAGCGTGGTATCCTAACACTGTCTTTTCTTACGAAATAAGGAAATAAAGCTCCCTCTCTCAAAGTTGCCCTCTAACTATTTTATGGTAAAACAAGTAATTATTACTCATTCTTGCATAAAGCTTATTACTTTTACGGAACATTATTCTGCAAAAGAGAAAAAAGCACAAATAAACCCACTCATACTCCCAAGCAATCTATACCTACAATTACGATTTAAATACTTCTGAAAACGGGCTAAAATGCAAGGAAAACTTTACACTCTATTAATATTAAGCGTATTCATCAATCATTTTATACTAGCTCAAGGCTCTCCCGACTGTAGTGGTGCTTTTACGCTGTGTA
>JAKSDI010000172.1 GCA_022360175.1 Chitinophagales bacterium
AGAGGATTAGAGTTTGCAGGGATGCCCTAGTTATGACCTATTCTCTACAAAATCACTGCCGGTTTTTAGAGAATAGGTTAGGGAAGAGATTCGGACTCGATTACTAGAAGTAATGAAAATTAATTCCTAATCTTGTCCGGTTTGAATTGTTCAGAATCGTCTTCACGAATGATTGTATCTATAAATATAGAATCAACTTTAGAGGTATCACTTCTATATTCTACAGTTTTTCGAATTCTATTATTTGATGGGATTGTATATGTGAAAAACTTATTATGATTTTCAATATTATAAAAATTGTTAATCTCGTTCGTGAATATTTCAGCTTTCTTTTTATATTTTTTCTTAAATTTTTTAATCGAAACACAATACTTTCCTTTGATTTCAATGACTCTTGAATCTTCAAAACCAAGTTCAGTTAGACGTTCAACTTGCTGAATTGCAAAGTTTAATTCACTATATGATATTCCTATTATGTATAGATGGTTTTGACTTGGCTCTTTTTCAAAATATTTCAATTCTTTTTCTTTGCTAAAAGAATAATATTTACTTACATCACTTAAAAGTTCAAAAGAGGAGAATTGATCTTTAGGTATTAATACTTTAGACCAATATTTGATATCATCTTTTTTCGGGAAATAGGAATAAATAGTATCAATTAGATAAAAATTATAACCAATGTTTTTTGGGATTTTATATATTTTTTGGTAAGGCTCGTAATTTTCATCAGGTCTAATTTTCCAGATATTTCTTTGTTCTTCTCTATTTTTCAAAGTATAAAGTTCATATTTCTTTAGATTACTTATTTGCTTTATTAAGTTCTGATTAGAATTTTCAAATATTTCAGGTTCAAATAAATTCTCATCGAAAGTTTTCGAATTTCCAAGGAATACATACCCCATAAAAAATGGTGATTCCTTTTTATCTACCAAATCATAAAGGTTTTTCCTAAGTTGGTCTATCTCATCTGAGTTTTTATTTTTGCTTTTTATATTTTGTAGGCTATCTAAAGTTATAAATGCATTAACATACTCGCGATTTTTTATATTAAGTTTTAATTGGTTTACCCTTTGCTCTAAAGGGTGGAGAGTGTGATCCACGTTTTTGATACTTTTATCAGGCAGAATGAAGTAAATTATGAGTGGTATTATGAAAATAAGAGGAACAAATAAAATAGATTTTTTTACTGATTTTATAATTGGATATTGAAAAACTTTAGGAATGTTTATTCTTTTTTTATTTTGTTGAATTTCTAGAAATTCTTTACACTTTTCAACGTTAATTTTTACAGCAACCTCTTCTCGGATTTTTAATGCTTCTTTGTAATAATTTAATGCCAAAGCATAGTTTCTTTTTTTATAGAAATATAAATTAGCTTTTTCGTGGAGCTCTGCATATTTTTTCTCGATTTGGATTAAACTAAGTTGTTTATGGAAATCTTGATTTTTTGAATCTATAAGTATCAGTTTCTTATATGCATTAATTGCATTGTCAAAATCTCGATTATTAAAAAAATATAATGCTCTCTTCTTTAATGTTTCTAAATTATAGTTAACATTTTTTGCAATATTGAAGTCTGATATATTTAAATTGTCTTTTTTTCTGGGGACAGGAAGTCCTCTGGAATTCAATTTTTTTGCTAGGAACCTGAATATATCATTAACTGAAATAGCATCTTTTCCTATATCAAGTCCTTTTTCCAATATATTTATTAATTCTTTTGTGAAAAAAGTGTATTCTTCTTTTGGATGAAAAAATGAGGCTTCCTCTGGAGGACTTGATGCTAAGATAAATGTTCCTTCAATATTTTTGAAATAATCCGTGTAAGAGTTATCATTTAATGTTACAATACCACTATGACAGCAATCTAATATTAGAATTTTTCTTCGAATTGGTATTTTATCCAACCAATTTTTTACAATATCAGCATCTAGAGATGATATTTCAGGGATAGTTTTTTCTGTATCAATTGTTGTCAAATAGAGTTTTCTTGAATCTGTTCTAAAACCGTGTCCTGAGTAATAAATAATTAAAGTTGATATATTAAGATCATCAGATATTTTTTTAATTTCTTTTACTAAACTCTTGCTTGGAATATTAATTAGTTTAAAGATATTCTTGCTTGGTACACCTATAATTTCTGGACTTGAAATTATTTCACTTAATTTTTGAATATTGTTTTGAACATTTGGGATACAAGAAAAATCATCTGAGTATTCACTTGTGCCAATTAGTATTACTTTAGTCTTAATAGGGTCAAAGGATAAATTCATCTATTTGAAATTTTATCAAATATTCTTTTGAAAACTAAGTTTTCATCTATTTTGTCGTTTAAGTGGAAAATTAATTCGCTTTCTTCATCAGCATTTTTTGTCTTAAAAGAAATTCTTTGTTCCTCGCTTTTCGTCTTTACGTATTCTTTTTTTAATGCAATATATTCTTTAATAACATCAAAAATTCCTTTCAAGGTTATCGTGGTAGCTGTAGATCCTAAAATTACTATTAAAATGTCAGTAATTTCTGAACCAGACATGCTTCCTGGTAGTGGTCTCTCATGTATCTTTATTTTTACATCATATACGTTGCTATCATTGAAAAAGTTACAAAAGTCATAAATGTTCTCTTTTCTTTTTAAGAAGTCTAGTTTTAAAATTAATTCCATTGTTTTACGTATTAGTTATAATAGTTTAAGGATAAAATATAAATAATTTAAGTAAAAGGAAAATTTCATAGTTACTCATATAATAATCTATAAAAAACATTAACTTTTGAATCAAAAAATATGCTTCGTGAAAAGGTAAATGAATCAGATAGTTTACAGCGATTTATTGATAATATAGTGATCATAATGATGACTTTAAAGTAGCTAAAAGCAAGTTAACTATATCCTTTTCTAATACAACTCCTTTAAAACCTCCTCTGCTTTATCCGCTTCCTCTTGATCAATCTTACATAATTGAGAATCTACTAGTCTGATTAAATAAAGAGGAGTTCACGGATTATTGCTATTTGCTTTAAGCTATAATGTAACTGTTTTATCTATACTGTAAATTCATAAGAGCTAAATCTTGGATTTGAATGTGTTTATAAATAACACTAAACTTTCCTATATCATAGGATGATGCACTATTTACTGTATACAGGATTATTTGTGTTTATAAACCCATTTGCTTTCTAACAAATTTGACTTTATTTTTTAATTTATCCCTATTTACCCCATTCATAAATGATTTCGGTGAACCTTCTATTTCGAGAGAGTGTACTTTTCCTTTTAAAGATTTGTCAGTTTCAAATGTGTCTTCAAAATTTGGTGTACGACTATATACAATAAAGTGAGTTCTAGGAGATACTTGAGCCAAAGTGTTAATTTTTGCTAACAACATTTCTTCTCCATTGCTTATGGTTTTAGATTCAAATGCTGAGAAGTGAATTATTATTATGTCAGGAGATTCGACTGCAATGTCATTTTCACCACTCCATGCTCGATTTACCATGATTTCTTTAATTACGATATTTTCTTCATCAGCGAGAACAGATTGGATCTCTTGCGCATTGGTTCCATTATTTATATATCTACTTTTGTCATAAACAAGTGATGGTTTTTCTCTTGAGTCAAGTGCATAAACTAAAAATGTCCTTTTTTCAAAGTTCTTGATTTTTATAATGTTTGAGCTATCAATTTTATTCACTTCTTCGATGATTTCTCTTTTACTATATGGTCTGAAATCTGAAACGTATAGCGCTAACTCTTTATTGATATTTGCTTTAATTGAACCATTAAATCTACTTTCAATTTTATCTTGAAGAATTTTGTGTTGCCCCGTAAGGTAATGACTTGGAATTTTATATGTGTTAGGAATCAAAGAAATAAAATTAAATATCATTGCAAAAAAACCGCCTACAAAGTTTGTAATAATTAGACCTCCAATCAATTTTCTTTCACTTGATTTTAAAGTGACTTTATTAAAAATATCCAATAAGTAAATTATGCATAGTAAAACTAATAAAGTAATTGCAATCCAGCCTAAGGCAATTTGCCAATATTGGGAATGTTCGTAGACTTTTGAATAATTATCCATTATACTTTCTTTAGAAGATTTTTACCGAAAACATTTGTACGCGCATAGCGTACACACTCACTATGCTGTTATTTTGTTGAAAATTATTGATTATTAGTGGATTATGTTACTAATGTGATTTTGCAAGCCAGTTTTTTATCCCTCTCTAAGCCTTCATAATCGATTACAAACATTTATTAACAGATGCTTGTATAAGTATCTTATAAAGATACACAATGTCAATGGACATTACAAAACATTGTTTGTTATAGGAGTGAGAATGTACCAAAAAGAAAAGATGAAAGACTCTATCCCGCAGCTCTTGCGGAGACATGTTGAAAGAGCAACGGAAGGCAGAATAAGTCAGTCTGCTCGATTACCTCACAGATAGACAACTTAGACAAAAGCAGCCCAAGCACATAGCCTGAAAGAAACTATAGTCCCAACAGACTACAAACCCTAATCCTTAATTTCATCAAAACCAACTCTTACAATAAAACCTACTCATCCCATAAATTCTCCAGAGTATAAGGGCTTCCCTCAGGAGTCCAGAAAGAACCATCGATATAGCGATAGTGATGATCCAGCGTGCGTAGAGAAGCCATATCGTCCTGGTCTAAATGGAGTAGGCCAGCTTCAAAGTTTTGGCGCAGGCGTTGTGGGTTAGTAGATTTGGGAATAGCGGTGGTGCCTCTATTTATGGCCCATGCAATGATGACTTGAGGTACTGTACATTGATGCTTTTCAGCTATAGCTTTGATTTGGTTATCTTCAAAGAGGTTAGGCTCATTTTCTTTTTTTGTGGAACGGCCTCGAGCACCCAATGGAGAGTAGGCAGTCAGATGAATATTTTCACTTTGGCAGTATTCAAAGAGTGGCCATTGAGGGAAATAAGGGTGAGATTCCACCTGATTCATTTCAGGGCAAATACGGGTATGAGGTAGTAATTCTTTGATCTTTTTGATACTGAAATTGGAGACACCAAGATGTTTTACAAGGCCTTCATCTACCAATGTTTCCATTGCAGCCCAGGTTTCAGTAATAGGAACTTCATCCAGGCTAATAAAATCACTTCCTGTAGGCATCCCTTTGATGCCTTCTTTCATAGCTACGGGCCAATGTATAAGATATAAATCCAGATAATCCAGTTGTAGGTCCTTAAGCGTTTTGGTAAGTGCTGGTTTTACCTGTTCCTGGCGATGAGCAGTATTCCATAATTTGGAGGTGATCCATAAATCCTCTCTTTTTACTAATCCATTTGAAAACGCCAGTTTCAGAGCTTCGCCAATTTCCTTTTCATTGCCATAAATAGCTGCGCAATCTATGTGTCGATAGCCTATTTTGATGGCTTCTATGATCGCATCAAAAACTTCACCAGGTTGAGATAACCAGGTGCCCAGTCCTAAAGAAGCTATTTGTCCTCCGTTGCTGAAAGAAAGCATTTTCATGATGTATTAGGTATTTGTAGGAATAAAAAAATCAGTCAGTAAATAAATACTGACTGATCTTATAAAGTCTTTATATGGATTTTTGTTTAGTACTAAGTGCCAAGACAAAATTGTGTTACCATTATATTGAGAAAAAATTTCATTCTAGACAAGGAAAAAAACGTAGACGAAGTGGTGCTTCGGCGAGGCTTTTTAACGCCGCATAGGATGAAAATTGACCCAAGATAATATGTGATTTAATTTGTCTTGGCACTTAAGTAAGTGATCAATATTATTTTAATAATTCTGATGGGTTCTTTTTTCCTTACTCTATGTTGAGGAACCACCTTCCTTAGCTACGGCTAAGGTCGGGAACCCTCGCCTTGATTAAGA
>JAKSDI010000193.1 GCA_022360175.1 Chitinophagales bacterium
GGAAGTATATCCAGGCACGAATACTTGTGATAGTACCCAGTATTATGTAGTGGAAGTCACCGATTTGCCAAGTGCATCATTGAGTTATGAATTGTGTGAAGGCGATTCCTTGTTTTTTAGAGGAGAGTGGTTGATCGGAGGCGGTGTTCATGATGTAAAGGTGTCAGTATTAGATGGTTGTGATACTCTTTATGAAGTGACGATTACGGAGCACCAACCCTTATCTATTTTTGATACATTGCAATTGTGTGAAGGAGATTCTGTATTGATTGGAGATAACTGGTTATCAAAAGCAGGGTGGTATTATGATACACTTCCAGGTGATCTTTGTCCTGTATATTCTAATATTTTGGTAGGTATATTGGAAAATAGTTATACAGATACGCTAATTACCTTATGCCCTGGGGATTCTGTATTACTTGGTAATGAATGGGTGAAAGAGCCAGGAGAATATATCCACTTATACAATAATGCTATAGGCTGTGACTCATTACATCGTAGCCTTGTTAATCTTATAGCAATGCCGCCACCACCTGATTATATTGTAGATTGTGAGGCTTTAGAGGTACAAGTATGGATAAACGCAACTCCTTCTTGGGAAATAGAATGGAGTAATGGAGATACTTCTCTGCAAAGTACTTATGTAGATAAGGATACTGCGTATCTTAGCCTTTCGGCAGATCCAGATTGTGTAGTCGATTATCAATTAACGTTGCCTAGTGTACCAGATATTGACCTTCCATTTATATTGCGCGATACAATAGTTCAAAAAGGAAGTAATTTCTCTTTAGAGCTTGATTTAGTAGCGGCAGAATGGGAAGTATATTGGTCTCCTTCTTCTTTATTTTCCTGTGATACATGTTTGCAAACTAATCTTTATGTTGAAGAGGATGTAAGGGTAGAGGTATTTTTGGTGCATATCTCTGGGTGTACATATGAGGCACATTTTCAAGTGAAAGCAGAGGCTGCCTCTCAAATATATGTACCTAACGCATTTTCACCTAATGATGATGGAGTTAATGATTATTTTCAAGCTTTTGGAAATAAAATAAAGATCAACAGCTTTAAAATATTTGACCGTTGGGGAGGAATAATGTATGAGTCAGATGGATCTTCACCGTCCTGGGATGGTCTTACAGCTGGAAAAAAAGCATCAACTGGAATATATGTTTATATGATAACATATACTGATTTGAATACAGGGAAAGAAAAAGTCATTAGTGGCGATGTTGTATTGATAGAATAATAGAGTTTACTTTTTCACCTGTTCAGAATACATTTGTCCATCGCGATATTCGGTTAATACCTGTTTGACAGTGGCCGTCATATTTTTAGGGAGATCATCAAGATAAAACCACTCAGCTTCTTTAAACTTATGGGTTTCTTTTGTCTTTAGCTGTCCATCCCATCTGTAAGCTTTGAAATAAAAAACGATACGGTGGGCACTGCCTACTTTTTTATGGAGCACATGTACCAACTCCAGATCCTTTTCTTTTAAAAGAATTCCTGCTTCTTCAAAACTTTCTCTAATTACTGCTGTTTTGGCAAATTCACCGGCCTCTACAGTGCCACCTACTAGCGTATAATTACCACCATTCGGTTTGGTCTGTTTTAAGAGAAGAATCTTCCCTTGATGGTAGAGGATAAGCCTCGATTTTATGGTAATATTGGTTGACATTTTTTATAAAAATCTAGAAAGATTAGTATGCTCTTTATTTTCCTTGCTATCCTAAATGTTATTCAAATGTAATAAAGTTTAATGCAAGTACTTCATTTCGTGCATAGTAATTTCTATCGAATGTATTATGTATATTTGTACGAGAAATGTAGAGTGAGTTGTAATAAAAAAGCTAATTTGACGTAACATCAAACTATAAATCAATCAAAAATAATCAGGCTGGTTTTTCATCTGACTTCTGTTAAGTGAATGCCTTCAACCTGATGATTTTTTGATACCACCATTAAATAAAATCGTTAGCATTATGCGATACGACAACGTTTTAGCAACTATCGGCAATACGCCTCTTATTCGTCTAGCTAGAATTTGCAAAGACATCCCCGCCGAAATTTATGGAAAGGTAGAAGCGTATAATCCAGGCCAATCTGCAAAAGACCGTACTGCTTTGTACATGGTCGAGCAAGCTGAAAAAGCTGGGAAAATCAAGCCTGGTGATACAATTATAGAAGCTACATCTGGTAATACAGGATATAGTTTGGCTATGGTTTGTTCACTGAAAGGGTATAATTGTGTACTAACAGTATCCAGCAAAGCTTCTAATGAAAAGCTGGCATTGCTGCGCTCAATGGGAGCAGAAGTAGTCATCTGTCCTGCGGATGCCGCACCGGAAGATCCGCGTTCTTATTACTCAAGAGCAAGGCAATTGACAGAAGATATTCCCAATGCTTATTATCTGGCACAGAATTTTAATCTGAACAACTCTGGAGCACATTATTCATCTACAGGGCCTGAAATATGGGAAGCTACAGAAGGCCGTATTACTCATTATGTATGTTGTGCAGGTACTGGAGGAACACTATCGGGGACAGCTCGTTATCTAAAAGAGCAAAACCCTGATATTAAGATTATAGCAGTAGATGCTTATGGATCTGTACTGAAAAAATATTGGGAGACGGGAAAATTTGATGAAGATGAAATTTACTCTTACCGGGTAGAAGGGCTTGGTAAAACGATCATTCCTGATAATATAGCTTTTGATCTGATTGATGATTTTATCAAGGTGACAGATCGTAGTTCCGCCCACCGTGCTCGACAGTTAGCACGTTTAGAAGGCTTATTAGTAGGTTATTCTAGTGGTTCAGCTATGCAATGTGTATTCCGTCTTAAAAATCAGTTGAAGCCAACGGATGTAGTAGTTGCTTTATTTCCTGATCATGGCACCCGTTATTTGGGCAAAGTGTATAATGATGAGTGGATGAAGCAGCAAGGTTTTATGCAAGAGAATCAGGACGATTCATACCTTCAGTATAGAAAGTATTATCGTGCTTATCGCATGAAATATAAGCGCTATCTACGCCAAACACTTAAGAGTATATAAATAACGTTACTCTTTAGAATATCTACCACAATGTGACAAAGTGTCTATGACAATATTATAGGCACTTTGTCATAAATGGGATAGATTATATTCCTTATGTGGCTTTGTGGTAGGTTATTTTTATTTTCCAAAAGGAAGAAATGTATAACATGATTATTGTATAAAGAATTAATCTCTGATATGGACGAAATTCAGCAGTTGCGTGAAGCACTGAAATCTTCCCCGGACAACCTGCCATTGCGTAAAATATTAGCAAACAAGCTAATAACAGCAGAACGTTATGAAGAGGCCGCTATTGAATTGAGAGAAGCGCTCAAACAATTTCCCAATGATCAACACTTAAAAGTAAGTTTAGCAGAGGTTTTTGAAAAACAAGAAAAAACAGGACTCGGCCTGGTTTTGATTGAAGAAATGGTCAATTCATCAACCCCTCCACCACGAGCCTGGCTGATCTATGCCCGTTTATTGCTTCAAAGCAAACAGGCTGTAGATGCAAAAGAAGCTTACGAACATGCACTTGCCCTGGATTCGAATCTAAAAGACAATTTCCTGGAGTCTGAGATAAACCTGCAAATGATAGACAAACAGGAGCCGGAAAAAATAAAACTGACAACTAGTGAAGAAGTAGAAGGAGGCCATTCAGAAGGCCTGGATGTAGAGCGCCCTGGTACCACCTTTGAAGATGTAGGTGGTATGGATAAGGTAAAAGAGGAAGTTCGGATGAAGATTATTCATCCTTTGAAACATCCTGAAATCTATAAGGCTTATGGCAAGAAAATAGGAGGAGGAATTTTATTATATGGCCCTCCTGGTTGCGGAAAAACGCACCTGGCAAGAGCTACTGCCGGAGAAGTGGGGTCCAATTTCATTGCGGTAGGAATTAGCGATATCTTAGACATGTATATTGGGCAAAGTGAACGCAATCTACATGCTATTTTTGAGAAAGCACGTAGCCTGAAGCCTTGTGTACTCTTTTTTGATGAGGTAGATGCACTTGGAGCGAGTCGCTCTGATATGCGACATAGCGCTGGCAGGAATGTGATCAACCAGTTCCTATCCGAATTAGATGGTGTAGATAATGATAATGAAGGAGTTCTGGTATTAGCAGCTACTAATGCTCCCTGGCATTTGGATTCAGCTTTTCGCAGGCCTGGACGTTTTGACCGTATCATTTTTGTACCACCACCTGACGCTGCTGCCAGAGAAGCTATTCTCAATATCAAATTGAAAGAGAAGCCTATTGGTAAGATTAATTATCAAAAGCTCATTAAAAAGACAGATGGTTTTTCAGGTGCTGACCTGGAAGCTGTTATCGACCGGGCTATAGAATCCAAATTGGAAGAAGCCATGCGCAAAGGTATTCCCCAGCCAATAGAAACCTCCGATCTGGAAAAAGCCATCAAAGTACACAGAGCCACTACTAAAGAGTGGTTTAGCACTGCCAAAAACTATGCACTCTTCGCTAATGAAGCAGGTATTTATGATGAAATTTTAGACTACCTCAACATCAAACGATGAATAACCATCTGGAAAGGGGCAAGCTGTTATTAGCCCAAAATCGAGTAACAGAAGCCGAACAGGAATTTAAACAAGCGCTCCAGCAGAACCCTAATGATGGATTGGTATTAGCCTGGCTGGCAGAGTGTAAGATACATTCTAAACAATATGCTGCTGCACTTGAATTGGCAGAGAGCGGGATGGCTTTTGAGCCTAACAATCCTTTCTTACTATACGTACTGGCACGATCTTATTTTTATAACAAACGGATCAATGATGCGGAAGAAATCATTGATAAAGCGTTGGTACTAAACCCACAAGATGCCGATTTCTTCTTGTTGAGGGCTCATATCGCCTTTTATCAGGAAAAATGGGAAGCTGCATTAAAAGCAGCAGAACAAGGCCTGGAACTAGAACCTGAAGACGTAAACCTGATCAATATCCGTACGCAGGCTTTAGTGAAACTCAACCGTAAAGCAGAAGCTGCAGCAACTATTGATTATGCCCTGTACCAGGCTCCGGAAGATAGTTATTCTCATGCCAATAAAGGCTGGGTTGCTATTGAACAGGGAAATTACAAATCTGCATTTGATCATTTTCGGGAATCACTTCGCCTTGATCCGGATAATAATTATGCTCGTGCTGGTTTGAAAGAAGCAATCAAAGCGAAAAACATTTTATACCGAGGAATGCTCAAGTATTTCCTTTGGATGGCTAAAATGGATTCGCGTAATCGCTGGATGATCGTCATTGGTGCTTATGTCGTCTATCGCATTATTTTGGCTATAGCTGAGCAAATCCCATCTTTGGCACCTCTGTTATATCCCATTATTGCTTTTTATATTCTTTTTGCACTTTCTTCATGGATTGCTATGCCACTTTCCAATTTATTTCTACGCCTTCACCCACTGGGGCGCCATGCATTGGATGAGGATGAAGTCAAAGCCACTAACATAACAGGGATATTAATAGCAAGCTCCATTATAAATGGTATTATATATCTCATTAATGGGAAAGATACTCCTATGTTTTTGGCCATTTTTTGCCTACTGATGTTGGTCCCTATAGGTGGGCTTTTCACTGTAGATAAAGGAGGAAAGGCACGAAGGTCACTGTTGATCTATACATTGGTATTAACGGCAGTGGGCCTGACCGGCATCTTTATACCAGCAGCTGGCTTCCTTATATTCGTTTTCTTCATTGGCATATTTGCTTATAGTTGGGTAGCCAATTATTTAATAGGGCAGGATGCAAAGGAGTTTAGGTAGACAGAAGCTATAAAATAGGATCAATTATTTTTAAACCTTCTATATCTGCAAAATCCTTAATGTTATGAGTGTATAATGTACAGTCATAAATGATAGCTGTTGCAGCAATAATGGCATCGCCTAAACTAACTTTTTTCTGCTGTCGAATGCTTATAACATTAGAAACAATTTCTGTAGAAATAGGAACAGAAGAGACTAATTGATAAACACTTTGCAAGTATAGTTTTTCATCGTCCGTTATTTTGTGATAACCGAGTGTCTCCATAATAGTAATGATAGAAACAACGCTTTCTGGATCTGTTATGAGAGAACGTAGATAAGAATAGGACAACTTACCTGAATATATGATTATGTTGGAGTCTAGTAACTTCAAGACTTTGGCAATTTTCTATCTTTTCTTTGTTTACGTTGATATTCTACAGGGTCTTCAAAAGAAAGCATTTCAGATCCATGTTGTATTACCTCTAGGGCTTTGTCTTTGGATAAATTGTTAGGATTTATCTTAGAGGACTGGATATCATCTATTGTACTTTCATCAGGTAAAGTAACTTTTATCTCTGGGAGAGAACGAATAAACTCCATTAAAGCCCAGAGATCATTAGGATGTTTAATATCTAACAATATTTTCATTTGTATATCTTTACGACTACTAAGATAAACATTATTGGATTAATGAATAGTTCAATTTGGTGGTATGAATGTACCTGTGGTTAGTCGTGATGTTTATCAGAGAATAGCTAAACTAAGAGAATGTTTGACCCCACCCCTTACTATCAACTTCAGGAAGAACTCGCTACTAAGGTAGTAACCAACGCTCCAAAACTGGAAGGTATCCAATATGTTGCCGGAGCAGATGTGGCTTATGATGAAGCTAATAATCAAATGGTAGGAGCTTTGGCTGTGCTCAATGCAGATACATTGGAGATAGTAGAATCTGCCTACCATCTCATGGAGATCACCTTTCCTTATATACCAGGACTTTTTTCCTTCAGGGAAATTCCTTCATTGATAGAAACCTATAATAAACTTCAAATCAAACCCCAACTGATTATTTGTGATGGGCATGGAGTGGCACACCCCAAACGTATGGGCATGGCAAGCCATCTTGGAGTAGAATTAGGGCTTCCTACAATAGGCTGTGCTAAAAAAAGGCTCATTGGCGAATATGGTGAAGTTGAGCAGCACCGTACTTCTTATGCATCTTTGACTGATGATGGAGAAGAAATAGGAAGAGTACTCCGTACACAGAATGGTATAAAGCCAGTCTTTGTCTCGGCAGGACATCAGATAAATTTGGAAGATGCTTGTGACTGGGTTTTAAAAGCGACACCAAATTATCGTTTGCCGGAAACGACTCGGGCTGCAGACCAACTGGTAAATCAGTTATTGAAATCCTACTAGAGGCTAATCAGAGAATGACTTCTCACCTAGAATTCCACGAATACTTTTCAAACAAAGTTTTCAGTTCGCAACAATCAGCGAAGTCGAAAAGTTACTTTAAAATTCCTATTTTACAGTTTGAGTTTATAGGATAGAACACCATTATTGTACAATTCAAAGAGGTTTACCTTCTCTACTTGTGCGTTCTTCACTATATTTCAAAAACCTTTACACGCATTATAACAGAATAAGCGACAAGAAAAACTATGCGAATATTACTTCTTACCATTCTCGCTACCCTTTTGTTATTTGGTATTTGGGGAGCAAATCAGCATCAGGTTTTAGGGAGTAAACTACCTGCTCTGGGGCCTCTAATGAGTCCTTACACTGGATTTTGGCAGCAAGCGGAACCCACTGATGTATCAGATCAAATCAACTATTCTTTTCCACAATTATCAGATGAGGTAGAGGTTTATTTTGATGAGCGAATGGTGCCTCACATTTTTGCCTCCAATGTGGTAGATGCCTCTTTTGTTCAAGGATATCTTACCGCTCAGCATCGCCTGTGGCAAATGGATATTTCTACTCGTGCTTCCGGCGGGCGGCTGGCAGAGGTTTTGGGAGAGAATTTATTGGAGCGCGATCGTTTGCAAAGGAGAAAAGGGATGTTATGGGCGGCAGAAAATGCTATAAAATCCTGGAAACAAAACCCTCAGGAATGGGCTATTATAACTGCTTATTCGGAAGGTGTTAATGCTTATATCGCTACATTAAAACCAGCAGACTATCCTATTGAATTTAAGCTGCTAGGATATAAACCAGAAGAATGGACTCCACTTAAATCTGCTCTCTTTTTTAAATCTATGGCAGAGACTTTATGTTCGCGCAATAAAGATATTCCGGCAAGTAATACTAAAAGTTGGTTGGGAGAAGAATTATCTAACTTCTTGTATCAGGAATGGAATCCGAATCAATCTCCCATCATTCCTGCATCTGTTGAATGGGGCTTTGAACCTCAACAAAGTACTCCCAGAGATACGGTTACTGAAATGCTGGGGCAACATATCCCATATCGTACTTTTCCATTACCTCCCGAGTTTATAGGTTCTAACAACTGGGCAGTAGCTGCAAGTAAAACAAAAAATGGAGCTCCTATTTTATGTAATGATCCACACCTGAATTTGACAGTCCCTGCTATCTGGTACGAAGTTCAAATTCATATACCTGAATATAATGCTTATGGAGTCTCATTACCCGGAGTCCCCGGCATTATCATAGGTTTTAATAATGATATAGCGTGGGGGGTAACCAATGTAGGGCAGGATGTGATGGATTGGTATACCATTGAATGGGCAGATGAGCAACACAATTCCTATGTGTTAGATGGACAAAACAAAGAAGTAGATGAACTGGTGGAAATCATAAATGTAAGAGGGCGTCCGGAGCCAGTCCTGGATACGGTTAAATATACTTATTGGGGGCCAGTAGTATATGAAGACAAAGGAAATGAATATGATGGCATGGCTATGCGCTGGATTGCACATGATCAGCCAGAACAGATTGAGCCAGGAGTATTAGGGGCCTTCCAGCAATTGATGAAGGCATCCTCATACGACGATTATTATCAAGCACTTCAAGGATATGAAAGCCCGGGACAAAACTTTGTTTTTGCCAGTAAAACGGGAGATATTGCTCTTACTGTAAATGGTAAATTTCCCATTAAGCAGAAGGAACAAGGGCGTTTTGTTCAAAAGGGGAATACTACTCAAAATAAATGGCAAGGATTTATCCCTTATGAGCATTTACCAAGAGTGAAAAATCCTGAAAGAGCATTTGTTTCTTCTGCCAATCAGCATTCTACCATGCCTGATTATCCTTATTATTATAATGGAGGTTTTGACGATTGGAGAGGGAGGCTTATTAATCACCATCTTGATAGCCTTTCTGAAGTGACGGTAGAAGATATGATGGCTCTACAAAATGAATCTTATAGTCTGAAGGCGGAAGAAGGGCTTCCTATATTATTAAGCTTGATAGATAGTACAGATGCTGATTTACTTCAAGCAGAAGGGGTAAAGATTTTACGTCAATGGGATTATCGTTTCCTTTATGATGCTATGGCCCCCGTTCTCTTTCAAAAATGGCTGGAAAAATCTTACGAATATACTTTTGATGAAATGTATCAGCGGGACGAAGAAGAAGAGGTTTTATTTCCTGAATCCTGGCGCTTTTTATATTTACTCAAGGAATATCCTTTGCACGATATTTTTGATGTTCAGGGTACTTCAGAAAAAGAAAATGCTCAGGCTATTGTAAGTAAAGCCTTGAAAGAAGTGCTGGAAGAAGAAGAAATGAATTGGGGCGATTATCAGGAAGGCAAGGTTGTTCATCTTGGGAGGATAGATGCTTTTTCAGAACCATTACCAGAAGTAAATGGCTATGCAGATGCACCCAATGCATTTAAAGGCTCTAATGGGCCTTCCTGGCGAATGATTGTAGAGCTAGGAGATCATGTAACTGCTTATGGAGTGTATCCTGGCGGGCAATCTGGTAATCCGGGAAGCCCTTTTTATAATTCAATGGTAAGTAAATGGTCCAGAGGAGAATACTATCCATTACTGTTTTTTGAACATTCAGAGGCGGCGGCATCTAAGGCATTACAGCATATTCATTTTGGAAAATGATCGAAGAAAAACAGATTGAAGAACGATCAAAAAAGTAAGTAAATGAAGCATCTGTTATATTTTATATTAGTTCTTGCGCTGGCAGCTATTATTCAGCTCTTTTTACCTTGGTGGAGTATGCCTTTGCTGGCAATCATATTGGCTTACATCCTAAAAGTAAAACCTGCTGCTGCTTTTTTAGGAGGCTTTCTTGCAGCTATCTTTTTATGGGGAGGATATGCCTTTTATCTTAATATGGCTAATGAGAGCATTATGGCCAATAGAATAGGACAACTCTTTGGTGGGCTTGGCGGGAATACCATGGTGATTATAGCTGCGGTATTTGGCGGATTATTTACAGGCTTGGCAGGACTTGTTGGAAGTCAGTGCCGATACCTCTAATAATAGGCAGCTATTCTAATTTACCCCATAGCCTTATTTCATACATATATACGCCAGTAGTAGATTTTGCATTTATCTGAAACTTGATATACCTGGCTTTTACCGGCTCGAAAGTGAAATGCTGAAAAGGCTGATCTGATAGGTATACATTTTCTAATTGAAAAGTACCGATAGATGTGAAGTTATCAGTGGGAGAATCATTACTTACGAGTAAATCAAAAGATTCGATATGATATTTATTGGAAGATGGAACATAATAATCAAATGAATGGAGTTCGGCTTCTTGCTCATCTTTAAAGCTAAAAACAATCCAGTTGTTGCTGCCTGTATATAATTTACCTAAATTCTGATCAGCTATTGCGGCCATTTTTGGATCTGAAGCAGCTTTCATACTACCTCCGTTTTCAGGAGCGAGCAGATTGATTGTTTTTCCTTTGAGTTCCTTAAGCGAACGTTCTGCGTATGCCGCAGGGTTAATTCTTAATGCTTGCTGCCTCATTTTATAGGCTTGTTTAACATCTCCCTTTTTCAAATAAGCATCTTCCAGCGCCTGATAGACAGTAGCAAGTTTGGCTGATTTGGCCACCTCTTCCAGTTGTTGAATGGCTTCATCATAATTATCGTTATTGAGGGCATTTACACCTGCCGATATTTTTTCTTTTAGCTCGGGTATTTGTTGAGTGAAATTCTCGCCTTTAGCACTTGCGAGTTTTGCCAATTCGTTTTGTATAGAGGTTAGAGAAACCGTTGTGTTCTCTTGTTGAGCAAATAATCTTTTACCGCCATAAAATAAGGTACCCCCTATGACGAGTAGTACCATGATAATCGCCCAAAACTGCCATCGCCCAAGTGATTTAAATATTTTGTTCCCAGAACCTATGACTACATCAGTGTTATTTCCTATTGTAATATTAGAATGATTAATGCTGACGGACTTGTCAATATCATTTTGAGTGACTTGCTGTAACTCTGGTTTCCAAAACTGGCCTTTTAATTGCTCGGTAATATCTTCAGAAGACCTTTCTTGTTGTTCGATATGGCCTAATAAAGTCAAGATACCAGCATTAATCTGGTTTTGCCTTCGCTGAGCTTCTTCAGAGCTAATTAGTTGTTGTGTTTTTTCGTTGGATAATTGTACCTGGCTGGATTGTAACAAGATGATTGCTTCTTCCCATTGGTCATCGGCATCTTCCTTGAGTAAAGCAAGTGCGGCCATTGCCTGGTTATTGCTCACAAGGTTTTTTACTTTTGAAAGCATAGGTATTTATTGAATCTTAAAAACAATATACAAAAATTATACTTTGCTATTTGAGCATTTTATTTTTAACTTCAGCAGGAAGATATTATGAATAACAAAATGGAGTCATGTCAGAAAAAATGTACAGGGCAGCTCAAAAGCGCGTAAAAGAAAAGAAAGGCTTTTATGGCCATCTTTCTACTTATCTTGTAATGGCCATCTTTTTTTTCGTATTGAATGCACTAACTAGTTTTGGGGATTGGTGGTTTTACTGGCCATTGTTAGGTTGGGGCGTTGGCTTGGTGATGCATTATTTCAAAGTTTTTGGTTTTCCCGGAGTAGGGCCGATGGACGCTAAGTGGGAACAACAAGAGATGGAACGGGAATTGCGTAAGCTGGACCCAGGGCGGAAAAGTATGGAAGAAGAAGATGACTATCTGGAGCTGCCCGAACTGGAAAAGGAGAAACAGCGTTCTTGGAAAGATGAAGACCTGGTTTAGGTGGTAGTGATAGCAAAAAAGACATTCGAGTAAGACAATTCATTTAACTTCCTGATTGATTCATGTGTTTTATAAGTAGAAGTGATTTTAAACTAATTAAAGCCAAAATAAGATGAAAGAAGATTGGGTGAAAATTTTTGCATCGGCTGATTTATTAAAAACCAAACTGGTAGAAGATTATCTTAAGCAGCATGGTATAGAGAGTCATATTTTAGAGAGGCCAGATTCGGCTATTCCCTCTATAGGTGAAGCGACACTCTATACTCCTCAGGACAAGGCTGAGCAGGCGATTACTTTAATCCAAAACCTGGATTTTTCTAACTAATAAAATGGATTATCTGACAACTTCTTTCTTTTACTGGAAGGGGTTGTCAGGTTCATAACTGAATTACATGAAGCCGGAGAACGATTGGAATGATCTTAGTCCTGAAGAAGCTTACGTTATTGAGCATAAGGGTACAGAACGCCCTTTTAGTGGTGAATATGTCAATAATAAAGCAGAAGGGATTTATATATGCCGAAGATGTGAAACTCCTTTATACCGTTCTGAAGATAAATTCGATTCCCGATGTGGGTGGCCGAGTTTTGATGATGAAATCCCTGGAGCAGTAAAAAGAGAAATGGATGTAGATGGGCGCAGGACCGAAATATTATGCAACAATTGTGGAGGGCATTTGGGACATGTATTTATAGGTGAACGCTTTACAGCGAAAAATACACGTCATTGTGTGAATTCTCTTTCCATGAAATTTATCTCTGCAGATGGATTGGGAAAAAAGAAAAGTTGACAGTGATGTATGTTGAGTAACAACACTTCAGGTGTTGGAGTGGAAACCCGCTTCGAAGATAAACTCGAAGCGGGTTTTCATTTCAATACTATCGGCTTAAACGGAAAGTATAGCCTAAACCAAATATGGCATAAGAATCAAATTTATTTCCCCCTCTGGTATAAATTCTATTATTAGAAGAAGGGTCATTGGGATCAATAGAAGGGTTGCTGAGTTGAGCAGCAACTGTTCCATTTTCTTCATAAACTCTTTGGTATTCTACAGCTGATCCACTTACGTCATCGAGATGATCGGTAAATGTCTTTCTACCTGTAATCTCAAAAGAAAGGGCTGCTCTTTTACTTAATTCAAAGCGGACACCAGCACCATATGGTATGGCCACCTGGGTTTTGTTGTAAGGAGCATCATAACCCGAAAGTCCCTGTCCTTCTGTTCCAAGAGATTGGAGGTCTACAATTCGTCCTTGGAATTCTACTTCAGGAGAGAAATGAAAGACGGTGATTCCAACCGTTAAATAAGGAGATACTTTAGGGCGATCCCCAATGTAGTTATCGGGAATAAGATACCATTCGGCCATTGCACTACCTTCCAGTAATTTGGATTCAAAAGAATACCCACGAGCAGGATGTGCTCCTCCTTTGGTATCATCTCCCCACAATTTGGTATAAAGCACCGAAACACGGCCTGCTATTACACCATTCCCTCTAATACGGGCAATTAGCCCTCCAGCGGGCTCCATGAAATTTGTGTAGCGAGGAAGTACTCTTGGTGATAAATCTCCACTATAAAAACTTCCACCAAAGTAGATGCCAGCTTCAAAATCTTGCGAGTGGCCATAGGCTGCCCAGCAGATTAGCAGTGTAATCAATAATTTTCTCATTAGTATGTATGTTTTGTTTAGCGAATAAGCATAAGCAATCCTGATATATGCATATGCATGCATACATCAAGAGAAAAAGTAATAGATCAGTTGCTATTAGTGTGTAATATTATTCGCCTGTAGTACTGCTTGTGATCTGAAAATAAATATCAGAAGTGTATCTCAACAATACTACGGAATTAGGGGACTAATTCGATATAGGCATCAGAACAGGGGGGGAGTTGTGCGCCATTTGATTCAAAATGGCTTTGTTTTTAATGAATTACTCGGGGGGAGTGTTACGATAAGTATAGTTGAAGAATTGAAGTTGGACTGTAATTCCTAATCCAAAAATAAGTATTTTCTCTGAAACTTACCAATTTTTGTTGCTCTTTGACTGGTTTTCGATGTTCTCTTGAAATAGATGTACTGTTCGTAATCGTACACTTTTCGTACACAATCGCACACTAATGTACTATTTAGATAATAAAGGTATTTTGATAATGTGCTGAAAAACAGTGTCTTATTTGTTTTGGCACATGCCTTGCCAATAATAGAGTGTATATGTGTTTTGAAAGGCTGAATAAGTATCAAAAAGCTGGTTAGATAACTTTGTAGATAAGCAGGAGTTAAACATCGGTATCTTAGATCATCTGATCGTCTTTTTGATGGAGCTGATAGAAACCATCCATTTTCATGAATCAAAGCGTGCAACTTTTTCGTTTTAGTAACGTCTTTGATTTTGAAAGCAAACAATAAAAAAATAATGTAAAACAGTTGGCAAGAGGCTGATAGCCAGTCTTTTGTCCTGGAAGAATATTGCTTAACCCGATTGTTAATTTAAACCCTTTTAATTATGAAAACCATCCGTATTTCTTTGTTCGTAGCTCTTTGTTTGTTTATTGGAACACAGTCATTTGCTAACACTATTGATGAAAATACCAGAACACTTCGTAAAGAGGTAGCTCGTATGATCGATGCTCCTGATATGGAATCTTATGGTGTTTCAGAAACCTATGTGTTTGTTAATTTTACTATTAGCGAAAACAATGAAATTGTTGTACTTGAAGTGGTAGCGGATAATGAAGACTTAAGCCAGTTTGTTTTTCAGAGCCTGAATAATAGAAAATTAAAGGCATCTACTGAAGATATGCAGGCAGGTACGGAATATAACCTTAAAATAGCATTCCGTGCAGAAGCATAGTAATCAATGAATGTACTTAATCGCATGTGCATCTGAAAATGTTAATCGCTTAAGCGGTCATTAATTATCTAATTGTCGAAAAACAGTAATTATCCCGAACCTTGATTTTGTCTCAGGGTTCGGGATAATTTTTTTTAATCTTGTGCAGGGATGATCAATAGAGTTGTTGAAGTAGAAATAATACTCCCTGAATTTTCTAGATCACTTCAAACCTTACAGAGGGTCAATCTCAGGGAAAATGATAGGGGTCAGGATGAATAAATTGATACCCCAGGGCAGATTTTACCTTTTCATTAGAAACAATCTTACCTTTTTTTTGCGGATTATTTAAAAATGTAGGAGGTTCTAACCCTTCTTTTATAGCCTGATGTGTATAAAAATCTACACGACTGGGGTGCAAGTCTGCACAAATATTAAAGATTTCGTTCCAGGCAGCTTGTTGTATAATTGTCTCGATTACTCCAATGCAATCATCCAGGTGAACGAGATTGATGGGAGCAGAACCATTCGGTACTCCCTTTTTTCCTGCCAGGAAACGGCCTGCTTTTCGATCTCCTCCAACAAGCCCGGCCATTCTAAGAATTGAAATATCTATACCTTTTTGAAGGCCTAACAGGCGCTCAGCTATCAATACCGCTTTGCCGGAAGGAGTAGAAGGATCTGTAGTTGATTCTTCATTGACGATATGATCTCTGGAGTTATATACGGCAGTAGTACTGATAAATATTAAGTGCTTTATCGTACTTGGATGAACCTCATTAAGTACGGCATTAATTTTTTGAGGGTAACTATGCTCAACTTCAGGATCTTTACGGCCTCCGGGAGGGATATTGAGTATTAGCAAATCGGATTGAAAAAATGATTTGAGTGTACTACTCTCTACTCGGTCATTTATTTTGAGTAAGTGCGGTATAATACCTGCTTCTTTAATAATGGAAACCTTCTTTGGGCTGGTTGTTGATCCTTTTACTATAAACCCTTTATCAACGAGGCTTTTGCCCAATGGCAGGCCCAGCCACCCACAGCCCAGAATAGAAATTGTTTTTATCAAATTAATCTCTTTTGAAGTAGTTTGGTAGTTGTTAAAACAAACTGCCTATTGCAAGGTTTATACTAACAACTCAATGAATTATGAAAAACTACCAACCGATCAGTTGTAACTTTTATGACGAATTAGAAGCCCTAGCTACACTTCGATCCTCATGCACCATCATCTATCAGGATGAACATGCAAATAGACAGGAAGCTGAAGGAGTAATCAAAGACTTGTATATCAGAGATAAAGCAGAATATTTACTGCTAAATACAGGATTTGAAATACGCCTGGATCAACTGATTTCGGTAAACGGCAAAGAATTGAAAGGCTATTGTTAATCAAACGGTACCTCTATTATGGGTACGCCAAACAGATAAAATCAGCCTAAAAGGAAAAATAATGCTACTTAGAATAGCCATTGTCCCAAACAGGATATATTCACTTCTCATATAATCAACTACACTTTGCCTACCATCGTAAGGCAAATGCCCTACCATACCTTCAATACCTTCTTCATCAATATAAGTCTGAAAATAATTGAGCTCCTGTACCAGAAAAAATATCAGGGGAATGCACAAAAATATGGTTACTATTTTCAGTATCTGTCGTTTAGCAAGGAAGGTGTATTTCAGCAAAAACAGATAACGAGTTATTGTAATCGCCGTAATAATAAAAAGTATATTAGGCAACCAAAACGGGTAGTTTGGGATATTGGTATAAATAGGCACTAAGACTGCTGCTGTGGCAACCAAAGTAAATACCCAAAACAATAATTCTAATTGTATCTTCTTATCCATAATTTTCAAATAAGCCACAAAAATAATCCCCTATCCGAAATAAACCAGATAGGGGACCATTGTTTATGATTATTCAAAAATAGTTTTGATTTAAAGCCGCAGCTTTATTATCGAACAACTACTTTTTCTACATAAGAAGCACTACCCGCTTGTACTTTTACATAATACATGCCAGCTTGAAGCTTCGAAATGTTTAATGGAATAATCTGTTGGTTGCCAGATAACTGCAATGACTGCTCCATGATAATGCGGCCATCCACATTCACCAGCGTTAAGAAACCTTGTCCTCGCTGCGAGCTTTCGATTGCTACATTAAGCAAGCTATTAGCAGGGTTTGGATATACTCGGATGCTGTTTTCTTTTACTTCACTATCCGTATTGCTTGATACGGTAGATTCTACAATAGTACCAGCTTCATCAGCAATTGCACAAGCCATATCTCCCTGGTCTGACATCACACAGGTTTCATTATTGTAGTAGAAAAGATCCATCAACTCTATATTGTCTACAAACCATCCTGGCATAGCACCGGTTCCTGTTCCGCCATCATTGGAACCGAAACGGAAACGAATACTGATCGACTGGCCAATATAGTCACTAAGGTCTATATAGGTTGCTTCCCATTCATTGGAGGTACCTGAGAATGCACCCAAGAAAGGAATTGCCAGTGTACTATAATCCATAATGGTGTTGTAATTATTACGTATAACCTTATCTGCTACTCTGTTCCAGATAAAACCATTGTCAGTAGAAACTTCAACAAAACCACCATCAAAGCCCAATTCAACATTATACTTGTGATAGAAGCGCAGCGCAGGCTGAGTACCTACTACTTCGATCGGATCTAAAAGGAAAATTGCCTGATCATTTTCAGTTCCGGTATTTGGAACAAACCAGCTTTTGTCTCCTTCATAAGCATCTTCTTCTGTTGAAATCCAGGTATCAAAGCCTTCATCCAGGCTTTCAAATAGCCAATTGTCTTCGCCATCTTCTATGCCATCAAAAAACTGCAATACAGAAGAAAGGCTTACATCACTGCTTAGGCGGTAAGTAACCAATACGGTCTCATCATGAGCAATTTCACCTACCTCTAATGTGATCGTTTGACCATTAACAGTAGCTGTTGCATTTTCTTCAGAGCCAGCAATAAAGCTCAGTCCTACAGGTAGTTCGTCTTCTACCATTACACCCGTAACTGGTTCTCCTTTATGATTGGTAAGTGTAAGAGTTACTTCTACCTCATCACCAGCTTCAATGAAAGGAGTTACATTTTTCTTGATCTTTAGTTCTGCAATACACTGTGGTTTAGGTTCAAAACCTTCTTCACCATCGGAATTGGTATCTGCACTACCCTGGTCAGAGAAGAAGCCCATACCACGACGAGCAAATACTTCCCAGATTAGGCATTCATGTTCACCATTGTAATTAAGCTCATCTGCTGCAAGAATGCCATCTCTTCCATCCATGAAACCAGGATTACAAGCTTGTAATTTCATACCATCCATTACTAATTGGATAGCCATGTTATTACCGCCGGTTCCATTGATTGGATCTGGATCCCAACCGTATAATTCTACCATAGCCCAGTATAGGTCCCAGGTAACACCAGCCCATATTTCACCAGTAGCGTGTACTCCCTGTCCTGCAATATCTATATAGGTTTGTGTGTTAACGCTCATATCTGTAGAATAGCGTTGGCGACGAATACCAGGGCCAGTAGTTTCCTGACGCTGAGCATAAGTACCAATACCGCGAGGCATATCTCCTGTATCACCAGGACGAACACTGGTAACCAGGCTGAAGTAATCACTCCATCCTTCACCAGCCTGCTCACCATTGCTTAGACATCCTGCCGCTGAAGGGCCACCCGTAAGGCGATTGGAGATACCATGTCCATATTCATGAGCGATAATACCATTGTCAAGGTCACCATCCAGGCGATCAGGGCCATTATCCTCAGGTACCTGGAAAGTAACATTTAGGCCATTACCTGCATGTTGGCGAATAGCCTGGCAGTGTGTGAAACCAAGCATAACTGCTGGGATGGTCACCAGTCCACCTACTTCACCAGCACCCATGGTGATTAAGTCATCTTCAAAATTACATACGATTACGGCTATAGCACCTGCATTTTGTGCATTCAAACACTTCAGTCCAAATTCACAGCTACCGCGATCTATTAGTGCTACAGCACCATCTAATTGCTCGCCATTAATTAAATCATTACAACCTTGTGTTCCTTCTCCGGTACCATCATCAACTACTACTACATTACCGGTTACAGGGATGTTAGAAATAGTTGCACCAAAACCAGCTGCCGTAACATCATAGCTACCTGCAACAGGCTGTGGGCTATTGACAGTAAATACGCTACCGCCGCTAGTCCACAAAAACATTTGCATGCTACCATTACCACCATCTGGAGGAGTTGCAAAGTTGGCGTTGTTAGTACCAGAACCATCCTGTGCCTGTGCTAAAACATAGTCATTGCCACTACCACCATTGCCATAGTTGTTCTGTTGGAAGTTACCAGCAGGCTCGTCAAAGCCATATGCATAGGTGAAATCGTGCATGAAGTTATTCATGTAAAATAATTGAGTAGTAGCAGCATCCTGATATTCTTCTGGTTCCTGATTCAGGTCTATAGGGAAATCAAAGATTAAATCTTCGCCACCATTTGGTTCATCACCATTAGATTGATTATCACCTTCTACATCCAGGAATGCGTGTACGTTATTACCGCGAGTAATGCGATATTCTGGTCCTTCCTCACCATTTGTATCATGCCATCCATAAGGTGAAGCTACAGGATCAGCGGGATTGTCTAGCAATTCACGCATACCATGAGATGGGCTTTCGGCTGGTACTGCCCATACACGATATTGTGCGCCATCATTTAATACCTGGCGTTCTTGAGCCAATGCATCTTCATAGCTAAGGTGTAATGCATTATTATGCTGAGTAACAGCACAATGCTCATTGTGTTGGTGTACGCCATTTCCAGAGTGATTACAAGAAACGGTCCAGTTGTGCTGATCTAGTACTTCACCACTTACAGCATCAACTCTTACACTCCAATAGTCAGCAGATGAAGGTAAGTCAATAGCTAAATCCCATGCCAGGCGCACTTCATTTTGATTGATCAATTGATAAACCAATTGTACTTTAATATCCTGATGGCTAATATAACCACCTTCATAGGTGTACTGGCGGTCTCCTACCTGATCAAGCAAGCGTAGGTTGCTAAGGATAGGAAGCTGGAAGTGATGAGCGGCATTTAAGATGGCATCGTGAGCATTTACTACAGCTTCTGTAGTATTTACTTTTCCTGCCAGTGCCGGAGTGAAGCGATTCGTAGCAAAAACTACATCTCCATTTTCCTTTAGATGGACACCACTAATAGCATTGTATAGTTCAATGCCAGAATGGCGCTGGTTGAAATAGATGTGGGTAGCACCATTGTGCTTACTTGTATAATGGTCTCTTACTACTACATCTGCAATATCTGCTTTTGTTAGCTGCCATTCTTCCTGCTTGTCTTCCAGGTAACGCATGGCAGTCTCAAGGGGCGTCTGAGCCTGTGCCCAACTCATGGTGCTTATTGCCATAAGTAAGAGTAAAGTGCTCAGTTGCGTAAAGGTCTTTTTCATACTCTTGTCAATTAGTTGTGTGAAAATTCAGCTGCTAAAATATAAAATGCTTTAAGCTATAAAAGAGAAAATATCTAAGTGTAATAGATACACGACAAACAAGATATATTCTTTGAAAAATATATAGTCTAACTGAAGACATATCTGTTTGGTTCACGAATCTCTGCTGAACAATTAAGAGATAAAAGCCATCAATGCATGAAAAAACTTCTTTGATTGATACTGTGGCAAATGGTTTAGATGAAAGAACTGCGACCAATGAGGGGCGCATTTTTACTAAATCATTTGCTTTGGCTCACAGAATTTACTCCTCTGGAGTAGTGAGAAAAGTTATCAAAGAACCATAAAAAATATGATCTTTGCGCTATGGCAAAAAAGGATGAATTAAAAATTATATACGGCCGGCATCCTGTTGTAGATGCACTTCAAGCAGGAGTACCGATTGATAAAGTCTTTCTCCAACAAGGTATTCGCGGGGAATTAGAGAAAGAACTAAGACATTTGTGTAGAGATAGAAACATCCCACTGAAAGTAATACCTAAAGAACGTTTACAGCGTATGGTGCGCGGTAATCACCAGGGAGTAGTTGCTCAACAGGCATTGGTACAATATTATTTATTGGAAGATGTTTTGCCAGGTATTTATGAGCGTTCTGCCACTCCTTTATTAGTATTATTGGATGGTGTGACGGATGTTAGAAACTTTGGAGCTATTGCCCGGACTGCTGAAGTATGTGGTGCACATGCATTGGTTGTACCTCAAAAAAATAGTGCTCAAATCAATGCAGAGGCAATGAAAGCGTCTGCAGGAGCCTTGTCGGTATTACCAGTATGTAGAGAGAGTAGTTTGATAGCGGCCATTGAGTATTTGCAAATGTCCGGTATTCAGGTCTTTGCAAGTAGCCTGGAGGCTAATAAATCAATATACGATATTGATTTGGCTCAACCAGCAGCATTTGTTTTAGGTTCAGAAGGGCAGGGGATAAGCCAGGCAGTTGCTCGTGCAGCAAGTGAATTGTTTATCATTCCTCAGGCAGGGCAGACGGATTCATTGAATGTATCTGTGGCAACTGGTATGATGTTGTATGAGGCAATGAGGCAGCGTAGATAAACAGCTATAATTGTTCTACCTGGGTGATAAACCACTGTTTCTCAGGAAGTGATCGAACTTCCATTATTTCTTTTTTTAGCTTTTTGACTTGTGCTTTATCAAATGGATTTACTTTAATTAGCTTACGAGTGTAGGTAATAAAGTTGGAGTATATTGCTTTATAATTGCCCATTATACCTTTGCGGCGAATATAAGTACGCATGCTGTCTAGCAAAGATTCAAGTGAGTCTATTTCATCCTCTTCATAATACATGATCGCCAAAATAGCTTTACTGTATAGATTCATCAGAACATCATCAAAGTCCATCGTAGCAATAATACGCATAGCAGCGCCATACTCGCCTTTAGAATAATGTAATTTTGCGGAAGCAAAGCGGACCGATTCATCTCTATATTTAGGAGAAAGATATTGTTGATAGTCCTGAATAAAGTGGTTGATCCATTCAAACTCTTTAAAAGCAGTACCCATGTTCACAATATTTCGGAATGTATAATGAGAGAGTACTCCATTCTCAATAAGAATTTTGTTTTCTACTCCATTTCTATACAACTCGAATAACTCCTTACGCATACCTTCTTTGTTATTATTGATCTGTCTTACACAGTAATTGGTAGCCATTAGGTAAATATCTCTCAGCTCACTGTGTTTGAATAAATCCATATGAGACTGGATGTCATTGCGTAAATTGAGGAAATGCTGATGGCTATTTTCTTGATCTGTCGACATTTTATAGCCGTAATAGTAAATTGAAATAGCTGGATATCTAAGTAAATCGTTGTCTTCAATATAAGAAATCGTTTCTTCAAGCATGCCTATATTGTATCGAGCTGGATAAACAGCCTGATGAGCAAACATCATACATGTTTGTCGGAGTTTATCTGCGAAAAAAGTGACATCCAGCGCATCAGAAACTTGTTGCAGGTTAATTTCTGTAGTACGTTTTTTGCCTTCAAAGAAATAGTATTTTTCTAGTTCTATGAGATATTCATTACGCAAGAAATGCTCATCGCGATGAGTCGTTTTTTCCTGTAAAGATTCTACCGATTTTATGGTTTTTTGGAAAGCTTTTTCCAGCCTTCGTTTACGATAAACACTGGATAGGGCCATGCGCGAACGAATCTCATCTCCCCTCAATTCCTGATATATTAAAAATTCTTCTACTGCCTTTAACAGGAAATGCATGCTTTGCCTTAATTTTGCATCATCATAAAGTTCTTTAGGAAATACTTTAGGAAACACCCGCTCCTTTTCCAGAAATTTATCTTTGAGGAGATGATCTCCAACCATTAGATACTCAAACAATAATTTTACGTCCTCTCGCTGATTGTGGAAAGTAGAATTAAGCCACTTGCGTAAATCCCGGCTTTCTTTTTTAGAGAAGGTTCTCAAAATAGAAACAAGATGGCTGCTAAGCATGATTTATAGTGATGGTTTTGTCAACAAGAAATTAAAAAAGTGTAATGTGTAATAATTTGGATAAGATATATATAGAATGATTCTATTAGAATTTTAGTTGCCCATTTTGTCGTTAAAGTGTCAACAAATTACGTTTTTTGTCTTTGATTTTATCTATAAGGAATAACATTTTTGTAAATGAGAGAATATAGCTAGCTCTGATTTACAGGAAGATGACCAGTAATTTATACTAAAATTTAGGCCTAAAAAATTCGCTAATGACGCAGTTGAAAACATATCTAAGATTTATATGCAGCGTTGCCCTTCGATCCGTGGTAGTGGCAAGCCTGGGGTTCCTATCTTTAACACCTGCCTTTAGCCAAGGGTGGGAAAGATCTTTTGGAGGTAATAAAGAAGATCAAGCAAATGAAGTAATTCATACTATTGACCATGGGTATTTGGTGGTTGGTTTTAGCCAATCCTTTGCTGATGGAGCTGATCAGGATATAGATATATACGTGATTAAAACGGATGTAGATGGTACATTGGTCTGGGAAAAAACATTTGACCCGGGAGCTATCGAATACGGGTATGCAGCTTTGCAAACAGATGATCTTGGCTTCATCATTGCAGGGCACGCGTCTTTTGATGCACAGGTAGATGATTTTCAGGCATACCTCCTTAAAATATCTGAAGATGGGAAGCAGGAATGGGATATGGCTTATGATAACGAGGGAGCTGCTGATATTCGGATTAATGATATCACAAAGTCATCGGATGGCGGTTTCTTAATGGTGGGGTCGTCAGAAGATGAAGATGGCCATGCTGATGTGTTCCTGCTGAAAGTAGCAGAAGATGGAACAGAAGATTGGAGAAAGACAATAACGGGTGAGTTGGAAAGCATTGCTAGTGCTGTTGTGGCTTATAATGGTGGCTATGTAGTAGTAGGAGGAAGAGAAACTTCTATACCTCCTCCCGATGGCTCGGGAAGTGATGCATTAGTATATTATATAGATCAGGACGGAAATGTAATTTGGGAACAACTAGTGTCGAGTGAGGAGAATGTTGAGGCCAAGGATGTAATTGTAACACAAGATGGAAATATAGCTGTCGCCGGATTTAAATTTAATAATTCGGATATGGCAATTTGGAAATATGATGCAGATGGTACCTTGTTGTGGGAAACAGTTGAAGATGCTTATGGCATGGGAGATGAGGTCAATTCCATCATAGAATTAGAAAGTGATGGTAGTTTAGTGGTTGCAGGTAGTACCGAATTGAACGATTTTGATATCAATTTCCTCTTGGCAAAGTTCACTCCAGATGGAAATATGATTTGGGTGACTAATACGGGGGATGTTTTTAATACGGATTTTGCAACCAGCATTGCTGCTACGCAACAAGGAGGATTTATCTTCACAGGATATAATGGTTTCTTCCTCAACTTTGTCAATAGTGTATCTCTTACTTTGACAGATGGAGAAGGATCTATTTATACCAGCTATATCAAAGGAAATGTATTTCACGATCAAGATGAAGAATGTGATCTGGATGATGGAGAGCAGCCTTTCCAGGATTGGCTAGTTAGGGCTAGAGGTATTGATAAGACCTTTTTTGGCTCTTCTGATGAAAATGGTGATTTTCTGATTCGGGTAGATACAGGAGACTATATTGTAGAAGCAGTACCTGCTAACTCTTATTGGGAAAGCTGCTTGCCCAATGGGGTCAATATGCTTATTGACAACTTCTACGATACTACTACGGTTAATTTCCCTATAAAAGCAAAAACGGTGTGTCCGTTTATGGAGGTAGATATATCTACACCCTTCCTTGCCCCGTGTAATGATGTAGTATATACTGTTGATTATGCTAACGCAGGGCCTATTGATGCCGATGATGTATTCATAGAAGTATTATTAGGAGATAGTATCAACTTCGTAGATGCCAGCTTACCTTGGACACAAGATGGCAATACCTATACTTTTGATATAGGTGATATGCCTTATAATACTTCTGGCTCCTTTACAATTAATACTTTCCTGTCCTGCGATGGTATCGCAACAGGACAATCAGGCTTGGTGAGTGCTCATATTTATCCAGATACTATTTGTACTGATCCAGATCCTTCATGGGATGGATCAAGTATCAAGGTAACAGGAGTATGCCTTACTGATGTTGATTCTGTAGAATTCAGGATAGAGAACATTTCTGATGATGATATGACTGAGCCGAGGCCTGCTTTCATTATTGAAGAAGATCTGGTAGTGTTTATGGAGCAATTCCAACTAGATGGGCAGATGGAAAAAGTTATCAGAGTGGAAGCTGATGGCGCTACGATGCGTTTAGTAGCAGAGCAGTCTGAAGGGCATCCTGGCAACAGTTTGCCTACTATTGCTGTAGAGGGCTGTGTAGAAGATGGCATGCCCTTTAGTACAGGTTATGTGACGGACTGGCCTGAGGATGATAAAAATGCATCTATTTCTATACATGTAGATGAGTTTATAGATTCACAGGAGGAGATCAGCTTAGTAGCTCATCCAAGAGGTCATCAGGATACTTATATCCACGCAAATACAGATATTACTTATCGTTACCTCTTCCGTAATATTGGTACGGATACAGTAGCCAGAGTAGTCATAAGAGACACCCTCTCGCAATTCCTGGATATTGCTAGCATCGTTCCGGGAGCTAGTAGTCATCAATATGATTTAGAAGCTTATCATACAGGAGTTATAAAAATAACTTTCGATAATATAGAATTACCTAATTCAGCATCACCTATGGATCCGAATTCCTTTGGTTATGTAGAATTGAAAATTAAGCAAAATCAAAATAATCCTATTGGTACTGTTATTGAAAACCAGGCATACGTCATCTTTGATTATTATGAACCCGTGCAATCGAATACATACACTCATGTAATCAAGGCTCCTGACCTGGAAGATTTTCTGATTAATTTCGTTCCTCATGAACTTTCCAGCATACAGGATGATGATTTAGTAGGACTGAAAATAGATGTAAAAGCTTATCCTAATCCTACTTCAGGCCAGGTTATTTTAGAAGTTGAAGGTTGGCCAATGAACAAATCACTGGATTTAATCATTTATAATAGTGCAGGGCAGTTGATTAAACAGGATGTTTTCCGAAATAATCAATACATTTTGCCAGCTTCGACCTTCTCCGTAGGAACTTATATTTATTCATTGAAGCATGAGGGGGCCTTAATTGGAGGGGGAACGTTAATAGTTCGTTAAAATATTAAAAAAGCCTTCATATCTGCAATTTTTTTGATGTGTATGGCGTTAAGAATAAAGTCGTCTTATTTTCATGAGATTATGATTTGTTATTAGTGAGAGGCCCCGGCAAAGCTGCCGGGGCTTTTTTTTTGCTATGGATTTACGTTCTAATAGATGAATTTACCAAGGTGAATCCGCTTTAAACGGCAGAAAAAAATCGTCCTTGTTTACTTTAAAATCACTTGCACACCAGCCTTTTTTAAGAAAAAACAAAAGAAAATAATTTTTTTTGCGCTTTTATTTAAATAAAAAAGTTTTTTATGACAACAGTGAGTGTGTATTTAATTGGTTGGTTTTTAGTATTTTATGTGTGGTATTGTTGATTTTTTTACTAATTTTTTTTCAACAAATCTCATTTTTTGTCTTTGCCCACCTATTATAATCCCTGCATATTTGTATTGTAATCAGAAGGAAATGAGGAAATAACAAAACTCAAAAAATTCTGACACTCAAAAAAGATTGAGTGAAAAGCGGTAAAATTTGAAAAAACGTGGTTCTGAGCCTTAAAGAAAAGAGAGAGGCTATCCCAAAAGCTATACGGTGTAAAACACCATAAATATTAAAGAAGGAAACCGATTATTATTCAGAACCAGACCAACTTCATATACCGCCGATGGCAGCACGGGGGAGGCTAAATTCTGCATGATCCCAAATTCCGAAAGCATGTCCCAAAAACTAACACCGCAGAATAGCAAACGCGAAAAAGTGTTGCCATCACATTTTGACAATTTGAGCAATCTAAGATAAAAATTCCAAGAGCTTTTTATTAGAAAAGTCGAACAATTAGAATTCGACATTAAATGATTAACGTAACTACCAGCCGGAACGTGCTAGAATGAAGTGCGGTAATCATAATCCCAATAATCTTAGAAGGCTCCTTGCCAGGCATACTTGGCAAGGAGCCCACTCAAAAATTGCAACAGAAGAAACTTAGGTCACAATATATTTGTTTCTAAAAATTTAGGTCGTCTTATTATTTCATGAGATTATGATTTGTTATTAGCGAGAGGTCCCAACTAGAAGTTGGGACTTTTTTTTTGCCCATATGGGGCGTTTTAGGTCAAAAAGTCGTCGTCTTATTATTTCGCTTCTAACAAATATGTAACAAAAGTAAAAAAAATATATATAAAACAAAATTTATTGCTCTCTTAGGGCAACAAATTTTGAATTTATACGTAGAGCTCCTCTTTTTAAGAAGAATTACTTTTATAATAATTGATTTGCCTGCTCAACTAACCAATGGCGTTCCGCTAAAATTTCTTCGCTCTTAATAGCTTCAGTTATACTTATTGCAGCTGCACGTTCGTAAGGATTAATTTCCATTAATGCCCTGGTGTACTTAAGCATATTATAATAATTGTCATAGTGATAACTAATAACATCCTTCTTCCGACGCAAGAATGTTTGTAGCGAATTGAGTTGTGCTTCTAATGCATCATAGGTATTGGTCTCATAGAATATTTTTATAATGACAGTTCGGGCTGAGAGCTGAAGGAGAGGATCACGATAAATCGATTGTTGTAATAACTCTAATGCTTTTCCGTATGCTTTCCGGCTGTATTCGAGGCGTGCCTGACAAAAATTAGCCATGCCTTTGCGATGTTTCTTATTGAGTTTTATTTCGTATTCTGTAATGAAAGACTCAACCCATTCGTATTGCTTCAAAATAAGCCCAAGGGTGACAATATTACGAAAGGTAAATCTGGAGAGTTGTCCATCCGATAATAGATAGCCCTGACGAAGCCCCTGTTGATATAACTCAAATTGTATGCCTAAATAATTTTCGTCTCCTGCATTATAGCGTTTTGTACAGAAATTGATACCCAAAATGAATAAGTCTTGCTGCTCTTCAGGAGGGAAAAGATGCCCCTGGCTAAACAGGATTTGCTTAAAAACTTCAAAACTCTCCAACTTATGGGGCTGACTAAGGGCCTGATAACAATGATAATATATTGCTACTGCCGGAATGTTTAATAAAACTAATTCACCTGCTTTCTGAAGTATTTCCGGTGATATCTCTGTTTCGTATTCCATTTTGTATACTGCCTGATGGCTTAACATAAGGCAGGCTTGTCGCAATTTGGAGACCGTATAAAATAGATCAAGCTCTGTATTAATTTGCTGAAAGTTGAGTTTGCTAATACGTTTTTGAGTAGCCTGATATCTATACTCCTGCTGCTGAAGTTGGTAGTTGTAATAATAGAAGAGGGCGTTCTTGTGAGGATTTTGATTAAGTTGTTGTTGTGCTCTTTTCATGCTAAGTTGGCAGTGTTTGTCCAACTTTCTTTCGTGATAGCTTTTTGCCAAAAACAATTCTTGCTGGGCTTTTTCATGGGTGAATGCCTGATAACTGAAATATTGCTCTAGTAATTTGAGTAAAAAACTCATCACGACTCTTACTTTATGGTCATCATAAGGAGTTTTACCATAAAGTTGCTGGAATAACCGAGCTTTATTGGGAATCACCTTATTTTTCCAGAGGCATTCTTCAAGATAGTCATAGCATTGTTTTACATCTTCCCGCTGATTGAAAAATGGAGATTGGACCATCTTTTTAAAATGCTTACGCTCTTTTTTTGTCAGAGTCTCTAATGCTTCTAAGAGGAGGCTGTTTTTCATAATCGTAAAGCTTGTCAGGGCGTCTTAAATTAGAGTACTTATATTGATGGTTTTCTGGTTTTACATGAGTGGAGTGAGAAAGTCAGATTCTTAATTACCGCAAGCTAAAGATTTTATTGAATAATTTGTTGTGATTGCAATATTTTTAAAAAGACAATAACTTGTTTAACTATTTGAAAAATAGGATATTATATTTTTTGTGATGTGATTTTATAAGGACAAATACTGAAAAATGTCTTTGTGTTAGGCAAATCCTTCCTGCATTTTTGTAATGTGAACAAATTATAATCCTATGCTTAAGTTTTATTATTTCTGTGGAATATTATCCATCTTGTTTTTTCCAATTGCTCTTGGTGCTCAATGCGTACCTATCTGTATAAATGGATCTGTTATCGAATTAGATGGTACCGATACGGATGGTGATATGATTCCTGATCTGCTTATAGAGATATTGGACGCATCTTCATTTGTCACTAATCAGGACGAGCTGGAGTTTTGTGGTGATATTACCTATTCTATCAATTATCAAGGAGATCCTATTGATATGACAATGGATAGTTTGATTGTTAGCTGTGACCAGGACGGTATCACTTCGGTTGTTGAAGTGTCTGCATGGCAAGATGATATTTTATTGGGAACTTGCGAAACCTATATTTTTGTACAAACTGCTTTAGAATGTGGTCAGAACCTTCAGTTAAACTGCCCGGCAGACACAACAATAGATGCATATATTCCAGAATGTCTTGCCAGCTATCATCTGGAAATACCAACTTTTTCAGAGGCTTGTGATACCAGTAATCTGGTGTTTACCTTTTCTACTATAGATACTTCAGGAATTATACCTCCGGGTGGCATCGATTTAGATAGCCTCGAAGCAGGTATTCATCCAATAACAATAGAAGCAATATCTCCTTGTGATACTGCAAGCTGTACATTTGACCTTACCGTAGAAGATGGAGTATCGTTAATATGTATTAATGGTCTACAGGTAGATTTACTTCCTGTGGATACTGATCTGGATGGACAAATTGATAACTGTGCGGCTAGTATTGCGGCTAGTAATTTTCTCTACAATTCATCATGGTATTCTTGTGATGAGAGCGTGACTTTAACCGCTCATTTTGTAGAGGATGGGCAAGCAGACCCTTATGCGGGGCCGTGGTTAGATGCAACATGTGATAGAGATGTAGGAATCCACATTATAAATATTGCAGCATGGAGGGATAGTACCTTGTTAGATTATTGTGAAACCTATATTCTGTTGCAGGATACAACGAGCTGTTGTGTCTCCTTGCCACAGGAAGATACCTCTACTATTTCAGGAATCATTGAAACCTGGTGTGGAGATCCTGTTGTAGGAATGCCGTTATACCTCAATGGAGATACTACTTATACAGATGAGGAAGGTTATTATAGTTTTGAGGTGACTTCAGGAGGAGATTATACATTAGCTCCTTATTATAATGAGCATCCTGCCAATGGAGTAGATACTGATGATTTGTATGCATACCAGGATATAATAATCAATGGCTCGATGTCGCCTTATCAATTATTGGCAGCAGATATCAATAATGATGGAGGGGTAAGTACCTTTGATGCGGTATTGCTGAATCAGTTTATACTTGGGATCAATACATCTATAGCAGAACCAACATGGATGTTTATTCCTGAAGATTATATTTTCCCTATACCTAGTGATCCCTGGTCTTCTACTTATCCGGAAGTCTTCAACTACAATAATATTGAAGAGGATGTTGTACAAAATTTTGTAGCAGTCAAAAGAGGGGATATAGATTGTTCTGCCAATCCTGTTTTTAATGCTCCGGGTTTTGCCACCCTTCAGGGAGTTGTTTTTGAGCAAAACACAGGAGCGGGATGTAATTACGATGCCGGAGAGCCCTTATTAGAAGGCTGGATAGTCTCTGCAACAGATGGCGTGGAAACCTACTATACATTTTCTACGCAAGATGGTACCTACGAAATAGAAGTGCCAGCAGGCTCTTATTGGGTGGTTGCTACTCCACTTAGTCCTGTTTGGGAAGCTTGCTCAGCGGTAGAATTGGTACAGGCAGGTGCAGATGAAATCTATGAACTTGATCTGGGTTTTTATCAGGCACAACTTTGCCCTTTCATGGAAATAAGTATATCATCTTATGAACTACAGGCGTGTGAGGAGGGAGTCTATAAAATTAAGTATTGTAATAAGGGGAGTGCTCCTGCTATTCAGGCAAATATAGAGATTAGCCTAGATGAATCTATGGAAATAGTATTGGGGAATAATCTGTGGTTGGCGAGTGGGGTCGATTCTTATATATACCAATTGGGGGATGTGCCAGCAGGCTTTTGCGGGGAAATAGATGTAACTGTACAAATTGATTGTGAAGCTATAGTTGGACAGGCTCACTGTATGGAAGCACAAGTATTTCCCAATGATATATGTGCAACTCCTGACCCAGAATGGGATGGTTCGATATTGGAATTGAGTGCGGAATGCATGGGAGATTATGTAGAATATACGATTTTGAATACGGGAGCTTCTATGTTGGAAAGTCGTGCTTACATCGTCATAGAGGATGACCTGGTTATGAAACAGGAAGACATACAACTAGCCGAAAATGAATCCTATAGTTTTACTCATCCTGCCAGTGGTACTAGCCAGCGTTTAGAAATGGAAATGGCACCAGGCCCTTATCGGATGGGAGCACCTAATGTATCATTTGAAAATTGTGGTACAGGAGAAGGAGCTGAGCCAAGTCTTGGATATGTAACTGCTTATAGCCAGGATGATGGGTATCCTTACAGAGAATCTTATTGTAGAGTGAATGGTAGCAATGACTTTGCAAATAATAAAGTAGCTTCTCCATATGGAATAGGTGAAATGCAGGTGATTAATGCAAATGTACCGATTGAGTATCAAATAGAATTTCAAAATACCAGCGGTGCAACAGTTAATACAATCCTTATAGAAGATTATTTGCCGGAAGGCCTCGATCCTGCTAGTATCCGACTAGGAGTAAGTAGCCATCCTTATACCTATTCTATGGATGGAAGGGGCAGGCTCCAGTTCCTGATGGAAAACCTGGCACTTCCAGATAGCGATGAGGATTATTGGGCTTCTAAGGGATATGTTCGATTTTATGTAGAGCAGGAGGCTGATTTGCCGGAAGGCTTTATAATAGAAAATAAAGCAAAGATTCATTATGACTTCTTATCATCAGAAGAAACGAATGTTGCCTGGCATACGATTGGAATGCCTTACACCACACCGCCTACTGCTTTGATAGAAGGAGATATTTATATGGCAGGTGGAGGAAGTGCGGTTGAAGCACTGGTTTCTCTTTATGCTAGCACTGGTGAATTAGATACGGTTACTACTTCATTTTATAGCTTTGAAAAACCAACAGGTACAGGCTATACGCTCATTCCAAGTAAGGATGATGCAGCAAATGGCGTAACTACATATGATTTGCTACGAATTGCGCTTCATATAACAGGGACCTTCCCATTGGATTCTCCATACAAATTGATTGCAGCAGATATTAATAATTCTGGTACAATTACTACTATTGATGTACTGCTGCTTCGCAAGCGTATTTTAGGGATTGTTGATGAGACGGATGAATTACCCTATTGGCGTTTTGTGCTTGCTGATTTTGTATTTCCAGATCCACAAAATCCCTGGCTAACGGTTTTCCCGGAGGTATATGATATCAGTTTACTTGAAGTAGATGAAAAAGCAGATTTTGTAGCTATACCGATTGGAGATGTTAACCTTGATGGGTCACCATTAGTTGGTAATGAAGTTGATATTAGAAATAGTTTATCTCTGGGCTTTGTAGAAGAAAAGAACTCTTCTGATATGTCTCTGTATATGAATACTCCAGCAGCTATTTCTGCTTATCAACTCAGTTTCGATTTGCCAAAAGGCACACGAGTAGAATCTATACATAATCAACTGGAAGTTGGAGAACTCGCATACTATCAGGAGGAAGAACAGCTACGAGTTATATGGTATCATACAGAAGAATTATCCATTTCACCCAGTAGTCCATTATTTACACTAGAAGGGGCTAATCTAAAAGGGCTGACATTGACGCATAGCCATTTTAATCGGATTTATAGCAGAAGTGGAGAAGTCTATGGATTGCAGTTGGATGATGAATATGAACTAAATAATACTGTTCGGATATATCCTAATCCTGCATCTGACTACTTCACTATTGAAGGAAATGGACAAGGGAAAATGGTGCATCTTGAGGTTGTAAATGCACTAGGCCAGGTAGTAGATAACTATGATTTAGGTATACAAGAAGCCTGGAAGCGTAAAATTTCAGTAGCTGATTGGGCTGCTGGCCTATATCAAATAAAGGTAAATGTAGAAGGGAATATCAGTAATTATTGGATGAATGTTCGCTCTTAATACGCTATAAGCTGAGCTCCTCGTTTTTTAGTTTTAAAAGGCGAGGAGCTTGTTTTAGATTACGCTCTATAAACTATGTGTTTGTTCCAGCAACCATTCCTTTTCAGTCAAAATACTTTCTTCTGCCATCTGTTGGTACAGTTTGGTGATTGCAGCTTGATCAAAAGGGTTGATATTTGCTAGTCGGCGTGTAAAGCGGATAATATTTAGGTAGTTGGTACGGTGATAGCCAATTACTCTCTTCCGATGGACGTAGGTACGCATGGCATCCAGATGCGCAAGAAGTGGGTCCAGTTCTTCATTTTCATAATACACTTTTATGAGTAAGGTTTTTGCTGCCAGATTCAGAAGAGGGTCTTCATATTCTGCTTTTTGTAGTAGTTCCAATACTTGTCCGTATGCTTTTTTTCTGTAGGCCAAGCGTGCTAAACTAAAACTATACATGCTTTCCTGATGGGACTTCTCAAGGAAAGAGCGATATTGGTGTATGAATGTTTCTGCCCAATCTAGTTCTCCTACCTTTAATGCCATTGCCACTACATTCCTATAGGTAAAGCGAGAGATACTTTTCCCCGGTGTAAGGATATTACTTTGAAGTCCCGCTTTATAAAGTTCCAGGCCTTCGGCTGCATAAGCTTCCTTGCCCGAGTTTAATCGACGAATACAGTAGTTGATGGCCAAAAGATAGAGATCTCTAAGTTCGTCTGCTAAAAAAATATTACCCTGCTCCAGTAACAGTTGTTTAAAAGAACGGAAGTGATGTTCCGAAGAAAGATCTGTTAATGCAAGATAGCAATGATAATATACCGCTATAGCGGGAATTTTTAACAAGCCTTTTTCTTCTATGTAATTTAATGAATACCTCAGTAAACCAAAATCGTATTCCTTTTGATATACTGCCTGATGGGATGTCAAAAAACAAGTTTGTTGGAGCTTGCGAGCCAGATAAGCAAGGTCTATCGTGTCAGAAATTTCCTGTAGATTATGTTCACTAAGCCGTTTTTGACTGGAAGTATACCGATACTCCTCCAGTTGTATTTGATAAGCCTGGTCAAAATAAGCAGCATTGCGGATGTTTGATTGATTATATTGAGTTTTTACCTTAGTGATGGTTTGTTGGAAGTGCTTGTTTAATTTGCGTTCGCGATAAATATTTGCCAAGCGGATTTGTTGCCCTTCGGTGTCGTTTAGTATGGATTGCAGAGAAAGATATTGTTCTATTAATTTGAGTAGCCAGCTCATGATGTAACGGGCTTGCTGTATATCATGCGTTGCTTTATCCGGGAATAATTTGCGGCAGAGGGTTTCCTTTGTCGGCACTATTTTTAGCTCATACACATAGTTTATTATTAAATCAAAAGCTTCAATGACATCTTGCCTCGTATTGAAGAATGGAGAGCGTAAAAACTGCCTGATTTCTCTTATTTCCCGCTTTTTCAAACAATAAATGACATCAAGCAAACGACTACCTTGCATTTTTTATCTTGTTGGACATTATGAATAATTACAATGTGTTTGATGATTGTTTTGTTAAATGTAGTAAATATAAGCCTTTTGTGTTTTTATTTGTAAATTATGTTTGATAAAGGCTGGTTTTTGTTCTTGTACTTCAGCTTGTGAATTTCCACTTTTGTAATAAATAAAGAACGAATCCTATGAAAAGCTATATTCTACTTTTAATGGCATGTTTAATAAGCTCTTTAAGCTATGGACAAGGGTGGTTAGAAATATATGATAATGGAAGTGCTGGTACTTCCTGGGGATTAGATGCCCTACCAACTGCAGATGGGGGGTATCTTACATTAGGTGATTATATGTTGCCTACTGGGGGTGTAAGAAATTATCATCGTTTGATAAAGGTTGATGCAGGTGGTGCGATACAGTGGGAGTCTATTCCCTTTGAAGGAGAAATAAGAGAAGATTATGCACGAGAATTATTACCTGCTCCAGATGAGGGGAGTTTCGTATTAACTTCTTCAAGGGGTATGTATGCAGGTGAAACCAACAAGATTTGGTTATTGCGTTACAATAGCATTGGTGATACACTTTGGACAAGGTCTTATCAATATGGAGGACATGCGACCTTTGCTTCCACGATGGCTCCTATGCCTGATGGCAAAATAGTTATTGCTGGATATTATAATCATACATTTGAAGAGGAATCTAAAGCCTACCTACTTCAAATTGATGAGTTTGGAAATGTTGATTGGCAAACTACCTATGATATACCAACACCTGGATTGAATCATCCGATAGAAAACCTGGAAGCTTTATCAGATGGAGGTTTTGTAGCTGTGGGAGCATGGGATAGCCCTGACCGGGGGCATGTGTTGAGATTTGATGATGAAGGTAATATGTTATGGCATAAAGAATATACACTAACAACAGGAGATTACTTCTGGGATATTCTGGAAGCAGATAATGGTGATTTTATGGTTTGTGGAAATGTTAGTGGTATTGCAGGGATTAGCCCTTTAGTCATCCGATTAGACCATGATGGTAATGAACTTTGGCAGCAATTTTATGGTGTATCGTATAGCAGTGCAGTAGAATTGGTGAAAGCTCAGGATGGAGGTTATATTGTGGCGGGAAGCCTGGATAACTATATCTGGTATCCGATCGCTACTAAAGGTTTTATTTTAAAGATTGATGAAGATGGCAATGAAATCTGGGCGAATGTCCTGGAAGATTTATTTGGGGGGTACTATCGCCTGGGTAGTATTCAGCCAATTCCCGGAGGAGGATATATTTGTGCCGGGGAGCAGACCTGGAATCATTTGTTGATGAAAATTGATGGGCAGGGCAATCTTTATACTAATCAGGTGAATGGATATGTACATAGAGATGAGGTAGAAAATTGTTTATACGATGATGGCGAAACTGGTTTGAGCCATTGGATAGTAGAAATTCAGGAACCAGAGTCAGGGGCTTCTTTTTATACAACTACTGATAGCAGTGGTTATTATGAAGTCACTATAGACACAGGAGATTATACCCTTATCCTGACTCCTCCCAATGGTTATTGGCAGGCTTGTGAATCGGAACAAACAATAAACCTGGCAAGCTTTTATGATACAACAGAAGTACACTTCCCTATAGAGGCTTTAGTGGATTGCCCTCTATTAGAAATTGATGTTTCTGTTCCTTTCCTCCGTCGTTGTTTTGACAATTACTATACTATACATTATTGCAATGATGGACCCACAGCGGCTACAAATGCTACTATATCACTTACGTTAGATCCTTATATGAATATGGTAAGCAGTGAATTGCCTTATTCTATTAATTCAGAGGGCCTTTATGAATTTGATTTGGGAACAGTACCTTCTAATCACTGTGATCACTTTCAGTTTGTAGCTTACCTGGATTGTGATGCTACGGTATTAGGACAAACTCATTGTGTAGAAGTGGAAATGCTATCGGATTCCTGTGGAGATGCTGGTGATTTTCCAATCATAGAAGTGTTAGGAGAATGCGAAGGAGATTCTGTGGTGTTCACTTTGCGTAACATAGGCGGTGTTGATATGGATTCACCGGCCAATTATATTGTAATTGAGGATGATGTGATGTATACTCCTATGCCTTATATGCTTATAGCAGGAGAAGACAAACGTTTTGCCTTTGAGGCAAACGGATCAACTTTCCGTATGGAAGTAGAGCGATACCCTAATTCTTTTGCTGAGGAGTATGTTAGTCGTACCATAGAGGGTTGTGGCGTCTGGCCGTTCTCTTTAGGATTTGTAAATCAATTTCCATTATACACTACCGGAGATCAGGATATTGACTGTCAGGAAAATATTGGGGCATATGATCCTAATGATAAGAGAGCTTTCCCAAGAGGCTATGATGAAGCTCATTATATCAAAAAGAATACCCCACTGGAATATCATATTCGTTTCCAGAATACAGGTACAGATACTGCGTTTAATGTGGTTATTCGGGATACGCTATCTCCCTGGTTAGATCCAGGTACCATCAAAGTAGGAGCTGCCAGCCATGAATTTGAATGGAGTTTGAGTGGAGAAGGGATTTTACAATTCAGTTTTAATAATATTATGCTACCAGATAGCAATATCAACGAACCAGCATCTCACGGATACATCCGATTTGGTATAGAATTGGAAGAAGAGGTGCCTCTGGGTACAGAAATTTTTAATAGTGCTGCTATTTTCTTTGATTTTAATGCGCCGGTTATTACCAATACTACATTCCACACTGTAGGTGAAAATTTTGTTGAAGTAGTGAATGCTACAGGAGCTGAAATAAAAGCCAAAGTGGAAGTAAGTGCTTATCCAAATCCGGCATCAGAAATAGTGAGGCTCCAGATAACGGGAGTACCTGTTACAGAAGGAATCTTTGATCTTTATAACACCAATGGACAAAAAGTCATTAGTTTACCTTTCGATCAGGAACGCTTTGATTTAGATGTTGATCAGCTGTCATCAGGTATTTATTTCTTTCATCTGTTGATGAATAAAAAGAGAGTAGGAAGTGGAAAATTAATAATAGAATAGTACCGCCGATTTCCAGATCGGTAGTTATTGATCTCCAAATTGGAATTCTTCCGATCTGGAGATCAGAGGTACGGTCTGGAGATCGGGGTATGATCAGGAAATTGGAGTTTTTCCAATCTGGAGATCGGAAATACATTTCAAAATATCTCTGTTCTCCAGAATTTCCTGTTTTTCCCCATTGAGTCCTACATAGGTCATGGCTGCAGCTAGTTCAGTCGATTTAATACTGCTATTAGGGCCGAGTAATCTTTTAAGGATTGGATAGAGTGCTCGGCTTAATCTATACATCATGTTGGGCTCTTTTCTGGCTTTGACAGGATAGATATACCCAGGCCTGAATGTATAGAAGTTTAATCCTAATGTATGAATCGCGTTTTCTGTCATGCCTTTATATTTGGCGAAAGCCATCCGACTTTTTTCTGTTCGATCGGCACCGGCACCACTTAAGAGACAAAAATTTGCATCTGGGCTGTTTTTCTTAAGTGCCTCCGCAAAAGCAACAGCATAATCGACCGTGATCATCTTGAATTGTTCATCTGATACCTGGCCGGTATAAACGCCAATACAGAAAAAGGCAGCATCAATATCCTGAAACAAAATCTGCTGCTGTGAGTAGTCATTAAAATCTTTAATAACTACTTCTTGGAGTTTATCATGTTGTTGAGCTGTTTCCTTGCGGACTAAGGAGGTAACCTGAGATATTGTTGGCGAATTTAGACAATATTCTAATACCAGACTACCTACCATTCCAGTCGCTCCTGTAATGAGTACTTTTTTCATATGAATAACAATAAGATCAATTATTTCCCATATTCTTTACCATTCTTAGAATAGTCTTGTCAAACATTCTGTCACTAAACCATTGTCTGAAGAATAATACTTGCTTTGCCATTTTACCTGCTGCATAGCGCGTTTTAGGCCTGGATGCCTGGATCGCTTTTGAGATGATATTGGCAATGACAGAAGGAGGAGAACTATTACCAGGCTTTTCTGTATTGGCCATGGTCATTGAAATCGCTTCTGCCAAATCGGCGTATGGACCATTTTTAGAGTTGGCGAAATTATCACTAAGTACATCTGCAAACTCTGTTTTTATAGCACCAGGTTCCACGATTATAACATCGATACCAAACTGTTGTACTTCAATGCGCAGGCAATCACTCCAGCCTTCAAGAGCATGTTTGGTAGCATGGTACCAGGCACCTAGGGGGCTATATATTTTACCACCTACAGAGGAAACATTGATGATCTTTCCTGACTTTTGTTGCCTCATTGCTGGTATGACTGCTTTTGTAACCTCTGCCAAACCAAATATATTGACTTCAAATTGTCTTTTGGCTTCCTCATAAGAAACTTCTTCTACTGCTCCCCAAATGGCATAACCGGCATTATTTACAAGTACATCAATACGTCCTTCCTTTTCAATGATCTTTTGTATCTCAGTGTGTACTTGTTCGTGATTGGTCACATCCATTTTTACTGCATGGCCTCCAGCTGTTTCAATGTCTTGCATCTTTTCTACTCTACGAGCTGCTCCATAAACAATATGCCCTTCCTTTACTAACTGTAGAGCCGTTGATTTTCCAATTCCTGATGAGGCTCCGGTTACTATGATTACTTTTTTCATTTTGAATCGTTTTGTTAAACTATCGATACAAAATTAGCTGATTCAGAAGAGAGGCATTTACACATATTCCAGATTGATTAACACATATTGCAGATAATTTAAGGAAAGCAACTTTTGTATAAAGATAGTGTTTTTAATGTGCTGAAGAAGACATACCCTTAATCCTAGGGGGAGTAAATTTGTAAAAAAATTAAAGATGCCAACAGTAAAGCTGACAACAGAGCAATTCAAACAAAATATATTTGATTACACCACTGAAACCGAGTGGAACTACAAGGGAGAACTTCCTGCAATTATTGATTTTTATGCCGATTGGTGTGGGCCTTGTAAAATGATAGCACCTGTATTGGAGCAATTATCGGATGAATATAAAGATGACCTGATAATTTACAAAGTAGATACGGAAGTAGAATTAGAACTTTCTGCTGTATTTGGAATCAGGAGTATTCCTTCATTATTATTTATCCCAATGGAAGGTAAGCCAATGATGCAGGCAGGGGCACTCAATAAGTTTCAGCTAAAGTCAGTAATCGATAATCAATTGGTTAAGAAAGAAGTAGTGGAAGACGAATAGGGATATTGGGATTTTCCACAGATTTTTGAATGAAAAGCTGTTAGGGTCCACAAATGGCACTTATTGCACGAATTCTTACTTCCAGACTTTCGTGAAATCTGTGAAATTTACTCGGTCAAGCCTCGTGAGAAAAGTTGTGGACCCTTTATCTATATTTATAGCTATCAATGAGGTTTTCCTCCCGAAGGCATTTGAAACTCAAAGATGACCGTATAGCTTTTAATTGTAACCTGCCTACCTTGGTTAGCAGACAGGCCTGCAGGGGTATTCCTTGTAAAACTTGGCTTTAATATATAGTAGTTGACGTATACTAAACCTCGAAGATTTAGTATCTGTAGGTTGACCTGCCTAAAAAGTATATCCCACATGTAGCGTTGCAAACATACTAATAGGAGATATATCGTATTCCAGCCCCTCCAACATATTTGTCCCTGATACCTTTGAAGTATAACCAAGCCCTCCCCATGCCTTAAAATAGATAGGTAATGTAAATGGCTGAAGTGTATAACCACCATAACCCATGAGGAGAAAGTTTTGATATTTGGAGTAACCAGCTATTCTTTCCTGCTCTATTTTATATTCTTGTAAGCTTATTTGAGAGCCGATAAACCATCTGTGATTCACTTGTGTAAAGTGATACTCCCCGAATAAGCCGTAGCCCTGGTTAATGCGCACTCCCCAGTCTTTATTCTTGTTTTTATCATTGAGGTCAACAAAAAAAGATGGCATATCCATTGCATAGATGCCAAGCCCAAACAGATAATGATTACTCCTTTTAGGCTGGATGCGTAGATGAGCTGAATAGCCCTTAAAAACAAAAGTCGCAGGGTCGACCTCTAGCGAGAACCTTGTCTTTTTATGTCGCAAATCCTCATTCTGAGATGAAACATTAAGTGTAGCTATAGCCGTGATAAGAATGATCAGGACCCATTTCATTGATTGAGAGGTTCTATTAAAAATTAAATAATTAAACATAATATTTAGTATATTTAGTTTAAGTGAAAAAAATTAATATTCTTAACTGCTCATTTCATTCAGAATTTGAGCAATGTTTTTTTGAGCCAGCATATGCTTCATGTTATCTTCTGTTTCTCCAAACAGCTTTTGTAAGATAACTTGGGCGTTATCAGGTCGTTTTCCACTTGCGTGAATATCAAAAGAGGTATTAAAGAGAGGTTTTCCTTTTTCAATGGCATTAAAAATATCTAGTATGGTGATTTTCTCTGGTTCTTTTGTCAGTCGTACTCCTCCATGCTTACCTTCCTTGGTTTGGATAATTCCCTCAACTGTTAAGCTCTTCAAGATTTGTACCAGTGTGGGTTTAGGGATGTTAAGAATTTCAGATATCGATCTTGTTGAGAGGTATTCATACTGCCCCTGTCTCATCTTGTCGGAAATGAAGATAACTACCAGGATGGCTTTAGAAAAGGACAATGAATAGCTCATACTATATATGTTGTATATTTAGTTGCAAAGTAAAGAATAAATTGGGAAAGCTGCAAGGGAGGAGCTGAAAATCTATTTAGGCCGATCTACGATTACTCATCTTATCCCACGCGATTACCTGTACCCCTGGAGAGTAGTGGATTAAAGTAGGGGAGTAGTTTAGCAGGGTAGAAAATCGTGGATAATGGACTTCTATATGCTCTAATTCAATTTCCAGGCTAGGCCATTCAATATGATGTATTTCAAATGCATTAATGGATGTAGGGCTATCCTGAAATAAGGCATACCTTTCTGTCAGCCACTTATCAAGTGCTGTTTTTTTAGTAATTGGTTGACCAAGATGGTAGCCTAATTCAAATTTATCATTGAAGGATTGGTTGGAAGAAGTGTAATGGTTTTCTCGCCTGTTCATTTTCGAATATCGATAGGGCAGTTCAGACAATTGTTTGGCGATCTGGCAGGAAACTCTTTTCCCACCCTCAATACTCAAAAAATAAACACCGGCTTTATCATTATAGCTTACATAGGTACGGATATTGATTTCATGGAAATTTGATATAGGAGGAAAAGCGGGTAAATTCCTTGGCCTGATTTTTTCCATGGTAAATGCTACGAGTGAAACCCAGGCCTGATTTTTGTGTAAATCAATTTCTAGTTCAACGGGAACAAATTTTCTCAGCTCATTATAATCTACTCGCCAGTGCAGGAATATCGCATTGTTCCATTCCTGATAATATTTCCATTTGCTATTGGGAAGTTCCCACGGTCGATGGTTATTAATGTTTAGGATTTCGTTGATGGTCATGATGATTGGCTTATCTTATTGATTCAAGATAAGCATTCTTGAGTCTATAAATTCTTTCAACGCCAATAAGCTTTGTTTCTTGCTTAGCAGATTTGTACCGTTCGTTTTGACAGTTTTTATATTTTTTAGATTAGGAAACGTCAACTTCCCTTTTGACAGCGAATACATCCAAAGTAAATCCAGGTAGTTAAATACTATGTTTATCTTTTCAGGCAATGAAGTTTTAATCACTTCAAAACCTAATTTATGAGCAGTTCGCTCGCTAAAGAAATAAGAACTTCCTCTGATAATAACCGTTTCTGGTAGTGCTTTCTGCTCTATTTCATGAATGATTTCCAGCAATCCCTCCAGATAAAAAGATAGCATTTTATTTTGCCATGGCCTTCCAGGTTTAACTCCTTTCATATTAAAAAAATAATCGAAAGAAGTCCCATTGTGTAAATCCAACGAACGTTTATTAGCCGCGAATACCAGTAGCATAGGAGAGAGGTAGGTATATATTTTCAACAAGCGGAATAGGGGTGTAGTCAGAAATTGAAGTAAGGGAACTATGATAAAAATCGGTAAAAAAGCGAGAACGGATTGATCTATAAGATTGCCCCACCAATCTAAGATGATGAGTAGTATTATGCTAAACAAAATGGCTATACCCCACTGAATAGCTAAAGGGAAATCACTGAATTTATTCATTAATCAATTTAGCTGTATGATACACTTATTTTAGAGCTCATGTTAATAGCTTATTATTTCATCGCTTTCTGAACCAGCTTTATCATGGTTTTGAATGATATGTCAGGATGAGCTACTTGGTTGACCGTACCTGCTATATACAAGTCTTTTTTGGGGCTGTGATATGCCAATGCACCAGAAAGCCCTGAGTGGCCAATTAGCTCCGGAAATGACCCTGTAGGATTGAAAATCCAGGGGAGTTTGATTTTATGGATACCTATTCCTGACCGTATAGGGAAGAAAATTTTATTCCATTGTTTCAACCCTTCAATATAATCTTTGGGGAATAATTGCCCCGAGAAAAATGCTTCAATAAATATTAGCATATCACTGGAAGTAGAAACTATACCACCATCAGGGCCAAAGGAAGTCATCGCTTTGGGGATATGTAATTCTCTTTCTTTGAAATATAAATGCATAGGCCGTTTATCCTCAGGATCTTGATATAGATAGGTATGCTTTAACTGTAAAATCTGGATGATCATTTCCTTGCAATTAGAGGCATATGATTGTTGAGTGATATTTTCTATGATTTTGCCCAATAATTGAAAATTAGCATCTGAATAATGAGCTTTACCTTTTGTGCCAGGTGCAAAAACAGGCTTCATGGATTTACTATGATCAAGGGCTTCTTCTAAGGTCCATGCCCGGTCATTGCCACTGGTAAGTTGATCTTCCCAGCTTTTTCCGTCAGCACCTTTCTTTTGGAAATAGTCAGGAATACCTGAGGTATGTGCAAGAAGATGTCTGATTGTGATAGTGCCTGAATAATCCTTACCCTTATAAGTATGCAATCCCTTTGTTAAGGACGCATCTATGTATCTACTGATCTTATCAGTGAGATTTAATTTCCCCTGAGATTGCAGGTTTAAAATGATGGCAGTAGTAAATAACTTTGTTGTACTAGCTATAAAATAGGCCTGGTCATTGCGCATATTCCCGGCTGAGCTGCACCATACTTCTCCTTTGTATTTAATAGCAAATGAGGTTCCGAATACCTTCTTATTATCAACTAATTTATCAAGTACAGTTTGTAAGGCTTTGTTTTTAGTGATCGTCATCGTGTTATTCTTCGTAGATGTCAAATTCTGCTGCTACTGATTTCATCAATTCCTTATTCGAAAAATCGTCTTCCGTCATTTTAGATAATTTTTCAAGATAGAGATCAAATTGCCCATTCTTGAATATGGTCATCATTTTACCTCCCTTTTCGCATTTTGCAGCATGCCAGATGTTTGGAGGGACAGTAATCGTATCGCCCACTTTACCGATTATAGTTTGATCGTCAAATATGAACTCAATTTCGCCTTTCAGGACATAAAAAACTTCCGTCATTATTTTATGGTGATGCCTTCCCAGGTAGAATCTTGGTTTAAGAGTATCTTCAATTATACACAATTCATTATTGGTCGTATAAGAAGAAAGTTTTACAAAACAGTGGTCTTGTGAATAATTGTAATTCACGCCTTCTCCTGAGCGGATAATTTCAATTTTGTCCATGATTATTTAAGTTGTTTGTAGGCTTGGTACTGATGAAATACAAGTTATTTTTTACCTAAGGCTTTATTGTAATTCTTATTGTCAGGAGAATATAGTATTAAAGTACCCTTACCTCCGTCAATGAATAACTTACCGCAATTGGGACATTCCCAAAGCATCTTGAAAATATTTTGTTTCCTTAGTTGCATACATGCCGCTTCTTTCTCCTTGGGAGAAGGGCCAGATTCCTCGATGGCTTTATCTATTGAATCCCAGAAATTGAACCATTTAGTGTCGGGTATCAAGTATCCTTTGTTCTCCAGAAAATCAGTCTGGTCAACTATTATGTGTTCGCAAGTACATTTTATTTTCATTATTGACAGTCCTTTATAGATTGATGCATTATAGCATAATCTTCCTGTAATTGGAGGCCAAGTTGATGAATAAACCTCAGGATGTTCATTAATCCGTCAATTTCTCTTTTCTGTAAGGCATTGGCTGCTTTGTTGATTTCAATTTGGATCATTCTCTGAAGATCATACATACTTTCCAGATTGTACAGGCAATCAAAATCTAGTTCGGCGCTTAGATTGGTGGCGGTTGTGGTTTCCCAGGCAATTTTAGTTAGAGAAGGCAGTTCCAGCTCTATCATCGTCTTGCCATTGTATTGGTATATTCCATTTTCATGATGAGTAGAGTCTGAAATGAGAAAGAAATTGGGGTGTTTGTTTCTTAATGCGATAGCTTCTTCAGGCCTGGCTAATATTTGTGATCGACTTCCATTATAGAAATTGCTATAATCAGCATCGGCATTAAACAGTTGGGAATAAACATTCAGAGCTATTTCCAGTTCCTTTGAGTTGTTTTGAATTTCTTCAGTTACTCTTTCAATAGCAATCCTTTTACCTCGTACGACTTTTTTGGATTCATTCCAGTTGTTAAACCAGATAGCCAGATTAATTCCTATGAAAATCAGGAGTATCTCGCCAATAATGTAACGCCAATTGAGGTTTTTTGCTTTTTTGAATAGTCGGAACATGGTGTTAATTATCTTTTGCTCTAAAGACTTTAATATTCCTTTATCATAAACCTAGTGTAGGCAAATGTTTAACCTTGTGGTAGGTTAATCCGGCTTTGATACAATTTTTTAAGGCTTCTTCATCGATCTGTTCATCCATACTAAAGAGGATGGCTCGATTACCTTCGTACCGGAATAGGCCACCATATGCTATCTTAAAAGAAGGGACCAGCTTAGTGGTACATTGGAAGTACATGCCGTATTGATCCGGCTTTTTTTCCTTCCAGTCAATTCTGATCGTGCTTCCTTTTTTTACAAGATAACTGGGCTCTCCCCATTTCAATGTTTCTTCCAATTGAGTAATGGATGCTACCTCATTGGCGGATTCTAGAATGAGCCTGCGCAAATTGGAAATTTTGTTTTTTATATGATCAGGGTATCGATCAAAAACCTGTTGAACATCCGGAGTCGTGGTGATTTGTAGTTTGGACATATTCTTTGTAAAAGACAGCGTTTAAAAAATGAAGTGTTTATACCATTATTATGATAAATAAGTTTGAGCACTTCTTTGAGTCTTAAAAATAAAAACTTCTATTGCTTTGTTGGGTAAATATTCTACTACTTTTATTAATATAAGGACTAATTTCGGGTAATCTTATTTAACCGTTCATCGAAAAGGTAAAATGGCTCTTAACTGTTACATCATAGACGACGAACAACCCGCTATAAATGTGCTGGCTTCATTTGTAGAGAAGGTATCATTTCTTAACCTGGTTGGAACGAATACCAATGCCCTCCAAGCATTTTCGACGGTATCTTCTGATGCTGTTGATCTACTTTTTTTGGATGTAGAGATGCCTGATATTACAGGCATACAGTTTTTACAGAGCCTTGAAAAACGGCCCATCGTTATTTTTACCACAGCTTATGATCAATATGCCTTACAGGGGTATGAATTGGATGTAGTAGATTATTTGGTGAAACCGATTCCATTTGAACGCTTCCTGAAGGGAGTGGGAAAAGCACTAAAAATACACGAAATTTCAATTTCCCAATCTACTCAGGAATCTTTTTTATTTGTCAAGTCAGACTACAAAACACTCAAAATAGCCTTAGATGATATCTTGTATATAGAAGGCCTGAAAGACTATGTAAAAATATACACCATAAGTGGAATGATTTTGACGCGCCTCAATTTGAAGGGGATTGAGAAAAGATTACCTACTGATAAATTTATTCGTATTCATCGTTCTTATATTGTATCCTATTCAAAAATTACTGCTTTCCAAAAGCATCAAATTCTAATTGATGAAAAGAATTTGCCCATCGGTGAAACTTATCGTCAGAACCTGTTGAATAAACTGGCTTAAATACATCTACACTTTCTACTTATTCGTCTACACTTTTATACTACCCGTATCTCTTGACTGATATCACATAAGGGAATTGGAGGTTTCATTTGTCTTTGAATCGTAACAACACGATAAATTTTACCATTTAAAAACATCAAAGACATGAAGTTATCCAAAATGCTAGTGGTTTTAATGGCCATTTTATCTATAGCAGCCTGTGAAAAAGACGATCCTGTTACCCCAACAGGGACAATTGACGAAGGTAATGACCCTAACTTTAAGATTGTTGCTAATAATGATGCTGGATTAACGTCTTTTAATAGAAAAGTAGTCGTATTTGATATCCCGATTTATGCAGTATCTACAGTCGAAGATGCGAAGTTACTCCATGCTGCCAATGTCATGGCGCAATATCTTGACAATGATGAAGATGGCACCATTGATAACCAGCAGGTAGTAAATGCAATGATTGCTAATAAAGCATTCATGGTTATGTGGAAATCCGAAAGCGATTTGAATATAGACCCACCTTCTGACAGATTAGGGCAAGATTTAGGCAATGACGAAACCCATCCATCTTTTGTTGCGAATGGCAAGACGGGTGCTTTTGATGCCACTTTGGAAGAAGTATTGCACATTATTACACATGCAGGTTATGCAGAAGCCTATCCTGATATATTTGGAGAAACAGCAGGCACTGCTTTAGCTAATGCAATGGACATTGCTCGTGGTGGCCATTTTGTAAGTATCCCAAATCCTTACCCTTCAGAAGCATGGTATACGTATGATGACAGTACCTGTGATTATAACTGTATGGCTACTGAATATATTTACTGGGCATTGACCTCTATCCTTGGTGCACAGGATAATAGACTGAATGAGATACAGCAGGAATGGAAGCTGAATACCAAAGACAAGGTACAGCAAACGGATGTAGCAATTTATCAATTGCTAAATGACTCACAATACAAATTTCCAACGGTTTTACCTGATGGAACTTATAGACGATAGAATTGCTCGTATGGATTTGAGCCGTTTTGCAGGACAATAAAAAAAAGAAAAAAATGGATAGGAAAAAGTTTTTAAAAAAAGGAATGCTTGGATTAGGTACGATCATTGCTGTACCAAGCCTGATTACTTCTTGTGACAAAGAAGAAATGGATAACATCTCACCATCTGCTTGTGCTCCTTCTCCTTCAGAGACAGATGGTCCATTCCCAATAAAAACGCCGGCGGACTGGGTGCGAGAAAATATTATTGGAGATCGAACAGGTGTTCCATTGGTGATTAACTTTACCATTCAAAACACGAATAACGATTGTGCTCCTTTGCCAGATGTTTTAGTAGATATATGGCATTGTGACTCAAAAGGTAATTATTCGGAGTATGATGGTCAAATCGAAGGTGATTTTACTACCGAACACTTCTTAAGAGGGCGTCAAACTACAGATGGCAATGGCAATGTTTCTTTCATTAGTGTATATCCGGGCTGGTATCCTGGACGGGCTCCTCACCTACACGTAGAGGTAAAAAGCATCAGTGGTTCTTCCTTGTTAATCACACAAGTAGCTTTTCCGGAAGATATTTCTAATACGGTCTATGCAGCTGAAGGCTATAACGGCAATTTTGATACTTCCAATTCAAATGACGGAGAGTTTTCAAATTCATTGGCTAGGAATATGGCAGACTCCGTTGCCGGAAATACAACAGACGGATATGTTTTGACAAAGGTCATCAAAGTTGCTGGATGATAATCTATGAGGTTGTCTAAGATTTTCTTGCTGGGCATAAAGGATATTTCATTTGCTTTTATTCAGCAGAAAATTTTAGGCAACTTCTATTAAGGAAATCACTTTAAAAGATATAATAATGAAAAGAGCTATTGTACTTTCTATATTTATTTGGTCTATACTTCCATTCGGGTGCGCCCAATTATTAGATAATTACGATATTAGCACGTCTCCAAATGGAATTATTCCAATGCCTTCTGGATTGCCTTCGGCTTACTCATCATTTGTAAAATATACAAAGATTCAGGCACCTAACGGACAAGCTGTTCACTTCATCGCTCAGGATGCCATTACAGATGCACAAATGCTTAGGGCAAGAAATATCCTTCAATTTTATTTGACCAACCTTCCGGGTTCGGAGTACGGGGTCGATAAAACTGCTGTGTTGAATCAAATGGGGACAAACGAAGCTATCCTAATGTTGCTCAATGGAAGTGACGGAGATGTTAATCCTCCCAATGTATTTGGGCAGCCTTTGTACCAAAATGAAATGGCAGTAGAGGGGCACGCATGGTATATCAATAATGATTTTGAAGAACATAGAGATGCGTCTTTTGAAGAAATCCTCCACCTGATGCATGATACAGGAATAGGTGTTGATGGCCCCAATTCGTTTCCGGGAGTGCTAGCGGATTATCAAGCTGAAATTCGTGCAGCACAGGAAAATGCAGCTACGGATAATTTCTCTATCTGGCCTATTGGAGCAAGTGGTTCTAATCCTGGTGTAGCAGAATGGTACAATGAACTCAGTGATGAAAACAGTTTGACTCAGGAGTACTTAGCTTCAGTAGTAGATAGTTACTACGGGCTTTGGGGTCCCTGGACGGAAACATCTGGTGGGATGTGGGGAATCTATATTGCAAAGACTCGTTCAGAAATTGAAATGCTGGACCCCATAGGTTACGCCTTAATGCCCAAATATTTTTCTCCTTTTATTAATATAAATATGGACATTGATCCTTCTTTTAATGGGACTTTTACAATGGCTTATGACGTAAATCAAGCTTATACTCATAAATCACAATACCTTCAGCACTGTACATTGACAGGAATGAATGCTTCCAATCTTAAAGGCAATGATGAATACAATCGCCTTACTGGAAATGTGGCTGATAATACATTGGAAGGAGGAAAAGGCAATGATCGTTTGGATGGCAATGAAGGGATGGATATAGCCATTTTTACAGGAAATCAGAGTGAATATACTGTTGCAATTCAGGGGGATATGACCATTGTGTCGGATAATACGAATGATCGAGATGGTGTAGATACTTTACTAAATATTGAGAGCATGCGTTATGCTGATGGAGATGTACAATTGACTACAGCAACGAAATTAATTTCCATTGATCAGGAGGTTAGGGTTTTCCCAAATCCTGCTGCTGATTTTTTTCAAGTCGAATGGGAAATTGCGTTTAAGGATGGTGCTAGCATTAATTTGTTCGATCAGGCAGGGCAGTTGATACAATCTGACTCCCTATTTTCTAATGAGCGGCAGTACCAGTTTAGTACACTTGCTTTATCAGCAGGAATCTATTGGGTGGAATTGATCGATCGAACACGAGTCGCAAGAAAGAAGATAGTACTCTTGTCTAAATAATATGGAAGCTCACTCCCTTAGATGGAATGGCAGCTTGGGGTTTACAGTGGTTGCTGTCGATGGGTTTTAGTTAGGTAGGGAGTGAGCCAAAATATTTTCCTAGAGATTAGTTTTTAATGAAGTTGGGGTATTTTTATGATATGGAGTTGCTTAAGAATAGTAAAATTCGATTTTCATCTGCTGTTACCACATCTTTTCATATTGCAATATGGTTGCTTGCATTACATCTAGTTTTTAATCTACTAGGCATTTTGGAGTCTGCTTATGTAATATTTGTAATAGGCGAAAAATTTATAGATGAAGCTTTTATTATTATTCCTTCCCTGATCATTTTGTTTTACTGGAACAGCAACTACCTTGTAATTCGGTTTTTAAATCGTAAATCGTGGTGGAAGTATTTGGTCGGTTTGACATTGAGCTTCCTGTTTCTCTTATACCTTGGATATTACCTGGCATGGTATCTTCTGGAAACAGGCTATAAATCTCATTTTCATGATCCGATAGAATTTTTAGACTTCTCCCTTATACTTCATTTTATTGTAATTGGAATTAGTACAAGTCTAGGGATTGCAAAAGTTGCAATGGAAAATGCCAAACAGAAAAAACGGGCGGAAGAAAAGCAAAGGGAGACGGAGTTGAACTATCTCAAGGCGAGAGTATCCCCTCATTTCCTTTTCAATACCCTGAATACTATTTATTCCCTTGCCAATGATGAGGAGGCTCCTCAAACAATAAATGCGGTATTAAAACTCTCCGAGATGATGCGTTATATGCTTCGAGAGGCAACAAAACCCAAAGTATCCTTGCAAAGTGAAATTAGTTTTTTGCACAATTTTATAGATTTACAATTGTTGAGACTGTCCGGTAATATCCCCGTGAGCTTTAATATTATTGGTAGGCCCGAAACACAAAGTATTGCTCCTCTACTGCTTATATCCTTTATAGAAAATACATTTAAACACGGAGTCAGTTATCAAACGCCTTCACCTATATTTATAGAACTGACTATAGAAACAGAGACTATTACATTAGTGACCAAAAATACGATCAATAAAAAAAGGGATACTTCCTCATCAGGTATTGGACTGGAGAATGTTCGTAAAAGGCTGACATATTTGTATCCTGAAAAGCACGAATTGCAAATTCATCAGCGAGATGAAGTGTTTGAGGTGAAATTGACGGTTGTACTTTGATGTATTTCATAAACAAAAAAGGCAAGGCGAATAGCCTTGCCTAAATACAATAAACCTTGCAAGTCTTATCTTTTATACCACACTCAACAAATGTTCCATCTGTAGTGTATCTTTCACCAGGCTATCCTGGATAGGTTGAGTCAGTTCATTGTACTCGACGACTCCATAGTCTATTCCTGAGACCAGCCGGGTAGGGCGTTGCCCTTTAGGAGCTTCAATTAGTTTCAGGTAGTCATTGACTACAATATTAGGGTCGGGAGCTTCTGCACTTTCGAAGAAACCTTCAAAATTTTTGAGCATAGCAATAGGTACTTCTTTGAAATTACCATAAGCATTTAATACCTCTTGTGAAGTTTCCTTGGGGCCGGAGTATAATAGATTCGTACCAAAAGGCCCTGGCTCAACGATGCTTACTTCAACACCAAATGGGGCCAATTCATAACGCAAGGATTGTGAATAACCCTCCATTGCAAATTTGCTGGCACAATAAATACCAAAGTATGGAAAAGAGAGCCTTCCTGCTAAGGAGGAGGTGTTGATAATTAAGCCTTCTCCTGCCTTACGCATAGCAGGAGTGACTGCTCGTATTGTGCGAATGATTCCATAGAAATTGACATCCATCTGTTGCTTAACCTGATCCAGCCCATAGGCCTCGGTAATTCCTACGTACATGACTCCTGCATTATTGATGAGCACATCAATCGTTCCAGCTTCATTGATGATTTGTTCTACTGCATTTTTTACAGAAGTATCGTTGGTGACATCCAGGTCAAGTACGGTGATCTTATCTGAAAAGCTTTCAAGAGCTTCTTTCTTTTCAAGGTTTTTGGTAGCTGAGTTGCGCATACTAGCCCATACTTTATGTCCTTTTTGTGCAATTGCCCTGGCGGCTAAAAAACCAAATCCATTGCTGCTACCAGTGATTAGTATATTCTTCATCTGTTTTATTAAGTTGAAATTTATTGAATAGCTCCTCCAATGATGAAAACCAGGTTTTCCAGGCTTGCATCCCTTTTAGGGAATAAAGCCTGCATACGGCTGTCTGTTACCATATTTTGCATGCCTTCCGGGCTATCGAAGTAAAATCTATGGATTTCATTCGGTTGCTTAATCAAATCATTAGTGGAGGCAAAAGGAATGAGGAAACGTTCGAAATGAGTACCAAATTCAGGGATGATTTCACAGGCTTGCTGATGGTATTCCGCAAATTGATCTGCGTGCTTTTTACCTTCTTTGAGGTAAACCAGTGCAATGCCATATGTTTTTGTCGCATCACCGATTTCTCTGAAAAATTCGAAATCATCATTATGGGTAGTAAAACCGAACATCTTTTCGACAGAAGTTGCGATGTAGTCCTTTTTCAATTGTATGAATTCAGGATCTTGATCAAAAGCTTCTTTAGCTGCAATACTAGGGTAAACGGCGAAGTGAATTTCATCTGGTAATTCAATCTCACCAGCAGCGAGTATCTGAGGTTTGATAACCCGCTCAATTTTTGCTCCATATTTTTCGAGTAATACATTTCCTCGACTTCTCAGCTTTTCAAAATTTTTCTCCTGTCCGTCTTTCAGATAGAAAAAGGCAGTATTAATGATCTGCTCGTCCTGCTCTACGGCAGGAGTAGAATGTGTACTTTCCATTGTTGTGGGATGTTGATTGTTTAAGAGAATAAAACTGCTAAAGGCGATTACTGACAAAAGTGTCAGTATACTAATCGATAACTGCTTCATATTTGCATTGAGTTTTGTTACTGATGCAAAAGTGAAGGCAAATAGTGGAAAGCATTTTTACGAGAGGGCCATCTATTTTCCCGAAAGGGTCAATCTGAATTCAGAAGGAGAAATTCCGTAAAATTCCTTGAATTTTTTTGAAAAATGACTGAGGCTTTTGAATCCACAATCATAAGCAACATCACTAATAGACAGGTCTGAAATAGCCAGGAGCTCTCTGGATTTTTCCAGTCTTTTCTGCTGAATATATTGTAATGGAGTAGTTTGGTAGATTGATTTGAACTTTCGTTTGAAAGACGATAAACTCATATTGCACAATTGTGCATATTCGGAGAGTGAAATCTCTGTAAATAGGTGGGCTTCGATGATGGTTTTAAAATCTATCGTTCTTTTAGAAAAGAGGTTTTCCAGGATTTGTAAAACGTTGGGTGCATTATGAGTCTGCATTAAAAGCAGGATGATTTCTTTAGTCTTTAATACTAAGATATCGTCATTCGCTAATTGTGGATGCTCAAAATAAAAGAGAATGTCTTCAATGTATTTATCAATAGGGATAGAAGCATTGACCAATGCCATATTGGAAGAGTACTTTTGTTTATCGTCCAGCAGAAAAGAAGGTAAATCACTGGAGTAAATCCTTCTTAACACATCAGGATGAAAATGCACAGCTACTGCTTCATACATGCCAGTATCTTTGTTGGCTACCATTTGAGAAAGGTAGTTGCCACACTTCATTAATACAGATTGCCCCTGAGTAATGCACAGCGATTCTTCTTCTGAAATGGATTTGTACTCCCCTTCGCGGATGTGAAGAAAACAAGCCTCATCGGGCATCGGATTAGGCTTTTTGAAAGGGGGCTCTATTACTGCTTTTTCAAAAAGCATTTTTCCAAATAAATCTATTCTTTTGTAATCAATAATCATTGGCACTTAACTACCTGGAAAGGCTTGACTGGAGTTACTTTTTAAATCTCAGCTCGTGAGGGCTTGTTTTGGGTACTCTTTCTATTATCCCTCTGGCTTCAAGGTCTAATTTTATGGTGACAATATACCAAACTACCTTTCCATCAAATGTGTCAGATAGTTTTTCAATAGCCAGATCAGTTAAGTCTTCATAAGAAATCAGCTCTTTTTCTTTGATCGTTTCGAGAATAAAAGACTTAATTAAATCGTACTTGCTTTTTAAAATGTTTACTCCTTTTTTTCCTTGAGGGTGTAGTGTTAAAATTCTTTCTTCCTGAGGCATTTCTTGAGTTTTAAGTGAGAAGGATTTAGTTATTAGCGCTCTGTCATATATCAAAAGCCGAGTTCAGTTGGAGTATTGATTTCGGAGAAATCATACCTTTTTTGTCTTAGGCAAAAGAAATTTCGACTTCTCATTTGATATTTTACAGAGCATCCGTATTTCCATACTTCTTCTTTAAAACGTTCTTAGTTTGTTTATTGTTAGTGAGGCTCAAAGCTAATTTTAAATGTTGTTGCTGTTTTTTGGGGTCGATTGCCTGATATAGATCAACTAAAAGGCAGTGGTAGTAAAAATTATCATCTAATTGGAGTTTAAGTGCTTCCTTTAAGGCTGTTTCATTTCCGTAGGCTTTCGCCAAAGCAAAGGTTCTATTTATCGCAGCAATAGGGGAGTACTCTATCTGTAATAGTCTGTTATATGCCTGAAGGATATTTTCCCATTTTTCCTTGTTAGGCATGTCTTTGCGAGTATGCCAATAGGCAATTAATGCCTCCAGATAGTATTTTGAAATAGATGTTGCCGATTTTGTTAAATACCATTCTCCTTTTTGGATCAAGTCGATATTCCAAAGAGATTGATCCTGTTCATCAAAAAGAATAAACTCCCCTTTTTTGTTTAATCGTGCATCAAAACGAGATGTGTGAAAGCAGAATAATGCCATTAATCCATTGGTCTTAGGCACATCTGTATAGGTGTTTTTACAAAGCATATACAATAATCTCATCGCTTCATAGCACAAATCTTTGCGGATAGTATAGGAGGGATTAGAAGAGTAATAACCTTCGTTAAAGAGTAGATAGAGCACTGTCAAAACGCTACTTAAGCGTTTGTTGATAGTCGTATTATCCAATTCAAAATGATCCAAATTTAAGTGCTGCAAATTCTTTTTTGCTCTATAAAGACGCTTATTGATGGTTGCTTTATTGGAAAGGAGTGCATTGGCAATTTCATCAATACCAAAACCACATAATATCCTTAATGCCAGTACAATCTGAGATTCGGGTGCATTACAAGGGTCACAAACTGCAAAAATCATTTTCAGTTGGCTGTCCTGGATATTACCTTCAGAAATATCGATTTCGTAATTTTCTGATAAGGGAGTCGTATCTGTAATGGTAGGAGAGATCTTTTCATTGAAAATATTTTTGCGCTTGAAATAATCTTTCGCATTATTCTTGGCAACGGTATATAACCAGGATGTAGGATGCTCCGGTATGCCCTTCATTCCCCAGGTTTCAGCGGCTTTTAGAAAGGTATCACTGACAATATCCTCCGCAAGATCAATGCTGGATAGGCCAAATCGATTACAGATCACAGCGACTAATTTGCTATATTCTGTACGGAATAAATGGGGTATGAGTTGATGCTGGTTCAAGATGCTGATAAGAAATCATTCAATGGTTTAGCCGCAAGCCAGTGGTTTAAAACAATATCGAGAATATTCTCCTGAAGGAAAAACTCAGGTGCTGCATGTTTTAAATAATAAAATTGCTTATTGGCCACCAAAGGCTCTTGTTCAAAAACATCTTTAAACTCCTTGGGGATTCGCTTCAGTGCTTCGCCCTGAATAGAACCGAATTGTTCGATAAAGTTTTTGTCTGACTTCAACTGTTGGAAAGTGGCAGTATCATTGGTTATCCGTTGGCGGATATGGAGTATAGTATCTTTGTCAGGCTTATAGTATCCCCCCATAATGCCACTATCTCCGGCACCAATACGGAAGGCTATACCTGGTAGTGGATGTTCTTTGGTACCTTTTGAAATATTGGCAAATAAGTGAGTGTTGTAGGGTGTCTTGTCTTTTGAAAAGCGTATATCCCGATTGATGCGGCCAATACATTTTTTGGGGTTAGGATTAATCTCGGGATCGTGTAGTTGCATTTTTGCTATTAAATCTTCTACAAAAGCGAGCATCGGTTTTTTTACTGCACTTTCATACTGCTTCTTATGCTCATGAAACCAGGTTTTGTGGTTGTTGCGAGCCAGGTCCTGGAAAAAGTCAATGTAGTCTCGGGTGAAATAAGCCATTTCGATTGATTTAAAGGGTGCAAGCTTGTTGAATCAAATTAATGAAATCTGAGTAATTAGTGAACAGTATAAGGACCCCAGAAGGGATGAAAAATATTTGTCCACTAATTACCCGAATTTCACCAATTAAGATGCTTGTTAGTGTGTTGAAAATTACATATCAAACACCATCACATCTCTTACTTCAACGGTTCCATTGTGTAGAAAGATAGGGCATCCTTCTGACATTTTCACAGCTTCTTCCAAATTCTCTGCTTTTACAATAGTATAACCGCTGATGTACTCTTTTACTTCTACATAAGGACCATCAGATACTACTGCATCTTTAGAAACTGTTTTACCTTCCATACCCAGAGCATCAGTGGAAACCAAACGATTTTGAGCGGCTATACCTCCAATCCAATCCTGCCATAATTTGACCATGGCTTGCATTTGCTCAGGAGAAGGCTTGGGAGCATCGTTCTGTTCATTTCTGAAAATCATCATAAATTCTTTCATAAAATCTTATTTTTTAGTGTTTCTATTATCATTACGATTGAGCTTTTTCAAATAGGACACTTTTCTTGAAAAAAATAAGAATTATGTCCGAAATACTCTGAAGCCTTTGTGAATGGATTAGGAGATATCTGGAATTTTTAATTGAACAGAAAGGTATTGGCTAAAGGAAACTTCAGATGGTGTTTTGTCGATAAATTTTTTTATTTCCTTGATCATGTGATTTTGATCATAAAACCCATTATTGATAGCTATAGATAAATAATCTGTGTGATTGGCAGAAGATAAATCATAGAGGAGACTTTTCAGCCTTAAAAGCCTTAGATAAAATTTGGGGGAGATATCCATGTTTCGGGAAAACCACCTCTGCAAGGTTCTGGGAGTGAGATATAAGGTCTTACACAATTCATCTACTGTATAGATCCGGGGATTAACTAAATTGATGATGGAACTATCAGTAGGACTGAGGTCATTTCCATTGAATTTTTTATCTAAAAAAACGGCTAGTAATTGTTCTACTTCACCATCACTCCTGGATTCAAATATTTGATGTTCTAATCTTCTAATGTCATCTCCAAATATATCTTCAGCCAGAAGGATAGGGGAGTAGGTTAACTCTCTGGAAGAAATTGCTGATAATTTTACCAAAGGAAAAACACCTAATGGGCGGAAAGCAATCTTTATAATATGGACATTAGAAGAAGGGATTATTACTATAGGTTTGTCAATAAAAGTAAATAGGCAGCTTTTATTGACTTCAAATATTTTATTGCCGTATGAAATGCTCAGGTGACCACTCAATAGAATAATTAATTCAGGGCTCGCTTCAGGAAAACCAATGGTTTGTGGTACAAAATCATGAAAGTTTTCAGATTTTATTACGACAGAAGAGTCGATCCATTGGCTTGATGGGCCGGGTATATTCAAGCTTTTAATCTTCACGTTTATGGTTCGTTTATATGTCTTCTTATCTATCAGATAAAATTTTTAGAGGCATACCCTTATTCGTGCCTATTATTTTATGCATTATAATCTTTACGAGTGCTTGTAATATTTAAAAAACAAAGTAAAGCCTTCGGAGCAGTCATAGGCTTATTGAAAATGCTCATGATGGATATTCCGACTTCGGATGAAGTCGAATATTATTGGTGTGATTTCTCCGAAATTATCACTCTGATAGTGGTGTAAATTAAATTTGTTCTTTCATGCCAGACAGGTTACCAGGGTTTATTTTATAAGCCAGAGGTGGCTTGCCAAACCAGTTTTTAAACGCATGGACAAAGGCGCTTGGCTCAGAATAGCCCAAAAGATAGGAGGTTTCTTTGATGCTAATATTTTTAGCCAGGCAATCTATAGCGATTGATTTTTTTATATCTGTAATCAAAGCGGAGTAGGAGGTGTTTTCTTTTTTTAACTTTCTCTGAATACTGCGCTCAGAAAGGTTCAATTGGCGGGCAATGGTTTCTAATGACGGGAAATAAGGATCAAGTAAAGCATATACCAGTGATTTCACAGTATCAGAAAATTGCTCAAGCTGCTTCATCTGTTGAGTCAATCGCTGGCAGGCCAATTTTTCTAAGTGAATGAGTAGTTCATAGTCGGCATGAATGATCTTTTTATCAAGTACTACTCTGTCGAAAACAAGCAGGTTTTGAGAGCGATTCCATTGGATAGGGCAGGCAAATAGGTGTTCTAACTCTTTCTCATCTCTAGCTGGATAAGCAAGGTGTAGCTCAATGGGTTTGTGCTGTTGCAGGCTTAAAAAATAGACTTCTTTGTATGCGAAAATCATGGAAGTCATAAGTAATTGCCAGCATGCCTCAGGAGATTGGCTAAAGCTTGTTTGGTCGGTTTCAAAAATCAAAGACACTTGCTGGGAGTTGGTTTTGTAATCCAGTTTCAATACTGTACTAAGGAGGTTGAAGTATTTACAGGCATTTTCGAGGCCTTCTTTTGTGGTTTTGCTTGCTTGAATAAGTTGTCCAACCACACCTAATGCTGCTATATTGGCTTGCTCACCAAGTTTGATTCCCAATTGATTATCTCCAGTCTTTTTAATTAGCCATTCCAGGAATAGAGCAAATTGTTCGAATGAGATAAATGTATCACCCTCAGCGATATTTAGATGCTCTATCATAATCGATGCATCGATGCCTTGTTTTTGAGCAATTTGTAGCCAGCTTACCAAGATGGATTTGGCAATAACTTTCTTTTCCATTCCGGAAGATAAAAAGAGATTAGAGGAAGCTCATCAGATTGTCGTGATATCTCAATTCATTGTCGCTTTTTCTCCATTCTGTTATTTGAACTTGCCTCAACTTTGTAAGGAAAGAAATACTAAATGATTTCATAGCCTTGCTGTAATGGCGAATGCTGGTTATGATTGATACGATTAACAAACAATATAGAAGAAATCCACAAATTCCACGGATCGCACGAAAGTTTTGATAATTCGTGGAATAAGTGTCATTCGTGGATTCCAACTATAAAAACTTGTACACTAGCTACAAGCTGGCGCATAGATTATAGGGGTAGAGATGGCATTTTCTTTTTTGCTTAAGTGAAAAAGGTATGATTCTTCCGAAATCAATACTCCATCCGAACATGGTACAAACTTCAAATCAAAAATGGGTAATAATGAAGAAAATTATTTGGATGCTCACATGTGTTGCAATTGGTTTATCAGGGTGTGGCATTGCTGATATTAGTCAGTCTTATACACTTCCACTAAATCAATCGAAGCAAATTGCTGCTCAAAAAATAGAGGAAGTAATACAGGCACAAGGCTTTGACATCATGCAGCACCACAATTTATATTCACTGGAAGTGACAGATCACTGGCGAGGGTTCTTAGGCAAAATAGCAAAGCTTTGGCCAGAGCCTAAAACGACTTTCAGCTTTAAATACAATTTCAATACTTTCGATGGAAGTGCTACCTTCCTTACAGGTAAAAAAGAAGGGAATATCATTGGTGTACAAAGCTGGGAATTTTATGAAAAAGATAAAGGAGGGGAGGATTTTGTGAATAAGGACACAGGTGATAAGCACAACCCGATGGAATTTGGGATAGTCGTGCTACATTATTTTATAGAGTTACCTTATCGGCTGAGGAATGCTCCCATCAAACGGTACTATGGACAAAAAATGCATAATGGAAACCAATATGATCTGGTATTTGCCAGCTGGAAAAGCGAAGCACCTAACAAGGAATACGATCAATACATCCTTTGGATAAATATGGAAACCAAGCTTGTGGATTATTGCATTTATACATTGCGTAGTAATACCAATCCTTTTACTCGCCATAAATATGGTTCTATTGCCTATATGGATTACAAAGATATAGATGGATTTAAATTGGCTACTCAGATGCCTATCATGCTAGATGATGGGGTAGTCACTGCTGCTAGCCTGGATGAGTACTTCCATCGATTTTCTATTCACGATTTTTCCTTTGGTGATTTTGAAGAGTCTGTACTTTATCCTTTGCCTGGCTTGGAAAAGAAGATGGATTATAAAGAAAAATAGAATGATAAGCAGTGTTTGAGTATTTATATCAAGCCGATATAATAGGGCATTGAGCGTTTAGTTTTCTTGTCTGAGATACTAAATTCCAATGCTTTACCAATATCGGCTTTTGCTAATTGATTGTATCTATTGGTAATGGCATTTTCTAGAGACAGCTTGCTCTATACAAGCAAAGCATTTCTTGAAACCAGTTTGCTATGAATATTTTTCACTACTTTTTTGACATCCCCCGTATTGATAACGATCAGCTGAGCTATTTCAGAAGCATTTTGGGAATACATATCAATACTTACCCCACTATCAGCGATAGCATTAAATATTTTACCAGCTACCCCACATTGCCCTCTTACTTCTTTGGGCGAAACGATGCAAACCACACTTCTGTCTTCCTTAATGTAGTAAGGACAAATGCTCATTAAGCTGTCTAGAAAACATTTATTTTCAAGATGTTTTACTTCTATACAAAAGGAAATTTCGGCTTCGCTGGCAGCAATCATATCAATATCAACCCCATTTTCCTGTGCCAATTGAAATAACTCAGATAAGATTTGCTTTTTCTTACTTTGAGACGCAAACAAATCAAGTGAAATGAGTCCTACTTTTTTGGATGAAATGGATATAACCTCTCTTTTATTTTCTCTTGCTTCCTTGATTATTTTTGTTCCTTCAAGTTCTACATTGAAAGTATTCTTAATCCAGACTTGTCCACCATTATCAATGACAGGCCTTATCGTTTTGGGATGTAATACTTTTGCTCCAAAAAAGCAAAGCTCAGAAGCTTCCTGAAAACCAATTTCATCTAATAGCTGAGCATCTTCAACTATTCTGGGATCGGCTGATAAAAAACCATCTACATCTGTCCATATTTCTAAAGTGTTTATTTCTAAACAAACAGATAAAATTGCTCCTGAAAAATCCGAGCCACCTCGCCCAAGCAAAGAGATATGCCCTTGAGGATTGGTTCCGAAAAAACCGGTAACTACAGAGATAACATTTTCTTGAATGTTATTACCCAATGCATTTATGGCTAGTGATTTGGTGGATTCCCAATCAATTTCGTCCTCCTCATAGTTAATGCCCTTCGTTTTAATAAAGGTCGAATCATGCTGAGTGGCACTTAAACCTTTTCTTTGAAGATAACAAACAAGTAACCTGGTAGAAAGGCGTTCGCCAAAACTTAAAAGATAAGCTACACTTCTCGATGATAACTCACCAATAAGAATAATCCCCTGGACCAGCTTTTCCAGGTTTATAAATAGTTCATTCGTACAACTTTTAAAGCTGTCTATCACCTCCAATTGTCTGGCGGAAGCAAGATGCTTCTCTTTTATAGCATTAAAGATAGCCATCGCTTCATGCTGTTTGCCTTTTTCAGCTAGCTGCCCGATTGATATTAATTGATTAGTGATACCACTCATTGCTGAACAAACAACAAGCATTTGCTCACCCGATTTAGAATATTTTTGCACGATGGAACTCACCTGTTCTAATGCATTGGCATTACCCATTGAGGTCCCCCCAAATTTTAATACTTTCATTTTTTGTACTACCTATTTTATTACTTCAATTTAAGTGCCAAGACAAATTAAATCACATATTATCTTGAGTCAATATTCATCCTGTGCAGTGTTGAATCCCGATAGCTATCGCATACGCGTCAACCTAAGGGATTGAAGATAAAATGTAAATGATTAATTCGCTTCCGTTTTTCATAAGTATGATAGTAAGCGACCAGAGGGACAAATTCCATCCATTTCTTAGGTTTTAGGAATAAATCCCAAAAA
>JAKSDI010000187.1 GCA_022360175.1 Chitinophagales bacterium
AATCGGCTTCACCAGTTTCATACATTTTTTGTTTTGAAGCATTTGCTCCGGCAATCATCATATTAGCCATATCTCTATTTGTCCATTGGAACGCATCTGATGCCATCATTCCTGAAACCGTTGCAATCTTCTTCATACGATGATCAGTAACAGCTGCCGCTGCTATAGTAGAACCACCTTGACAAACTCCGAGTCCATAAATCTCATCTACGAAAGAAAGTGTACCTAAATATGAAATGGCGTCCCATGTATTTTCAATTAATCTGAAATTGTATCTTGATTGCTTATACTCTCCTGGTAATGCTGGTGAATCTCCCATTCCTAAATAGTCAAATCCTAAGTAGATAAACCCTCTTTCTGCCATTGCTGGCCCATAGGTTGCTGGAATTTGTCCTTTTACTTGTGGGAACGGACTGGCTCCAACAATTGCTTTGTACTTTTTGTTTGGATCAAACCCTTCAGGAAGGTATAAATCTCCTGCTAATTCAACACCAAAAGATGTGAATGTTACTGTGTTTTTTCCTGCTTTTAAATTTTCCATTTTTGTATTTTTTAAATTATTGTTTTGCGCGGATACTGTCATTGTAAAGCCTATTATCAGCGCTAGGCTTGTCAGTTTAAATAATGTTTTCATCTTACTTTGTTTAAAGTATTATCTGTTACAAAGGTCGGTCAAACAGGGGCTTATCACTTATACATTTTTGTATAAGGCTTATACATTTTCGTAAATGGTAACTTTAAAGATTGTATGACACTCAGCGAGTATAAGAATGCACGTTAAGGTAAGTATTGGCAACTGGCTAAACATAGGTTTATAGAGCCTCGGAAAATATGTAAACACTTGGAGGGAATTCTCCTTTGTTAACTCACTCAAACCATTATGAGAACACTTGTAACTAAACTGTTTAAATTCTATCTTTTATCACTTTTTGGGTACAGCTCTAAAAAACAAACTTGAGTTTATGTTTGGACTTTTAAATGCTCTTTCATTGCACAATAAAATACTTTATCTTTGGGAGGAATTAATATCACCCGAAGAAATATGAAACTAAAGTACCTTATCTGGTATATCTGCACCCTGTTGTATATGCCACATCTTGCTGCGCAAGCAGAATTATCGGTTCCTGAAACCATTTTGGAAGACCTCAAAAAAGAGCAGAAAGAGTATACCACTCAACGCATATTTTCAACTTCCCCTGTTATTGATGGCTTTATGAATGACCCTGCCTGGGAGGAAGTAGAGTGGGGAGGCAGATTCATACAATGGATGCCTTATGAAGGTCAGGTCCCTACCCAGGAAACAGCTTTTAAAATATTGTATGATGACAAAAATTTATACATCGGCTATCGGTGTTATGATAGCGAGCCAGATAAAATAGTGCGTCGTATGTCACGCCGTGATGGCTTCGAAGGAGATTGGGTCGAAGTAAACATTGATAGCTATAATGATAAGCGTTCTGCTTTTTCCTTTACAATATCGGTTTCTGGTGTAAAAGGAGACGAATTTATCTCCAATAATGGCAATAATTGGGACCCTAGCTGGAATCCTATTTGGTATGCTAAAACCTCCATCGATTCATTGGGATGGATAGCTGAAATTAGAATACCATTTAGTCAAATTCGCTATGCCGATGCAGAAGAACTAGAATGGGGAATACAGTTTACGCGCCGTGATTTTAGAGAAGAATCCCGTTCCATTTGGCAATATATTTCCAGGAATGATCCCAACTGGGTAAGTGGTTTTGGTAGATTGAAAGGGCTCAAAGGAGTAAAACCCCAAAAACAAATTGAAGTACAACCATATATACTGGCTAAAACCTCCCGCTTTGAAGAAGACAAGGAAAATCCATTTTCCAGCGGCAAAGCATCTTCACTCAGTGCTGGATTGGATGGGAAATTTGGAGTAACGAGTGATCTCACTTTGGATTTTACCATCAATCCTGATTTTGGGCAGGTAGAAGCGGATCCGTCAGCGCTTACCCTGGATGGATTCCGTATATTTTTCCCCGAGAGGCGGCCTTTCTTTATTGAAAATCGAAACCTGTTTAATTATCAAGTAACCAATAGCTGGACAGGGGGGCGGTTTTCACAAGACAACCTCTTTTATTCCAGAAGGGTAGGGAGTGCTCCCCATTATTATCCTAGCCTGGATGATGGAGAGTATATTGACCGGCCGGATAATACTTCAATTTTGGGAGCTGCCAAATTTAGTGGTAAAACCCGGAAAGGCTTGGGCTTGGGTATTATGGAAGCAGTTACCGCCAGAGAATGGGCAACGATTGCGAGAGAAGAAGAACGAATTGATACGATTGTAGAACCATTAGCCAATTACTTTGTAGCTCGTGCCAGCCAGGATTTTAATGAAGGACAAACTGTAGTAGGTGGAATAATAACAGCTACCCAAAGAGAGCAGGATGCAGCAGATTTTACTGGTTTGCATCGCTCTGCGTATTCTGGGGGAATTGACTTTACACACTGGCTTAAAAATAGAACCTACATATTGAGCCTGACAACTATCTTTAGTAGTGTACATGGTAGTGAAGAAACGATCACTAATACTCAACAGGAATTTGAACACCTTTTCCAGCGCCCCGATGCCGATCATGTAGAACTAGATACGACCACTCAATATCTGCGTGGGCATGGCGGTACCCTGCGCTTTGGTAAGCTCAGCGGGCAGTTTAATTTTGATATGGGAGTCACCTGGCGTTCACCTGGTCTGGAACTTAATGATTTAGGCTTTATGGCCAATGCAGATGAAATCAATCATTTCTATTGGATGGGGTATCGAATCAACGAGCCATTTTCAATTTTTAGAAATGTTAGATTCAATTATAATCATAAATTGCGGTGGGATTTTAATGGGACAAGCCTATATCAATCCTTCGGCCCTGGAGTTAACTGCTTCTTTAAAAATTTCTGGTCCTTCAATACCGGTTTTAACTATGAAAACAGAGATTTTTCTAATAATGATTTGAGAGGAGGCCCGCGTCTACGGCGTTCTAAAGGTTTCGCACAATGGATAGGATTGGGGTCAGATCAGAGAAAACCAGTTTATTTTTTCTGGAACATGGTATACGCAAGAGGTTTCGAAGCCAATGCTCCCAAAACCGTTGCATATAGAGACTATTCTATGACGATGACCATACAACCAACCAATGCCTTTAATATATCTATCGCACCAGCTTATCAAAGAGAAAGAAGAAAAGTGCAGTACATCACAGATGTGGAATACGAAGGAAGTACCAGATACCTGGCAGGAACAGTTGAACAACGAACTTTATATGCCACTGTACGGGCAAATTATAATATAACCCCCAACCTTACCATTCAATACTATGGGCAGCCGTTTATTTCGCAGGGGAGATATGAAGATTTTAAGTTCATCACTAACTCTACAGCTTCCTATTTTTACGATCGTTACCAGGTCTTTGACGATCAACAGCTATCTTATGTTTCCGAAGATGAAGAATATATAATTGACGAAAATAAAGATGGAGAAACAGATTATAGTTTTGGAGAGCCAGATTTTAATTTCCTCCAGTTTCGTTCTAATATGGTATTGAGATGGGAGTATATTCCTGGATCGGAGCTCTTTTTAGTTTGGTCACAAGGGAATACTGTATTTGGTGATTCTGAAGCAGAGCTCATACCAAGTTTTACAGACTATTTGCTTAAGGATCAGGCAGATAATGTCTTTTTACTGAAGCTAACCTATCGTTTTGTACGATAGCTATAATTTAGTGTCTAATAAAATCTTAACAGCTCATTAACAAAAGTTCAATAGGGATTAACGGCAGTTTTTAGAGGTATTCTTACCTTTGTCTTGTCAACAAAAATGATAAACTAGTTTGTAATAATGATGTTTACCATTGCGTTTGACAAATGGCATTTTAAAATCAGTAAAATCCTAAATCACATGTTGAAGCAAGTTAAAGTTCTTTTTCTAGCTCTTTTAGCAGTTGGTTTCCTAGCGAGCTGCAGTAATGAACAAAGTGCAGCACAGACAGAAGCACAAAATGAATTGGCAGACAACAACTCTACGGTTCAGCCTGCTAATCCTAATGCAGCTCAACCTGCTGCTCAGCCTACTGCTGCTCAGACAGATGTTCCTGCGGGACCAACTACTGTTATGTCTTTCGACGCTACTGAATTTGATTTCGGTACAGTACAGGAAGGAGAGAAAGTAGCACACGTTTACAAGTTTAAAAACAATGGTGATGAGCCTTTGATTCTAAGCAATGCTAAAGGTAGCTGCGGTTGTACAGTTCCTCAGTGGCCACGTGAGCCAATCGCTCCAGGTGCTGAAGGTGAAATCACTGTAGAATTCAACTCTAAGGGCAAGAAAGGTAAGCGTAACCAGAAAGTAACGATTACTGCTAACACTAATCCTCCTCAGACTTTCATCTACCTGAAGGGTGAAGTACTAGCAGAAGAAGGTGGTAACGCAACTCCTACTGTTACTCAGTAATTGAAAGATTAATAAGGTATTGAAAGATACCTCAACTATAAAGTCTGCAAGCTAAACAGCTTGTAGGCTTTATTTTTTATTAGCACTGATATCCCTTATTTTTGCAGCATGAAGAACTATTTATCCCTCATCAAATTCAGCCACACCATTTTTGCATTGCCTTTTGCTATGTTGGGCTTTTTTTTAGCTACCCTGGTGTCAAGCGAAAGTTTAAGTGTACGATTATTTGTTTTGGTCTTGTTGTGTATGGTATTTGCGCGTTCTGCGGCAATGGCTTTTAATAGATATTTGGATCGAGACATAGATGAAAAAAATCCCAGAACAGCAGTGAGAGAAATTCCTGCGGGTATTATTTCTGCACGCTCTGCACTATTGTTTGTAATTGTAAATAGCATATTGTTTATAGGAGCTACCTGGTTTATCAATCCGCTCTGTTTTTATTTATCACCAATAGCACTCCTGATTATCTTAGGATATAGTTATACTAAACGGTTTACTTTTTTATGCCATTTTGTTTTAGGACTTGGATTAGCACTTGCACCTATTGGCGCTTACCTGGCTGTTTTGGGAGAGTTTGCTTTAATTCCTCTTTTATATTCAGTAGCGGTTTTATTATGGGTGTCTGGCTTTGATATTATATATGCCTTACAAGATGAAGAATTTGATCGCTCATTATCTCTCAATTCAGTACCTGTAAAAATGGGAAGAGAGGGAGCTCTAAGGCTATCTACTATATTACATATAGTGTGCGGATTGGTGATTATACTAGCCTCTTATTTTTTATCTCAAACGTATCCGGCATTTGGATGGATTCATTGGCTAGCTGCCGGCATATTTATCAGTTTATTATTTTATCAGCACACATTGGTTAAACCAAATGATTTAAGTAAAGTAAATCTTGCATTTTTTACTACTAACGGAATGGCTAGCCTTGTTTTTGGTACCCTGGTTGTCCTGGATATGTATTTGTAACTCATATCATAATACTACTTTGTCACATTGAACACCTTTGATTTTGATCAAAGTTAGGACAAACGCACCAAAATATTCGGAGCACAAAAGGGCTATGGGAACACGTTAGAACGGGTGGCGGCTGCCAGAAAAGGCACTGTTTACCTTC
>JAKSDI010000131.1 GCA_022360175.1 Chitinophagales bacterium
ATTTTTGGGATTTATTCCTAAAACCTAAGAAATGGATGGAACTTGTCCCTCTGGTCGCCTACTATCATACTTATGAAAAACGTAAGCGAATTAATCATTTACATTTTATCTTCAATCCCTTAGGTTGACGCGTATGCGATAGCTATCGGGATAGCTATTAAGGTGAGGATGTGAGGCAGGGATCGTGAAAAAGATGATTCAGTGCCATACTAAATTTACTTATATAAATTCTAGTGTGCTTTTATAATTTTTACTGCCTTCAAAATGTGCTCCTGCTCATTGCGAAGTACGAGGTAATAAGTACCAGCCGCTAAATGGGCCATTTCGATATCAGTAGTGCTATTATCTAGCAAGGCCACTTGCGTGGAAAGTAATTGGCTATTTGCACTAAATAGTTCTAGTTGCCCTTCTCCTTGTAGAGCAGACTGCAGATTGACGTGTAGAGTAGATAATACAGGATTTGGAGCCGCTACTAATTGCAGCTCGGCAGAACTAGTAATAGGAGATACTAGCTTTTCAGGTAGTTCATTAGTTTCAATCAGCTCTACTACCAGAACAGGTTGGTGAAAACCTTCTGTTAGCATCCCGCTTTGGTGATTGATTGTGCTGATAGATAGCTCACCCAGTGTCCATTCCAAAGAGATGGAAGAACCAGAGCTGATATCTCCAGCAGGGCCTATTACATTATGACTTTGGGCTTGTAAATTCAGCCAGCACAAAACCATAAAGAGGCACAGAGTGGTGACGTGCTTCATAGAAGTATGATGTGTTTGGTGATTAGAAAAGTGTTGAGCCAATTGACGTAGTAGAAAAACCGATAAAACTTAAAAGAAATGAAAAATTGATGGGGGGAATATCTTTGTAACAATAATACGTTTTTTTGGCGAAATATAAAACTTATAATATTCAGAGCTATAGGATATTATTGAGAATGAATGAGATGTTATCAACTGTTCCTCGTTTATCGAAATTCAAAGAAGAACCACAGTATTGTAGGCAGAGATACTGATACATTTGTGATGGGGTCCACGAATTACACTTATTTCACAAATTCTCAAGACTTTCGTGTAATTTGAGTAATTACTCAGTCAGTGATACCTGCTTTGTGAAAAAAAATCGTGGACTTCTCATATATTCCTCTTTTAATCTTAAATCAAAGCCGCCAATCGGCGGATATATTTAAACAAATAAACGAGAGACAGTTGATAACTATATTAATTGTTTTCAGCTTCCATGACTGTTTGGAAACTATCTTTCATTGCAGTAAAGTGAGTTAACAAGTTTTCAAGGTAGGGTTTAACCTCTTCTGCCTGTTCTGGATTGTCTAAAATGAACTCCAGGATAGGTACTTCGTCAAGATTGACACCTGCTTCTTCAATTAATGCTTTTTTTACATCTGCGCATAATGCTTCTTTACTGTCGTAGGTTTTTCCATCAAAATAACTGCTTACATAAACAGGATGTGTGGGAGATAGTGTAATATCCATATTAGCAGCAACAAGAGGCTGATCTACATCGTATAAGCGTGGCTGATAATTTGGATTAAGCTCTTGCATAGCGAGCTGAAGCTGATTCAGTGTATACTGCATATCTTCAATGACTCTACCCATATCATTATGGTTTAGGTCAACAGCTGTATTGATCAAATTAATATATTGGCCAGGAGTGGAGTTATCCCATGCAACACCAATGATTCGCTGATAATCTCTTGCTCTCATAGCGTCTGGCGCAACGGCAATAGCCAATCCATCACCCAGGCCACTAGGAAGGATGTAATCGCCAATTTTCACTTGCCCCTGAACTTTTACAGGGACTTGCCCCATGAAGGCTACTTTTTCAAAATCTGCTTCTTTTTCACTTTCAGAAGGCATATTACCTAATACAATAGGAGCAGTAGATACCGCCATGAAACGATCGGCATGAGTGAAATGCTTAGAAATTTTACCACCTACAACACCTACTATATCTCCTGCTTTAATATCTTCTTCTATATAGGCTCTTTCCAACCATTCTGCATAATCACCCGATCCGGACTCATAAGCAACCCCAATGTTAATATCTGCATAACTACCATAAATAACCAGGTTGATGACATCAGCAAGAATTGAAACTGTCTTTTCAAAAATGTCTTCTGGATCAAGCACACTGGCAAAGCTTGTAATTAAAGTGATCAGGTTGGCAATAGTTGAAATGCCTTGTTGTAGTACATCCAGGGTGTAGTTTGAAAAGATTTGAGACTTCCAGTTAGTAACCGCTTCCTGGCCTGCGCCTTGCACAAAGATACCATTAGGGTCACAAAGCTCTGCAGAAACAGAGGTCCATAAAGCATTGGCAGGAGTGGTACCATTTATACCATTAAAGCTACTGATAAAACCACCGATAGGGTCACCCAATGCCCCCGTAACATTACTTGTCAAACTTCCGGGGTCAAAGGAACTACTGCCAGGATTTGAATAATTAACAGAAGTGACAAGAGAGCCAAGTATATCATCTATAAAAGAGGAAGAGCTAAAACTAGGGAGACTAAGGCTTCCTAAAATGTCTGGGCTTTCATTAATATTCGTAACATCAATTTTGATCAAATCACCTACCAGGCTCAAAAGGCCAGTTGGATCAAGGTCGGCTCTGGTCATACCCTCTATACGGCCAGTCATTGCATCAGAGGCAGTCCAGAAAGAGATATAGTTGTTGCCACGGCCAGAATCCAGAAATTCATTAGACCAGGAAGGCGTCACCTGAATAGCTAATCCTTGTTGGCTGCCTTTGATAAGCATAGGATAGCTAGGCTGGTCAGATTGAGAACCTGTAATGGTTGCATCTATGGTGAATTGGCTTTTAAAGCTGGCAATACCATCTACTGTAAGGTCACCACTTAAATAGGTTGCACTCATATTGTTTACATTCAGTGCGCTATTGAGGTCGGTTTGGCCATCAACATTCAATGTTTGATCAAAGTCTACCCCCATTTGGCCATTAAGTATACCTGTAAGTATTGTCGAACTGTTATTTTGTACTCGAAGTCCGGCATAAACAGAAGCCAGGCCATCAACATCCAGTGTACCCACAACATCTGCATTGCCTCCAATATTGGTGTTTTTTTCAATACCCACGCCACCTTCAATGATTACGGCACCATTATCTTTAGTAGTTGATTCTGTTGTATTATTAAAGCGGGCAATGCCAGTGACTGTTAAATCATTACCTATCATCGCATCATTCATTACATCCAGGTCGTTACCAACATCGGCATTATTGGTTACATCCAGGTCATTACCAATTAAAGCATTATTTCCCACAGATAAGTCAGACGACATTTCAATTTCCTGTGTGGCAGAAATGCGCATTGCTTCAATATTATTGGTTTTCATGACAAAGTCTTTGAAGTCAGTTGTACCAATAAAAGTAATCCCTGGCACGGTACCTGAGTTACCTAAAATATGCCAATATATACCACCATTGCGGTTATCTCCTCCCTCATTATCCTTTTTACTTAGTTCATCAGCAGTACCTGCGTGAAAGGCATAGGGAACAGCTAATAACTTTGAACTATTGATAGTTGTATATTGACCATTCCTGTTTTCATCTAGGCCTATCTGCATCCATATTTCATTTTTATTCCAGGGTACTTCAGAAAAACTACCGCGTACTAGTTGTCCTTCCCCAATCGTAATGTCAAATAAACCAAGCTCATTGGTTGTAATAAGATGTGATTCTGAGTAAGCTACCTCTTTATCTCTATTGTCTAGTAAAAGTTCTATCAATAATCCAATTTGCTGATTGGCTAAAATTTGCCCCTGATGATCACGAGCAACTGCCTGGTATTTCATTCCTTGCGGTACGCTTTGCGCGAAAATGGATAGTCCTAAAAAGGAGATACAAAGTGTTAAGAATATTTTTTTCATGGTGAAAGTGGTTTTAAAATGCTTTTAATGTGCTTTTATAATTTTAATAGCTTCCAGGATTTGTCCATCCTGATCTCGGACTAGGAGGTAGTAAGTACCCGCTGCTAAATGACCCATTTCTACATCCAGGCTACTATGGCTAAGCAGAACTGTTTGTTGGGAAAGCAGTTGATAACTGGTGCTGAATAACTGTAGTTGTCCTTCTTCTTGTCTGGATGATTTGAGCTCAACTCGCAGTGTAGATAATACCGGATTAGGGGCCGCAAGCATTTGGAAGTCAGCTTGCATTGAATGAAGGCTTTGAAGTTCTTTTGGCAATTCACTGACTTCAATTGGTACGGCCTTTAATATAGGTTGGTGAAAACCTTCCGTAAGAATACCATTTTTGTATTGAATGGTACTAATGGCGCTTTCCCCCAAAGTCCAATTGAGGATTGTGTTATTTCCTCTAATTTCACCAGATGCAGTAGCTGTTACTGAAGGGCTAAGAGATTGCGCACTAAGCCCCCAGGCTGATAGCAATAACACCAGGCAGGGTAATAAATGCTTCATAGACAGTAGATTTATAGAGTTAATTCAAATGGCACGATTGCAACTTGAAAACGGAAAATGTTGAATATAGAAGTAGGGGGGACTAATAGAGTGCTGTTATATTTCATCTCTGGTCTCCTCAAGGCAGGTCATTCAGTAAATTGCATCACAATTTATACTGATTGTAAAGAGTACTCTAATAGTGTACCAATAACTATGATTTACACTTAGTGTTTCCTTGTAGAATGAAAGGGGGATAATAGATCAAGAAAAGGGAATCTTGTCTTTTGAAGTAGTATAAAAACGACTTCCTTAGCTTATTTAGAGGAATACCCAATATTACGAAAAAAAACTGAAAAAGTTCAGGATAAGAGAGGTTCACTTTGTTATTAATTGCATCAATTCTTGAAAGTCGTCAGCTTCTTCAAAAAGTCGATCTCTATAGCTGTTTGCTCTGAAACGCAGGTTGTATATTTTGTCGTTTCGCCACTCCAATTCTAGCATTATATTACCATATCGTTGTTGATGTTTTTCTCCTGGAGAAAGAGTTGTGTTAAAAACAGGCCCTGGCTTAAGATAATGGCGTTCTACCATCTCCACCCAATCAGGACGATTATAGGATCTCCGGTCAGAAATTTGGCTGCGATAGCCTAGTTCAAGGACTCGTTCTTTTAGATAGTCAAAGAAGTGAACTGCGTCTCGTTTGCTATAGCGAGTCTTGTGAAAGTGTACAACAAAACCTTTAGAAGAAGGAGTGTTTAAAAAATCTACTGTTTCGTCAGTATGTTGAGGTTGGAGTTGATGTATAGAAAATTGATTTTTTACCCAGTCCAGCAAGCGGCGCAGTACCAGTGTTCGTTTCCAGTATTCGTAATCTTCTTTTTCTTCTTTGGAGCGTTCTATTAGTTCATGGATAAGAGGATGGGAAGGAGAACTCTGTTCTGCTTTAGTCCAAATGTTTTTGAGGTATGCCCACAAATTATCCATATCTGTTTTTTGTGGTAACAGCAGCTAAGGTGAAATGTTTTTGATGGTATCAAAAGAATGTGAAACAACAGAATGAAATAGCTATTGACTTTTATCATCCTGGATTATGACAGCAGTCATCTTTTTCCCTAACTCTTCTAAATAATTTTGAGGTCAGTACTTATTTAAAGCAAAAGCCATGAATCTATTTGAAAAATATAACGTGCCTGCCCCACGATATACAAGTTATCCTACTGTACCTTACTGGCAGAAAGAATGCCCTACTGAGGATGCCTGGAAAAAACAGGCGGTTTCAGCTTTTCAGCAAAACGGTGCAATTAGCCTTTATATACATCTTCCCTTTTGTGAAAACCTATGTACATACTGCGGGTGTAATAAGCGTATTACCAAGCAACATAGTGTAGAAGAGCCTTATATAGAGAGTGTAATCAAAGAGTGGAAAATGTATGTGGAGCTATTGCCGGGGCGTCCGGTATTGAGTGAACTGCATTTAGGAGGCGGAACACCTACTTTTTTCTCACCAGAAAACCTTAAGTACTTGCTTGAGAGCATACTTTCTGATGTAGATTTGCCCGAACAATATGAATTTGGTTTTGAAGCTCATCCTAATAGCACGACTAAGGCTCACCTGGAAGTATTACGCGATTTGGGCTTTAGTCGCCTGAGTATTGGTGTACAGGATTTTGCTCCGGAGATTCTGGAAATTATTAATAGACGTCAGACTTTTGAAGATGTAGAAAATGTGACGCTTTGGGCCAGAGAGCTAGGATATGAATCGATTAATTATGACCTTATCTTTGGTTTACCACTACAAACAAAAGATCATATCCGTACCACTATCGACAAAGTAAAAGCTCTTTTACCTGAACGAATTGCTTTTTACAGCTATGCTCATGTGCCCTGGATCAAGCCTAGTCAGCGCGCGTATTCAGAAGCAGATCTTCCTGTAGGGCCTGAAAAAAGAGCATTATACGAATTAGGACGAACGCTTCTTCAGGAAGCAGGATATTTTGAAATAGGGATGGATCACTTTGCCTTGCCAAAAGACAGCCTTTATAAGGCGATGGAGGCCGGTACATTACACCGGAATTTTATGGGGTATACTCCATTATATACTACTCTAAGCCTAGCTTTAGGTGCTTCATCTATTAGTGATAGCTGGGGGGCTTTTGTGCAAAATGAAAAGAAAATAGAAGATTATCAGGAAGTAGTGAATGAGGGGCGTTTCCCTATCATTAAAGGACATATATTAAGTGATGAAGATCGCATTTTACGTCGTCATATACTCAATATTATGTGCCGATATGAAACGAGCTGGGATCAAACAGAGTACCAATGTGAAGCACTTTATCAGGGCCTGGAACGCCTGGATACATTAGAAATGGATGGTTTGATTAAACGCTACCCTTACAAATTGGAGGTAACGGAAAAGGGGAAACCATTCATTCGCAATATCTGTATGGCGCTGGATGCACATTATTGGAGAAAACAACCGGAAGGAGCCTTATTTAGCCAGGCAGTATAGAAAGAAAAATAAAGAACATCTTATCCCGTTTATAAAAAATGTAAATCTACATAGGGGAAATAATAGATTCTGATTGTCTTAGGAATGAGGCATAAAGATATTCACCTAACTATTCCCAAGTTCATGCTGTGGACTTGGGAATACATTCTTCTTATAAATAGGATACAAATGCAGAAAACTGGCAAAATTGCTACTGTACAAAAGGCCTGGATCATATTAATTACCTTATTTATTACGGGCGGGATAAATGCACAAAATTGGCTAACTGATTTTGAAGCGGCTAAACAACAGTCCAAATTAACAGGACAGCCTATAATATTGGTGTTTCAAGGATCAGATTGGTGCGCTCCCTGCATTAAAATGGATCAATCAGTTTGGGCAACCGAAACTTTTAGCAATTATGCAGAGGGCCGATTTATTTTATTGAAAGCAGACTTCCCTAGAAGAAAAAAGAACCGTTTAACAGAAGAACAGCAGGAACATAATAATCAGCTAGCTGCCCGATATAACAAAAATGGTTATTTCCCTTTTGTCGCAATATTGGATCAAGATGGTAAAGCATTGGCACAAACAGGCTATAGCGACTTATCAGCACAAGAATTCATTCATACTTTTTTAGTGCCGCACGAACCAAAAGCGGAAACTAAAAAGCCACTGCAATCCTTTAGCAGGACATTGAAACTGATGGGAAGTAGGTTTGATATTACAGTCATTGCTCAAAATGCTTCAGAAGCCAATGCTTATATTGATATGGCAGTTGAAGAAATACAGCGTATTGAGCATATCATTTCGTCTTGGGATAAGCATTCTCAAACTTCAGCAATTAATAATAATGCGGGAATTAAGGCCATTACAGTAGATAAGGAGCTATTCGATTTAATTGAACGAGCTCTTGGCTTATCAAAAATGACAGATGGAGCATTCGATATTACATTTGCTTCAATGGATAGGATATGGACCTTTGATGGTAGTATGACAGCAATGCCAGCTTCGGAAATAGTAAGTAAAGCAATTGATAAGATAGGCTTTAATAATGTAGAATTGAATAGGGAAGCACAGAGTATCTTTCTCAAAAAGAAGGGCATGAAAATAGGCTTTGGCGCTATTGGCAAGGGCTATGCTGCTGATAAAGCCAGGGAGCTGCTCCAGGCAAATGGAGCCGTAGCAGGCATTATTAATGCGTCAGGAGATATGAATACATGGGGAACTCAGCCAGATGGGAAGCCGTGGAGCATCGGTATTACAAATCCATTAAACAAGGAAAAAGTATTTGCTACTTTCCCTCTTGATAATACTGCTGTAGCCACTTCCGGTGATTACGAAAAGTATGCAGTTATCGATGGAAAACGTTATGCCCATATTATTGATCCGAGGACGGGGTATCCGGCAAGCGGTATTATCAGTGCTACTGTTTTTGCACCCAAGGCAGAATTGGCGGATGCACTTGCTACGACACTGTTTGTAATGGGAATAGAAGCTGGAATAGACAGAATCGATCAGATTCCAAATGTTGAATGCATCCTGGTGGATGATAATGGCAAACTACATACTTCTAAAAATCTAAAAATAGAGCATGAAGAATATTAAATGGCTGGTAGCAGTATTCTCTATCTGTTATTTGAGCTCCTGCACAACAGTAATGGAGTATGAAAAGGTATATCTGAATGATCCGGATATGGAATTAGCAGATAAAAGTGCCAATCGTTTTGAAAACAACTTTCAATCCTATAGAGAGGCTGCTTCGGGAGCTAATGGTGGCAAAACAGGCGGAGGCTGCGGTTGTAATTAATGAAAGTTGAATCCCTAAAATAGAAGTCTAATCATTATGCGGAAACTGATAATATTTCCTTTTGTGTTGCTAAGCTGTTCAATAGTAGCACAGGAGGTAGGGCAGGACACTGCAACAGTTTATAAAAAACGAGTATTAGAGAATACGGAGATGGAATTTCTTGGGAGTTATTATTCTCAAACAGGAAATAATGCTGCAGTAAGTGGTGGTATTGGGAGTGAAGAACTAACCGATATTACTCCGACTTATGTAGTGAAAATACCATTAAACGAAGATGATGTATTGTCTATAGACGTAGGCGTTTCTGCTTATACTTCAGCTTCTTCCAGCAATATAGACCCCTTTGATGGAGGTAGTAAAGCTAGCCCTTTTCAAGCCTCCTCTGGCGCTTCCTCAGGTGATACCTGGATCAATTTGAATGCAAGCTACAGTCATAGTTCTGATGATCGAAATACTATATGGGGAGCTACGGCATCAGTAGCTAATGAGTATGATTATACTTCTTTTGGCCTTAGCGGAAACCTTACAAAACTGTTTAATGAAAAAAATACAGAACTGAGTTTTAAAGCCTCCGCATATATAGATCAATGGACGACTCTATACCCTAGAGAGTTAAGAGCTTTTGCTTCGGGGGGAAGAGGGCTAAATGATCCTCTATTTACTCGAAATATATTAACAGGAAGTGAAACATATGCTCCTTCCTTTACAAGTTTTAGTGAAAAGGGACGGCGATCCTATTCTGTTGGAACCGTATTTTCTCAGATATTATCTCCGAAAATGCAAGCTTCACTGGCTGCGGATGTTGTTTATCAGCAAGGGCTTTTGTCAACGCCATTTCAGCGGGTTTACTTTTCAGACGTTGCAGATTCTTTTATAGAAGATTTTCAACTGGCAGATGATGTAGAGCGCCTGCCAGGTACTCGCTTTAAAATAGCATTGGGAGGGCGCTTGAATTGGTATCTGAATGAGTTATTCGTATTGCGTACTTTTTATCGTTATTATAAGGATGATTGGGGGATCAACTCTCATACAGCAAGTGTTGAGTTGCCGGTCAAACTTTCTAATAAATTTACTTTATACCCATCTTATCGTTATTATCAGCAATCGGCTGCAGACTATTTTGCACCCTACGAGCAGCATTTGTCAACAAGTGAATTTTATACTTCCGACTATGATTTGTCTGGATTTTCAGCCAACCAATATAGTCTTGGTGTAAGTTATACCGATATATTTACCAAGTTTAAAGTGCGTCGGCTCGGTTTGAAGAGTATAGACTTGAAGTATAGTTATTACAAACGGGATTCGGGCCTAGAGGCCAATATTATTTCGCTTGGCTTGAAGTTTATTCGAGATTGATTTCCTTAAATTGATTATTAGGTTTTCCATTTTCCACAGAATAGGCAGATACAGGTACGGTATATTTTTATTGTGGCTCCACGAATAGCACCTATTTCACAAATTCTCAAGGCTTTCAAGCCCTGGTAGATAAGCCTGTCTGAGGTAGCCCATGTTCATGAAAAAAGTTGTAGGAATCTTCTAGATAGTTCTTCGTGCAATGCTTTTTATTTGCAGGATCATAGAGATTAATAAATCTATCTAGTGGTTATAAAATAGTTTTAGCGAAAGCTAACAGTTTACTTTCCTCGAATCGAGGAGCCATTAGCTGCATACCTATAGGAAGTCCATCAGGAGTAGTTCCTGTTGGGAGGCAAATAGCAGGAATCCCAGCCATATTGGCCTGAACGGTGAATATATCTGCCAGATACATCTCTACAGGATCTTCCATCTTGGCACCTAATTGCCAGGCAGGACCAGGAGCTGCGGGCAATAAAATGAAATCGTAATCTTGAAAAATGGCGGCAGTCCTTTCCTGTATGAGGCGGCGTACCTTTTGTGCTTTGCTATAGTAGGCATCATAGTATCCGGAACTTAAGACGAAGGTGCCGAGCATGATACGCCGTTTTACTTCTTTGCCAAAACCTTCTGTTCGCGATTTTTTATAAGTGCTTAGCAGATCATCTGCATTGGTACTACGATAACCATAACGAATACCATCATATCGAGAAAGATTGGAGGATGCTTCTGCTGTGGTAAGCACATAATAAGCAGGAATAATATAATCCAGCAGATCAAAATCAACCCCTTCTACAGTATGGCCTTCATTTTTGAGCAGTTGAATGAGTTCTTCTGCATTTTGACGTACCGCAGTATCCAGGCTAGGATGTTGCAGCGCAGATTCAATATATGCTATACGAGTTTTCCCTTCGAAATGGAGCTGTTGGCTGTAAGCAGGCACTTCCTTTTGGCTTACTGTCGCATCAAATTCATCCGCTCCACTCATAATTTCTAATACGAGAGCGGTATCTTCTATAGAGTGGGCTAAAATACCTATCTGATCAAATGAAGAAGCATAAGCTAATAGGCCATATCTGGAAATCCGGCCATAAGAAGGTTTCATACCAATGACTCCACAAAAGGAGGCCGGTTGCCTGACCGAACCACCTGTATCAGATCCTAGTGAAACCAGACAGGTGTCAGCTTGAACGGCTACTGCAGAAGCGCCTGAAGAGCCTCCTGGTACTCGTTCGGGATCGGCAGCATTACGAGTAGGGCCATAATAGGAAGTTTCATTAGAGGACCCCATTGCAAATTCATCACAATTAACCCTGCCAATGATAATGGCATCTTCGTTTAATAAGCGTTCTATTGCAGTGGCGGAGTAAATTGATTCAAATCCGTCTAATATTTTTGAAGCGGCACTGACACGATGGCCTTCATAGCAAATTACATCTTTATGGGAAATAACCATTCCATATAACCTCCCCACTTTTTCTGGGGATTGCTGATACTGGGCATCCAATGTACGGGCACGGGATAAAGCCTCCTCTGCATATACTTCTATATAGATATTGAGCAGCTCACTACTTTTTATTTGATCCAGATAGTACTGAACTATTGCTTCAAGAGTTATATCGCCGGCTTTTAAAGCAGCTTGTATTTGCTGCAAAGTCTGGTACTTTGGCATTTTAGTATCTATTTTGCAATAATGGTCCACTGCTTACTGTCAGTGGTTTGGCCGGGCGTTTTAATTTGGTATTTTTTCTTTCCTGAGCCGAGAAGGATTCCTACTCCCAATCCAGTTGCAGCAAGGCTGGAGCCTGACCATAGGAAGTATCTATCCTTATCGAAGTCTCCATTTTTATAGTCGATACTCACTAAGGGAGCAACAACTAATGCACTGATGCTTCCTATGATAGCAAGAGAACGTCCTGTCTTTGCAAGTTTTTTAGCAAAGTGACTTCGATAGGCAATAGCTTCAATTTGAGGTACTTCAACGGATAATGGCTGCAGGCCTTTGAGTTCATCGTATTCTGTGGTATTGACTTTTCTGAGGCCGTTGTCAAGTGTAATGTGTTGTTTTTCTATCGCTGGAATGATTTTGACACGCTTGTCAGTACCACTTACTAATTGTCCTTCCAGTATTCGTTTGCCATAAGTATAACCAGGCCTGTCCATATTGACCAACAGGCGCATATCACTACCTTCTTTTAGGGTCTTTTCCTTTCCGGTTGCGCTATTTTTAAGCGTTAATTGACTGAAACCAATATTAGTACCTAATAGTAAAGCGAATAGTATGCTAAAGCGAATCAACATAATGGAAGTGTTTAGTACTATGAAATTGTTTGAAGATGCCCGATAGGTTGATTGAAATCAGGCATTCTTAAACAACTTTCTATGAAAGCTTGGCTATTACTTCTTCCAGGCTAAGTTTTTCCTGCTCTCCTGTTTCCATATTTTTCAAAGCGATCTTCTCCTGTGTCATTTCTTCACTACCTACAATGGCTACATAAGATACTTTACGAGCGTTGGCGTACTTCATCTGCTTTTTCATCTTTGCCGGCTCTGGATATAATTCGGCATTAATGCCTGCTGCTCTCAGTTTATTCAGCCAGCCAAAAGCATAGCGAAGGGCTTCCTGATCAAAAGTTACAAAAACAAGTTTTAGGGTAGAGGCATCGTCTTTGGGGAATAAATTCAATTCCTCCATCACATCAAAAATACGCTCTGCACCAAAAGAAACACCAACGCCAGAAGTGCCACTCATCCCAAATACACTGGTTAGGTCATCATAGCGGCCACCACCACCTATGCTCCCCATGTTGACACCCTTTGCCTTCACTTCGAATATACAACCAGTATAATAATTTAGCCCACGAGCTAATGTAATATCAAACTGAACTTCATTTTGAGTACTGTCAAGCCCCAGGTAATCAAAGACCGTTTCCAGTTCTTCTACTCCTTTCAGCCCGGTTGCAGTTTCCGCGAAAGCGGTACGAAGGTCAGCAAGATTATCAATTTTAAGCACTTCAAGTACTTTATCTACTGCTTCATCGCTGATAGATCGTTTATTCATTTCTCTGCGCACCCCATCTTCTCCAATCTTATCGAGCTTATCAATAGCTATCGTCATTTCCATGAAGCGGTCACCAATACCTGCTACTTCCGCAATACCGGCCAATACTTTACGATTATTGACTTTGATAGCCACATCCAGCTTTAATTTACTGAAAACCTCATCGTAAATCTGTACCAATTCTGCTTCATAGACTAAAGAGTCAGACCCCACCACATCAACATCACACTGGTAAAATTCCTGATAGCGGCCTTTTTGAGGACGGTCGGCACGCCAAACGGGCTGTATCTGATAACGCTTAAAAGGAAAAGCTATATCGTTCTGATGCATTACCACATAACGAGCAAAAGGCACGGTAAGGTCGTAGCGGAGCCCTCGCTTGGAAATGCTTGAGATCAATGCGGCTGAATCGCGATTTTCCAGCGCTTCACCATTGGCTTTAGAAAGAAAATCTCCATTATTGAGCACCTTGAAGAGCAATTGATCCCCTTCTTCTCCATACTTTCCCGTAAGGGTACTAAGGTTTTCCATTGTAGGTGTTTCAATAGGTTGATAACCATAGCGAACGAAAACTTCTCTTATGGTATCAAATATATAATTGCGCTTAATGACTTCTTCAGGGGAGAAATCACGTGTCCCCTTGGGAATTCCTGGCTTCATGTTTTATGAATCTATTTAATTGATGCTTATAAAGCAGAGGCAAACTGCTTTAGGAAACGGACGTCATTTTCGAAAAAGAGTCTGATATCTCCTATGTCGTAAAGACGCAGGGCCTGGCGTTCAATACCCATACCAAAAGCAAAACCACTGTACTTGCTAGAGTCAATACCACAGTTTTCCAATACTGCAGGATCTACCATACCACAACCCAGTATTTCAAGCCATCCAGTCCCTTTGGTAAGGCGATAATCTTTTTCTGTTGCTGTACCCAGATATACATCTACCTCAGCACTTGGCTCTGTAAATGGGAAATAAGATGGACGTAGGCGTATTTTGGCCTCTGGCCCAAACATTTCACGAGCGAAATATAAAAGGGTCTGCTTAAGATCCGCGAAGGAAACATTCTCATCTACATACAAACCTTCTACCTGATGGAATTGACAATGAGAACGAGCAGAAATGGTCTCATTACGATATACACGGCCTGGTGCAATAATGCGGATAGGTGGCTGTGCATTTACCATTACACGAGATTGTACAGAAGAAGTATGCGTACGCAATAGCATCTCTGTGCTGTTCAGCAGATAGAAAGTATCTTGCATATCACGAGCAGGGTGATCTTCCGGCGTGTTCATGGCAGTGAAATTGTGCCAGTCATCTTCTATTTCTCTGTCATCAGCTACCACGAAACCAATGCGCTCGAAAATTTTGATGATGCGGTTCATGGTCACAGCGATAGGATGGCGAGAACCAAGTTGTAGTGGTTCGCCAGGCATACTTAAGTCTAAATCCTGAGCGGCTGCATCTTCTGCTGCACTTTCCAACTCATTTTTCAGGCTGCTAAACTTTTGCTCTGCTGATTGCTTAACGCTGTTCACTAACTGGCCAAATTCTTTCTTCTGCTCATTGGCAATATTTCGAATTTCGCCAAAAAGTGACTTCAACACATTCTTGGAACCCAGATATTTGATACGGAATTGCTCCAGCTCTTCCATGCTTTTGGGAGCTGATTCCTGAATGTCTTTTCCTAATTGTCGTACTTTATCAAATATTTCTGCAGACATATATCTCACTTTAAATAATAGCTCTACAATTGAAGCCCCAAATGTAAGGATTTTAAGCCTTTTATGAGAATGAATAGTATAAATAGGTCATTTATTACCATCCAGCACATAATCATGACCATTCAGCCCATATTGATAAAAAAAATTGAGTGCTGAGGAATGACTTATTAATTTTGAATAGGAGTTCAATGATTATCTTAATCACAACTCACTTTGGATGAATATAATTCCACAATAAAAAATTTTATCCTAAGGAAGGAGTCAGCCGAAAATCCTGTAAAGAGTAGGCAAAATACCTAATAACCCACTATATAATGAGAGTTCTTACCATTTCATTAGCTTTCCTATTGTTAGCTACGTTTTCCTGCAAGCAATCGTCTGATTCGGAAACTCAAGAAGCAGAAAGTAGCCCGACATCCTCTTTAATGCCAGATGCGGAACGACATTTTTTATACGCCTGGCTGGCAGATTGTGTGAATGATAATTTGCAGACTACCGATTCTTTAAGTGCACTTCAAAATTTAAATGGAATAGCCTTAAACAGGATTCAGGCAGCAACGATCAGAGACGCTAATATCACTAATAGAATAGGTAAACATACCATCATTTGGGGGCCTGTAGTGGCCATTCACAGCCCAGAGAGTGGAGCCTACACTTCTAAAAATATGGTCTATTGCCTGGCAAAAGATAATGGAGCCGGTAAGACCCCAGAATATGTCATAGGCATAGCTGGTACTAATCCGTTATCGGCTTATGACTGGTTTCAGGAAGACCTCCGGGTGGGGACTTCCGTTCAGGGGCCAAGTAACTGGAACCCTGATGCAAAAATATCTTTGGGGACATCCATTGCATTGAATGAGATTAAGAGTTTGAAAAATGCAAAGGGTCAGGCCTTATATACAGTCTTGGATGCTTTGGCAGGTAGTGGAGCTACTATTTCGGTGTCGGGACATAGCCTGGGAGGAGCTTTGACGCAGGCACTAAGTTATGATTTGAAGTTGCGTTATAAAATTAATGAAGTACAGGCTTGGGTTTATGCTGGGCCAACTGCAGGGGATTCTACTTTTGCAGCAACACTGACTACTACGCTGGGTAGTGGCAACTATAATGCCTATAACAATACCATTGACTTAGTGCCTCATGCCTGGCAAAAAGATAAACTGAATGAACTTTGCACCATTTATAATGGATTGAAATTCAAAAAATGGAAGGTGTTAAGTGAATGTAGTACAGAAACAATCGAAGAGGTACCTACTATAGATGGAGTCATTCAATATTTAAAAGATATTTCTGCCCAGGTTAATTATGCCCTTCCAACACCCATTAGCACATTCACAGGAGGAGAGCTAAAAATGGATTTTGAAGATTGCACAAAGTACAATAGTGCTATTGATGCCTTATGGAAGGCAGGTACCGGTACGGAATATTATAACTCATTAAATAGTATAACGAAAAGTTGCAGCGGAGACAAAATCTTGTATAACCAATTTGAAAAACTCTTTGCTTATCTTACAGAGATGGGGTATCAACATACCACTGCTTATTTTGATCATTTTTTTAAGGATGAGTCCTCTGATTTTCAGACAGCAGTACAGGGGTATGTACCGGGTATGGCTAAGGACTCCTGGGAGAATTGGTTTGATTCTGGATCGGAAGCATTTGATGATGCGCTAGATCCATTTTTATTAAGAGTAGCCAATCATCTAAAGCCTGGTTCAACTTGTGGGTGTAATTAGTAGAAGGCTGATATTTTCAACAAATATTCTCTTTTTCTGTTAGGCAATCAATTATCTAACTGCCTGCTTTGGAAACAGAAATGATAATGTAGCGAATGGCAATAGATAATCACCCGGCTTTATTGACCAATCCAACTTAATAGAAATGAGAAATTTGTTATTTATCGCTATTGCTATTATTATTAGTTCTTGTGCTACCAATTATTCTGCTGTTAATATTCCGGCAGGGCAGACGGTAGAATTGGATTATCCTAATTACGAAGTGTATAAGGCAAGCCTTAAGAATAGAGCTTTAAAAGGTATAGAGGTAGCAGTCCTTTCTAAGCAGAATGAACGACAGATAAGAGGTTTTGGCCTTGGTATGAAAGCGAAGGCAGATGTGATGGTAGAAATGGGTAATAAACTAAGCCTACGTAATAATAATAGTTCTGCTGTAAAAATAGATTTAGGCATCGCAGAGGAAAGTGCTGCGGTTTTTGAAAAGGAAGGACAGTATGTAAGTTTATATTTGCTTAATAAAAGCGCTGAATCTATTCCTTTGATTATTCCTACAGTCATGAATCCTAATTTATCTCCTTTTTCCAGAAGCGGTGTAGATTTAAAAGTGGGGCAGGAGATACTCTTTAGAGCAAGAGGAAAAAGATATGTACTACTGACTGTTGATGATTCTATTCAGGAAGGGGAAGAGCTTGATGTGGCAGTATTGCTGGAAAAGAGGAAGGAGGAATTGGGGCTGTGAAAATAGAATTTGTATGATCACATATGACTACATAGGTTTGCTACCAGAAGAAGATGATATCCCTTATGATTTATTATTGCAAGCTGATCCATCGATAAAAGAAATCCAATCTTATTTCGATCGATCAGCTTGCTTCGTCATAAAGCTTGATCGGACTATTATTGGTGTTGCTGTTTTATTTGCCCTACCAAATGAAGCAGTAGAAATCAAAAACATTTCGGTGCATGAGAATTTTCAAGGTAAAGGACTGGGAACAGCATTGCTTTCTTATCTAGAACAGTATTGCGTAAAGCAGGCTTACCAACAGCTCATCATAAAAACAGGAAATTCCAGTATAGGGCAACTGTATTTATACCAAAAGAATGGCTTTGAAATAGAGGAGATAGAAAAGGATTTTTTTACCAATAATTATGAAGAAGAGATAATAGAGAACGGCATCCAGTGTAAACATCGGATTGTACTGGTTAAGAAAATTGAGAAAATCAAAGAGTAAATTTTTTATATTGAGCATTAAAAAATTAATGAAAAAGCTGCTCTTAGTATTTGTTCTTTTTCCTCTATTTATTCAGGCTCAGGATTGTGATTGCCTTTCCAACTTTGAATGGGTGAAGAAAACCTTTGAAGAAAATGATGCTGGCGCTCCGTATATCATTGAAAAAAAAGGAAGGGCAGCTTACGAAGCTCATAATGCTACGTTTGAGCAAGAAGTAAAAAATATAAGCAATTCACTTGAATGTACTCAAACACTATATCAGTGGTTGACTTTTTTTCGCTCTGGGCATATTGGTATTAGTAGATTAAGTCCGGGGCAGGCTTCAGGCAGTGGTGAAGCAGTTTCGGATGAAAAAATACGTGAGCAATTTGCTGATTGGGAAAAACACTTGATTGATACGACCCAGTTTCAACATTATCTTAATAGAAAAAGCCAGGTGGATTATGAGGGGATTTGGTTTTCCAACCCTTATAAAATTGGCATCCAAAAGGTAGGTGATGAGTATATTGGTTCTGTCATTGAAGCAGATGGAGTATACTGGACGGAAGGACAGGTGAAACTTAAAATTAGCAAGAGTGGGGCAGTCACTTATTATATGAGAGATCATTCCCCAAGGGAGTTTAATGAGGCGATACTGATAGGCAATAATCATTTGCAAATGGGATTCGTCACTTTGAACAGGCTTAATCCTGAGTTGGAGCGAGATGAAGCAGCCGAACGATACATGCAGTTGATTAGCAGTAGAGAGCCTTTCTTTGAGCAGTTGAATGAGCAAACAACTTACATTAGGATTCCTGATTTTTCCTGGTCTGAAAAAGTTAAAATTGATAGCATCATAAAAACCCACTGGGATGCTATCATATCTGCTCCTAATATGATTATAGACTTGCGTAATAATGGCGGAGGGAGTGATGAGAGTTATTATGGATTACTACCAATCCTTTACACGAACAGAATACGAACTATTGGAATGGAACTTAGATCAACGCCTTTAAATAATCAAAGGATGCTTGATTTTATAAATGATCCCAATTATGGTTTTTCAGAGGAAGAAAAAAAGTGGGCACAGAAATCTTATGATACACTCTCGCAACATATAGGTGAATTTGTAAATCTGGATACTTCCAATGTAGAGATCAGAACTTATGATGTTGTCCATCCGTATCCCGAACAGGTAGGTATTATTATCAATGAAAATAATGGTAGCACTGCAGAGCAGTTTTTGCTTGCTGCCAAACAGAGTAAAAAAGTTAAACTATTTGGTACCACTACGGTGGGTGCATTGGATATCTCAAACATGTACTCTGTCGTTTCTCCTTGCAATGAATTTCGATTGGCTTATTGTTTGTCAAAGAGCTACCGAATACCAGATATGGCTATTGATGATATCGGACTACAACCTGATTTCTTTATTGATAGTACGGTACCACCGCATCAATGGATTGATTTTGTGATGGAGGTGATGAAGAAATAAAGATTGGAGGATTATTGTATATTTTAACATACAATAATCCTCCTTTAAGTATTACCGGACTAGATGAATTTCTCCTTGATATCGTTCTGTTCGGTCATCAATTAATATCACTTCTATAATGTAGACAAAAATTCCAGGGTTTAAAGTTTGTCCTTTATGAGTTCCATCCCAGCCAATCTCTTGCCTGTTATGGAAGAAGTTATCAGCCTGATAAACTAAGCCTCCCCATCGATTGAAGATTTGGAATGTCTTGATCTGTTTTACTTCGGAAGCAGTGTAAACTTTGAAAATATCATTTTTGCCATCGCCATTGGGAGAAAAAGCATTTGGAATATATACCCTTGCTTTTTTATCAACAAACACTCTTATATCATTTTGTCCTTGACAGCCAGTACTATCTCTGGCAATAAGAGTATAGCTGGTTGATGTACTTGGCATCGCAGTTACATACAGGCAATCTGGACAATCCAACCATCTCGATGGTTCCCAATTAAAGAATGCAGGTTTGCCAGACAAAATGCTTGGATGAAGGCGTACACTATCACCTAAATGTATAGTAATATCTTGTGGCAATTCAACAATGATGGGTTCGGGTTCTTCTATGAATAGTGTGAAAGATGTATCACACTGTTTACTATCTCGGAGGTAAACCGTATACTCACCAGCAATGAGGTTAGCGAATAAGTTTTCAGACTGATAGTTGATACCATCCAGGCTATATTCATAAGGAGGGCTACCTCCATTTGCATTGAATACGGTGATGGCACCATCATCCTCTCCATAACAACTTACGGATAATGCATCTACATCTGCTCCCGTTAAAGGGATAACGTCATAAACAGTACCTATACCAACACTTTGACAACCAAAAGCACCTGTTACGGTCACATAGTATTGTCCTATACCAAGATCAGTAGCTGTTTGCCCAGTTTGCCCGTTACTCCACTGGAATTGGAAAGGAGGACTACCGCCCTCAACTTCTACTGTAAGCTCTCCACTTTTAGAACCACAATGAAGTCCTCCATCAGGAATATTGAGTATGGCGGTATCAACTACTACCAAATAAATATTATGCGTAGAATCGCAGCCTCCATAAGATGATGAAGTTTCTGAATATAGACCAGTTTCACTGGTTGGGATACCAAAGATATCAACCGTTTCGCCTTCACAAGCTTGTAGGGTTTCGTAAGTTTGGATGTCTCCCATTTCCACAACTGTAATGATTACTGTAGAATCACAGCCTTCAGAAGTGCTAAAGATGAATGTGCTGGTAGAATTAGGAGCTAACTCCTGACCATTATAAAGATAAGGTTCTTCAAAGCAGGTCTCTACTTCTAATACAGATAGAGCCGTATCCAATTGCCCCACATTGATTAGTACCGTAGAGTCACAACCATTAGCAGCGGTAAAGCTGAAAGTTTGGGCATCGCCAGGTTCAAGAATCGCTCCGTTGTAGTTTATTGAGTTGCCATAGCATACTGTAGTATCAATAGTAATAAAGAAAGTATCGAGTGGAGCGACATTCATCAGCACCGTAGAGTCACAACCATTAGCAGCGGTAAAGCTAAATGATTGGGTATCGCCAGGTTCAAGAATTGCTCCGTTGTAGTTGATTGAGTTGCCATAGCATATTGCAGTATCAATAGTAATAAAAAAAGTATCGAGTGGTAGGACATTAATTAGTACCGTAGAATCACAGCCATTGCTAGCAATAAAATTAAACTCCTGTAAATCTCCTGGTAGTAAAGTAGTGCCTCCATATTCTAAGTTACTTCCTGCGCAAATAGTAGTATCGATTACCGTATAGAAGGTATCCAATGCTAGTGCAGTTATGTTTATGGTAGAATCACAGCCTTCCGATGAAGTGTAGAATAGGGTATTCGTATCACCAGGCAAATAAATATCCCCATGATATTCAACGCTATCACCCAGGCATATTCCTAAATCAATTGCCATGTAAAAAGTATCTAATCCAGTTACATTAACAATCAATTCACTGCCATTCATTAAGATTAAAGTATCCATAGTGTTGGCATAGACTACTTGTCCTTCGATAAGGATAGAATCGCCAAGGCAAAGTGTCGTGTCTAAACCTGTCATGCAATCCTCTACATTTACCGTAAGGCTATCTAGGCTCACACAGCCATAGGCATTACTTACGACCAACTCATAGGTAGTAGTGGTGGTTGGGCTAGCTATTACAGCAGGGCAATTGTTACAATTTAGAGTATTAGATGGGGACCACTCATAAGTATAGGATGGGTCATCTAAGGTACTCAATAAGACAGATGTCCCAGAGCAGATAGTAGTGTCTTGCCCTAAGGTAATCAAGACTTCATCTTCTAGAATAATATTAATAGTATCGCTGGAAACATGGCCACAAAGAGTAGTGCCTATTACCCAATAAGTGCCTGCTTCAAATGCGGTATAGTTAGATGCTGTCGAACCATCTTGCCATACATAAGATTCAAAATCAGGGCCCGCATCTAAATAAAATACACCATTTTCACAGATAGTCGTATCAGGCCCTAAGTCAATGCTTGGAGTTGGCAATTCATAAACAGCACTGTCAATGTTATTGATATAATCACATTCAATTAAGCTTGTTAGGGGAAAATCACTTTCCAGATCGAGAGGAAGAGGTAAAGAACCATCATTATTTATCATTAAATAGATGTTTCCAACAGAATTGGATAAAGTAGCATTGAGGTTGATACAAGAGCCGGGTGTAATAAATGCAGCTAAGATAGAGCTGTTTATTATACCCGCCGATGCACTGACGGTGGGATCATCATCATAAATAGTATAGGGTATATCCGCCATTACTGTATCCTGTCCAATATTGCAAATTTGAAATTCAAATTCAATGCTATCCCCCTGACACGATAAATCGTGGAAAATATTCGTAAGATCATAGGTGTTGCCTTCACATAGTATATCGCACTCCAGGTTGAGTATATCGCCAGTTAAGGGATTAACCTGATTGGTTACATCTGTGAAGTTTAGTTCTGATACATTTAAATTTTCTTCAAGAGGATTCAGTATGAGGGTGGTTGCAACATCCAGGAATTCTGTGTAGATGCATTCATCTCCATCAATGGAACCATCAGAGGCCCTTGCTTTGATAATTAGAGCGTCTTCAGAGTTATTATAATATCTCGTGCGTCCCACGATATAGATATAATCACCAGACTGGAAGAGTTGATTATCTGCATTAAAGAGAAGATCGTCATCTGTAATACCGCCATAAATTCTTGCCCAAAGTGCATTCCCCTGCTTATCGGTTTTTATGATCATCAAATCTTCATCTCCTGCTATGCCATAACCATAAAGTAGATAACCATCTGGTGTCTTTGCCATTCCATAACCCGAAAGCTCTCCTGCTATGCCATTGACATCGTATTGGGTAGCCCATTCCACGTTGCCAGCATAATCGGTACGCAATAAGCCGCTTTTGAAATTTATCAGGGCGGTACCATTTGGAGCACCATTAATAACAGATACAAGGCCATTATTATCATGAACCATCCCAAAAGCATATTGTCGAGCAGAGGTAAATGGATTATTGAGATAATATTTGGTCCATTGTTCTATGCCATTTGTATTCATGGCTGTAATGCCAGCACGCATGTCATTGGTATTGCTGTATAGTGTGTAGCGTGTAGGAAGGAATAGTGTATTGCCTACAGGTACAATATCATAAAAGGCATCACTTGCTCCAATGTCAATGTATTTGCTCCATATATAACTGCCGCTATTACGATCAAATTCTGCAATTACAGCATTTTGATTACCATCATTGCCTGTCCGGGCCCCTGCAGCAAGGTAATTGCCATTGGCTGGATTGATAGCAACACTCCATAGTCCTACTCGAGGAGAAAATTCATTGATCCATATCATTTCAGTAGTGCTAGGATCGTATTTAAATACAAAACCGCTCCTTTCGACTCCTCCACTTTGTCCAAAACCAGTACCTATAATATAACCTTCATCGTCTTCTATTAAAGAAAGAATACGATCCTGTCGATTGGTAATATTAAATGTTTGTTGGGAAAGGATGTTTCCATCTGTAGTCATGGTGATAAGAAGCCCTTCATTTTGGTGGTTCCCCCCAGCGTAAAGAAGGCCATTAGATGCCTGCATGATCGTACTCAGGCTTTCGCTTTGTTGTGATTGCCCCATTGCTTTGATATATGTATTCCCACAATCTGCGTAACAAGGGCAGTCATTGTCATCGCAATCTATTAAACCATCATTGTCATCATCTATGTTGTTATCGCAGATTTCACAAATTTCAGGCATGCATACGAATGAGTTTACAAGGCTTTGATTTGTTACAGGAAGTTGATATACTTCAGGCTGAATCGAATTGTCTGTATATTCAGATAAAATAAAAGGAGAAGAAAAAGGATTTTCTATAGTTGAAGTGCTAATTTCCAGTTCATTGAAGTAATCACAATTCTGATTTAAAGTACCATCAGCATTGGCTTTTATTAATAGTGATTTTTCCCCGTTGGTATTAGTTATTGCACGGCCCACAAAAAATATTTTTCCATCTAGAGTAATTGCCTGAGAGCCTCCCCACGAATAAGTATCCTCCTGATTAGTGTTGTTACCATATGAATACCCCCAAATGGGATTACCTTGATTATCAGTTTTTATTAATAAGAGGTTTTTGTCTGTGGCATTCGTAAAGCCATAAATAAGATATCCATCTTCATAAGTTTGTATGTCATAAAATCTAAAAGCGTTATACCCTGCTAAAGAGTAATTTTTTGCCCAAACAATATTGCCGCCCAAATCCGTCCTGATTACTCCTGAGCTTGCGCCTGATGTCAGGCTGGTGCTATTGAGATTTCCCCAGTAAGAACTCGTAACACCTGTCTCATCTATTTCCAGGCCAGAACCGTAGGTTCTTGCAATGGTGCTACTCGAAGAAAGGTAATAATTGGACCAATCGACCTCACCTTGTAAATCCATTTTTGTTAGGGAAACCCGCATTTTATTCTGATTTTGATCGAAAGTGGATCTGCCGATTACATAAATATCATTATTGAAAAACTCTATATCCCAGAAACGGTCACTACTTCCTCTGTCATACTGTTTTCTCCAAATAACTTCGCCTGTGTTTCGATCTAACTCAGCTATGGATGCATTATTTTCGCCTGTGTTTACGATAGCTACTCCATGGGCTATAAAATTACCGGTGGCCGGATTTAATTTGATCCTATCAAAAATCCCTGTTGTATTGAAATAGTTAATCCATACTATTTGGTTACTGATAGGGTTATAGCGGAATGCTATGGCTCCTCGGCCTGCATATCCTGCCGATACGTTATTGGCAAAACTAGTACCTACTAAGTCACCACTTGTAGGATCTTGAAATAGATGTACGATATGATCAGGCCTATCTGTGAAATCAATTGCTCTAGACCAGATAATATCACCATTGATATCTATTTTAGTGATCATAGCCTGGTCTTCAATATACCCTCCTACGAATAAGTTTCCATCTTCGCTTTTAGCAATCGTAATGGCTCCGGTACGTTGGTCATTAGTTGTCTCCAGGTATTCGGCGAAGGTATTATCACAATCATTGATGATAAGCTGATTTACAGCTACAGATATGCAGGAGATATCGGTACAAAGTCCATTACCTGCTTCTAAGCATACGTTTAAATAGCCAGGGGCTGAGGTATTTGGGGAGGAGGTTTGTTTATTTGTCGAAATAGCTATCAATAGATAGAGCACGGAGAGTAATGGCAAGAAATGGAGCGTCTTCATTTTTTTACTAGAGTTTATTCATTAGAGAAAGTCAATACGAATATACAAAAAATGATTGCCCCACTACCAATGTAATTACTTCTTCAACTCTAAGAAATCTTTCATTTTTCCATCTATATCATACATTTTAAAAGAAAGTGTGCCTGAGTGGACGTCAACTTTACAATAGTGGTTGCCGCGCTGGGTTTTAGTAGAAAACCATGAGTGGGTAGGGGTGAAATCTTCGAGATTTCCACCACCACCACCACTTTGTATGTAGATAACACCATTTTTCTGATCTACTTGCCCATCTTTGATTGGCCATGAACGCTCATAAGCATGCACATGTCCGTAAAAGACAATGTCTACATCAGTCGATTCGTATAAAGGCTTTAGGTCATCAAATTTGAGATCACCTTGATCGGAAATCTTACCTTTCCAGGTATCGCCATAATCGTTTTCATCAGAGGACACTGGACAATGGTGATGAGCTACTATTTTCCATTTTGCAGTAGATGCGGCTAATTGAGATTTTAACCATTTGTATTGTGCACCTCCTTTTTGGAGTGATTGATTATTGTTGCTATTGAGCATGAAAAACTCAGCATTTCCATATTTGAAGGAATAATATGCTTCCGGTGCTGGTAAGCGGTGGTAGCGCTGATACCAATAAAGGTCACTTTCACCATTGCCTGGAACCGGAAATACAGGTATTCTGCTGGCCGCAGCTGTAATGCCTGTAAAGTATTCGTAATTCCATTCGAATTTATGATTTTCCATACCTCCATCAGTGATATCTCCTAAATGCATCAGAAAATTTGGGCGTTCTTCCCAAATCATCTCACCTAAACGATGATTAATATGAGGGCGGCTTTCAGTATCTCCTATAATGCAAAATGAAAAGGCAGCACTATCTTGCACCGCAGTACCAAAAGTAAGTATACCTGAATCCATTTCACTACCATCAGTTGAAGTAGCGATTACCTGATAATAGTAAGGAGTACCTGCTTGTAGATTGTTTAAGGTAACTTCCTGGATGTAGGCAGGCTTGTTAAGTTTTACTTCCTCTTTTAATGGCCAGGTAGTCCCATATTTTATAGTAGCTGTAGCTAATCGGTCCGTTTCCCAAAGAATGTTGATACTGTTTTGGGTTGCATAGTGAAGGTAAGGGCCTGCATTAAAATGGAAGGTATCTTGAAATAAATGTCCCGCTTCAACCTTTTCCTGAAGTATTTCTAGTCGCTGCAGAATTTCATTTTCGGAGAGTGCATAATTATACAGTCGAGCCGCTTTGACCAAATTAGAAGTTTTCATGTAAGGTTCCTGAGATAGATAGCTGCTCAATTCAATTTGTACATCATCGGGCAGTAAAAGCTCACCTTGTGAAGGAGTAGTGCCTAATAATGCTCCATTTAGATATAACTTCAGGCTATCTCCATCATAAGAGCCTACCAAATGTCCCCAATATTTTTTCCATCCTCGCTTTTTTAATTGATGGGTGATCATCTGAGATCCAGAATGCCTCGTATTCGTTTGAAAGACAACTTCATTTCCGTAATAGCCCAGCAGCCATGAAGGGGCATTTACTAGTTGTTTGCCACGAGCACTTATCATAGTGCCAATAGGTAGGCTTACGTGATTGAGCAACCATAGTTCAATAGTAAATGTGCTTGCAGGCAGTTTAGAGGGAGTTAAAAAATCAGTGAGCCGTTCTGTGGGTTTTTGTTCATAAAAAATGATAGGTTCTCCTAGTGTTTTAAAACGCTGAAAACGACTTTTAGGAGGGACTATTTTATTACCTGGATAGTTTTCAGCATTTCTATAAAGGGTATAGTTGGGGTGAAAAATCCAATCACCAATTATTTGCTTTTCAGAAGGTTGAGCGCCTGATAAGCCAGGAATGATTATTAATAGAAAAAGAATTAATGAAAATTGGATAGAAGCGTTCATCGTTATCATTTTGATGGCGCCAAACTATCAAAAATGAACATCAAGCCTGGAAACTGATTCTTAAGTTTCTGTAAATTTTTTTGGTTGGCCCACACCATGGTGATTTTTAAAATCACCATGGTGTGGGCCAACCAAAAAAATGACCGCCCGGGCGGGGGGTATGCCAGGGCGGCCGGAATTAGGGGGAATTGATATTCCTTAGTCAAGGTGGGAAAAAGCTTCGTTTGCTAGGAAGATGCCCTTAGTTTTCAATTAGTTGCCTGAAGAAAAAAAAATTATTCATAATAATTATATGTGGGAGCGGGCTCTGGGCGAGAAGGGTACTGGAACCTGAAGTATAGCCCTGCAATGACTCCAAATGCAAAGCCACCTATGTGTGCCCACCAGGCGGTACCTCCGGTATTGGCATCAATTGTTTCGAGGGCGGCAGTTCCACTATTCCACTGCATAAATATCCAAAACCCGAGGAAAAGAACTGCGGGAATGCGGAAGATGAAAAAGAAAAACCACATCTTGACTCTAGAGGTAGGAAACATAATTAGATAAGCTCCCATTACTGCTGAAATAGCTCCGCTGGCTCCGATAGTAGGCACTATACTACTGGGGTTATAATAAATATGGCCTGCATGTGCTGCTAGTCCCCCGAGTAGATAAAACATCAAAAAACGGCCATTGCCAATAGTCGCTTCAATATTATCGGCAAATACCCACAGAAATAACATATTGCCTACCAGGTGCATCAAGCCACCATGTAAAAACATACTGGTAATGAGGGTGTATAAGTTTTCACCATTTAGTGTTTGTACAGGTATAGAACCAAATGCTCCTACTAGCATATCAGGATATCTGATTTGCTGAATGAAAATAAGAATATTTAAAACGATAAAAGCATAACTGAATAAGGGAAAATGTCCCCCCTTAACCTGATCATCACCTATTGGAAATAGCATAATATCTTAGTTTGAAATCGGGAATTGGAAGTCGGAAGTGATTAAAGTTTTTCTACTACCAATTTTACCATGTAATCCTTTGGGTTTATTTTTTTGCCTTCTGGATAAGGCAATACTTGTTCCAGGCGATAGCGATAACCATCAACTTCTTTTTCAACCAACTCAGGCTGGCCTTCTCTTGCTATGAGTTGTAATGGGCTGTTTGTTTTCCCTATTAATGTAAAGCTTACAATAGCCTGCCCTTCCCAAATGCAATTGGTGTATTTGGGGCAGCGGGAATCCTCTTTTATTTCGTCAAATCTTATAGTTGGAGCATCACAATTACAGCTCATCTCCTCTTCTGCTGCAAGCTTAAACGCTTGTCCCAATTCATATTTAGGAGCTTGAGGGGTATGATTGCAGGTGGCAGCTATAAGAAGCAAAGCACTTGCAGCTATGAGAATCATTTTATTCATGCTAGTGGTAGTTAATCTAATTCGTAATAACGATTAGCATATATGTTGAAGTATAAACACTCCTGTAACATTTGCTGGCAGAATTCTGTTTGATAATAACTCTCAAGTAGTATCTGAAAATTATCAAAAGTTTGCACGGCATCAGCCTGCCAGCGGTTTATATAGTATTCATTCCGTTCACATTTAGCAGCCATAAAAGTAGCTTTTGCTGCGAGGTCAGTACTATCGGTAGCTAACCGAGCTCGCTCGAAGTAGTAACGTGCCTGGGTACAGTCAAAATTTTCTTTATTGCCATATGGATATTTTGCACTTGGAATAATGTTGTCTCCATCCTGCAGGTAAGAAGTGTTCAGGCTGGAGCCAGAGCGATAATAATCCATTGCTTTCCAGGCATGACTAAAATAACTCATATTATAAAGTGCGAGTCCGATGCGGTAATAAGCTAAGCCAACATCTATAGTGCCCGCTTTTGCAGCATACTCCATTTCCAGTATTTGTTCCAGTATTTCACCTTTATTAAAAGGACGAGCAGATGCAGGAAGGCGGCACCGGACACATTCTTCCGTTTTTTCTACAAAAGGAGCATATATTCCGTAGTTGTCCCAGTCTACTCGCTTGATAAGCTTGTAAGTGGCGAGCGCTGCCTCAAATCGATTAATGGACATAAGATAGGTAGCCTTGATATCTAATAAATCTTCTAGTATAGTACTATCACCAGCAGCAACCATATCTTGTTCTAAGCGGGTGGGATTGGGGTCTCTGCATACACTTATTAAATCCTCCAGCATTTCAGGTTGGGGATTTGGTTTCATATAGCTAAGTGGATATTGCATCATGAATGCTTTACCTGTATTACCATTCTTGAGATACAGGTCCGTTAATTTATCATCCACGTAATCGGTAAAGTCTTCATAGCGTTCGTAGTGGTCATTAACTGCTATGATCATTCCTACTTCCTGTTCTATCGTATCTGTAATTTTTTGGTACTCTGTGATCTTTAAAACCAATTTGAATACTTCCAATTGTTCTTCCATAATACCGCCACTAATCAATTGTTCTGCTTTTGCAAATGATTTATGAGCATCGTAATAACTGCCGGAAAGTAAAGCCAGGTAGCCATCAATCATCCACCATAATCCGGGCTCTTGTACCAGCCCTTCTGTTAGAACCTGGGTAGTAAATTGCTGGAGTGCGATAACTTTATTGCCTGCTGTCTTAGAAGGGATACCATAATAGCGCTTGTTGCGCTGGCGCTTGTCATTAAAAGAAGTACCCAACAAGTGTTTTTCCAGTCTCTTCATTTCCTGAATAAGGAGGAGTGGTAGATGTTGACTGCTGGGGTCATAGGCATAGATGTTCTTCATTTCAATGAGCAAACGACTATTGGGAAAACTGGCTCTTAGTGCATAGAGTGTAGCTTTTTCTTCATCCGTCTTACAGTACTGTAAGCATTGCTGCCATTCTTCATCCGTCTTTATGTTGAAGCTGCGATAAGCAGAAGATCGCTTTGAGGGGCTTTCCTCAAAAATGCGGGAGAAAATATAAGATGCTTTAACGCGATCGCCCAAAGCCATCATGGCCCCTGCCCGATGCCCTTCTATCCAGTCTTCTATAAGGCTGGGGTCATTCTTGATGACGGGCAGCAGATTGTCGTATAATTCTAATGCCAGTTCGTATTGCTGACTGTAATGAGCCAGCCTAATCAACTGATACGCATACCGTAAACGGATATAATGTGATTTTGCAGCTTTAAATTCCTTTTCTCCCCTACTAATGAGATCCAGCATCATACTTTCTGCTCCTGCTCTTGATTTCCAGGGGTCAGAGCTGGTTACAAAAGGTTCACAGGCCTTTGCAAAGAGGAGATAGTCTACCGTTTCCAGGCATTTGTTTTTGCGAAGGTATTTAGCAAAACTATTATTCTGTGTATTGTAACTCAAACGGACAGATGGACTGCGTATGGCCGATCTAAGTTGTGCCATATCCTCCACACTAGCATGATATACAATGTACCTGATATCTTCCTCTTTGGGTACCTCGCAAAAACGCTCGTGCCATTCTGTTACATTATCTTTTTTTTGAAGGTTGCCCTTTTGCCGATAGTACTCTTCTAAACCGTCAAAGTCCATAAAATACAATGCACCAGCAGCTTCGGCATTGATAATATTGGCATTGATGAAAGTATATCCCACGAAAGGTGGAAGTTGATTACTACATCTCTGACTATAAAGAAAGAAACTGGTACTACTCAGCAAAAGGGCTGCAGCGAATAAAATTTTTCTGTTCATGTAATGACTAAAATATCTCCTCCGCTAATATGCTGCTTTTTTAGCATTATTCCTGTTTTACCGGCTTCACATTATCATCATAAACTCTATCGATCAATAACCGTAGAGGGTCAATCGCTGCTTTTTGAGGACGTTCATCCAGTAAAAAACTCAATTCTATCTGCTCCTTATTAAGATATACTCGTTGTCGGGTAATGAGTTCTTTTTCATCAGCATCTCTATAAAAGCCAATATCTACCCAATCTTTAATAGGAACTTCTGTGGAAGCGCCCTCAGGAGTACTTTTCAGCTTTTTGGCAATGATTTCTAGCTTAACTTCGTATTGACTGCCTTGTTCCGTCATAGTAGCTTCTTCCAGTCTTAAATCATAAAGAGTAATCTCTTCAAACCAATCAGTTATCAGATATTGTAAGGAATCTGGAATTTGCGGCTGCAAATGACGCATAAAATCATGAGCAGTAGGGTAGGGTGGAGGCTGATAGCGATACTCTTCCAGGAAATTACGTAGTGCCTGGTTGACTTTGTCCTCACCAATGTAATCCTGTAATGCATAGAGTATTACAGATCCCTTGCCATAGTGGATATGCCCTTGATTTTCTACATGCATTAAGGCTTGTTCTTGTTCCGTTTCTCTGCTTCGGCCTCTTAGATATCGCTGCAAATCGTATTTGAGGAAGTCTTTCATCTGAATTTCATCAGTTTCCTGTTTCATGACCATTAAGGAGGAATATTCGGCAAAGCTTTCACTTAACATGGTAGACCCCTTCATCTCTGCACCTATCACCTGATGTGCCCAGTATTGGTGTGCCATTTCATGAGCAATGACTGCATCTACTACATTGTTTTTGCCTTCACCTTCCAGGTCAACAATAAAACCAAGAGATTCAGAATAGGGCATAGTACCAGGAAATGCCTGTGCAAAACTGCTGTAGCGTGGGAACTCAATAATGCGGGCTTGCTTATGATAATAAGGCCCGAAGTGAGTAGTGAAATATTCTAATGATCTCTGTATTGCATTCAACATCCCTTCCACATTAACTTCGTGTTCGGCATGATAATATACCTCTAGATCTATCCCGTTCCATTGACGGCGTGCTACCTCATAATCGGCTGAAATGAAAGAATAAAAATTCTGAGAAGGATGGTCTACTTTATAACGATATTGACGACGTCCATTTTCTACAGATTCATCTAATAATGAGCCGGGAGCAATTGCTATCTGATCTTCAGATGTAGAAATATAAGTCTCTACATTTACCCAATCTGAAGTGCCGCTGGAGAGATAGTTATTCATGCAAAGTTGCGAACACTCTTTTTGCAGGTCAGGCATGCGTTTACGCTCTGGAAGATCATACTTCCGACGCTTATTTTTATCTCCCAATTCAAAAGAAGAGCTATATCCAAAAGTAGGCAAGATCTCAAAGTTATTGAAGAAAGTGCCATTGTTTACAATTGACATGTTGGAGACCTCATTTTCAAAACCCTTTGCTTTGTAGGAGACGGTACAGCTCATTTGTAAGCTATCACCAGGTAAAATGGGAACTTGTGTTTTGTATATATAATAATTTAAGGCTTTATCCTCATATACCAGATTACTGTTAGGAATATCCAATTGATGCTTGTAATCCTCTGTAATAGTAAAGTGCAGCGAATCAATGATCGATGTTGTTTTGTTGGTAAGCCATAGGTCTATTTTGCCATCGGCTGCTCTTTCTTCAGGATAGATGTCTATATAATAGATGGCATCTGTAATACTCAAAGTAGGGCTGTCCTCGTATTGCTTGTATTTCTTTTCATAGTCTACCTGCTGAAGTTCCTGTTCATAACTAGTATCATAGGCATTGAGTACTTGTGTATTATAGTAAACAAATGCAGCTAGTGCAATCCATGTTAGGCTAAAGAAGCCCAATGTTCCATAATATGATTTCCCAAGGGCCTTTCGGCTAATGGCAAAACGATCCTTGATTTTCTTATTCATTCCCCTGGGCCAGAATAAAGCAGCCAATAATAAGGTAAGTATCCCAAAGAATGCCCAATAAGTTGTAAACCAAAGATGTCCGGTAAAACCTGGTCCGAATCCATTCATATCAGAATAAGTGGTACTCGGTGTACTGCCTATACTCAACATATTGGTTTCTATTTTGAAAACCAGAAATATGATGTCCAGGATTATTAGCGTCAATATGGATATGAAGTAAGCCAGGTATTTTTGATTGATCAATACTTGTAAAAAAACAAAGAAGCTTCCCCAAATGAGATAACTGGGTAATCCATCTGTGATAAAATCTGTAAAATAAACACCCAACTCAAATGTTGTATAACCATTAAAGGCTTGATATAATACAGCTATTCCGATTAATAATAAGTGTAATAAACTGGCGAGAAGTACCAAGGAAGATGTTTTGGCTATCAGTGCGATGATTGATTGATGTGGAGTACTATCTACTACTTCATGTATGTGATTGTCCCGATCACGCCAAATCAGTTCTCCGCTAAAAAAAACAAGAATGATCATGACAAATAAGGACGAAATGTCATTAACCTCATCGATCATCTTATAGGTTACTGGATATGATTTTAGCCCAAAATATTCAAAACCACCCCACAAATTGGAAATGAGAAGCAAAATGGAAAAAAACATAAGAATGATAAAGGTGGTACTCTTTGAAATAGATAGGAAACTCATTCTAAAAAAACTGCGGAAAGTATCCCAGCTCGAAATGGTTCCATTGAGTGAAGAAAGAAGAGGAGCAGAGAAGTTAGTGGTTTCCTCTTTAGGTTTGTTCACTTTTTTCTTCCTCTTACTGGCTTTAGCAGAAAAAGAGAAGGTAAAATAGGAGATAAATAAAATGATTAATCCTATCCCCATCCAAAGCAAACGATTTTTCAAGAGATAACCACTGAAAGATGGTGCTATGGTATTGCGTTCGGCAGGTGTATAGTACTGGATGTCGATGCTGTATGCCTGTATACCAAAAATATCAACCATGGCTGCTAGTGGCTGATTGTCTATATCGCTGGTAAGGTTGAGAGAAATGATATAACCTAAAATGATCAGTAAAGTACCTACAAAAGAAATGACCGTACTCTTGAATTTGGTAGCTAATAGAAAAATGATACTACCCGCAAAAAACATATTAGGTAATGCAAAGAGCAAAAAAGTATTCGTGAATGCTAACCAGGGAGTAGGCCCTACACGTTCGGGGCCGATCCAGTTGAAGGCAGGTCCAAGTGCAGCTCCTATTATAAATGCAAGATAAATCCCTAGTAATACCATAGCAGCAAGCAACCAGGCACCCATAAAGCGCCCAAAAAAGTAACCTGATTTACTCAATGGGGTACTGAATAGAATTTCGTGGAAATTATTTCGATGGTCTCTTAGCGCAGCATTATTAAAAAATGCAGTAGCAAATAGTAAGCCGAAAATACTGAGAATGCTCACGTAAATGGCAACAACAGTGGGCGCATTTTTCTTCACATCTCCTACTACTCCGCCAATAACGACATTATCACTTACAACGGCTCCAAATACCAATAAAGCAACGATGAACATGAAAATATAGATCATCGGCCGGCGCAATGCCGTTAGCATTTCTTTTTTAAAAAATATATTAAACATGGCTATAGGTTTTAGGCTACTTCAGAATGAATAGTGGTAAAGAATACATCTTCCAGGTTTGGAGCTACACTTGTAAAACCATCTCCAGGGTCACTTTCGCTAAGGATATGAATCTGTGGCTTACCTGCTACCATCTTGTCTGAAATGACGTTGTATTTGGCTTGATAGGCTGATTTATCAGAGCGTTCAATCGTCTTTCGCCATACTTTACCATCAAGGCTGGCCAGGGCATCCGAAGGTTTACCTTGATAAACAATCCGCCCCAAATTCATGATGGCCATGTTAGTACATAACTCCCGAACATCGTCTACAATATGAGTGGAAAGAATGACAATTACTTCCTCGCCTACTTCTGCTAGTAGATTGTGAAAACGATTCCGTTCTCCTGGATCTAAGCCAGCGGTTGGTTCATCAACAATAATAAGGCGAGGATTACCAATTAGAGCCTGTGCAATGCCTACTCTTTGTTTCATTCCACCTGAGAAACCTTTTACACTTTTATTACGCTGCTCATAAAGGTTTACTTTCTGAAGTAGGTAATTTACCAGTTCATTGCGTTCTCGTCGGTTATTAATCCCTTTTAAAGTAGCAACATGGTCTAATAGCTGAGTTGCTGTAATGCGAGGATAGACCCCAAATTCCTGAGGAAGGTACCCCAGGGCTTTGCGTACTGCTTGTGGATCATTGAGCATATCTATATCATCTAAAAATGCAGTACCTGAATCTGCTTCCTGGAGAGTGGCAAGCGTACGCATTAAAGAAGATTTTCCTGCACCATTGGGGCCAAGAAGCCCAAACATGCCTTTTGAAAGTTCTAGCGTAACATCTACAAGTGCACGAGTGCCATTAGGGTAGGTTTTATTAAGCTCGGTAATTTTTAATAGGGCCATTTTTAATGATTTTACTGAGATTCTTCATATCGAATGGCAACTAATTTAAATTAAAAAGTCTTGGCTTGCAGGGATTGATGTTGCTTAATAGACAGAAATAAGAGAAAAGAGGATGAATGTATGGCCTGAAATGAAAAATGGATTCATCTTTATAAGTGCAAGGGAGTCAAAGGCTTCTTGCTAACTGCTCTAAAAAACTTTCTGAAAATGGAGCAATGACACTACTATCCAGGTGGTAAAAGCTGAGGTGAAGTTGCCTGGGCCAGGCATATGTATTTAGCATTTCAACAGCCTGAGTAAGTTGTGTGCTATCTACCCCTTCTAAACGAATATAATCTCCCTCGTATAGAAAGGTTCCATCTACAAAAGTATTCCGTACTACTTCATAGCGGTTATTCCCAAGAGGATAAAAACGGCTGCGATCTTCCAGCCAGGTATTATCCATTCCATTGATAAGCCGAATCATTGCTTCTTCTCGAAAAAGTACTCCCCAACGGAAAAGAGGAAGTGCTAAATCCAGTGGTAAGCTGTAACTGTCTAATCCACTTAAGTAGGGGGCTGCTTTTTCAAGATTAAGGATGGAATTGCTTTCTTCCCATTGCTGTACCTCTCCCATATTGTAAAACATTAACATACCTCGATCTACTGGAGGAATACCGGTTTGTTGAGGATATCGTATCTGATGTAGACGGATAGTAGCAGATAAGAGCATACCTTGAGTAGAAAAACTTTCCTTTAGTTCAGATAATAATCGGAAATAGGAAGTTTTAGTACTTTGAGTCCAGTCACAATCAATCTGGATTTCAGGTATGTTTTTTAAGTGAGCCGCTTTTACCAGTTCAGTTATTTTATCCTCAATTTTTTTTGCGAGTGATGGTACCTCTTGTATAGGTAATTGCTGAAATACTCTATTGGTGATAAATATGGTGGGTACTATTTCGGTAGATTTATTAAGAGTAGCATCCCATTCCATTATTGCTAAAGGGATGGCATCTTGGTATTTGGCATCCCAATCCACATCAAAAAACTTGATATAGAGGCGCTCTACATTTAGAGTATTGACGATGTTCTTTTCTGCAGAATTGATTTGTACTTTCGTTTTCCAATGATAAAAGGCTGGGGATACGGTCGATTCTCCCTTATAAGAGCAGGCAGCCAATGAAAACAAAGTCATAAGGAATATAATGCGGAACATAACTAGTGGCTTTACGAAAAAAATAAGAAAAAATGAAATTTTTTTTATTCTAATGCAATATGCGTTTTAACGGGGCCGTTATTATCGCGTATTTTATACAACAACACAAATATCAGTTATTGCAAGTAACTTATACCTACCAAATACTTAAGAACTAATTTTCACTGTTTTTCCTGATTTTTCAGGCTTGTTATGAGAAAATCAATCCCGTATATCAATGTCAGTCATTGATACAATCCCGATTTTGCCCTATGTATTTGAGAGGCTATTCAAATACGTTAAACCAATGAAAACCTGGACTGCAAGGTAAGAGTCGTTCCCAAGGCTCTTGCCAAATTGCACCAGTAAGAATCAATTGAGAGAGTAGTTTGAACCAGCAGCGTCCGGGCTTAGGCAACACAATCCGGCGCTGCCTTTTTTTTGCGCTTTTATCTCTGAATCACTATTAAGATAACATCTCTATTAAACACGCTCTTATTTTCTATCTTAGCCGGATATTGGTAAACCGGACAACATGCCAAAATATAATATACGGACTTGGAATATTTATACAGTACCGTCATCTTTCCTGAACCTTAAGGTGGCTTTTGCTTTACTGTTTGGAGAGTTTATCATTGGGATGTTAGGCTTCATGATTATAGAAGGTTATTCATTAGTGAATGCTTTTTACATGACTATGATTACCATTTCTACAGTAGGGTTTACAGAAGTACAGCCGCTTAGTCCAACTGGCAGGTTTTTTACAGCAGGATTGATCCTCAGTAATATTGGTATTTTTGCCTATGTACTCTCAGTATTTTCATATTACATCATCCAGGGTGAAATTTTTAAAAAAATGCATACTAATCGGATAGAAGCTTCTATTAAAAGACTGCGGGGGCATGTGATTCTTTGTGGATTTGGAAGGTATGGGAAGGAAATTGCAACTCATTTTTATAAACATGACCTACCATTCGTTGTAATCGACCTGGCTGAAGATAGAATTGAGCAGATACAAAAAAGCGAAGATAAGATATTGTATCTGCAAGAGGATGCTACCCATGATGATGCACTTATTGACGCCGGTATTGATAGGGCAGTAGCATTGATTTCTGCTTTGCCTGATGATTCAGATAATGTCTTTGTTGTACTTTCCGCCAGGCAACTCAATCCGAGATTGAACATTATTAGCAGAGCCAAAGATCCCAATTCACAGAAAAAATTATTGAAGGCAGGAGCTAATCATGTAGTCATGCCGGAACAAATCGGTGGATTTTATATGGCTACACTTGTCAGTAAGCCCGGAGCAGTAGAATTTTTCTCTTTTATTACCAATGAATATCGTTCAGACATTGGCTTTGAGGAGGTAAGCTATGAATCTCTACCCCAACAGTGTAAAGGGCATACTCTTAGTCAGCTGAATATAAGACAGATCACTGGCGCCAATGTCATCGGTTACAAAGCACCAAATGGACATTATGATGTCAATCCAGGGCCAGATACTATATTGGTACCTTATTCTAGTTTTATTATCCTGGGAAGTAATGATCAGCTAGAGAAATTGAGAGAATATTTGAAGGGGTATGAAGGCTAAAGTACGACTTGCATCTTAGCTGATAAAGCGGTATTTTAATATTTAAGAAAATACCCAGCTATGAAAAAAATACTATTGCTCTCACTTCTTATTATTCCTTCTCATTTTGTATCCGCTCAAGCTGCTATTTATGGTGGCTATATTAATGTTGAACATGTAGGAGACTGGTTTGGATTAAGTGTAAGGGCGGGAATCCATCTATATGTAGAAGAAGTCTCTACAGAATTGGACGTACTTGAAATATTCTGGGGGGATGGATCAAGTAGTGAGATTAATTTGGTACAAGATATTGAAGTAATAGATGGGCTTTATTATTTACGTTATGTAGCCAATCATACTTATTCTGCTGCTGGTTCTTATAATATTTTTACAACTTTATGTTGTACGCCTCTGGATATAAATAATATAGAACCATTTGCCCAGCCAATCACGCTTTATACGGTTTATAGTTTTTTAAACCCTCAATTTCAAGGGACTAATAGCACAGCATTAGTTCTAGGCATTTTATATGATACAGGGTTTTCAGGGCAAGCTTTTCATTATAACATCAATGCCTTTGATCCAGACGGAGATAGTTTGCGCTATGATTTGTCTCCTGCTTTATTCGAATCATTAAATTACACTAATCCAGGCGAAGCAGATATGCTTAGTGATGAGCAGCTAACTATTGATCCAGTCACTGGGAGTATTTATTGGGAACAGCCGGAAACTCCTAATCGTAAATATATGCTGCCTTTGAAAATAATTACCTATAGATCAGGTATTCCTATCGATACGACCAGGCTATTTACTACCCTGAAAATAATTGACATGCTAAATGAATCAGAGGAGGTTCATCCTTTAGAACAACTTCGCCTTTTTCCTAATCCTTCAATAGGAACATTCCATTTAGTTGGCATTCCTTTCCCGGCATCTGGTCTGCTGTACAACCAGCAAGGACAACTGGTAAAACAGTGGCAGTTTAATCAAGCAAAAGAAGTATTATCTGTAGAATTTCCATCTGGAAACTATTGGTTGAAAGTTGTTAATAACAATAGCGTGAAGATATTACCGATCACACTAAAAAGGAGTTAGGTGACTTATTCTGCTATTGTTTTTCAAATCAGCGTCATATATAACACAAGAGGTCTACAAAATGCTGAACAAATTGTAAACCTCTTGTGATTTTAACTAGCGTTCAAATAATTTACTTACCCCTTTACTGGATAATAAATTCTCGTTAACCACTTGTTGGGGTCTGATTCTTTTTGAGGATCACTAACGTATTCCTCAATAGCAGGCATGTCTACCTCAACACCTTGCTCTTTAATGTACTTATCGATAGCACCGTGAGCAGCACCCAGGTTGTCGTAGCTTCCATAGTATTCAATGAGAAGTGCTTTTGAATTGGGGACCTCTAAAGAAGAGAAGCCATCAACATTGGCCGCTTCTTTTAAAGGCACAGAGTATGCCAATTCTGTTTGCTGGTTGGCTTCATCCCAACTGTAATATAGGCCGCATGGCATACCTATCATTTCCAGCTTATTATCGGTAGCAGCCTGAAAAACCTTTGGGAGATTGGTACCAAAACCTTCCTGCATTTTGTCCATGGTAATGGTTTCCTTAATGCCAAGGAAGTGGTGTAGAGGTAAATCTACTACCTGGATTTCAAAACCATCGATTGTTTGATTACTCATAGGTGTGTATTCTGATTCAATTTTGTTTTTTAGGAGTTCAAGCCCTCGTTCATAATCGCTTTGAATAAAACCTTCAATGTTTTGGATTAATAGCATGATGTTAAAAGGGTAAGGAAACTCTGAATGGAAACTCCAGCTTGCCTTAGTACCGCCATCAGCTGGTTCAAGCGTCCAACCACTGTCAGCATTACCCTGTCCGTCAAACTCAAGTTTAACCATTAGGTTCTCAGGTGCATTACTTTCTGTTATTTCCATTTTTCCATTTCCGGATTCTTCGCTGACCCAACTGGCAGAACCTCCAACGCCTACTGTTGTCTCACCATAAGTAGTATTAACGGTGGGATCTTTTTCCTTCCAGGGAGACCAGCTATCCCAGGTCTTTAAGTCGTTTAAAGTATTAAACACAACTTCCTGTGGTGCATTAATTACAATAGAACGCTCCACATTTGCTTCTTTTGGAGCGATAAAGCCTAATAGTAGAATAATAGCTACCAGCGCAAGGACAACTAAAAGGATAATTTTTACTGCTTTCATGGTTGTTTCATTTTGTGTTAATAGATTGGCTTTTTTAAGACCAGTGAATACTTAAAATGTTATTTTGAGTTCATTGGGTACCTTAAGTAATTGATGATGTGCGTAATGAAGGATTCTGATAATTAATACTCCGGAGTACAAAAATAAAATATTTGTTTGTTTTTAACAAATTTTAAAACAATTTATATTTAAAATAAAACATTTCTTCTCATAAAGGGAAATTGCGTACTTTTCGGACAAATAAGCGCTATATGCGAAGGATTGGATGCTTACTATTTTTCTTTATACTTACATTTCACATACTGGCTCAATCAGGTAATGTGCAAGTGAAGGTGTATGAATTTGAGGAAGGGCTGAGCCATCGTATTACATCTAAGGTCTTACAAGGGAAAAATGGATATATCTGGATTGGCACCATTAATGGTTTAAATCGCTTTGATGGTTATGAGTTTACTACCTTCAATAATCAAAAGAAAGAACATTTTATACCTCATAGTGTAGTATCTGACCTAATACTCACATCGGAAGGTTCTCTTTGGATGGGGTGTCCAGATTATTTGGTCCATTTTAATGTAAATAATGAGACTGCTCAATCAATAAAAATTAAAGAAGGCCCTTCTGTTGCTCGTGAATCAATTATACCTTACAATTTATTTGAAGGAAGCAATGGGCTGCTATGGAGCGCAGCTTATGATGAACAAACTGCTACTACTCGTTTACTTAAAGTAGATCCTATAGCTGGCACTTATCAATCTATATACGAGTTGGAAGGGGCTTACCCACAACGACCCATTGTAGAATTAGGATCACATCTATACCTGGGGGCTTCTGATAATGAAATATGGCAATTGGATATTGAAGGGAAGCTTGTTAAAAAATATGAGCTTCCTCTAAAGAAGGATGATCGAGTGACTCAGATGGCTATTAGTGGACAAACATTATATGCTTTATCCGTTAATGGTCAATTGTATACTTTATCGGAGAATGAAGCTGTTTTTCAATTTCATCCTGCCAGTTTTCCCGCAGAGACAGCTACAGCCCTGATGGTAGAGCCTAATGGTGATTTGTGGCTGGGAGGAAGAGGGGTACTACTTTTTTATGAAGCCTCTACCCAATCAGTGAGCAATTATGCACCAAATATTCAGGATATAGTTAAAAACACCTGCACTTATCGGCAAATATATAGAGATCGGTCCGGAGTAGTTTGGGTAGCTTCTGATTTTGGTGCAATTAAGTTGGTACAGGGAGAACAGTTGTTTACTCAATACCTCCAAGGAGGAAATGAAAATTGCAGTAATGTTTTTTGTAGTACTCGTGGCATTACAGAAGATAACAATGGTAATATTTATATATCCTATTATAGCTCTATTCATGTGCTAAACCCGGCGAGTAATTCCTTGCGGCCATTATTCCCGGCAAAAAATTTCTTTAATGCTCCTTTTGGACTGACTTACTACGAGGGGGCCTTATGGACAGGAAACGGCAAAAGAATAGATTTAGCAACAAAGAAAGTAACAGATGTCTTAGGTCTATCGGAGAAGGATTTGGGACATGTAGTAGCAACTCCTGATAGTACTTTATGGATGGGATACTTACATCATTTATATAAGTATGATCCATATCAGGAAATTTTAGAAGAGTTTGAAGATAACACTGGAAAATGGGATAGCCTACAAGGTAATATCAGCTATTTGTTACCAGGCAAAACACAACATGGACTTTGGGTTGCAACACTTGGTAATGGTGTTCACTGGATAGATAAGTATAGAGAGCGTACAGAGCATTATCATGCGGGTGAAGATAGTCCTGTTGTTCTTAAGCATAATCAGGTCAATGCACTGTATGAAGATGGCCAGGGGCGTTTGTGGATTGGCTCTGCTCTCGGATTACATTGTCTAATGCCCGGTCGAGATTCCATAAAGATATATACTACCATTGATGGTTTGCCCAATAACTTTATTAATGGAATTTTGCCAGAAGGCGATTCTTGTATATGGGTGAGTACAGATAATGGTTTGTGCCGCCTTAGCCTCCAAACGGAACGTTGTGCCAATTTTTTTGTAAATGATGGTATTTCCGCCAATGAGTTTAATCGTATTTCCTTTTATCGCTCTTCAACCGGGCGAATGTATTTTGGTGGTTTAAATGGAGTGAATGCTTTTTTCCCAGGATCACAATTTACTGAACGTATAGAAGTAGAACAGGATGCTCCTTTATTACTAACCCGATTTACTAAATTCGATGGATTGAAAGATAGTCTGATTGCTCAGACTAATGGGCTGGATAATACCATGAGTATTACCTTATCTCCCTGGGATCGAATCTTTACATTCGAATTTGCTTTGGCCGATTATCGAGACGCCCGCAATAATGTTTTCAGTTATCAGTTGGAAGGCTATGACCACGAATGGTCTGAACCTTCTAAAAGCAAAGAAGTACGGTATAATAATATTCCTGCGGGGAACTATACTTTTCGAGTGAGGGCTAAGGCTAAAAAAGATACTCCACAATGGAATAGCCAGGAACTGGCCATTGAGATCACTATACAGGAAGCTTTCTATCGTACTTGGTGGTTTTGGCTGCTGTGCACAAGTTTGTTATTGGCGGGAGTGTTTGGTTTCATGCGTTATCGATTCTATCAGGCTAGAAAACAACAGCAAGAGTTGGAAGCATTAGTGAAAGAACGAACCCGTGAACTAGAAGAGGAAAAGCATAAATCAGAAGAATTACTTCTTAATATTCTGCCACAGGAAACTGCTGAAGAGCTCAAGGCAAATGGTGTTGCGAAAGCTAAACGGCATGAGCTAGTAACAGTCATGTTTTCAGACTTCAAAGGGTTTTCTAAAATCTCGGAGCATATGGACCCCGAGGACCTGGTGGCTGAAATTGATCATTGTTTTTGTGCTTTTGATGAAATCATGGAGAAATACGGCCTGGAAAAAATCAAGACAGTAGGAGATGCATACCTTTGTGTAGGAGGAATGCATGAAGATGATGATAATCACGAAGCACTTCGCGTGACCCTGGCTGCAATGGAAATACAGGCATTCATGGAAGGCCTGGCTATTCAGCGAGAGCTGGAAGAAAAACCATACTTTGAAGCACGTATAGGCATACATACCGGGCCAGTGGTAGCAGGTATAGTGGGAATCAAAAAGTTTGCCTATGACATTTGGGGTGATACCGTCAACCTGGCTTCCCGAATGGAAACAAGTGGGGCCGTGGGGAAAGTCAATGTATCTGGTACCACCTATCGGTTTATTCGCGATCAATTTACTTGCCGTTTTCACGGAAATTATACCGAAACAGAAGGAGAGGATATTCCCATGTATTTTGTAGAGGAATATCTAGACAAAATTCAATAGTTTGCCCCGTATAATTTTTTGAAATCAGTATCTGTCAGTAAACCTGTCAAGTGGCCATTCCTTACAATAGGCAGGCATCCTATTTTATGTCTTTTTAATGTTTTAGCAGCTTCATCCAAAGGAGTGTGATGCTCGGCTGTGATTAAATCTGTAATCATTATATCAGCTGCTGATAAGGTGCTTAAATCTAATGGCAGGCTTTTTAAATTGCTGCGGGTAATGAGTCCTACTAGTTTCCCTTTATTATCTTCAATGGGCAGATGACGAATCTTTTTCCATTTCATTACCGCTTTGACGAGGGATACGGGTTCGTCTATCCTTACGGTAAATAAATCAGTTTTCATTACCCTGTCGACAGTAGTTTTACCTTCGCTTAGGTCATATACTTTGGTACAATCTATATCATCCCATTCATGGATGGGCATTCCGGAGCGTTGACCTGCTATGATGCTTTGAGTGATCTCCTGTACTGCCACTCCTTTTCCATAACACCTGGCAAGGTTGCGGAAGTTGCGCAGCGTCCATACAGCCCCGTTTTGTCGTAGAATGGCTCGTCTTTCTATGATTCCGAGGTACTTATTTATTTCAGATTGATGTACTCCTATTTTACGAAGGCCTGTTTCAGCAATAGGTACTAATTCATCCAAAATTAATCTTACTGCGGTTATCTGCTGTCCGTCCCAGTTAAACATTGAGTTCAATCCAGAGCGTGCAGCTCTGTAGAAATTAGCTTTTGCAACCTGGAAAGGAACATTTTCGCTTAACATACTATATTTCTGAGGCATGCCTTTCATCAATCCTACCCAAAAGGCCAGATTAGCAATAGAATCCGCAATACTAGGCCCAGAAGGGATGTATCTATTTTCAATACGTAAATGAGGGAATCCGGTATCACTAATACCATAACAAGGGCGGTTCCAGCTATAAATAGTGCCGTTGTGTAATCTCAGCGCTTTCAATTTGGGAATGCCGCCACTAGCGAGTACCTCCTGCGGGTTTTCCTCAATATCGCCAGCGAGCAATGCCGGAAAACGAGTGATATTATCTTTATAGAAAGCCGAAGGAGTATCCTTTAACCAATGGCCTCCATAACCAACGCGATTACGCTTATTACGCAAGTGATTAGAAGAACTACGGGTATCAATACTTTGCTGGAAGAGGGCAATTCGCGTTTCGTGCCATAATTCTCTGCCAAAAAGCAAAGGTGAGTTGGCGGTTACGGCCATTACAGGAGCAGAAATGTATTGAGCCCAGTTGTATTGTTCTACAAATTCATTAGGATGTATTTGCAAATGGAGTTGGAAACTGGTATTGCAGGCTTCAAACATGACACTGTCCAATCTGGCAATGAGCTCATCGGCACCTTGTATGTGTATTTCAAAATCTGCACCTCTTTGTTTGCGAATCGCTTCGCCTAAGATTTGATACCTTACTAGAGGAGTCATATATTGTTGCTCTACATGACTAGGCCGAAGAGAGGGAAGGATACCGGTCATAATAGGAAAGGCATCTAGCGAACGGCCTTTTTCCTCTGCCAGGGATAACATCTGCTTTAGTTGTGCGTCCATTTTGCGGAAAGCATCTGCATCCAACTCATGCGGATCGAGATTCAATTCTATATTAAAGCGGCCAATCTCAGAAGTGAATAAAGAAGGTAGCTCTAATAAGAGTTCAGGGCCAGTCATAGAGGGTTGTCCTGCATGGTTGACGAGCGATAGCTCCTGCTCCGCACCGATACGTTGGCGCCCACGCTCAAAAAGGCCTTGCGCTAGCATATAATCTAGAGCTTCTATATCCGCTAACAAGTGCCGGGTAAACTCAGCACGTGAGGTAGCGATTGGTTTTACTTGTTGGTTACCCATGGCTTAGGTTTTATTTAAGAATTAATAAGGGCACATGTGTGTCCAAAGCCATGCGTTTGGTATTACTTCTATGTAACAAACGGTCGGTCCAGCTATGAGCCGGAGCATACATTGCCATAACATCAACACCGTAAGTATCAATAAACTCTTCAAGAGCTTTGATAACAGATTTGCCACTTAACGGATGGAAGTTGATTTGCAAACTAGGAGCATGATGTTCGAAGAAAGTTCCCAGATTGGCAAAACTAATGGCATTGTCCATAGATCCATTGGTGTTGACATGGACACAGTGCATAATAGGTGAAAAAGGCTCTAACAACTTACCCACCTCCCAAATGTGATAAGGGTCTGCCTCTTGCAGATTGGTGGCATAAGCAATCTTATCGATATTGTGATATTTGGCTTCTTCAGGAATGATCCATACATGGCAGGGAGCACTTTCTATAACGTAGGTTGTCACACTACCTAAGAAACGTTCCAGCGCATTGTGTTCACCACGAGTGCCCATCACAATCATATCTATATCATCTTTGCGACTAATCTCAAGAATCGTATTGCCGGGCATACCTATTTCAACCTCTGCATTGACTATAGGGAGATTGTCGAACTCGTAATTTAGCTGTACTTGTGTAATACCCATCTCTACAAAAGCTTGCATTAATACCTTCGCCGCCTCTGCCCGTTCTGTAGTAGCTTTTGCTGCCATAACAGGTAAATCCAATGCTTCATATTCTGGATAAATGATATGTATCAATTCGATGCTAGCCTGATATTTATCAGCAAGTACCAGACAATAACGAAAAGCATTTTGGGCTGTTTCCGAAAAATCAGTAGGGAACAGAATCTTATTGATCATTTTCATGCTGTGCTTAATTTTATAGTCGCTTTACTGTTTAATCAATTTGCTTCTTTTTGACTGATTATCAAGTGATGAAAATCATAAAGGAATGATGAGCTTGGTCAGTAGGTGAGATACACATGGAATAACGTTTTAAATAATTTGCCTATATTTGTCAAGTCTAAATTGTTCAAATATGACTTTTGGCAGCAGAATTCGACAGATGAGAGAAGCGAAAGGATTGCTTTTACGACAAATTGCAGCTTCCTTGGAAGTGGACACAGCTACTATTTCTAAAATAGAGAATGGTTTAAGATATGCTACAAAAAAGCAAGTTGAAGATTTTGCTAAAGTTTTGGATACAGATTATTCACAGCTTGAAGCACTCTGGATGGGGAATAAGATTTATGATATGTTAATCCAGATAGAAAATCCTAATGAAGCGCTAATAGTTGCGGAAGAGCAAGTTTTATACTACAAAAAAACTGTAAAGGAGATAGAATGAATGCAATAGATTTATATAGTGGAATTGGAGGATGGACGCTGGGGATGAAGCTATCAGAGATAAATAATGTAGCTTCGTACGAATGGTGGTATGAAGCCAACCAAACACATAATTTTAATTTTAATACTAATCATAAAGAGATTGATATTAGAAAGATCAATGTCGAAGATTTAAAATTTGAAGAGAACATTGACTTTGTAGTAGGGAGCCCTCCATGTACACAGTTCTCGTTTGCAAATAAAGGAGGTAATGGAGACATTGATGATGGATTAGTTGATATTTATAAATTTTTAGAAGTAGTAGAATATTTAAAACCGAAGTACTGGGCTATGGAAAATGTGCCCAGAGTAGCGGGGATTTTAGAAAAAGAGCTTCAGAAAGGTAATTCTTTACATAGGTTTCAACGTTTAGTGAAAACTATTAGGATAATAGATTCTGCAGACTATGGCGTGCCTCAAAATAGAAAACGAATGATTGCAGGGGATTTTCCTGTAAATCTTTTTGAGGCTTATAAAAAGAAAATTAAGCATCTTACTCTGGGAGAGGTTTTAACATCCTTATCAGGAGAGACAATAATTGATCCTAATTATGGGTATAAATTATTAAGAGAGCAGGTAACAGAATTGGAAAATGAAGCTTCATTAACACCACAAGAAGAAAGAATAAATAAAGATGCGAAAACCTATCATCCGATTTATAATAAAATGTCTTTTCCTGATAAGCTGGATAGGCCTAGCAGAACAGTGACAGCAACTTGTACAAGAGTGTCAAGAGAAAGCATTATTGTAAAAACTAATAAAGGAGAATATAGAAGATTAAATGTGCGAGAAAGGGGAGTGATACAAGGATTTCCAATTACATATCAATTTTATGGTAGGACATTGAATGCAAAGTTTAAAATGATAGGGAATGCTGTTCCACCTATATTGACATATTATATTTTCCAAAGCATGTTAGAGGTTCCTTCTTCAAATTTATTGAACCCTACTGAATCCCAATATTATCATGAAACTCCTCCGCATAAGAGTGTGAAGTCAAATCTAGGATTACCGAAGAGAAAATATCCAGCCAAGCGTAAATTTAAATTTGCTGTGCCAAACCTTAGGTATGGGAGTGGCGTAAGATTTGAATTGTCTAATGATCCGAAAAGTAACGGAATTCCATGGTCGTTTAAGTTTTTCCATGGAAACTCAAAAAACATAAAAGAAATAAAATTAAACCAGGAAATTAAAAATTCACTTGCTCCAGTATTGAATACTGATAAGAACGAAGTTTTTACAGAATCAATAATAAAAATTGCTACAAAGTATAAAGATTATGAATCATCAAAACTTCAAAAACTGTGGACTTCAAGTGATCTTAACACTGATGTCTTTGATTTTTTAGATGAAGTAGGGCAATGTGTTAACAAAATTCTCACGGAAGCAAATCTTGAAGAATTTGAACCATCCTTGGTTACATCGATTACTGAAGAATCTAACAAAAAGATTGAAGTTAACTATGCTAGTATGCTGGCTGGCTTTTATTTCCTTTCCTCACTTAACACAAAACTATTTAATTGATGAAAATAGGAGCAATGTATTCTCACTTGAATGGCTTTGAGTGGATTCAGTATCATCAAAAACAAATGTGGGAAGAAATGGAAGAGATTCTATCTTCAATTGATGCAGGGGCATATAAGACAAAGGTTAGTAAGGAAAAAACAATGAGAGGAAAAAAGCTATATAGCCCTATAGACCTTAATAAAAAAATAAAAGAAGATTTTGAAAAGAAAGGATGGTTTGAAAGTCGAACAAGTTATTGGGTGACAGATGATTATGATCTTATTAGTAAGATAATGCATTTATCTCCTGAGGAGCAAAAAAAATTAATAGAAGAAGAGGGGAGAAAAGCAATTTATTCTTATAACCAAACTGACTTTGTCAAAAATAGAGTGGCTGTTGAGGTACAATTCGGGAAATATAGTTTTATCGCTTATGATCTATTTGTCAAACATTTGGCTTTTTATGTAGGAGATACAATAGATGTTGGTATTGAGATTTTGCCCATGAAATCTATGCAAGCTGAAATGTCATCAGGTCCTGGATATTATGAAGGAGCATTGTACGATTTGGCAAGACAGGGAAGAGGTGTGCCCGCAGTACCATTAGTATTAGTTGGGATAGAGCCATAGAGAATTTAGAATATTGTTTAGAAAATTGATAAATCAAGTAGTAATAAGTATTTAATATGTAATGTTTTATTGAATAAAATAAAATCAAACTCAATAAAAAACTTATGAAAAGTACATTAAGCGCTCTCGTGATCATTCTTACTATTCTTTCCTGTAGTGAGCCACAAATTTCAGAAGAACAATCAACAGCATCTTTATCTGCTAACCTGGAACAGTTGAATGAGTTAAAGGAATATTATATCAATTCAGATGTAGATACGGTCATAGTAGGAGAGAAAGGTACACGAATCATAATTGAAAAAGCATCTTTTGTAGATTTAGCAGGGCAAGCCGTAAAAGGAACTGTTGAATTGAAACTTAAGGAAGTGATTAATATCTCCGATATCCTAATGGAGAACATTTCTACGGTGACAGATGAAGGAATGCTAGAGACTCGGGGTATGATAAAAATAGAGGCTTTTTCAGAAGGTAAGGAACTGAAATTAGCCGATGAAAAAAGTATAAAAGTGCTCTTCCCAAAACCAGTGGATGAGGACAAAGCAATGAAGCTGTATTATGGAAAAAGGAATGATCAGGGAATATTGGAATGGGAGCTTCCTGCAGAGCCAGACAATTTAGAAGCATTAGATAAGCAGGAAATGGAAACGGATAATGAAGATCAAATTACAAAAGAGATAAGCATTCATTATCAGTTACTAGATGATGTTGATCATGAAAATGCTTTTTTCAAAAACAATGAAGAGAGCAAAGCACTAATTGATAGCCTGATAACATTTACCGAAACTGAAAAGCAAGAATTGGTAAATCAACGCATTCGGATTTATTGGCTGTTATTTGATGATGGAAATCTGGATGTATACCATATAGATGGAGCTCTATCTAATGAGAAGAAACAAGAGATAATTGATAAATTAAATGAAATTCCTTTTATAAAACCCTTTGAAAGAGAAGGTGATATTGCGCAAATGAAAGGAAGCATAAGCATTAGTTTTTTAGGAGCAGGAGGACAAATCATAGAAGAGACAGAGGAGAAAGGCATAAGTAGATTTTATGAAATTGTAAGCACTCGATTAGGGTGGATAAATTGTGATATATTTTTGAAGTTAGAAGAAGACAAAATTCAGATGGCAGTGGTGGCACCTACGAATACCATTATTAGGCTGCTATTTAAAAATTATACTACAATTATCACAGGGTCTTATCAAAATGGGAAATGCTATTTTTACAGTTTACCAAAAGACGAACCAATCAATATAATTGCTTTACAAAATAATGGAACATCGCAGGTGAAATATTCTTTTACTGAGACTACGGTACAGGAAAAAGTAGATGATTTGAATGCATTTAAAGTTGTTCCAATGAGCGATTTGGCATCTAAATTAGAGCATCTGAACTAATAACTAACCTCAAAAAAAGCAATAAATTCATTACCAGCAGCCCAGCCCTGATCATTTGAAATCATTTGTACAGCATAGGGTTTTAATTCGTTGATTTTATGCCATGTTTTTCCCATATCTCTTGAGATCATTAGATGCTCAGAGCTGGCGGAGATCAAGCTGTTTTTTTGATAAGGCAGAAATTGTACATCGGAGCTATAGCCTACTTGTTGGCCTGATTTTGGAATATGCCATGTTTTACCACCATCTTTAGTCAGGGCAATTGAAGCGGTGTTTTGTGATTTTTGATTCCAGTTGCCTCCGACAATTACTCCCTTTTGATCGTCTTTAAAATCACAAGCAAAAATGCCTGTCATCTGCTCACCTTGAGCAATAGGGGTGGGGTGTACCGACCAGGTTTTTCCTGCGTCAGGAGAATGATATACCAATGCTTTTTTCCCTCCGGTCACTAACCATATGTTATCTCCCTGGATGGAGGTATTAGAATTGCTTGCCGCAAATGCAGCTACACCTTCCTCTATTTTTGGTAGTTGATCGCAAGCTACTTTTTTCCAAGTTTTGCCACCATCATGACTGAGTACTATAGAAAGGCATTCGTCTGTAGGGTCTCCCATCATGACACCCAGATTATCTTTTATCTGAATGGCATCATAAAAGGCTTTTTCATGATCTTCCTGATAGATAATTTGCCATTCTTTGCTGCCTTTAGGAATATGAATCAAATAAGCAGGACTACTAATGCCCATCAAAAACGTTCCTCTATCTGTTATTTCAATACCCCGGAAGTGAACCCCCTTACCATCAATTTTTATGGAATCAATATTCCAGCTCTTTCCCTGATCTGTTGTGAAACCATAACTACCATCCGAGCCTGCAAAGTGAACTTCCTTTTCATCTATGGCTTTAATCGCACGTATACTGGTGCCTGTGAATGAAAAGAATATTGGTTCTTTCATTGCTGCCGTACTCATACTTGTAGTATGACATTGAGAAAATAGCACCAAAGCAAGGAATAGAATTAGGTAGATTGACTTGAAATGCATGGACGTAGTTTAATTAAACCTGAAAAATAGTAAATTTTGTTACTAATTGGGTATGCGATGAAATATCAATCTTCTAAACTTCTCGAAATTAAAATTTTAAAACTTTAAGATTTATTAAGACTGGTTGCATTGTTGATTGGGTTTTATTAATTTTATAGTGATGTACTATTCAAAATGAATTTGTAGTGGATTTGCTATGAAAATTGGAGTATCGTGATTCTAACTGAACTTTTATCGTGGTTTGGCAGGAAGAATAACAAGAAGGAATGGACACTTTATAAGCCTTCGGTTTACGACATAAGAACAAACTCCAAATGATGGAATATATTATACACCTTAAAACCTATAATATAATGGAACAGAATGAACTAATAGAAAAGCTCCTTAGTGGAAAATTAGCACCAGAAGAGATAAAGATATTAGAAGAAGCGTTTGGTGAGGGGAAATTTAAAAGTTTTGACTTTAGGTCTTTAATCCTGAGAATATTTGATTTGAATGATGGACCTGTTCAAAATAGGTCAAAGTCTGATAAAGGATTGTTAGGATTTTTTAATAAAATTGGAAGGTGGAATAAAAATCGACGCTTCAAAAAAGCATTACGAAAAGGGAATTCTAAAAAAAATATTGTCGCAGAGGGAGATTCCTGGTTTGAACATCCTCTTTTAGTTAAAGATATTATTGATTGGATTATAAAATCAGATAGATATAATGTGTATAGCATTGCTTCAGGGGGAGATTGGATAGGTAATATATTATATACAGGTACCTATATAACGGAACTCTCTCTTTATTTACCAGATGTTTTTTTAATAAGTGGAGGAGGAAATGATTTAGTTGGTGGAAACCGTATTGCACATCTTATAAAGAGGAGAGATCATGTTAAATTGGAATTTTCGGATAGTGATGAAGCATTAATGGATGTTTTGCAAAATGAAGGTGCATCCAAAAAAGTTGCCAAAAGAGTTATTGTTGGTAGAAAATTCTTAAATAATGATTTCTGGGCTCTTATCAATGTCTTTAGGTTTCAGTATTATCTAATATTTCTCAGTATTAGGACTTTTGCTTCTGATAAGTTTAAAGGAATGAAAATTATTACTCAAGGATATGATTATCCTATCCCTTCTTCTAGCAAGAATGTTTTTGCTAGTCCTCTTCGACTAATAATGAATAATGGGAAATGGTTAAATGTACCTTTGGGAATTCGGCGTGTCAATAATCAAGAAGAGAAAAATTGTATTATGACTGCAATGATTCATGAATATAATAACATGATGATTGATGTAGGAAGTAAATTTGAGGATATATATCATATTGATTGTAGAGAATTAGCAGATAGAAAAAGCTGGATTGATGAACTGCATTTAAGGTCCAGATATTATAAAAAAATTGCTGATAAATATATAGAGTGCATCGAATCAGATAACCCAGGTCGGCGAATTTTTAAAGTTTATAGAGATTGATACTGTAAATAATGGGGTTACGATAGAAGCCACCCTATTGATAAAATGGAGCTTATCAATTACTATTCTACTCTTATACCTCTTCAGTTATAATGTAAAGTAATCAATTAAAGGAAGAAGAGGCTCTAGAACAAGTCAATGTGATGTATTGAACTTTATTATTATGAGGAGAAAGCAGTTCTTTCCCTACTAGTAGCAGATGGTCAACGAAATATTATTTTGAGAATGGAACGAAGTTTTACACTAAAATATATAATGAAAGCAATTACAAAAATAGCTGAATACATTAAAGTAGTTGTTGACTGAGGCAAAGGTAACAGCATTGTTATCTTTATAACAAGTTCATTGCTAACCTGAGGAAATAAAAAACGATGATATACTATGCAAAATCATCAACAGAAAGTCATCAACAGGATTTTTGATGCTCAGGATGAGAATGGTTTTTGGAAATTGTTACCACCAAAGTATAAGGAACAGCCAGAATATCTGCATTATGTGCCTAACTTCAGTGCCTCTCTATGGGCGTTAATTCTTCTCGCAGATTTGAAATGCGATCCTGATGATGATAGAGTGAACGCTTCTCTAGAAGTTATGAAGGATCATTTTTTTGATTCAACAGTTGGTATCTATACACTCAAAGAGGATCATTTTCCCATCCCTTGCTTAAATGGAAACATGATCTACCTGGATAGTTATTTTAACGGAAAACTGGAAAAGAGAAGCTTGCAGGCACTAGACTTTTTCCATCAATATCAGCGTTTTGACGATGGAAAATATAAGACAGAAAAAAATCAATATTGCTCTAATACCAGTTGTTATGGAAAGCATAGCTGTTATTGGGGAGTGGTAAAACTCTTTAAGGGAATCTCTTTTATTCCGAAAAAGGAGCGATCAGAAAAAATAAAAGACTTACTGGATCGCTGTATTCGTTTTGTGCTATTGCATAAAGTTTGTTATAGCTCCCGCCGGCCAGATCAAATCATGATTAAAAAAATGGATCAGCTAACTTTTCCCAATATGTATAAAAGCGACTTTCTGGAGATATTGTGGTTACTGAAAAGAGAGGAGGTACAATCTTCAGAGTTGATTCCCGCCATTAAACTGTTAAAATCTAAGCAGAAAGAAGATGGGACTTGGCATCTGGAACGAAAAGTCCATAATTTGATAACCTCCATTGGTGTACTTGACAAGCCTAATCCATTCATCACTGATCGGGCAAGAGAAGTTATTGAATATTACGGTTGATGATTTCTATAGATAAAAAATATATTGAAAGGTAAGATTTTTTCATCGCGAGTTATATATTCTTGAAAAGCACCGAAGAGTGCATCACTACATTATTTGAAAAATATTATTTGCGATGAGATACCTGCTTTTTTTTAGCGTGCTTACAAGCTTTCTTTTTTTACAATCTTGTGCTTCTACTGTGAATAGCAAAATGCTCAGCTCTGCGTATCCTGCGATCAATAAAGATCAGCAAGTGTTTTTTCTACAGCACAGTGAAGAAGTTCCTGAAAATTCGATTTTAGTAGGAAACCTGAAAGTAGGGGATTCTGGATTTGCTGTAAACTGTAGTTATGAAACGGCTGTAGAGAAAGCAAGTATGGAAGCAAGAAATTGTGGTGCCAATATAATCTTGGTGACAGAAGTTAAGGAGCCAAGTATCAAGAATACTTGTTACAGGATGAAAGCCTTAATGTATAGAAACATGGACGAGGATGTCCTGATTAGAACCGAAAAAAGAATAGAGGAGAAAAACCAGTCTCGCTTACCTGAAAATGCAGATTATGCTGTTATTTATTTTTACCGGCCAACAAATTCTTTTGGGGCATTAGTCGGTTTAAAGATTAAAACTGAAGGTGAAATGGTAATTTGCAAGCTAAAAGATGGAGATAAGTTTGCATACAAAACAAAAGAATTTGGCGAGCATACTTTTCTGGCCAAGACAGAATCGGAGGATGTAGTAGAAATAAATGTGGAAAAAGGTAAAGAATACTTTGTTCATTGTGGCATACAAATGGGAATCGTAGTAGGGCAACCCGAACTAGATGTTGTTGATAACTACATTGGAATTGAACAATACGAAAAAATGAAATGACAATAAGAGCAGGTTTGTTTAGTATCCAAATGTGCTCCAAACCTTATAGGATATGACAAATGAAGAGCGTCCCCTTGTAGATAAAGAATACCTCCTGCAAAAATTCCCCGGAAAAGGTGGCTGGACCTATGCTGCTATACCTGAGATACTACAAAATAAAGACAATCCATTTGGTTGGGTAAAGGTGAAAGGGAGTATTGATGATTACGAACTGAAGCAATATAAATTAATGCCAATGGGCAATGGGCAACTCTTCCTACCTGTGAAGGCAGCCATCAGAAAAAAGATTGGCAAGGGAGCAGGAGATTATGTTCGAGTGATCCTTTATTCAGATGACTCAAAACTGGAAATACCAGAAGAGATTGTGGCCTGTTTTGAAAACGAACCTAAACACATCTACAAAACATTCCTTGATTTCCCGGAAGGGGCTCAAAAAGCATACATAGACTGGATTTATGCAGCAAAAACTGATGCGACCAAAGTCAACCGCATTAGCAAGATGATGGAACGGCTGCAGTTAGGGTTGAGATTGGGAGATGAAGAACGATAGATGGACTTTTCTATTTTGGAGTTTGGAAATAAAACTCATATTCGTCAATATCATCTATAGTAATAAGTTTGATCACTTATGAAGCTACTCCTTTACAAAATAATGCCCCATTGCCCCTTCAAACACCTCTTTCTCTTTTAGTACTCCTACATTTTGTGCTTCCTGCACCCAGGCTTGTGTATATCCTCGTGCATAATCAGAAATGACATGGCTATTTAATAGCATAAAAGCAGGGGAGGGGTGTTGTTGTAGAGTTTGAGATAAACTCATGTCCCAGGAGATGATCACTGCATCTAGTTGGTATTGGTCATGTTGATCATGGCACTCACTATAAAATCGATAGGCGGGCATGGCTTCGTGGTGGATAAAAGTTTTTCCTTCTTTGGTAGCAGCCCAGCTAATGGCTGATTTTGCATCTTCAATCTCAGTAGATTGTCCAATGGTGGTAATAGACTGCAATACCGGCTCTGAGATAATTAATAAAACAAGCAAAAGTACAGACTGCCATGCTGATGGGATTAATGAAAATAAAGCCTCTGCTCCCTTACCAATAAACAACAATAATAAAGGCATAATGAAAAGGCTTACTCTGGGTAAAAGGGAAAATTGCCCTAAGGCAGAAGCAATGAAAGCTATAAGAATGGGCAAACCGATAAGTAAAACATAGCCTTGCTGCTTTCGCGCAAAGCAATAAATACCCCATAAAAGGAAAAGTATACCGAGTATTAATGCAAGGGCGGTATAACCTACTACGGGAGCAATCAGGCCTCGAAAAATCGTCCAGGCTTGTGCACCGCCTGTTGCTGAAAATGGATTAGCAGGAAAGAAATAAGGCAGGTGGAAGTTGATGAGATGTTTTTCTCCAAGGCTGGGAAGTAATACCTGATAATAGATCAAGGTAAAGGAAGCTATCCAGCAAAGTGAGACACCTGCTATTATTCCCAGTTTTTTGAAATCCTTATCTTTCAATAATTGCCAGGCATAGTAAATCCCTACACTAAATAATACAAAAACACTTGGCATCGACAGCCATACCATCAGACAACCCGTTGCGACCCAAATCATCCAGTGTTTTATTTGTAGGCGCTGGACAGGTAATTTGAGCGCCATATATATTAAAAGCAGGGTGATAGCTACATCCAGGCTATATTGTTTAAGCTCGGTGCTATATCTGACTAAGAAGCCAGAAAAAGCGAATAAAGCAAGTGGGTATATTAAAGCCCAACGATTATCAAGCAACAATCGAAGTAACTGATAAAATAAGCCAATACTTATTATTGCAAATACGAGTGAAGGTAGCCTTAATGCCCATTCATTCATTCCAAAAAGAGTAGTAAAGGCTTTTACAATAACCACAAAAAAGGGTGGAGCATATTGCTGATATTTTAAGGGAGCGAAAAAATCGGCATAATTTAGTTCTGCTATATTAAGTGCCAGGTTTGCTTCATCGAGGAAAAGGGAGCGGGCATCGTAAAACCACCATAGGCGTAGGATAATACCAGTACAAATGATGAGCAAGATAGCTGCTTGTTGCCATTTTTTCATGAGGTAAAGATAAGAGATTGCTGGAATCTACCAGATCGAAAATAGTTGAATTTATCTACTTTGATAAATTGAAAAAGAAACATATTTTTATTTGCAAAATAGAACAACGTATTAAATTATGAAGCTTTCCATTGCTCTCTACGTTTTTTTACTCTCGTTATCTCTTCAGGCTAATTCCATTTCTTTTGACGAATTTATAGAAGCGCATTATGAAGGAGGAACTAAGGGTTTTTTGACTTTATTTTATGAAAATGTAAACTATCCTAATGAGGCACGTAGCCATTGTGTTATGGGAGTAGTAAAAATTCGATTAACAATTAGTGAAACTGGAAAAGTTGAAAAAATAGGCTTTTATAATAAGCTAGGGTATGGAATAGAAGAAGAAATAGTAAGAGTAATAGAGTTAACGGAAGGTAATTGGAAAGATATTAATGCTGGAAATAGTAATGTAGATATTCTGATTGAGTGGCGAATAAATGAAGAACCTGAAAAGCTCGGAGATATTAGGATCGTAACTGAAGTTCAGGGGATGACATGTATGTCTACCACTCTTTTAGAAAAGAGAATGAGGAAATACATTAAAAAGGAAAAATACAATAAAGCCAGGGAAGTATATGATTTTCTAATGTATAGAAACCCTCATTCATTGAAGTATATAAATGAAGGGAAAACTATTTTGGAAAACTTAAACTAAAGAATTTAAATAACTCCCACCGCTGGTGTACCTGCTCCTTCAGCTCTGGCGATACTATTTCTTTGCCTTGCGCTGCTAATAAATATACTTTCAGGCGCACATTGGCTCGATACCATTTATAGTATTGAAATAATGCCCAGTCTTCTTCCGTAAAGAAGACCTCAAAAAGTTGGCGGTAGGACTGGAGGAAAGGTGATTCCAGATGTTGTTGCTGGTAGTAATGTAAATCCATGCATAGAAAAGCCAATTCATTGAGAATGTCGAGCTGCCTCAATTGATCATTAAACTCGATACAGTCAAAAATTACAGGTGGAGTGAGTAGAAAAATATTTCCGGAATGCAAATCCCCATGACCATCAATCAAAAATCCTAACTGCTGTCTTTCAATAATACGATGTTGATGTTGGCGAAGAAAGCGCTGAGCCTGCTGGCAGGATTCTTTTAATTGAGTAGTAGTATTGTATCCTTCTATTGGGCTCATTGTATTTTTTACAGACAAAATATCTGCAAAATCTTCATATTGTTGCTCCCATGATACAGGCGCTGTTATACGATCGGCAGATTGATGAAAAATGGCCAACTCTTTCGCCAAGGCTTGCATGTCGGCAGGAGAAACACGCTTCTCTTCCAGTCTTATATTCATTTGCTGATTGGTATCAAGGCGTTTCATTTTTAATGTATAATCAACGACTGTCCCTTGATCTCCAAACATATATTCGCCATTATTATAACAAACGGGTAAAACTTCCAGATATACTCCCTGGCTTAGGCGGTTATTCAACATAAGTTCCCTGTTACAATAGTATTTCCGCTGTTCCAGCGTAGAAAAATCCAGAAATCCAAAAGCAAGTGGCTTCTTCAGCTTATAAACAAAATTTTCACCCAATAGTACCCAGGAAATATGTGTTTCTACCAATTGGTGGGTATCACTTCCAAGAGTAGCAAGCAATTGCTGGATTTGTTGATTGGTCATTGCTGAAAATGAATTTCGGCTTGTTGAATCATTAAACTTATTGCTGTTGAATTGATTTTTAGAACCTTTGACTTAAATGGTTCCCAGCTATTCTTTATTTTCTGATATATCTCAAAATCAGCCTCACTATATTTTCTTTTTTTGCTTACTCTTTCCCTGATAAGAGCTTCCGGAGCTGTAATAAGCAACCAATGAACAGGGATGCCAGTATGCTTCGCCAATTCATTATAAGGTTGCCTCAATTCCAGGCGATAGAATGTACCATCTACTACTACACTTATACCTTCTTTTAAAAATTGCTGCGTTTTGTGTTGTAAAGCTTCATATACTTTTGATTTGACCTCATTATCGTATTGCCCCCTCAATCCCATTTCAGTGCGTAATATATCCGTATTCAAATGCTGTGCATTCAGATGTTGGGCTAATGCTTTTGCGAAGGTAGTTTTACCTGTCCCTGGCAAACCAGTGACCATTATTAATTGAGGTTGATTATTTTCTTTATCCATGATAGCACTTCGGGATTTAATGCTTAAACTGCCATAAAGAACTATTATACTACACTTTCAAAACCTCCTGAATACTCCCTCCTGAAAAACTGTTGAGTGAAACGAAATCCGTAGGACCCACTGCCCACTGCCCCACTGCCTACTGAATACTGAATACTGCCCACTGCCCCACTGAAAACTGCCCCACTGTCTCACTGAAAACTGCCTACTGCTTACTGAATACTGCCCACTGAAAACTACCTACTGCTTACTGAATACTGCCCACTGAATACTGAACACCGCCTACCCTCTCACCACCAAAATCGGTACTGTGAATGGTGCATCTGCCAGTTTTTCCGTGACACTACCAAATAGGAAATTTTCGAAAGGAGAATGTCCTTTAGCTCCCATAAGTATCAGAGAGGCTTCTTTTTCTTCTGCAAATTGCTGAAGGTGGCGTGCTACGCTATTCGTAGTATTTTCGAGAAATGTCATCTCGAAGTTGTTCGGATTGAGTTCGTGTTTTTCTGTAAATTGATGATAAGCTGCTTTGGCAGATTCCACTAATATGGCGCGATATCCTGTACCTGGCTTGGAACGGCTATAATAATCTTCAGGAGGAAGATCAACGACATAGGTGGCATGTATTTCAATATCCTGATTTTTGCCTTTTAACTCCAAGGCTAGTTTTAAAGCATTAAGAGAATGCTTAGAAAAATCGAGAGGGACGATAATTTTCTTTATACTGGCCTCAGCTCCTGTAGGAAGGATTAAAATATTGGAGCGAGCATTTCGCGCTACCCTTTTCGCGGTAATACCGCTACCCTCACTGAATGCTTTCTTACCAACAATTAATAAACCAATTTCTTTTACTTTGGTCCAGTGCAATAATTTATCGTAGGGCTTTCCTTCTCTAACGTTTATTTCAAATTCAAAACCGATATCATCCCCTAATACTTCTTTTGCTTCTTCTGTAAGTTTGCTTTTAACGCGTTCGTCTATAGGAAACTCCGGAGCAAACTGTTTTTGGAAAGCAATTTCCTGATTTTTAGGCTTGGAGAAATCAGGCATGATATGAAGAAGATAAGCTTTTTTTATGCCTAATAAAGAAGCATTAGTAGCCAAGAACTTAAATATTGCAAGATCCATCTTGGAAAGATCCAATGCGGCCAGGGTGCGACTGAAATTTTGCATGTGCCATATTTTTTTAATCACCTCAAAATAGGGCTAATTTCAACTATTACCCCTGCGATTCGTCAGTGTAGAGGTATGATTTTCTTCATTGGAGTACATGCTACCTTAACATATACAGTATTCGTAGAAAGTTTAAACTCAAGCGCAGGTACCAATTTTCTTAAGTACGCTTGCGCTTGAGTTTAAATCTGCACCTTACTCTTTCACCACTCTAACTCCTATATACTGGCCAGGTTCTGGCCTTTTATCATCGGCTTTATCGACATATTGATAAGCATTGAAACCACATGCACTACCATCACTGACCCATTCTGACAGATTTCCTCCCAGGTCATATATTTCAGCATCGCCTATTTTTGCAGGCATAAATTCACCTACCGCTTTGATTAAATCCAATTGCTGTACTTCTATTTTTTGTAGCAATTGCGGTACCTCATCTACTGTTATGTCATAGCCTGCCCAGTAATTGAGCGTGTTTTCTTTGACTGCAACAGACTTAGCTTTTTTATGAAATGCTTTTGCTTCTTCAGGAGAAATTAATCGGTAACTTTCATGTGTTTTTCCTGTTAACCAATCAACATAGGCTTGTGCTTCTTCAAAGGAAAGTTGTACTGGATAATTTTCCTTACCAGCAGGAACTGTGAAAGATGTATTAAAGGCAGCGTATTGTGTATAGGTCAGCTCAAAACGAGCAATGGCAATAGTATCCTTTCCAACAGGCACTACTTCTGGAATGAGCTGCCCATTCTTGTAAACCCCTAGGGCTCCTCTAAATGTAGCCGCACTATCTCGTTTCAACAATTGCGCGATAGGGCTATCTTTCTTATAAGTAGGTTCAACCTTTTGGGCTTTATCGAATAGATATTGATCTATCCATGCAAGCTCTTCTTCCATCTTGCGCATTTGGTGGGTAATTTTGCGAAGGCCATGTGGTTGGCCTGGAAACCATAGGAAGCGGACAGGAGTATTTCCTGCTTGCTGTAAGGCACGATAATACTCAAAACCCTGATCACGAGGTACTGCACGGTCTTCACTTCCGTGAAAAATGATGGTGGGTGTTTTTACCTTTTCTAATTCGAATAAAGGAGACAATAAAATATAGTTCTCATTATAAAGCTTGCCATTGACATCATCCCAGGGAGCTCCGCCGAAATAACTTTGATCAAAGGATACTCCAAAGCGGCAGGTACCAAAATCACTAGTCCAGTTGACATCCCCTGCGCCTGGGCAGGCTACTTTGAAAAGTTCAGGATAACGTACGGTAAGCATGGTAGTAAGGATTGCTCCATTGCTCCATCCCATTGTACCCATTTGATCTTTATCAATAAGCCCACGTTGATCCAGGGCTTCAATGCCTTTTATTATATCTTCTAATTCAGGGGTATAGTAATTGCCTTTGATCGATTCTACAAACTCCTGTCCATGATGAGAGGAGCCATGATAATTAGGTTTAAGAACAAATGCACCACGCTGAGCGAGTATTTGAGGGTAAGTAGACCAGCGTTCACTCCAGCGGTCTTGATCTACTCCAGATGGCCCCCCATGAATTGATAGTATCAAAGGATATCTCTTACCTTCTTCATAGTTTTCAGGATAATAAAGTAAACCATTTACTTCCTCTCCCTTATATCCTTTCCAGCGGAATACTTCGTATTTAGTAATGGCTTTCTTTTTTAATTTTTGATTGACTTTCGCTAATTCTTTCTGATCGCTTATATTCAAATTACCATCTGTTATGTTGATGTTTCCTACATAGTATTTGGGAAGCTGAGCAGCCGTAGAATGCGAAAAAACTATCTTTTTTCCATCATTGGAAATGGTATTAACTGCCACATGTTCTTCCATCTCACCCATATTGATAGCCGATTTGTTCCAGCTACCTGCGGTTTTCTGATAGAAAGCAAGCTTTGTAGTAGGACCATTCGGGAGTGCTACAACAATATCCTGCCCTACGGTCCAATAACTGCCTTCTGACTCCCATTTCCACTCTAGGGGTACTGGTTTAAATTGCTTAGTAGCCAGGTCAAAGTAATAGATCAAAGACACACCTGAGCCATTCCATTCTGGATCAGAAGAACGTACCGCTACAAAATAAAACCCTTTGTGATCTGCCGTAAACTGAAAATTGAAAGGTGTTTGTAATCCTTGTAATATTTCCTGTGTTTCTCCAGTAGATATATTTTTCAGATAATACTTGGGATCCGGTTGTGCATCCGCATTATAATGAGGGCTTAAAGTGAGGCGGTATACGACCCATTGACCATCTTTAGAAACAGTATAAGAAGAAAGAGGATATTTATTATCTGTCAGCCGGGTAATGCTTTTTTGTTTGATATCAAATTGATACAGTCTTCTTGCTTTCCAATGAACCGAATCTTCTATGACTTGTACATTATCCTTTTCTTCCTCCAATTGTTGTTCATGTAAGGTTTTACCTTCCTTAGAGGTAAATGCAAATGTGCTGTCACTAAGCCATTGTACATTGGAGATACCGTTTTTAAACTCATGCACTTTTTCTGCCTCCCCGCCATAAATACTCATGCGCCAAAGTTTTTTACCCTTGTCGCGCGAGGAAAGAAAATACATATATTCATTATCTCTGGAGAAGAAAGGAGCATAATCATTTTCATCACTACTTGTCATTCGGAAAGTTCGGAACTGTCCGTCTTTCTCCAAATCAAGTCGAGTGAGATAAATATCATTAATGAATCTATCTTTTTTCTTGACGGGACGCCTTTTGGTCCAGGCTACCATTTCATTATTCGAAGAGATAGTAGCACTACGTACATATTCCGTGGTGATAATATCCTTTGGAGTCCAGCGACTAGGGTCATTTTGCGCATCTAGTAAAAGCGTAAAACTCATGATGGTGAGTAGTAAATATATTCTTCTCATATTAGAGGGTAGATTTTTTGATTAGCAAATCAGAAAGTTGTTGAGGCGATTGAAAATGGATGGCTTGCATACCTACGCCTCGCGCGGCTTCCACATTTCTCAGATTATCGTCTATAAATAAAGCAGTGGATGGCTCAATCTTATATCGATCTATGATGAGCTGATAAATACGAGGATCAGGTTTTTTCATCTTCTCCTCTCCAGAGACCAAAATTCCTTCGAACAGTTGCAAAAAATCATATCTTTCCTGAGCAATAGGGAAGGTCTCATGGCTCCAGTTCGTAAGAGCATATAAGGCATGATTCCCCTGTCGGTGAATAGACTGGAGGATATCTACCGTATCATGGATAGGGCCTCCCAACATTTCTTCCCATCTGCCGTAATATGCTCGAATATTACTTTCATGCTGCGGGTGTTGTGCTATTAAGACTTGTGTAGCTTCCTGTAAAGAGCGGCCTGCATCCTGTTGTTCATTCCAATCGAAAGTACAGATGTTGTCAAGAAAGTCCTGGATCTCCTCATCTGTATTAAAAATTTTCCGATATAGATAAAAAGGGCTCCAATCAATCAGTACTCCACCAAGGTCAAAGATGATAGTCTCAATGGGTTGGTTCATATGTGAGGGAAGTTTTGTTACGCCAAATATAATACCTTCTTTGACAACATAAGAAGAAATGGTATTGAGCTATAGCTTGTATTATAGGCGATTTTGATGCAAATAACTGGCTACAAAAAAGAGTGATTTATTCTAGTTTGTCGACTAGATTGCAAAATGGAAATAGTCTTCAAAAATGCTTAGGGGGGACAAGAATAGATGGTGTCTTAAAGATAGTTAGTTAGAAAGATGTTGTGAACCATTGATAATCGAGTACCAAGCTTATTAGATTACTGTTCTATTATCGATTATTTGATGGCTTCTCATTATTGTTGCTCTCATCATTAAAGTGATTTCCGGTGCCTGTTTAGGCATCGGTTTTTTGTTTTAAGGGTAAACTAACATAAAAGGTAGTACCCTTTCCTACTTCTGTTTCAAAATATATATTACCATTCATCGCTTCTATCATATTTTTACACATTGCGAGTCCGAGCCCCATACCAGATGATTTAGTTGTGAAATTGGGCTGAAATACTTTTGATTCGATATCAGTAGGAATACCGCTACCGTTGTCCTTCACTGCTACTACCACCTCCTTATCATTAATTGTTAATTCAATGTCAATTTTACCTTCTACTGTTTCAGGTATAGCTTGCTGGGCATTTTTGATGAGGTTGTTAAAGATACGAGTGAGTTGTTTGGGATCTGCAATTACAGGTGTTCTTTGGGGCGGAGCGTGTAAGTGAATAGCGATTTCAGATGGCTGGCCTTCAGTGAAAAGGTTATATGTAGATTGCACAATAGCTTTTATATCGACTTCTTTTAGCTCTGCCTTAGGCATCTTGGCAAAATTGGAAAAGGAAGTAGCAATATGTGCCAATCCATCAATCTGTTCTATAAGTGTTTGCGAAACCCTGGAAATCATTGCTCTAGCTCGCTCCGGGTCTGATTTTTGAGCATGTTGTAGATATTGTATGCTGAGTTTCATAGGAGTTAGCGGATTCTTGATCTCATGGGCTACCTGTTTGGCCATTTCGCGCCACGCCCCCTCTCTTTCTGATTGTTTTAGTTTTTCAGTACTAATCTCTAGTTCTTTAATCATGGCATTATATGCCTCAACTAATTGTCCAATCTCATCTTTGGTTTTCCACTCCAGTGGCTCGTTTTTGCCTAGTTGAAAACTACGGAGTTTTTCACCTATATCTAATAAAGGCCGGGTGATTGTTTTTGCTACAGCAATAGCAGAAGCTCCTGCAATGAGTAATAAGAAAACATAGAGATTTAATAGATTACCTATAAACGCAATGGCGGCCTTTTTCATGTCTTGTTCTCCGGAGCTAAAAGCTATGGATAGGTAAGAGATGGCTGAATTAGGACGATTGAACGGAATATAGGCTGAAATATAATCTAACTGATCTGCTTTTTCCTGTACGATAGCAGGGCGTTTAGTATTTCGATTTATTATATGCTGAGGCAGGCGTGGCTCCAAAACCTGCTGTTGATATAAATACGGAAAAGAGGTAGCAGCAAGGCTTCCGTCTTCAGAATATGCACTTATATCTACTTGATGAACGCTTGCCAGGTCCTTAAGGGCTTTTTCTTCGAGCATGATATCCGATTGCTGAATATCTCTCATTACAATATTAACCTTTTCCATTAGTCGATCGGACTGTTCACTAAGGTGGTTTTTGCGAAGAAAAGCTACTGTTGCTAATCCGGCAAGTAAGAAAGCTGCAAGTGTAAGGGCAATGGTAGAAAGTTGTATTCGGTTCCTTAGCGAAGGTGCTCCAAAGAACAATATGCCTGGTGTCGCTGGAAAAATTTTAAGCTTAGGATTAATCCAAAATAGAAGTAGCACTAATGTAGTGAGGATCGCAAAAAGATAGGAAAATAGAGATATTGGTTTGATATAACCTCCCAGGCTTTCTGTAATCATTACAGTATAATCGTTTTCCTCTGTATTGCTATAATATAAGCGGGCCCATTGGCTGTCTATATTTTCGTATAATCCGTTGTTGTTTGCCTTTTGCCAGTATTGGTCATCTAACCAGGCTGGAGCCTGGAGGCCTCTTTGAGCTATAATTTTTCCATTGTGGAGAATGCTGAACCCATAAGGAGGGTTGATGAAAGGACTATTGGGGATAAGCTGAAAAAGTACTCTCTTGTTGAGAGTGAAAATAGGTTGAATATTTAATTGAATAAATTGACTGTCTTTCGAAAGAGCCCTTACTTCATAGGTGTTATAGCTTTCATTAGACGATAATTTATGCCAACCTATACCTACGTTGTCATCGCTGAAACTATCAATATGAAGTTTGTAGTTTTTTTCTAGATAGGGGTGGAGGGAAAACTGATGTTGTATCTGTTCTTGATCAGCAGCGCGGATATTGTTTAGTGATTCAATGAATTGATTTAAGGAGTTTTGGAGAAGTGAATCAACCGGATTAGCTAGTGCTTTTGCAAAAACGAGTCGATCTTTTTGTGCATTTTCCAAATGAAACTTGAATAACATACCTGTAGTAAAAGCAGTCAATAAGGCAAGCCAAAGTATTAACCAGGCAGGACTGGCAGTATCTAGCTCTACAAAGAAATCTAGTAAGGTGATAAATAAGGTGATAATGAGCAAAAGAGCAGGCAAAGGAAAGCTAAAGTGCAATATGAAGATAAGTGGAATAGAACAGACAATCGCAATGCCTATGCTTATGAATCTTTGATTCCGAGATGGCATTATTTGTTGTATCCCTCTTACAACCCATAAACTGCTTAAGAGTAAAGCTGTAAGCAATGTCAATATGGCAAAGAGAGAAATAAGAGCAATCTTATTAAGTTGTAATACATTTTGAAAGTCAAAACTAATACCTGAATCGAGTATTAGATGTTGCGTACAGAGACCAATACCTATGATCATTCCAGCAATTAAAAGATAGCCGATACTAGCTGATACAATGGGGCGCCCGGAAGTAAATGTTGTCCAATCTCTTTGGTAGCGCTGACTATAACTAATCAGCCAAAGGCTAGATATTGCTAATAAAAGGAGATGGAGAATGTTGCCTTGCATAAAGGGAGCCGCCATGAGATTGGCAAATAAAGGAATACTAGTACCATCAAGATAGCCAATAAGGAAGAAAGCTATGGCAAGAAGCACAATAGGCAGGCTAATAGCTTTAGCAGTAGATATTGGATTTATCTGCCTCAATGATTTCCTCAATGTTTGGTGTTCGTAATGGCAACTAATTTATACGTTAAGATAGAATAATAGTTACATGAGGGTATTAAAATTATACTTGCTGAGGCTTATCATAAAAGCCATTTTATTTGTAAAGCCTTTCACTATAAGTGCCAAGACAAAATTGTGTTACCATTATCTTGAGAAAAAAATTTCATTCTAGACAAGGAAAAAAACGTAGGCGAAGTGGTGCTTCGACGAGGCTTTTTAACGCCGAATAGGATGAAAATTAACTCAAGATAATATGTGATTTAATTTGTCTTGGCACTTAAATTAATTTCATTTTCGATAAAATAATAAGAAACAATATTACTTGGAAAATATTTTCGTAATTTTCCGACGCTTTCTTATTAATTAAAAAAACTTTTATGAAACAATTAATTAAAATTTTTACGTTTGCCCTCTTAATGTCTATTGGTTTTGCATCTCAAACTCAAGCTCAAGTAGACGTTTCTGTTAACCCCATTGGTTTGTTATTTGGAAACTTAAGTGTTAGCGGAGATTTTGTGCTCTCTGATAAATTCAGTGTAGAAGGCCAAGTTGGCTTTGGCACTGGAAATGATCTACAATTAGATTATTTCAGCTTGCCAGTTACTGTATTTGGAAAGTATTACTTTAACCCGGATGACCCTGCTGAAAAATTCTATGCAGATGCGTTTTTGCGTTTTATTGCACGTAATTACACGGCTGAAGATGGCGCTACAAATGTAGCAGAATATACGCAGACCCGTTTAGGTTTTGGTTTTGGAATTGGCTACAAAGTAGTAGGAAGTAGTGGTATTGTTTTTGACATAGGTTTCGGCGTAGGCCGAGCAATTACGGATAAAACAACCTTCGAAACAGAAGGAGACCAGATAGAAGTGGATTGGCCAAAACTTATGTTTGCTGGTAAATTAGGAATTGGCTATCGTTTTGGTGGTAAATAAACGATAACATAAAAGTAGTAGCTGCCACAGAGTTATTGTTAAAACAATGTTCTATGAGGCAGCTACCTCAATTTTTCTTAGTCCCCTCCTTTATCATATAAGTGAAAGCCTACGAGCAGCTCTATAAACCCATAATCCCCAAACAAATACTAAAGCAGGGAAAATTACCAATACTCCCGTATTGTAATATACAGCTTCAGAAATTTCTAAGTGATGCATGTGCATAACGGCGCGAGTCATACCACAACCAAAGCACTCAATACTAAAAAATAAACGGGAAGGGCAAATGATAACCTCGCTTTCATCAAAAAAACCAGCAGGAAGGATCCATAGTATAATAGGTGTAAGTAATAGCAATATAAGCCATACCCACTGTATCTTTTTATTATCCTCGAACATAATTTAAGGATTGATTAGGACTGTTTAGAAAGAACCAAATTAAAAAGGAGAACCGCCAGGCTATGCCAGCAATTCTCCCTTTAAGACTTATTTAAAAGTATCTATTAATAGTACTTCTTCATTTTTGTCAAAGCGTGGATAAGACCAGGCAACCAGCAAAGAACATAAAGGATCAAATTAACGATCCAGTCGCTACCGCTCCAGTCATCCATTACACCCATCGCAACCCATGCAAGGCCAAGAATTGCTAACAGGATATAAAGGCCTTTTTCAAATTGAGGCTCTGCCTTAAGTTCTTTCTTAACGAACTTCTGAGCAGCCTTTAGTTGAAGTGTTTTCTTCAAGCCTAACTTCTCGCCAGTCATTTCCTTATATTTCTTAGGAGTAAGATTAAGGAACTGATCTACTGTAAGAGAAGCCATATCCGTAGATAATGTTTGAATTTCTGGCTGGCCTTTAAATTGCTCTGCCCAGTTAGTTTTTACAACAGCAAAAGTGCTGGAAACAAAAAAGAGCAATACAGCAAGTGTTGTTAAGATTCTTTTCATAAATAAAGGATTTTGGTAGTTAATAGTGAATATAGCTAATAATATTTTTTTAGGTGCTTGATTTTTTATTTAGAGACCAGCTACATAAAATTCCGTTATAGTGCATGAAAGGTATTAATAGTTTCTGTGCTCTTCAAATTTATAAGCGTTTTTTTTTGTTATTAAAAACTTAAAGATTGCATGGTTTTTGGCAACGTATATATCCATTTTAAGGTTAAAATAGAGTATGTTTGCGATGTTATAAGCATTAATAATGCTTATAACTATAAGATTAAAATATTGCTGTGAGCTGCTCTATCGCGGCTTCTACAGAAATGTAGAAGATGAGGAAAGTCCGGACAACGTAGAGCACCACGCCACCTAACGGGTGGGGCTTCAACATAGGTTGAGGTACAGAAAGTGCCACAGAAAGCTATACTTCCACGCTATTGGCGTGGTAAAGGTGAAAACGTGCGGGGATTTATCCCTTAATGTAAGAGCGCACGCATCGCTTTGGTAACAAAGGGGTGGGGTAAACCTCGTGGGTTGAAATGCCACGTATATCTCAAGCCCTGTATTAGAACTTCGGTTCTATTTATGGGGAGCTGGTTGCTCGCTGGCTTACTTTGGTAGTTGAGAGGGGTAGGCAGATAGACCTTGATGGTGACATCGGGGCTAGATAAATGATAGAGCTCCCGAATTTATTTGGGATGACAGAATCCGGCTTATAGGCTCACAGCAATTTTTAGATTCGATTCCATGCTTTTAAAAGCAGCTGGAATCGAATCTAAAACAATGATTCTTTATGAAATCATATTCCTGTTGACAAAATTATTGATCTGATAAATCGCCAAAATCAAATAATAGTGAGAATCTTAATGTATTATCCAGTGGATTCCGCTGGTTAGTAGTAGGGATTAAATAAGAGAAGTTTAAGCCAAAGATATTATACTTCAAACCCAGTCCTACTGTAAAGAATCGACGGCCACCTTTTTGAACATGCTCGCTGAAGTATCCTGCACGTACAGCAAATTGTTCATCATACCAGTATTCTACACCAACAGAATACATAAGTTCTTTAAGCTCTTCACTAAAGCCTTCTGGGGCATCATTAAAGGAAGAGAAAACACCACTAATGCCAGACTGTTCGCGATAATCAAACACATTATTATTGTCTAGATCTTCACAGGTGCTATCCTGACAAGGTGTTGGTACCATTAGTTTATTAACATCGGCAGCGATGGTTAGGCTGTTGTAATCATCCAGGTCCATTTTCCAGGCGCCTCCAATGCCCATATTAGCAGGCAGGAAGTCTCTTACAATAGAGTTGGTGTAGGAGATTTTAGAACCAAGATTTGTGAAGGCAACACCTAATGTCAATTCTGAATCGCCATTCTGCATGTCAATAGGTGTGCGATATGTAAATGCTATATCAGCAGCACCAGCAATCCCTGGTTCAATAACTTCTCCACCATCTACCTGCTGTCCAGCGGCGAGATTAGAATATATAAACTTGGCACTCAAAGAAGCAGCAAATTTATCTGAAAGTTTACGAGCGTATGCACCAGTAATTTCAAATTCATTAGGACGCCCGGGTACTAAAGGCTCTCCGTTTTGATCCGTAAATTGGATACTACCTAAAGAGAAGTATCGCAACCCAAACCCTATAGCTTGTAGATCATCGATCTTGTAATAGCCCGTTAGATAAGCAAGGTATACATCATTTAACCCCAGAGCTCTTAACCATGGAGTGTAGGTAGCAGACATAGCCAAGCCTTCCTCCGCAAATACAAGCTTAGATGCATTAAAATGAATTGCATTCGCATCTGGAGATAATCCAATACCTACATCACCCATACCACCGGAACGGGCATCTGATACGATGCGTAAAAAAGGAACAGCTGATACAACAGTGTTTGTGCACGGTGTTCCATCTAGATTGTAATATTTCCCATCTTCCTCATAGCATTGTGAATAGGCGGGAGCTGTAGCTGCTGCCAGCGCCGATATGATGAGAACAGTTTGTAGTAATAACTTCTTCATGAGATGCTCACTGTTTTTCCAATTGATTTCGCAAATATAGTTAAGAATCGATCAAAATTGTCGATTTGAATGATAATCAAGATATAGAGGCTGGAGAGTGCTTAAATAACGGGGAGCAAAATCCGTGCCATCCTAGTAATGAACTAAATATCCATAATGTTCCATATTCAATACGAAAAAATAGGTTTCTTATTTTAAGAGGACCAATTTTTCAAACTCACTTTCACCATATAAAGCCTCATTCCCGACATTCAACGCTTGTACTTTGACTTTATAAAGGTAAATACCACGTGCTAACTGATCTCCAAAATCATCTCTACCATCCCATTCCAGACAATCATCCTGGCGTAGAGATCCATCTGCCAGCATGGTTCTGTATATCGTTTTTATCAAGCGGCCAGATACAGTATAAATGTGTACCTGTACTTCCATGTCCTGCCCGGACAAATTGTGGTCAAACTGAAAACAGGTCCTATCTGAAAACGGGTTCGGATAATTTAGAACATGTTCAAGAGCTACTTTTTCTGTATTGGCAACAACAAATTCTGTGTACCCTTCCGAAGGATTGTTTGCAATATCCCAGGCTTTGACTCTAATGATATGCTTTCCTTCTTCTAACTCATTCAAGGGATAAGTAACACTCCCTTTTGTATGATCGTCTAATACTGCTTCATAAAAAGCATTGAGTAGGTATGATTGTTGGGTATTGTTATCTAATACAGCTTCTAAATCATGGCCTATACTATTACCAACAACATTAATACCGTAATCATCTTCCAGTTTAACCAAGAGGGTAGGAGATGAACTCGTGATGCCTCCAAATACAAAATCTTCTGTATTCATATATACTTCGACTACAGGTCCTTCATCATCGAGAATTGCATCACGAGAGGTGCCACCAATTATAATTTTATCATAATAACCTGTAGCATCTGTTTGTAGATCAGGACTAAAGGCATAATAACTGATCTTACCAAAGCCATAATCGTAATTAATATCCTTAGGGACTATAAATGTAAATTCAAATTTACCATTTTTTACAGTAGCCCGGCCTTTGAATATTAAATTTTGTTGAATAGTATAAGGATATACTTCATTGAAGCCATGGGCTAGTGTACGGGCTATTTGTGGTTTGTCATAAATAGTAGGATATATTTCACCATTAAAAGAAGAAAGCAATTGCCCGTTTTTATCCGTAACTATACCACTAATGCTTACTTCTTGCAATGCACCAATCGTATCCTGATCGGATAGGGTAACCTCCTTCCCATTGATTGCGTTTGTTTTTACCTCATACTGAGGAATCGCCAATTTCATGGCGGGATCACCAATTAAAGTATACTTACGAGAATTAGGATTATTTTGAGTATTCTTTGCTTCAATATAGGCATCACCAATAGGCCTTGAATGATCACCAACTTCTCGTTTTAATAATTTAAGCAGGCTTCGTCTGCTAAGTGTTTTGTTGTGCCCGGTAGTAACAGGGCGTGTGGTAGTCATTAGTGCCACTGCTCCACCTTTGGGATTGAGAAAAACTTCTTCGCCCGCTGTCGTAAATGAAGGGTCATCATACCCGGTAAAAGTACAAGTAGCGGTTATAAATACAGGAAGTTTATACTCATTGTTCCAATTAGTAATATCAGAAATATTCAGAACGCGTTCTTGTGCCCAACCTTCAGGGCCTCCATGCCCTAAATAGGTAAGTAAAAGTGCTCCTTTATACATATTCTGATTGATCTTTTCTCTGGCTTGAGGTATGCGTTCTCCACCAGTGTGAGACTCCTGAGGGAAAGCATCTAAATATATTTTTGCCTGATTGTAGGAAGGAAAAGAATCTGCTATAAGCTGGGCAATATCATCAGCATCCTTAAAATGCGCGATGTCTTCACCTCCTTCAGCATCGTCATCATCTCCTACAAAAATTATCTGGTTGCGCCAGTCTGCCATGAATTCTGGAGCGGTATCGTATTGTATAATCTTATTTACAACAACAGATGCTTCTTCACTCGTATTGACAGGAAGTCTGCCGACTGCAATTTGCATAGGGCCTGATAAAGGAGTATTCCCTTCCATAATACCATAATAATCATCAGTAGGATAGGCTGTAATAGCATTCCAGTTTCCTTTTTGATAAGTAGGAATAAAATCTCCTCCTAGTTCATAGATATTACGAGCATCAAAAGAACCATCACCAATTAGTAGCAAGTATTTGAAATTGGTGCTTTGCTGATAAAGGCGTTGGGCAAAGTTGCGTATTGCTGTTGCATCTTTACTGCCAGCGGCAAATTCATTATATATTTGATTTACAGGTGTTGAAATGACTGATAAATTATCATGATTAGCACGATGATCAGCAATTTGTAAAGCAGCTTCTTCAAAATCAGGATGGTAAACTACCGCCATATCAAATGGATCACTGACTAGTAAATCTTGATTGGAGACGCTTCCTAAACTAATAGGTTCAGGATAACTCGCTGATTGATCAAAAGCGATATAGCTAGTCAAAGTACCCGCAGTATGGGCTATAAAGGTTAGTGTTTGTCCGTTTAAAGAAGTATTGTAAGATTTTGGCTCAAGAGGCTTACTAATATCCCAAACACTAATATTGGTATTTGCATCAGCTATATTGAAACGAGTGCTGCTGTGGGCAATACTTTCCAAATCTCTAAAGTGCACAAATGGGGGCTGCCAACGTAGGTTTTCTCTACAACGTAGTTGAATATAGTCAAGCCAGGCTTCACTTTTATCTCCCTGATATTCAGGATAAGGGTAGTTAATATTAATTTGTATATCTGAACCATTTACCTGGTATGTTCCGTCCAGTGTTGCTCTGTGGGCATAGGTTTTATTAGCTTCATCGCTGGAGCCAATATTAACAGAATTGACATATTCACTATAATCTGTTGCGCCATTAATTGTAAGCTCAAATCGAGAGGACACTTTTGCCCTGAGCACCATGCTTGCTTTTAAATGTATGGACTGCTCTGTTATTCGATTTTCTATATTAAAATTGTATTGTTCAGAACGGACTACTTTGAAGTGATCTCCAAGCCAATCAAATCCAGATCCCTGAGTTTTATCCCAATCTTCAAGCAAATTATGTGCCTCTTCTTCCAGTCGGTATAAAGCATCATAAGATTCAGTAGTATAAGTGGCAGAAGCTGGAGAATCTATTTTTGGAATACGAAGGCCTTCCTCGGCATTTATTTTTATGAAGTAATGGTTTTGAATGTCATAGTGGTTTTTCTCAAAATGGAATGACTGAGTATTTTCATCAAAGGCCCATTGATCAGCTCCCTGTCCATAAAAAAGAAAATAATCTGACTGATTAAATTGACCATCTTCCATACCAACACCTTCTATAGCTATTTCCTTAAGTAGGGGGGCTTCGGCATTGGGAGGGGTAGGTAATAAACCTGCCCCATTACCTAGTAGCTGTAAATGTGCAGGATTCAATTGATCTACATCAATATCCAGCTGCTTAAGGAAGTCGTAACCGATTTGGTAAATACCATCTTCAGAAATAGCGATTTTATACAACTCACCCTCTGCCAATTTAGATTGTGCCATCAGGGCAAAGGCCTGTAGTAAGATGGTCAATGAGAGTAGTAGTCGGTTCATAGAGCGCCATTTTGTGTGACGCTCTAAAAACGCAACTTTAGAGGATTAGTGTATTATTAACGGATTCTTAACATTTTACTTCAAAATCACCAACTTTTCAAACTCGCTTTCTCCGTTCAGTTGGTTGGAACCCGTATTAGTGGCTCTTATTTTTACTTTATATAGATAAACGCCTTTTGCCAGTTGCCCGCCAAAATCATCTTTACCATCCCATTCTATACAATCATCCTGGCGAAGTGCACCATCCGTCAATAAAGTGGAGTAGAGTGTTTTCACTAGCCTGCCAGATACGGTATATATCTGTATCATGATGTCTAATTCCTGATTGGGAAGATTATGATCAAACTGGAAACAGGTGCGATCTGTAAATGGGTTAGGATAATTGAGTACATGCTCCAACACAACTTCTTCAGAAGAAGCAACAATAAATTCTGTATAACCTTCAGCTGAGTTGTTAGCCACATCCCAGGCTTTGACACTGATCTGGTGGCGGCCTTCCGGCAAATCACTCATTGGATAACGTACTTCTCCTTTGGTGTAATCATCTAGCTCAGACTCGTAAAAGTCGTTTAGCAATAAAGTATTTTGAGTGTCTTCATTTAGAATACCTTCCAGGTCGTGTCCAATACTGTTTCCTACTACATTGATACCATTATCATCTTCCAATTTAACCAGTAAAGTAGGATTGGCACTGGTAACGCTGCCGAAGACAAAATCTTCTGTATTCATGTATACTTCCACTTGTGGGCCCTGATCATCAGCTAAAGCATTAGCGTCCGTACCACCAATGATGATTTTATTATAGCTACCAGCAGCATCATTCATCTTGTTGACATCAGCAGCATAATAACTGATTTTGCCATAGCCATATTCATAATTGATATCTTTAGGCACTACAAAGGTGAATTCAAATTTACCGTTCACTACAGAAGCGCGCCCTTTAAAGATGATATTGTTTTGTACTCTGTAGTTATAAATAGAGTTATCTCCTTGGCCAAGTGTGCTCGCAGTTTGAGCCTTATCATAAATGCTGGGATAGATGATGCCATTAAAGTCTTCTTTAAGCTGACCATTTTCATCCACTATTTGTCCCCTAATGGTTACTTTTTGTAATGCTCTTAAAGTATCTGTATGTACAGTGTCTGCTGGATCTATTGATACGTCATTGATATTGGTCGTAACAACGCCATATTCTGGTAATGCAATAGGCATGGAAGGATCACCAATTAATGTGAACTTCCTTGAGTTATTGATATTAAAGTTACCACTTACATCATTTTTACCACGGCGAAAAGCTTCTCCAATACTTAGAGGCTCTCCATTGTCACGTGAAAAAAGATAGTCCATTGCATTTCGGGTCATCTTGACGTTAGAATTAGCATAAACGGCCCGTGTGGTTGTCATCAATGCAATGACTCCTCCTTTGCTGCTTAAGAAAGACTCTTCTCCGGCAGTCGTGAAGTCAGGATCATCATAACCGGTAAAAGAACAGGTTGCAGTAACAAATATGGGCATCTGATCATAGTTATCCCATGATGTGATATCAGAAATGTTTAGTACCCGTTCTTGTGCCCATCCTTTGGAGCCACCATGGCCAAGATAGGTAATTGCTAAAGCTCCTTTAAAAACGGATTTGTTGAGTCGTTCGGTAGCTTGTGGAATGCGCTCTCCTCCTGGAGTAGACTCCTGAGGGAAAGCATCAAGGTATATTTTTTCCAGATTGACATAAGGGCTCGCTTCTTGTACATCTTCTGCTATATCATCTGCATCTTTATAATGGTCAATATCACCTAGTCCATCATTGTCATCGCCAACGAATACCAGGCGGTTACGCCAGTCACCTAATGTTTTATCACTAGAGTCGTAATGGATGATTTTTGCCACAGAACTAGCCGCTTGCTCTGGTGTTTGGACCGGAATTCTACCTACTGCAATTGTTAAATCACCCTTTAGAGGATCATTTTCGTCTGTACCATATAAAAGGCCATAGTAATCATCAGAAGGATAAGCTTCTACCGGATTGTAGGACTCTTTGTGATAAACAGGTATGAAGTTGCTTCCCAACTCATAGACATCTCGATTGTCAAAGGAACCATCACCAAATAGTAAAAGATAACGCAAGCGATCATTTCGCTCATAAAGCATACGAGCAAAATCGCGAATAGCAGTGGGATCTCTCCTACCAGAAGAAAATTCATTATAAACCTGTTCTATAGCCACCAGGCTCACAGTAATACCATTGAGATTTGCTCTATGTTCAGCGAGTTGAATCGCGGATTCCATAAAATCAGGATGGTAGATAATGATCATGTCCGTTTCGGTAATGCCGTGTATATTTTGATTTTGCACATTGCTTACATAAGAAGGCTGGGGCAACTCTTGTCCAGGGAAAAAAGCAACATATTCTTTGAGCTCATCAGTAGAAGCATTAAATGAAAGCGTACCACCATTTGCAGAAGCAGGCATTTGCATTGCATTATTAATATCGGTCACATCCCATATCATTAAACTACTGTTCGCATTACTAATTATGAAACTAGCATTACCATTACCTACTGCACTCACCTTTCTAAAAGACATTTGGTTTCCTGTCATGCTAAGGCTTCTATGATAATTGAATTGGACATAGTCAAGCCAACCTTCACTATCATCTCCTGCATTCTGTGGGTAAGGATACCGTATATTAAAGCTGATATTTTCCTGTTGAAGGAATAGAGATTCGTTCAGCGTAGCACGGCTTGCAAAAGAACGCGTATTATCCGATCCACTATTGATAGAGCTGACATAGTTTGCGTCACTACTTTCAAGTGTTTGCCCCTGGATGTCAAGGAAAAAAGAAGAACTCACTCTGGCCCTCAATGCCATAGATGCTCTAACCTTTACCTGCTCATTGGTGAGTAAATTGGTAAATCGAAATGCATTGTCATAATCATACTCACGAGCTACCTTGAAGTGATCGCCATACCAGTTTTTTGCAGAACCTTGCGCTTTATCCCAGGCATAGAGTAAGTTAACCTTATCTTCTTCGAGCCTTACATAATCGTCGAAACTGGTAATGGTTTGGTCAGCTGAACTGATTTCAGCTGCTTGTTCTATTCTTTTTGCATTGTTACCGTCAATTTTCAGGAAGTAGTAATTGTTATGATCATAGATATTTTTAGTCATCACAAACTGATCCAAAGAAGCATTATAGCTCCAGCTATCAGCGCCTTCTCCATAAAAGAGGATATAATCTCCGGGGTCGAAGCTATTATCATCTTCTCCCTCAATATATATAGGTAGCTCCTGTAGGTCATCCGGGCGTTCCGTTTCTGTATAGTAAGGAAGCTTACCTCCTATATTGCCAAATAATTGAATATTTTTAGGATTGACAGCATCAATATCTATTCCTCCTATATTTTGCAGGAATTCATAGGTCATTTTATAGATTCCATTCTCTGCGATGGCAAATTTATGGATAGTCCCTTCACTTAGTACCGACTGCTCCGTATTGTTCGGGTCACGGAAGGTGATGGTGTTAGATGTTGGTGTAAGCTCAACCTGTAAAGTAATGCTGCTTACCCGTTCAAAACGATTTCCTTTTTTTATAATAGGTGTAAACGCAACTTTACCGTAGTAGCCATCTCTTTCTCGTACAACGGAGGTTTCAAATTGTAACCTGCCAGATAAGTAATTGTCATCCGGAGAAGGCAAGCGGTCAAAAGACTCAAATTGTACTTCTATAATATTTATGGATAATTCTCCATTCCCGGAAACGGGAAAACGTTCGGAAAAGAAATACAGGCTCGGATATTCGGCACTACTGATTCCTCCCTCAAAAGCCCAGCTCTCTATCATTTGGCCTTCTATATTGATTGTATGAGGAGCAGGAGCCCAATCAAAATCATGTTGTATGGTAATAGGGGCACTACCCATTAACCAACCAACATTTAATACGAAGACTAGGATTGTAGTAATATATTTATTCATATCTTGTATGAGTTTGCGAATAATTGCATGCCACATTTGTCAACTTCCCGCCATAGAATTGTTTATTTGGGGATATGATTATATAAAGTGGCTCGTTTCCCATTATATTGACTCTTCCAAACACTAAATTAAGGATACCCCCCCAAAACGCCGCTTTAAGTAGCATATTGTTTGTAGAAATGCTCCTAAATGTCGGCTGTTTTATAGAGGAACGCCTTGATTGAAAACACTTGTTATATATATTGGTTCTTAACAATCTAGTGTCAATGGCCAGACAGTTACTTTTACTTATAGGGATAATTTTCGCCAGTAGTGCGATGATTCAGGCTCAAGATCCCATCTACAGCCAATTTTTTGCTGCGCCTTTGCAGATCAACCCCGCATTTGCCGGTACGACTTTGGCTCCTCGAATATCGATTAACTATCGAAGTCAGTGGGCATCTTATGAAGGAGGTTATGAAACTTACTCGGTAGCATACGAGCAATCTGTAGAAGGACTGAATAGTGGATTTGGTATCATGGTCACTGGTGATGATGCAGGAAATGGTATTTATAAGACCAACCGTTTTGCTGCTACTTATGGCTATCGCGTACGAGTAAATAATGATTGGGCGCTTCGTTTTGGTATTGAAGCAGGAATGATACAAAACCGCCTGGATTGGAACCAACTAGTATTTCTTGATCAGTTAGATCCTATTACAGGAGCTACTAGTTCGACAGGAGATCCTAATGCTACTGAAGAAGTCCCTCCGGAGTCATTGAATAAAACAGTCTTTGATGTGGGGGCAGGAGTTTTAGCCTATGGTAAAAACTTTTATGGAGGACTATCTCTTAAACATCTGAATAGTGCAGATGAAAGCCTGCTGGAGGTTAATCAAAATCTGGGAGCAGGTTTGCCAATGAGAATTACCTTGCACGGTGGCATGGAAATCCCCCTATTAACAGGCAATATTCGTAGCAAGCAAGCGTTCATATCTCCGAATCTGCTCTTTATCAAGCAAGGAGGTTTTGCTCAGGTAAACGGTGGTGCCTATTTTGGCGCAGGACACTTCTTTGGTGGACTATGGTACCGGAATACACTTAAAAACTCTGATGCAGCAATTGTTATGGCAGGTGTACGCTATGGAGTATTTCGGTTTGGTTATAGTTTTGACTTCACATTAAATGGCTTGACCTTGCCAAGGACAGGCGGTTCTCATGAATTGTCTTTAACCATTAATTTTGAAGATAGTAAAGAAGCAAAGCGTCGCCGCAGAAGTGCAGATTTTAATAATTGCTTTAAGATGTTTAATTAAAAGTGTCAGAAACAAAAAATGAAGTTCGACACCAATGAAATATAAGGTGATGAGTGATTCATTAAAGCAAAATGTTTATCATGATTCATTCATTGAGAATGTCGTATTTATTTTTTTATCTTTACAAAATGTTATTTTTTGATTGCTACAAAGTGGATTTTTCCCACTTTGTTAGTAACTTTGGATCGAAGGAAAAAGTGTGGTGTCTCACCACGAAGTAAAAACAAGCATTCTACACCCTACATGATAAATTTTTTATCAGTTATGAAGTAACAGATAAAAATGATTTTTTATGTAAGTGTTGAGCGTTTATCCAATACTTAATTATGTAGTCTACCTGTTAAAGTAGCTATCATTTTGGATGACTATTTTCCTAAACCGACATATTTTTTTAATTTCCCGCCCCGAAACTGGCCCGATGGGTCAAAAAAGGGTGAAATTATTATAGAAGCTATATTTTATTGGTCGATTTCTCAAAAACATACTCCTACGATGAAAAATCTGCTGAAGTTTGGTGCTATCCTTCTAGGTGCGGCTTTCATTCTGAGTTCTTGCGGCAGCAATGAACGTTCTTCTACAACAGGATGGAAGTATAATGATACTGAATGGGGAGGCTTTGAAAAGCTGGATTATGAAGGTCAGGCAACAGGTCCTAACCTAGTATTAATTGAAGGTGGTACCTTTTCAATGGGTATTACCGAACAAGATGTAACTTACGATTGGAACAACGTCCCTCGCCGGGTTACTGTTTCTTCATTCTATATGGATGAAACGGAAGTAGCTAACATTCACTATCGCGAATATCTGTACTGGATTAACCGCGTATTTGGTGAATCTTACCCTGAAGTATATCAAGGCGCATTGCCTGATACACTGGTATGGCGTGAAGAATTGGCGTATAACGAACCATTCGTAGAAACTTATTTCCGTCACCCTTCTTACGACAACTATCCAGTGGTAGGTGTTAGCTGGGTTCAAGCTAATGAATTTTGTAAGTGGCGTACGGATCGCGTAAATGAAATGATTCTGATTGAAAAAGGAATTTTGAATCAGAATACAGAACAAAAAGATGAAGATAACTTCAATACGGATTCTTATCTAGTAGGTCAGTATCAGGGGGATGTTCGCAAAAACCTGAAAGATCTTCAAACAGGAGGTGAACGTCCTGTTCGATTCGAAGATGGTATCTTGCTTCCTGACTACCGCCTTCCTACTGAAGCGGAATGGGAGTATGCAGCACTTGCATTGCAGGGAAATCAGACTTCTGAAAAAGATGAAAGAATCTCTGATCGTCGTTTCTTCCCTTGGGATGGAAATACAATACGCTACCAAAAACGTGATAAGTACCAGGGATATATCCTTGCTAACTTCAAGCGTGGAGGTGGTGACTACATGGGTATGGCTGGACGCTTGAACGATGATGCACACATTACAGCTCCTGTATCTTCTTTCATGCCTAACGACTTTGGTCTTTATAACATGGGTGGTAACGTAAACGAATGGGTACTTGATCTATACCGTCCAATGACTAGCTCTACACTTTCTGATGTAGAAGGCCATGACTTGAACTCTTTTCGTGGTGGTCAATTTGAGCAGTTAGAACTAGATGAAGATGGTCGCCCTGTTGAAAAAGATAGCCTTGGTCGTCTGCGTTACCGTTATGTAACAGATGAAGAAGCAGCTAGCAGAGATAACTATAAGACAGGTCAGGTGTATAACTATCTTGATGGTGATAAGCAATCTGAAGTTTACTATGATTATGGTAAGCACACATTGATCAGTGATAAGGCTCGTGTATATAAGGGAGGCTCTTGGGCTGATCGCTTATTCTGGTTATCTCCTGGTGCACGCCGATTCCTGGATGAAGATAAGTCTTCTCGTACTATCGGTTTCCGTTGTGCGATGACTCGTACAGGTTCACCAAGTGGTAATGAAAATGAAGGTGGTCATAACTTCCAGATCAAACGGAAGCGTAGCCGCAGTTCTTACTAAATAAAAGTTTAAGTAAGCATACAAAAGCCTCCACTTTGTTTGACGAAGTGGAGGCTTTTGTATGTAAATACCCCTGTTATGGATATTGAAAATTTATACTCCATATATCTTAATCATCCTACTATTATTATTGATAGTAGGAAAATCGAAAAAGCCTGTTTATTCTTTGCCCTTAAAGGTGAAAACTTTGATGGCAATCAATTTGCAGCAGATGCATTAGCTAAAGGAGCAGCCTATGCAATTGTAGATAATGAAGCGCTAGCCGTAGATGATAGATATTTGTTGGTGAATGATGTATTAACTACTCTACAATTGCTTTCTAGACATCACCGTAGACAATTTACGATACCAGTAATAGCGATCACCGGAAGTAATGGAAAAACAACCACCAAGGAACTGGTAAGCCAGGTTTTGGGGCGTCGATACCGAATTCACTATACTCAAGGCAATTATAATAATCATATAGGAGTTCCCTTGACTCTATTAGCGATGCCTCAGGATACAGAAGTTGCTGTAATTGAAATGGGAGCAAACCATCAGGGAGAGATAAACTTCTTATGCGAGATAGCAGAACCTACTCACGGATTAATTACAAATATAGGCCGGGCGCACCTGGAGGGATTTGGAGGAATAGAAGGAGTTAAAAAAGGGAAATCGGAATTATATCGCTATTTATCTAAAACGAAAGGAATGGCTTTCGTAAATAGAGATGAGGAATATCTGACAGAACTTTCCGAGTCAGTAGAGAAGAAGGTCTATTATAAAAAAAGTAGCCAGCCAACTTCTTCGGACCCATATTTTGAAGTTAAATTATTGGAAACAGTTCCTCAGTTGAGTGTTTCGTTTCTGGATAAATACACAGGAGAGCTGCTTGAAGTCCAAAGCCACTTACATGGTTCGTATAACTTTGATAATATTATGACCGCTGTAACGCTAGGGAAGTATTTTAAAATACCTGGAGTAGCAATTAAAATTGCGTTGGAATCTTATATTCCTAAAAATAATAGATCTCAATTTTATCAGCAGGATGGCAATACATTTATTTTGGATGCCTATAATGCAAATCCTACGAGTGTGGAAGCAGCTCTAAAAGCTTTTACACATGTAGAAGCTACCCAGAAAATAGCCATTTTAGGTGATATGCTGGAATTGGGGGAAGAAAGTAGGGCAGAGCATGAAAGAATAGCTCGCCTGGCAGTAGCTCAATCCTATGATGACCTGATACTTGTAGGCAAAGCTTTTGCTTCTATAGCAGAGCATCTTCAATTACGACACTTTAAAAGTGTGGAAAACCTTCGTTCCTGGTTTTACTTACAATCCTATGAGGGAGCACATTTTTTGTTGAAAGCATCAAGAGGAATACAATTAGAAAAACTGTTATCCAAACCTTCTTAATGCATTTAATAGGCGGTCAGGAAGCTCTTCTTTGCAAGAGTGTAGGTAATCATTATAAGAACAGGGTACCAAACGGTGCCGTTGGTATCGAGACCTGGATTTTACAGGAACCTGCATCCACCATCTGCCACTTTGCTCACTTCGCCAAAAGGTTAATTGATAATCCAACTTTTTAAACTCTACGATATACTCCGTAAGGCCATCTGTACTGGCAGGAAAATCCCCTTTTCGATTATAAAATCCATCCAGGAAGTACCATATCATTTGAGCAGCAGCCATGGCAGCCTGATTTTTTTTATCATTAGCAGCACGATAACCATAAATACCAAATGCTTTGAGTTTATCGCTCATACCTGCATAGCGGGTAATTTGACATGCTTCTTCAGTTGTAAATCCGCTAGGGGACGGTGTTTGTTGCCCTGGTGCTTCAGCCGCTTTAAGGGCACTCAAATTAATGCTCAGCAAATCGCCATCTCGTACAAGAGGTTCGAGCTCTGTTATGTCAGATTTGGCCTTTCCTAAGCGGACATAGTCAAAATGACGTTTATCCAAATACTCAAAGATATCTAATGGAGCAAAATGAGCTTGTGTCCCAATAAAACTCATATGGAATAGCTGTGAATTGGGACTATCCAAAATGTCTTTTAAAAAATAACGCTGCTTGTCTGTGCTATCTGTATGATATGAAATGTGCTCATCAACGATTACCAAATTGATAAGGGATTGTAGACTTTGGAATGCTTTGTATTGTGCTAAAGCATGAGCAGCTTGATAACCAATAATAATTGGAAAGATTTTACTTTCTAGTAGTTCCTTTACAAGAGGAATAAGGAAGGAAGTATTTTTTTTACGAACATTTCCTAAGTCAGTGATCTTCAACTTTTCAAAAGGGAAGCTAAGTTGGTATAATTCATCTCTAATAGCATTGGCATCTTTTTCTCCAATACCAACAATAGCTACATTCGTAGCTTTGAGATCGGGAAGGCCTTCTTCTGAATATCGTTGAATATTACTACCTAATTGATGGGGTTCGTACTCTACCTGTTGAAGAGGGAGTGGGTATAGCCAGTTTTGAAACATAAAATAGTACTTCAAGCAAATTGATCACTTCAAAGGTACAAATGTAAAAGAAAGGCTACTTATGAGTTGGCTAAAAATATCTCTTTTATTATTATTTAATAATCCTAATTCAAGGAAAATTGAGGGCTTAACTCATTGGTGTTGAAAGAAGTCAATAAGTTAACCTCTACTCTCATAAAAGGAGTAAGTGGAAAATCAGTAAGCATTTCTAGTACTTCTAACTCAGAATTAGCATTAAAAACAGCCCATAGCTTGGAGTTGTCGAGCGATAAAGCATAGTTAACCAATTTGCCATCTTCGAGATACTGCGCTACTATCGCTTTTTGATAGGGCAATAAATTCATAAATTCATTGGAGAGTTCTTCCGGTAGCGTAAAATCTACCATAAATTGATAAGTCGTTGTAAGCATATTTTCTTTTGGTTTACTAGACAAAAACCATAACCGCAATTAGCATAAAATATTTTGCAAAGGGTCGTTTTTTGGATAGAAAGCCTGATTTTGTCGGTAAATATCTTTTGCCTTAGATACTTCCTTATCTGAAGAGAAAAAGAAATGCTTAGCGGAAGCGCAATTTTTTTTGAAAAAGTGTATAATGGCACTTCTGGATTAACAAAAATGAAAATAATCGATATGCTAAAACGAATATTTTCCATCATATGCTTGCTCTTTTCTTTTTTAGTATTGCAATCACAGCCTGCAGGCGAACCCGAAATAAACCTGAGCACACCATATAATACGGTTTATGGCCACCTGTATTATTTGCAGCCGGATTCGTACGATCCTGGCAAGGCGGCTATGGTCTTTGATGAAAATATGGATAGCCTCCAAAGGGTAAAGCTGGCAATTCGACTGAAGCAGATTTATGATGGAAAAGGATTATATGTGAGAGTTAATAAAATACCACAGAATAGCAATTATATTGACTCTACTTCAAATCAGGCAGCGTACACTGTTTTTCCACGAGAATTACCTCAGGTATACCTCAATAAGGTAAATGATAAATGGTATTATTCGAATGAGACCGTAAATGCTATTCCCGAACTGCATGAAGAAGTATATCCTTTTGGAGCAGATTTGTTGGTAAATATACTCCCTAAATTTGGCCAAAGAAAAGTATTAGGCTTAGCCTTATGGCAGTATGTTGGATTGTTAATAATACTGATGTTGGCCATTTTGGTACACATTATACTAAGCCGATTAATACGCCCCATAGTAAGACGTTTAACCCGATCTCGCTTGTACCCTAGCCTGGTACCTCCTAGCCTCATCTGGACCATCGCTCGCCTGGTAAGTGTATTCCTCGTGCTCCGAATCATGAAAATACTATTACCTGCCTTACAACTTCCTGTTGAAGCAGCCAATTTTGCAGTTGTTATTATCCAGATAGTATCTACATTATTGATCGTATATATTGTATTGAAGATCCTGGATGTGTTTATGCTTTTTGCATTAAAAGCGACCCGTAAGACAGAAAGCAAGATGGATGAGCAGCTCATGCCAGTACTGAAGCGAGGCATACAGTTCGTTATATTGCTGGGCGGAGTAGTGCAGATATTACGAGAATTAAATGTTGATATTACAACACTTATTGCAGGTATCTCTATTGGCGGATTGGCATTGGCCCTGGCAGCACAGGATACGCTCAAAAACCTTTTTGGTTCTTTGACCATCTTCTTGGATAAACCTTTCCAGATTGGAGACTGGATTAGTTTTGGAGGAGTAGATGGCACAGTAGAAGAGGTTGGTTTCCGTTCTACCAGAGTACGTACTTTTGCCAATTCTCTTGTATATGTGCCTAATGGCAAATTGGCAGATACGGTGGTCAATAATTACGGCTTGCGCCAATATCGCCGTTTCAAAACCACTATCTCCATCACTTATGATACACCTCCGGATCTAATAGAAAAATTTATAGAAGGCTTGCGGATCATTATCGAAAAGCATCCCATGACCAGAAAAGATTATTACGAAGTACACTTTAATAATATGAGTGCTACTTCTCTGGATATCCTGTTCTATGCCTTTTTTGCAGTAGAAAGCTGGTCGGATGAACTGAAAGGCAAGCAGGAGATATTGCTTCAGATATTGCGATTGGGAGATGCGCTAGGTGTACAATTTGCATTCCCGACTCAGACGATACACGTACAGGATTTTCCTGGCACTACCAGTAGCAAGCCCCACTACGATACAGACCCGGAATCTATGGATAAACGATTGAAGGACTTTCTGGGTGGAGAAATTTGATGAGGAGTGACACGTATACTAAACTTCAAAAGTTTAGTATACGTAGGGTATGCTCCTGATCATCTGAACCTCCTGATCAATGCTATATCCTCAATAATTTATTTGTGAGATCGGTGAAATTAGTGGATGGAAAAGAACCTCCTGGCTAATGCTCTAATCAGATTTCGGAGAAATCAAATGTATCTTGTTTTAAGTTTGGTTCTTTTATCGACTTCGGATGAAGTCGAATATTTCCAATGCTATTCCCTCAATAAGTATATTTGTGGAATCGGTGAAATTAGTGGATGGAAATATCAAAACAATGATCGCTCTAAATAATAAAAATCTATACAAAACCGACTGCTACATCAATGGTGAATGGCACGCTGCTAAAAATGGCCATGCTATAGTAATCAATAATCCTTTTAGTAAGGAAGTAATTGGCACTGTTCCGGATATGGAGGCAGCAGATTGTGTGGAAGCTATAGATGCGGCACACAGTGCTTTTCAGGAATGGAAAAAATATACTGCAGCTGATCGCGCTCAAATTTTGAGAAAATGGTATGAATTACAAATCGAAAATTTAGAGGATCTAGCTAAAATTTTGACCATAGAACAAGGCAAACCATTAGCAGAAGCTAAAGGGGAAATACGTTATGGTGCCAGTTTTGTGGAGTGGTTTGCAGAAGAAGCGAAAAGGATATATGGAGATGTAATTCCCGGGCATGGGCGAGATAAGAGAATCACAGTTATAAAACAGCCCATTGGAGTAGTAGGAGCTATCACTCCCTGGAATTTTCCCAATGCGATGATTACACGGAAGGTCTCTCCTGCATTGGCGGCGGGCTGTACGGTGGTAATCAAACCTTCAGAATTGACTCCTTTGAGTGCATTGGCATTGGCTGAATTGGCAGATCAGGCAGGTTTCCCGAAAGGAGTTTTGAATATTATTACTACCAGCGATGCTTCTGCCATTGGCAAAGAATTGACGGGCAATCCTAAAGTAAAAAAGATATCGTTTACAGGTTCCACAAAGGTGGGCAAGATATTATTGAAACAATCGGCGGACTCTGTTAAGAAAGTATCGCTGGAACTGGGCGGCAATGCCCCCTTTATCGTTTTTGATGATGCAGATATTGATGCAGCAGTAAAAGGGGCGATTGCTTCAAAATTTAGAAATGCAGGGCAGACTTGTGTGTGTTCTAACCGAATTTTTGCGCAGGAAGCTATTTACGATGAGTTTGTAGAAAAACTGGTAAAAGCCGTTGCAGCATTGAAGTTGGGAGATGGATTAGAAACAGGAGTAAATATAGGCCCTCTGATTGGAGCTAAAGCGTTGGCATTTGTTGAAAACGTAGTTGAAGATGCTCGCTCTAATGGAGCGGTTATTTTAACAGGCGGCAAAGTATCATTAGTCAATGACTTGATTTACGAACCTACGGTTATCACGAATCCCAATACAGGTATGAAAGTTTTTCGAGAAGAGATTTTTGGACCTGTTGCTCCTATTTTTAAATTTGAAACTGAAGAAGAGGTCATTGAAATGGCAAATGATACTCCATACGGATTGGCTTCCTATTTTTACGGACGAGACTATGCGAGAATATGGAGAGTGGCTGAGGCCTTGGAATATGGAATGGTTGGCATCAATACAGGTATGATTTCAACTACAGTTGCTCCGTTTGGAGGAATTAAACAAAGTGGTTTTGGAAGAGAAGGCTCAAAATATGGTATAGACGATTTTGTCAATATAAAATACATGTGTTGGGGTGGAGTAGACTGATGTGAGGAAGTTTAAACTCAAGTGCAAAGCGCAAGCGCGGTTTACAGGATTTTGAGTTTGGTACTTATACTTGCACTCTTATTTAAGTACTATTCATCTATAAAGTATAAAATCTATCATGAGAAATACTCTTTTTTTACTCCTTTTGTCTGCCTTGATGAGTTGTTCTAATGCTACTATGCAGGAAGAACTAAAAAGACTTGAAAATGAACTTGCTACTTCAAACGCTACTATTGAAGATTTAAAATCACAGATTGAGCCAGAAGGCAATTTAGTACATGTTGTTCTATTCAAGCTAAAACCAGATGCAGATTTGGATGCGGTAATTGCAGAAATCAAAAAGCTGGAATCGATAGAAGGTGTCAAAGATTTAGAAGTAGGCTTATTCGAAGATTTGGGGGATGATCGTGCGTTATCGGATTACAGTATGATGATGGAAATGTCTTTTGATGATGCTGAAACCTACCGCAAATATCAAGCTCACCCTGTTCATTTAGCCTTAAAAGGAAATATCAAATCTATGCTGGCGGGACCTCCTGCTACTTATGATTATATGAAGAGGTAAGCATTTATTCTTCATATGAGATATGAAAAAGCCCCGGCATCATTAGAATACCGAGGCTTTAAGTTATTTTAAGCAAGCTAAAGGCTTGTTATTATCCATTCATTGAAGTCAGGAATTCATCATTATTGGTAGTACCAACCATGTGCTTACGCAAGAATTCGAAAGCTTCGTCTGGCTTCATATCCGCCAGGTGGTTACGCAGGATGAACATACGCTGTAGCGTATCCTTATCCATCAACAAGTCTTCACGACGTGTACTTGACTTCGTAAGGTCGATAGCAGGGAACAAGCGCTTGTTCGCCAGGTTGCGATCCAGTTGAAGTTCCATGTTACCAGTACCCTTGAACTCTTCGAAGATGACACCGTCCATCTTAGAACCAGTATCGATCAATGCTGTTGCCAGGATAGTTAAAGAACCACCACCTTCAATATTACGGGCAGCACCGAAGAATTTCTTAGGCTTGTGTAGAGCATTGGCTTCCACACCACCAGAAAGTACCTTACCACTAGCAGGTGCAACGGTATTGTAAGCACGAGCCAGACGAGTAATGGAATCCAGAAGAATAAGAACATCGTGTCCACATTCAACTAATCGCTTAGCCTTTTCTAATACGATGCCAGCTACACGTACATGATTGTCGGCAGGCTCGTCAAAAGTAGAAGCTACTACTTCTGCATTAACGCTGCGCTTCATATCCGTTACTTCCTCAGGGCGCTCATCAATCAGTAGTACGATCATGTAACACTCAGGATGGTTCTTAGCAATTGCGTTTGCTACATCTTTCAACAGGAATGTTTTACCTGTTTTAGGTTGTGCCACGATCAAACCACGCTGTCCTTTACCAATTGGAGTAAAGAGGTCAATCATACGATTGCCAATATCCCGGCCAGTAGGAGAACTTGTAAGGCTGAACTTTTCTGTTGGGAATAATGGAGTCAGGTAATCAAATGGTACGCGCTCACGAATGTCAGGCGGATTTAGCCCATTAATTTTTGAGACACGTAATAGAGCAAAATACTTTTCTCCTTCTTTTGGAGGGCGTATAGCACCTCTCACTGTATCACCTGTGCGAAGTCCAAAAAGCTTTATCTGAGAAGGAGAAACATAAATATCATCAGGAGATGTTAGATAGTTGTAGTCTGATGAACGAAGGAAACCATATCCATCAGGCATCATTTCCAGGATACCTTCCCCTTCAATGATTCCGTCCAACTCTATATCGAACTTCTCAACTTGCTCTACATTCTCTTTTTCACGACGATCATCTCTATCCCGATCTCTGTCTCTATCTCTATCCCGGTTACGAGAATTTCTATCATCCCTGTCTCTATTGTCTCTGTCTCTATTCCTGTCGTCTCTGTCTCTGTCTCTGTCGTCTCTATTCCTATTATCTCTATTTCTATTATCTCTGCGAGGAGTGTATTCCTTTTGAGGGCGTTTCTCTACATTTCTATTTTGAAACTTTGGTTCTTCCTCTGCTGGTGCAGGTGTTGTTGCTTCTGCCTCTGCTTCTACTGGAACCTCTGGTGCCTCTTCTGTTTTTTGAGGTTCTTCTGCTGCAATTTTAACAATACGTCGAGGAGCTTTTCTTGTAGGCTCTTCTTTTACATCATTGTTTTCTTCAGGTTTAGGCTCTACCTTCTTTGGGCGGCCTCTGCGAGTAGTGCGCTTAGGTTTTTCTTCTGATTTTTCAGAAGCTGGCTTGCTGCTTTTCTCTTTGCTTTCGGCTGTTTCGCCTGCTGCTGCTTGATGGTCTAGAATTTTGTAGATAAGTTCTTGTTTGTTAAGGCGCTTATAACCTTTTAATCCTAGTTGTTCAGCAAGTTCTCTTAGCTCAGGGACGAGCATGTAGTTCAACTGTGATATATCTAACATGATAGTCTTGTGTTACGATTTTAATCTACTGAATTGTATCAGAGAAAAAATACGGATAGATTGAGGGAACTCTTAATTGATGTTGAAATAGCCTACCACTTTATACGCTTCTGACCCGTCGACACTAATCGAAAAAAGTGGGAAAAAGAAGAAGGAGGTAGGAGCGTTTTTGCCGATTATGCTGATAAAGCATATATATGCCTTTACTTCAGCGCAACAAAAATACGTTTAATTTTTCAATTCAAATAGTATCTTTGCAAAAAAGTGAACAAAAGTTTTGATAAGCTGCTTTACAACTGTTATTTATAGCCTATCACAAACAATTTTTTTGTAGCTTTTGCAATAGTAGGAACGATTCTAGAGGGGGATATGTTTCACTGAAAATTAAGAATTATCAGCGCACCAAAAAAATACTGTAATAAATCTTATGCTGGAACTCAACTTTATTCGGAATAACCAGGATGCGGTTATGGAAGGTATGAAACTTCGTAACTACCCGGAAGATGCACTTGGTATAGTAGGGCAGATCGTGGAACAGGATGATCTCCGCAAAAAAACACAAACAGAACTCGATAGCTTGCTTGCAGAACGGAATACTATCTCTAAATCAATAGGAGAGTTATTCAAAAGTGGTAAAAGAGAAGAGGCAAACGCAATGAAAGCTAAAGTCGGAGAGCTTAAGGATAAGGTAGCAGAGCTTGAGTCATTGTTGAATCAGACAAAAGAGAATCTGGATGAATTGTTGTTAAAAGTCCCGAATGTTCCTCATAAGTCAGTACCTCCTGGAAATTCAGATGAAGATAATGAGGTGTATAAAGCATGGGAAGCAGCTTTACCTGATTTGGGAGAAGATGCATTACCGCATTGGGACATTGCACAAAAATATAACATATTTGACCTGGAACTGGGAGTAAAGCTAACAGGTAGCGGGTTTCCGGTATACCGTGGTAAAGGGGCTCGATTGCAGCGTGCTTTGATCGCGTTTTTCCTGGATGAAGCGACCCGAGCAGGGTATGAAGAAATAATGCCTCCTCTTATGGTCAATGAAGCTAGTGCGAGAGCTACAGGGCAGCTTCCAGATAAAGATGGACAGATGTATCATGTGGAAAGAGACAAACTTTATTTGATTCCTACGGCAGAAGTACCTGTGACTAATATCTATCGCAACGTCATATTAGAGGAAAATGATTTCCCGATCAAGATGACGGGACATACTCCTTGCTTTCGAAGGGAGGCGGGATCTCACGGTGCTGATGTACGGGGTATTAATCGCGTACACCAGTTTGACAAGGTAGAAATTGTGCAGTTGCAACATCCTGATAAATCTTATGATGCACTTGAAGAAATGATGGCACACGTTGAAGGCTTGCTACAAAAACTAGAATTACCTTATCGTATTTTGCGACTTTGTGGTGGCGACTTAACATTTACTTCTGCATTAACATTTGACTTTGAAGTATATTCAGCTGCCCAAAAGCGTTGGTTAGAGGTAAGTTCTGTTTCTAACTTTGAGACTTATCAAAGTAACAGAATGAAGTTGCGCTTTCGCGATGGAAAATCTACTCGCTTAGCACATACCTTAAATGGTTCTGCATTGGCATTGGCTCGCATTGTTGCTGCTTTGCTAGAAAATAACCAAAGTCCGGAAGGCATCGTGATTCCTAAAGTCCTGAGATCGTATACAGGCTTTGATATTTTAAACTAAAACATATAATACGATGGGATCTTACTATGGATATATGGTAGTTGCAGGCATTCTTTCTTTTGTGGGCATGTTTGTAAGTCAACGACTGAAAGCTAAGTTTAACAAATATGGTAGAATATCACTGCGATCTGGCTTAAGTGGACAAGAGGTGGCTGCCAGGATGTTACAGCACTACGGTATATCTGATGTAAAGATAGTAGTAGGAAAAGGGTTTTTATCTGATCATTATAATCCTATGAGTAAAACGGTAGCCCTTAGCCCGGCTGTATTTCGTGGTAGAAGCATAGCAGCTGCAGCAGTAGCCGCTCATGAGTGTGGCCATGCAGTGCAACATGCCAATGCTTATAGTATGCTGCAATTGCGCTCAGCTTTGGTACCTGCTGTGAAAATGTCTGCTATGGCACAGCAGTGGTTATTGATTATAGCCTTTATGACTTTGTCTACGATGCCATCTATTATGTTGATAACAATTATTGCTTTTGCAATCACTACCTTATTTAGCTTTATTACGCTTCCTGTTGAGTTTGATGCTAGCCGTCGTGCTTTGCTTTGGTTGGATAGTAGTGGTGTAACACAAGGAGCTGAATATGATGGAGCTAAAGATGCTTTGTGGTGGGCTGCAATGACCTATGTATCGGCAGCACTTTCTGCGCTGGTTATGTTGTTATATCTGATTATGCAATATTCGGGCTCACGAAGATGAGCCTGGCATAAATTTATAAGTAGGGGGAATATCCCGTTGGAAAATCTTAAATTTACTTTTTAGTAACGAGCAAAAATAATTTCATCTGTTGAGTTACTTGTTTGTAATTAAGGCTTTAGCCCTTGTTAAACTTAGTGTGCACTGTCAAATGTGATAGGTAGAACATAAACGGAAAAGATGAAGTTTTTTTGTCATTACATAGTATCTAAAGAAAACTAAAGTATCATGACACAAGAAGATGTGAATGACAATATTGAGCTTGCTAAAATGGGCATGGATCACTCAATTGAACATTTACAGCATGAATTAGTGAAAATTCGTGCTGGGAAGGCTAATCCAAGTATGCTAAGCGGTCTTGTAATACCTTATTATGGATCTCCAACTCCATTGAATCAGGTGGCAAACGTTAGTGTATCGGATTCCCGCACAATAATAATTCAGCCTTGGGAAAAGTCAATGATTGGCCCTATCGAGAAAGCCATCTTCGAAGCTAATCTTGGATTTACTCCCCAGAATGATGGCGAGTTGGTTCGGATTAATATTCCGCCTTTAACAGAAGAGCGTCGTAAGGGACTAGTAAAACAAGCTAAAAGCTTAGGAGAAGATGCAAAAGTGAGCGTACGAAATGAGCGTAAAAAAGCAATGGATTTCCTGAAAAAAGCAGTTAAAGGAGGCTATCCTGAAGATGCAGGGAAGCGTAAAGAGGATGAAGTAGATAACATGACGAAGTCCTATGGCGGTAAAATTGATGCTCTTATCGAAGCAAAGGAAAAGGACATCATGACGATTTAAGGCCTGTAGCTTTAATTTTTACTAATTTGATGATAAGTTATTGTGCTGATAGCTTGGCTAATAACTAAAATAACTTTACCTTTGTCCCGCTTTTGAAAAAAGGTCTTTATAGAAAGACAGAAAAAGTCTAATAATGAAACGTACATATCAACCATCAAGGAGAAAGCGCAGAAATAAGCATGGTTTTCGTTCACGCATGAGCAGCAAGAATGGACGTAAAGTATTGGCGAGCCGCCGTGCTAAGGGACGTCATAAGTTGACAGTTTCTGACGAGAAGCGCCTGAAGTAAGCAAAGTACTTTACCCGTCCGTAACCAGCAATATTCTGCTTAAGAAGGATAATAGGACACGTATTGACTTTGGTTGTATAAAACAGGGTGAAGCAAGGTATATACCATGCTTCACCCTGTATAGTTTGAGGATGAACTTCATCCAATAAAATAATACTAGATTATTTTATTCAGAGCGTAATTCTACACTAATTGCTCGATCTCTGCCAGATCGATTAATATTCAATGTAATTAAATCTCCTACTTGCGCCCTGCCTATACGTTCCTGCAACTCGGGAACGCTCTTGACTTCATTGCCATCTATTCCGACAATAACATCTTTAGGTTGTAATCCAGCTTGTTCTGCTGAACCTCCTTCTACAAGGTTTTCAATTACTACTCCTTGAGTAATATCTATTCCCAATTCTTGTGCGTAACTGCCATCTAGCTCACTGATCGTAACACCTAAAAATGGACGCTGATAATCACCAAACTGAATGATGTCGCTTACAACTCTTTTTACAAGGCCAGCAGGAATAGCAAAAGAATAACCTGCAAATGATCCTGTACGAGATGCAATCGCAGTATTGATTCCTAGCAATTTACCTTCTATATCTACCAGTGCTCCTCCACTATTTCCAGGGTTGACTGCCGCATCGGTTTGTATGAATGATTCTATTGCTTTGCCACCTCCAAGAAGATTAATGTTTCTTCCTTTTGCACTAATAATTCCTGCTGTGACTGTAGATGTTAAATCAAAGGGATTGCCTACTGCTAATACCCATTCTCCAATTTCCGCATCGTCCGAGTCTGCAAGTTCTAATGTTGGAAAGCCATACCCTTCAATTTTGATTACTGCTAGATCCGACTTTTCGTCGGTACCCACTACTTTTGCTTTGAATGTGCGATTATCATAAAGGGTTACTTCCAGTTCGGTTGCTCCTGCTACAACATGATTATTGGTGATGATATATCCATCTTCTGTGTATATGACACCAGAACCAGTTCCTCCGCGTGGCATACCATCCCCAAAAGGAGACTGGAACCCATCTCCAAAGAAAAAGCGGAAAGGGTCGGATTCGCCACTAGTAGGCTGTTCAATGATGGAAGAAATATGCACTACAGCAGGCATCGATTTCGCAGCTGCATCCCTAAAATCTACTGATACACTATTTTTAGTAGTGAGAGCAGGGATGTTAACATTTTTTACTGTTTGAGCATAAGTTGGCTGATGGTCGTTTGAAGTAGGTGATTCCTGTAAATACTGGAATCCCCCAAGCGTGATTAGCCCGCCAACAATTCCGGCTAATACCAAAGAAAATATCTGCTTCATGATTCCGTTAACTTTATTAGTGAAATGATATAAGACAAAGAAAGAACCGCTTCGCGAAAATCTTTGTTACGATAATAATTTTGTTTAACATGAAATTAACAAGAGTAAGCGAATATTACTAACTTCGGGATAGAAGCCAATAAAATGAATGTAGCTCACAGTTGCCTTAGAATGGAGAAAACGCACAGTGATACGACTAAGTACCTGACACTTTTTCAACCAGAGAATAAGCTGGAAAATAAGGTGTTGGAAGATACTGATTTTTTGAAAGGCCTGGAATGGGGAGTTCCTCGCTTTGGCCATCCTGAAGGAGAGGTGTATAAACACATCTGTGAGGTGCTAGATAATGTAGAACGCCTAGAAACAACAACTCAAGAACGTCGCATATTGCGCCTGACAGCCTTAGTGCATGATACATTCAAATTTATGGAAAATAAAACTTTTCCACGAGATTGGTCAAAGCATCACGGAGTATATGCACGTCGATTTATGGAAAAGTATACAGATGATCAGATATTACTCGATTTATTAGAATTACATGACGAAGCCTATTATTCCTGGCGATTTATTCATCTTTACAATCGATTGGAAGAAGGGCAGCTACGCTTAGGAAAACTACTGGAAAGAATAGGAGATCATCGTCAAATATATTACCTCTTTTTCAAGTGTGATACTCAGACAGGCGATAAAAATCAGGCTCCTTTAAAATGGTTTGAAAAAGTAGTACCAGGTATCAAAGTAGTGCCTTCTCTGTGGTAGGTTTCAGTATTCAGTATTCAGTATTCAGTATTCAGTATTCAGTATTCCTGCTTTGAGGTGGATGATATACAGAAGAAGAAGTTTAAAAATTTCTCTTTATAGCTTAATGAATTTTCCTCTGGTTTCCCCTTTTTTTGTTTTGATATAATAAAAAAAGACACCCTTTTCAAAATGCACTGTTGATATACTTATATGGTGAATCGGAGTAGTGGCAACCTTATGATAAATGAGTTGCCCAGTAGCATTTACTATACTAACTTCCTGAATGCTATCTTCCCTGTCTACTGTTTCCAGGTTTAATAAATTTCCAGCTAGAGGATTGGGGAAAATATTTACATCAACAAGAGAAGGGATATGAGAGTTGGTAGAGCTTGGCGAAACAGGAGTGAATATTTCCAAACCTCCTCTGGTATTTCCGGATATAATTTCTAATTGGCCGTCTCCATTCAAATCATATAAACAAATAGACGCTCTATCACCCACATCTATATTTTCAAGGCGCTGAGCGTATATATCAAAACCATTTTCAAGGCCTCCTTTGTAGAGGGAAATCGTCCCGTCTCGATGACCATAGTAAAGATCGAATCCTCCTTCTTGATTGGTTTCGAAATGTATGCTGTTTTCCTGAAAATAGGCATTGGGAGCTATGCCGCTTAAAGTATCCGTTATGACGGAAAATACAGGGGCATTAGCAGTTCCGGTATTTTCGAGGTATGAAATAGTACCATTACGAGTACCTGCTACCAGGTCTACTAGGCCATCTTGATCCAGGTCAACTAATTGAGGTTTTGCATATCCATTTAGTATGAAGTTGGTGAATGGATGATCAGGCATGAGCGTATAATCTTCCATGCCATCTCCATTTTTTGAAAATACTTCTATTCGTCCATTGCCTAATCCGATGATCAGTTCTGCCTTCCCATCCTGATTCAAGTCGCCCAGAGTGGGGTGGATAGCTTTATAGTTAAATACAGATAACCCGGCAAAATCATCAGTAGTCAATTCAAATTGAGGAGCTTCCAATGAGCCCGTATTTAAAAATAAGGCAATTCTGGAAGTGTAGGCATAGGTAAGATCTGGAGTATTGTAAGCCAGTAAAATGTCAGCTAAGCCATCTTCATTAACATCCCATACTGTAGGGCTGGATCTAAATCCTAAATCAATCATATCCTTAATCCAGAAATCATCGGCCTGCATTGCCCAATTATTGGTTTCAGGATCATCAACAAAATGGTATAGAATATGGCTATCAGGGCTGTTGCCTAAACCTCCGATGCCATTAGTTGCAACTATTAAATCTTCTTGTCCATCGCCGTACAAATCTAAAAAAAACGGAGAAGGGAAAGTGAGAAGCGGCTGTCCTTCATTTAACCAACTGATACTTTGGCTAATCAAGTCAGCATCGAAAACATCACCTCCATTATTCAATTGCAGGATTTCATAATCATAAAGCCCGCTAAAATAGAGATCTTTGTCTCCATCTTGATCGTAATCTTGTGCTAACATAACAGAACCAGCACATCCATTTTCAGGCAAAATACCTGGAGGTGGGGCTGGTCCGCATTCCTGTAATAGAAAATCTGCATTGATGGTATAAGAAGCATTGCCCCAACAATCATTAGCAATGGCAAATTCTAGGCCTTGACAGCCATTATTGCCGCTGGGAATACGCTTATAGTATAATATTTTAGTGCCTCCTATCGGTATATAAAGTAAATCTTCGAAACCATCTCCGTTAATATCTTCTAAAGAAGGTGTGTCAAAAGCATGGATGCGAATCAGACTATCTTGATCGTTGTCAGGTAACTGGAAATCGACATATTCTCCAAACACAAGCCCTTCTTCCTGAAAGTAAACAATCAGGACAACTTCAGAAGCACTAATACTAAAAGTACGAGTAGTAACAATATCATCCAATCCATCACAATTCATATCCCTGATCATCATGAGTTGGTACATCTTAGGAAAAAAGTGCTCATAATCAGGAGTATACTCATAAGTGAGGAGTCCTTCAGATTGCACAACGGCCAGGAAGGGTAAAATTTTAGAACCTACTCTATCAAATACCAGTAAATCAATATGTTCGTCCTGATTGAGGTCAAAATGAGCAAATTGAGGAGCTTCCAATCCTCCAGTCAGCGCAAAAGGAAGTGTTGATCCATTTGCACTGAAAGGAAGATTCATTGCAGTATAATTATCATTCTGGGCAGTTAACCAGCTCCAGGGAAATAGTAACAAGAGTAATAACTTATACATACAATTATTGTAGAAAAGGATTTAAACATATTCTAGCGAGTCACTAAAAACAAGGACATTAAATTATCTTTTTTAGTACCTTAATATAGATTCCTCCCTCAGCTTTTAGCTGCCTCCTCCAATCGTAATACCCGTTTGAGAAGGGTATATGTATTGTGCTCCCTCAGGGGAGCTGTCCGCCGTACTGAGGGAGACGCTCTATAAGTTTAAATCACTTGTAGTTTAAAAAATATTGTCAATAAATTTATCTCATTAAAATAACATCACCCGAATAAAGAATAATTTCGCCATCCACAAATTCTAACTCTGCCATATAGGTGAAAACTGCGCTATTCATCAATTCACCACGGAAATAGCCATCCCATCCTTTAGTAGGATCATTGGGCTGAATGTTGAAAGTTTCAAATACAGGTTCTCCCCAACGATTGAAAATATAGAATTGCCGGATGCTAATAACTCCAGGATCCGTATGGATATAGAAAAAGTCGTTAGAACCATCTCCATTAGGACTGAAAATATTAGGAATGTACACATTGCGATCCCTTTCTACTATAATAAGCATCCGGTCCTCAGCTGTACAATTACTACTATCCTGAACCATTACCGAAAGGTAAGTAGTAAACAATGGTTGAGCATGGGGTGCAGCACAGCCATCACAATTAATGATGTCTGAAGGTGACCAAGTGTAGGAAAGATCATCTCCTCCATTGCTCTGAGCATTGACAAATACAGAATCTCCTACTTGTATAACTTCATCTTCAGGAAGGAATACTACAAGCTCTTCAGGTTCTTCTACTACAATACCCGGAGCTTCATAAAGGCAACCAAATGCATCTTCAATAGTTGCATTATAGGTACCCGGGCCGAGGCCGGTGAAAGTATTGCTGGAAGTATAGTTCAATCCATCTAAACTGTAAGCCAGGCCGCTACCTTGCGCATTTATTTGTATGAGTCCATCATTAGCACCATAACAACTAATATCGCTAGCTTGCGGGCTGTACTGCAGTGTATGTTGATCAATACTAACAATATCAGTTTGCATACAACCCAATGCATCAGTTACAGAAATAGTATAAGAGCCAAATTCTAGGTCGTCTCGATGGTTGTGAGTATTGCCATCCTCCCAAAGATAGATATAGGGTGCTTGCCCATTACTTGCTGTAAGCGTAGCAATACCATTTTCTTCATCTGGACAAGCGGCTTCTTCTTCAGCACTGATTGAAGGCAGTGGACTAACCGTCAAATTGACTGTATGGGTGGAATCACAGCCTTGTGCAGAGGTGTATGTCTCAGAATAACTCCCTGCTACTTTAACCATTTCTCCAAAAATCTCTATAGAATCGCCCGCGCAAATTATCTGAGGCTCACTGGTCGTCAGGTTTTCCACTCCAATTACCTGTACACTTACTGTAGAGTCACAACCGTTTACAGCAGCGTAAACGAAATCCTGCTGATCTCCAGGGGCTAAAACGGTACCATTATAAGTAATGGTGGTTCCTTCACAGGCTTGTAAATCCAGGGAAGAACTGGCATGGAGAAGCTCTTCCACCGAAACATAAACCAAAGAGTCACAACCTATTTGAGATGTAAAAGTAAAAGTATGATCAGTGCCTGGTTGAAGGATAGTGCCATCATAGGTAACTGTTGTACCAGTGCAGGCTTCCAGGCCAAGGTCTGTTTCATAGATATCAATCCCTACTACCGATACGTTTACCACAGAATCACAGCCATTAAATGCATCTAAAGTAAAGCTCTGCTGATCTCCAGGAGAAAGTTCTACTCCATTATAGGTAGTTGTAGATCCGATACATGCCTGAAGTTCTAGGTCCGATTCAAAAGTAGGCAGCACCATAACCTCTACATTTATAGTAGAATCACAGCCATTATTTGCCGTAAATGTAAAGCTTTGTTGCGTTCCGGCAGGGAGTTCTACTCCATCATAAAAGACAGAAGAACCAGGGCAGGCTTCCAGCATTAAAGGAGCCTCGTATACTTCCAGCTCTAGTACAGCAACCCTTACTAGGGAATCACAACCATTAATAGTGCTAAATAGGAAATCAGTAGTATCTCCAGGGAGTAGCGCATTGCCATTATAGTCTGCTGTTGTTCCTGTACAGGCTTGCAATTCTATAGCTTCATCATAAGTTGCATAAGGCGTAACGGTTACGGTTACAATCGAATCACAACCAGTTTCAGAAACAAAGGTGAAATCTTCTATATCACCTGCGGAGAGATCCGTCCCATCGTAATTGATGGTAGAACCTGGGCAGGTACGTAAAGTTAAGTCTGATTCCAGTGTTGTAACTTCTTCAACCGTAACATGTACCACGGAATCACAACCGTTTAAAGCAACGAGAGTAAAATCCTGCTCATCACCAGGAGCAAGTACGGTACCATTATAAGTTGTGGTAAATCCAGTACAGGCTTGCAGTGCTAAATCAGATTCAAAAACAGGAAGTTCAATGACCGTAACATTGACGGTAGAATCACAGCCATTTAGAGCCGTAAGTGTGAAGTTTTGTTGTGCACCAGGATCAAGTGTGGTACCATTATAATCAACAGTAGTACCCGTGCAGGCATCCAATTCCAGGTCGGATGCAAAGAGAGGCAATTCCGCTACTGTTATTGTTACGATAGAATCACAGCCATTAAAAGCAGTGAACGTAAAATTCATAGTATCTCCAGGGCTAAGCGTGGCGCCATTATAATCAACAGTAGTACCCGTGCACGCTTCCAATTCCATACTTGAATAAGCTAATGGTAATTCTTCGACGATAACGGTTACTACCGAATCACAACCATTAAAAGCAGATAGTGTGAAATCAGTCGTGTCTCCTGGTGATAAAGTGCTACCATTATAGTTGACAGTAGTACCCGTGCATGCTTCTAGCGTGAGTGTAGAAGTGAAAGTAGGAAGAGGGTTGACTGTTACATTTACTACAGAGTCACAACCCTGGAATGTAGTGAAGGTAAAACTTTGACTGGTACCTGCTGCGATATCCGTACCATTATAAGTGATGCTTTCGTCAGGACAGGCTATAAATGCAAGGTCCATATCATAAATAGGAAGTTCTATTACATTGACAGTAACGGTAGAATCGCAACCATTGAATGCAGAAAAAGTGAAATCCATTGTTTCACCTGGATTTAGGGCGGTCCCTTCATAGTCTACCGTTGTACCAGTACAAGCTTCTAATTCCAGATTAGAAGCAAAGATGGGCAGTTCTTCAACCATCACCGTTACAGTGGAATCACAGCCATTGAGAGCCGTATAAACGAAGTTGGTCGTATCACCTGGATTGAGAGTATTGCCATTATAATCTACTGTTTCCCCAGTGCAGGCTTGTAAATCCAATCCGGAAAAAGCATGGAAGAGCTCTATAACATTCACAGTGACAACAGAGTCACAACCACTAAGGCTTGTCAATTGGAAATCTTGTTCATCTCCTGGAAATAGTTCTACTCCTTCATAAAATACAGAAGAGCCCGTACAGGCCTGTAATTCCTGGTCTGCTTCATAAGTATCCACAGATTGTACCATTACATTTACTACCGAATCACAGCCATTAATTGAAGAAAGTGTAAATGTCTGGGATTCTCCAGCAAGAAGAGGAGTACTCAGGTAATAAATGGTATCTCCTGCACAGGATGATAATTCTAAATCTGTATCATAGACCTCAAAAACATTAATGGTAACACTTTCTTCATCGTTTCCACAAATGTTGGATGCGGTGGCAGTATATGTAGTCGTAGTTAAAGGAGATATGTTTATGGTCTCTGTAGTTTCTGTATTACTCCATACAAAATCATCTTCATTGGCAACATTTACTGAAAGGCTTGTGCTTTCACCTTCACACAAATCATTTCCTGCATTCACTAGATCAACTATGGGAAGTAAGGTTACTCCTACTGAAAAAGTAGTATCAATAACACCACATACATTTTCAACGGTAACCGTATAATCAGTAGGCATTATTGGACTAACAGTAATGGTTGAATCCGTAGCACCATTTGACCAGTATACAGTATCTGCTGCAAATGGCATGATCGCCATTGTTGCACTTTCACCTTCGCAAATATCCTCACTATCATCAGTGACCATTAAGTCGGGAGGATATAAGACGTCCACATTATAAGTGTGCATCACATCACCACAAGAATTAGATGCAGTTACTGTATAACTACTGCTGGAATCAGGCATCACCGTAATATCAGGAGTTGTACTGCCCTCAGACCAGAGTATAGTATCCGTATCCATAATATTTATACTTAATGTAGTGCTATCTCCTTCACAGATACTTTGGTCTGATGAAAGAGGAACAAGAGTTGGATAAGGATTAACTTGTACTGTGATGTCTCCACTTTCGCTTCCACACTGATTGGAGGCTGTAGCAGTAAAGATTTGAGTACTGGTAGGCATTACAGTAATACTTTCTCCTACATCTGAGTTGGACCAGCTTACCATATCTGCATTAGTGCCTGTAGCCGTTAAGCTGACATCATCTCCTTCACAGATAACATAAGTGTCAATAGGAATATCTATTTCAGGTAAAGGGATAACAGTAATCGTAACATCGGTTTCATCATCACCACACTGATTGGAAGCAGAAGCGGTATAGGTCGTTGTTTCGTCAGGAGTTACAAAGATGGCTTGGAATGGTTCTCCATTTGACCAGGAGAAGTCAGTAGCGTCTAATGCTTCAACTTCTATTAGCACCTCTTCTCCCTGACAAATTGTTTGATCTCCTTCGATGACAAATATAATAGGCTCAGGAATTACGGTGACTTCTACCATCTCATCTACTGAGCCACATTGATTGGTGGCGGTGACTGTCACGAATTCTGTAAAAGGAGGGGTATAAACATTCGTATTGCCTACTGCTCCAGTTGACCAGGTGACCAGGTCCGCATTTTGTGTCACAGCACTTAGTGATATGGGCTGTCCGGCACATACTGTTACGGGCATGAGTGGATCAATACTAGGCATTGGATTTACCTGTATAAAAATAGAGGCCTGGGCTGGTTGACAACCATTATTGGCAGTAGCTACTAAAGTGAAACTTGCCTGTGGAAAAATAACGATATCATTGCCGCTCATTCCATTAGACCAATTGACTGTAACATTAGCTCCTGTAGTGATTGCACTAACATTTAGAGGTTGTCCTGCACAAGCTGTCGCCACTGGCAATATCATAATAGATGGAGGAAAACAGCCGCTGTATTCAGGCCCAGCACCATTATTATCATTTTGATCACAATTGCCTACTTCCTGCCCACCACCAGTCCAACTGGAAGGTTCTCCCATTACAACAACTTGTATATTGAAGGTTTGAGTAGGGTCCGTATTTGAGACGAAAAAAGGGCCAGAAGTGGGATTGCCCCATTCTACCTGTCCGCCGTTTACAACAGCATTCAGCGTGGTACCATTAACACTTGTTAAACTGGCAGGGGTGACGCTTACAATACCACCAGGGGCATTTGTGTTAAACCAAAATCCCTGGGTGCCACCAAAAGTACCGCCAGGGTGATCACTTCCTGCAATGTGTATCGTTACATCTAGTGTAAAAGTCCCATCCCCATTATCTGTCATACCATTGATCGTAAAACCTGAGCCATCACAGGCATACGTTTGAACAGCGGAAAAAAACATAAAAAGGGAACAAAACAATACGCGAATGAGAGAAGATAAGTAGTGCTTCTTCATAGTATAGAGTGTGGTTAATTAGGTTGCTATCCGATTAATATTAATTTTTCACTCTACAGTAGATTGGCGTAGTAAAAAGGGGGATGTTGACGATAAGCGATATTTCCTATGTAAAGGTGGAATTTTTAGCAAAGTAACAAAAAATCATAGGGAATGCCAATATAAGTATGCAGGCATTAATAATTTAATTCGCGACAAAATTAGTAAATAAATATAATAATCTAATTAAATAATAATGTATGAAAATATAAGATATTGAAGTGAGTGATATGTCCTGGAAGCGATGAAATAGAAAATTTTAAAAAAAATTCACTTTTAGAAATCCAAATGATGAGAACATTCCGTAATTAGAAGTGAAAATGATAAAACCCGATATTATAAATGAAGAAACGACTACTTATTATCATCTGGATTTTTGGCGCAATAAATATTGCAGCCAAAGCTCATACAAGCCTAAATGGTATTGTTATGGATGCAGAAACAGGCCGCTCTCTTCCCGGAGCATTTGTAGTGTTAGAAAATACTAAACAACATGCAGTAACTAATGACCTGGGGTATTTTAGCTTTAATAATGCACCAGATTCTATTCTAACCTTATCAATATCATATATAGGTTACGAAACATTGAATATAAAAACTAGAGCAGAAGATGACCTGCAAAAGTTTACTTTGCAACCTACAGTAATGTCTTTGCCTGCAGTAAATATTCGACCGGAATTGAGTGCAAATACAGCTTTAATTAATCAGATGGATATAAAAGCTCGTCCGATACGCAATGCACAGGAAATATTACAAATAGTACCAGGTTTGATGATTGCCCAGCATGCTGGAGGGGGAAAGGCCGAACAGATATTCCTACGAGGTTTTGATATTGATCACGGTACAGACATAGCCTTATCTGTAGATGGAATACCCGTAAATATGGTCTCTCATGCCCATGGGCAGGGATATGCAGACTTACATTTCATTATCCCGGAATTGATTGATGATGTAGATTATCAAAAAGGTACCTATGATGCATCTATCGGAAACTTTGCCACTGCCGGAGCAATTCAGTTTAATACGTTAAATACTTTATCGGACAATTTTGTAAAGCTGGAGGCTGGACAATACAATACGTTTAGAGCTGTAGCTGGATTGCAGTTGATAGGAGGAAATAACGCAGAACAGAAAGAAAAAGCCTATATCGCTTCTGCTTATGAGTTTTCAGATGGTTACTTTGAAGCTTCTCAGAATTTTTTCCGCTTTAATATGTTAGGAAAGTATCAAAATCAGATTACTGATACAGAGATAATTAGGTTGGGAGTATCTACATTTGCCAGCGAGTGGGATGCCTCTGGCCAAATTCCCGAAAGGGCAGTAAAACAAGGATTGATTAGCCGTTTTGGTGCTATTGATGATACAGAAGGAGGACAAACAAGCCGCACTAATATTAATGTAGAGCACATTAAAATGTTGACGTCTCATTCTGTTTTGCAGACGCAGGCATATTATACCAGGTATCAATTTTTGTTATTTTTCAATTTTACCTTTTTTGACCAAGATCCGATTAATGGAGATCAGATACGCCAGCAAGAAAATCGCCATTTGTTAGGCCTGAATACTTCTTTGGTGCACGATCATGAATTATTCAATATGCCTTCTAAATTGGAAGGAGGGATTCAGATGCGTTTTGATGCGATACAGGATAATGAACTATCTCGTACTCTTAACAGAGAAGCAACATTGAGTAGAATGTCATTGGGAGATGTCAGGGAAACAAATGTAGGCGTTTTTCTTTCCGAAAGTTTTCGCATAACAGATCGTTTACAGTCAACTATAGGAACGAGAATGGACTTTTTCCGCTTTCAATATGAAGACGAACTGGTAGCCGAATACAATCCTCTTTCGGAAACAAAAAGCATTTTGTCACCTAAGTTGAATATGTCCTACAGGTTGAGCCGAGGAATACAGTTCAACCTGCAATCTGGCTTAGGTTTTCATTCTAATGATACACGGGTAGTAGTAGCTCAGGAAGGGCTTGATATATTACCAAGAGCATATGAAACCGAATTCACTGCCATCACAAAACCATCGGATCACCTTATTGCTACTATTGGCTTATGGCGATTGCGATTGGATCAGGAATTTGTGTACGTAGGAGATGAAGGAATTGTAGAGCCCAGTGGTGAGAGTTTGCGAAAAGGGATAGATGCTTCTATACGCTATCAGCCTTTTCAATGGTTGCAAATGGATACAGATGTTAATTATGTATTACCAAGGGCTATTGGAGAAGAAGATGGAGCAGATTATATACCACTAGCACCTATCTTTACGAGTACAGGAGGAGTGAAAATAGATGTACAGGAAGGATTTGGCCTTAGCCTGAGATATCGCTACATGGATCAACGCCCTGCTAATGAAGATTATACAATTACAGCGGATGGTTATTTTTTACTGGATGCTGCGGTACATTATCGAAAGAATAAAATAGAAGTTGGGTTTAGTGCCCAAAATTTACTCAATGAAGAATGGAAAGAAGCACAGTTTGCTACCACTTCTCGCTTGCAGGGAGAACCTGAAGCGGTAACAGAGATACATTATACACCTGGATCGCCCTTTTTTGCCCGAGCATATGCTACTTGGTATTTTTAGTGCTTTGTGAAGTTTGAAACGCTGAGTACTATTAGAATAATGATTTCGGAGGAAGTTGTATTATTTGTACGACTTCATCCGAAGTCGAAACGCTACTCTGAACATTTTCAATAAACTTCCGACTTCTCCGAAGTCTCTATCCTTCATTTTAGCATTAATGAAGCACTAGGTCTATAGTATAATTTAGAAGTCATATACATCCCGGATTTTGAGATTAGATGCTTTTCAGATGTACCTGAAGAAGCCCGGGATTTTTATTTCAATATCAAAATTCTTTACAATGAAGCTTTTACAACACATGAAGGCATTAATGGCAACGGTAGCTCTTATAATGAGTCTGACCTATAATCTCAATGCCTCCAGTCATCGGGAAGCTCCTCTTATCGCCAATGATCCACTGGCTGATAATACGGATTTGTATGCTTTTCGTAGCCCGGATAACCCAAATATGATTACCATTATTGCCAATTATATTCCAGCAGAATTACCCCATGGTGGCCCTAACTATTACTCCTTTGGTGAGAATATTCGCTATGAAATTCACATTGATAATGATGTGAGCATTCCTGGTGATGAGATTATTTATCGATTTACTTTTCAAAAAGAAAATGAAGACCCAACTACCTTTTTCAATATTCGCCTGGGAGCGCAAAACCTCAAAACAACCTATACCATGGAACGAAGTATAGATGGCGGGGTGTCATTCGAAGTACTCCTATCTAATGGTATAGTGCCTCCGCCTAATATTGGCCCTCGTTCTATAGAGAGTGGTGTCGGTTTAGGAGCTACGGGCTATGAGTCGCTTATTAGTGAAGCGATTACTATGAGCAGTAGTGGTGAGCGTGTTTACTGTGGGCCTTCAGATGATCCTTTTTATGTGGATTTAGGAGGGATTTTTGATTTGGGTAATGCCCCTCGTCAAAATGGACCATCAAGAGATGGACTGGCTGAATATAATGTACATTCTATAGCGATTCAAATACCAATTGCAACACTCTTAAAGGATGGTGCATCATCACAAGCTGCTAATATTCTGGATGGAGATTATGTAATTGGTATCTGGGCATCTGCCAGTCGCCTTTCTGTACGCACTTTAAGTAATAGTGGTGCCGCACCTATGGATAGCGGAGACTGGATTCAGGTTTCTCGTTTGGGAATGCCATTGACCAATGAAGTAGTCATACCCATTGGCATGAAAGATTACTGGAATTCTATTACACCTTATGATGAGCTAGGAGATACGGCTCTAGATGGATTTTTCTACAATCCTGAATTGGTCTTGTATATGGATGATGATTTGTTTGGTAGTGCAGTGCCAGCTTTTACCCCATTACGCATACAGCGCAATTCTTTACAACGCTTTGATTTTGGAAATGGGCAGGATGGATTGTATGGTTTGAAAGGCTTGCCAGCAGTAGCAGGCACTGCTCTGGACGATGCTATATTTGGTACTTTATTGCTACCTGGGCCGGGAATGCCTCGCTCTGTTGATCTTTGGCCAATCTTCCATACAGGAGTGCCCAATTTCCCTCCATATCAATTAGCTACAGGTAAAGCTGGCAACCCATTAGCAGAAGGAAAGCCTTTCATCAATAACTTCCTTCCTAATGGTGGAGATATGCTTCGTTTGAATATGGCTACTCCTGTTACAGATCGGGATGATCCCAACTTTAGCAACCTGGGGATTATCCAGGCGGCAGTGCTTGGCCTTACTGATCCTGCTTATAATAGCACAACAGCCCTGGAGTTTATCCCAAACATGGATGGCTTTCCTAATGGGCGCCGACTGGAAGATGATGTTACACGCATTGAGCTACAGGTAGTAGCTGGGGTAACTTTGGCTGCTATTGGCTTATGGTATGATGATTATACCGCTGGTGATGCCAATCCACTTACTCAGGATCTATTAGATGTGCTGACGTATAGCACTGGAGTTGAAACGAATGACAAGGCGTTTAAAAATGAATTTCCTTATCTGGCTGCACCATGGAGTGGGACAGAAACAGGGATGTAGGGCAAGTAATGAATGCCTCGCTATAAATCTGTAAAAACGAATTGAAATCCTAAAATAAATTCAATGATGAATATTAATAAACTGATCATATTAAGCTTGTTGGTAGCTTTCTGTATGGGAAGCTTCAGCATTTCCTCTTTTGCATCAAGCCATCGGGAAGCACCTCTAATTTCTAATGACCCATTGGCCGATAATGTCGATTTATATGCTTTTCGGAATCCGCGAAATCCGCGAAATATTGTAATTGTTGCTACCTATGTCCCGATGCAATTGCCTCATGGCGGTCCCAACTATTACCAGTTTGGTGAAAACATTCGATATGAAATCCATATAGATAATAATGCCTCTTCCCCTGGTGATGAAATTATTTATCGGTTTACTTTCCAGCAGGTAAATGAAGACCCCACTACCTTTTTTAATATTCGTTTAGGTAAGCAAAATCTTAAAACAACCTATACGATGGAAAAAAGTACAAATGGTGGTGCCAGTTTTATTCCGATTTTAGTCAATGCTAAAGTACCTCCTCCTCGTATAGGAGACCGTTCCATTGAATCAGGCGTAGGCCTGGGAACGGGGTATGGAGATCTTTTTAGAGCCGCTATTCGTAAAACGCATACTGGTGAAGGCGTTTTTTGTGGTACTGTTGATGACCCATTCTTTGTTGACCTAGGAGGTGTTTTTGACTTAGGAGATGCTCCACGTCAAAACGCTACGCCACGAGATGGCCTTGCATGTATGAATACAAGCGCAATCGCTTTGGAAATTCCGATTGCTTATCTAAGAAAAAGCGGAGCAGGGCCTGTTGAAAATATTCTGGACCCTGATTATGTAATTGGAGTATGGGCATCTGCTAGCCGTCCGCGTATTCGCACTCTAGAGCCAGGAGACATTTCTTATGATGGAGATTGGGTACAGGTATCTCGCCTGGGTATGCCATTGACTAATGAAGTTGTCATTCCGGTTGGCATGAAGGATTACTGGAATGCTATCACACCCTATGATGAATTGACGGATACGGTCTTAGACCAATACTTCTATAATCCTGAATTAGGATTGTATATGGATGATGATTTATTTGGCGGTGCTGTTCCCGCTTTTGCACCATTACGTATACAACGCAATTCATTACAAGCATTTGATTTTGGAAATGGGCAAGATGGCCTATATCCTTTGAAAGGAAGTGCCGCCGTAGAAGGAACTGCATTGGATGATGATGTTTTTGGTACCCTGTTGTTGCCTGGGCCTGGTATGCCACGTTCGGTAGACCTATGGCCTACTTTCCATACAGGGGTGCCTAATGTACGACCTTATCAGCTGGCTACGGGCAAAAATGGCGATCCCTTAGCTGCTGGTAAGCCCTTTATTCACAATTTTTTACCTAATGGGGGAGATATGTTGCGCCTGAATATGGCAGTACCACCTACCCCGCGAAACCATCCTGATTTCAGTTCACTGGGATTAATCCAGGCGGCAGTTTTAGGCCTGACCAATCCAGAGTATAATGATAATACTGATTTGGAATGGATTCCAAATATGGATGGTTTCCCTAATGGGCGTCGCATGGAGGATGATGTAACTCGTATTGAATTGCAGGCTGTATCGGGAGTCGTATTAGCCGCGATAGGCCTTTGGTATGATGATTATACTGCTGGTGATGCTAATCCTGTTACACAAGATTTACTGGATGTGCTGACCTATACCACAGGTGTGGAAGAAAACGATAAGGCTTTCATTAATGGATTCCCATTTGTAGGAACTCCTTTTGCAGGTGATAGTGAATGTAGTGGAGCCGTGCCGGGCGCTATGGGCAACCTGGGAATCGCTCCATTGAATATGGGGAATACGCAATTGGAAACAATGGAGCAGATAGCTATTGCAAACTATCCAAATCCATTCGAAAATGAAACTACTGTACGTTTTCAAATAGAGAAAGCAGGGCATATTAATCTGGCTATTTATGATGTAAGTGGCAAGCAATTATCGGTATTGGCTAATGAATACCTGGAAGCTGGTATATACGATAGAAAATGGAATGCAACAAATCAAGCGAAAGGCATTTACTTCGCCCGCATTATGAATAAGGCTGGTGAAGTAGTACAAGTACATAAACTACTTAAGTCCAATTAAGGGAGACTATATTTTTGAGGCTATCTCATAGGCTTAGCTTCCGCAGGCTTCCCAGAATTGTACAGGTATAATCTGTGAAACCTCTGGCTTGTGAGGTATGCAGGAATAAATAAGAATGATCTTTTGAGATAGCCTCTTTTTATCATCCTTGCAAAAACAACCAAAAATGAAATACTTTAATATAATATTATTGGCAGGTATATGCTTAATAACTGCTTGTCAGAGTAATGAATCTAACTCAAATGCGCAGACAGAAGCAATTGCAAAAACTCAGGCTGCTATTCCTGGATTGTTGGATCGCCCTTCTGCTTTGCAACAAGGAAAGGAGTGGGAATCTGTCCAAAATCTATTTGTGAAGAATCGAGATAAAATTCTTGTAGATGAAAAGAGCGATGAAGCACGTTTGGCATTAGCCCAGATATATATTCATGAAGCAAGGGTAACGGGTGAACATGGACACTATTACCCAGCGGCTTTAAAAATATTAGATGGTATTGATCCCGCACATTCTGATGATGACATACGTTTTCGTATGTTGGCTATGAAGTCTGGTGTTCAGTTGTCACTACATGACTTTCATGCAGCATTAAAAACAGCAAAGGAAGCAGTGATTATTAATCCTTACAACGCCCAAATATATGGTGCACTGGTAGATGCTCAGGTAGAATTGGGTAATTACGAGGAAGCTGTAAAAATGGCAGACAAAATGGTGAGTATCCGTCCTGATTTACGTTCTTATGCACGGGTGTCTTACCTGCGTGAAATTTATGGGGATGTTGACGGAGCTATAGAGGCTATGGAAATGGCGGTAAAAGCTGCATATCCTGGTTATGAAGAAAGTGCCTGGGCAAGACTTACACTAGGAGAAATGTATGAAAAGTATCTTACTTTGGAAGATGCTGAGAAGCAGTATAGGCAAATCCTGATTGAACGCCCGGATTATCCATTTGCCATTGCAGCATTAGGAAATATTGAGCTGCAACGTGCTAATTATGATGAAGCAGAGAAATTGCTTAAAAAAGCTGCTGAGATCATTCCTGAATTTAGTTTTTATGAATCACTAGCTGAATTATATCGTATTACCGGGCGAGAGGAGGAATTTAACAATACGATGGAAGCACTATGGGTAATGCTCCAGGACGATACTGAGAGTGGACACAATATGGCATTGGAGTTTGCGAATCTGAAACACAATTTGGCGAAAGCCCATGGAGAAGCTTTGGAATATGCGCTAGCTGCCTATCAAAAACGCCCGGAGAATATTGATGTTAATCACACTTTGGCTACTATCTACTTTGGTTTGGGAGATATTGAAAAAGCGGATATGCATTTGCAAAAAGCATCTCGAACCAATGCTCAATTTCCTGCTTTGAAAGAATTGCAACAGGAGTTAGCAATGATGTGATTGGGTAGGAAGAGAACCGAAATACAAGTCGTTTCTAGGATAGATAGAGTGATTCTTCTAATCAAAAAAAAATCTCTATTCCTGATTTTAAAAATTTGCCCCGTTCCTAAAGAGTACTTCTTTCCATGTGGATGAATGATAAGCACTGTAAATTGATGACAAAATCGCGATAGGTAATACTCATCATGATGAGCTTAGCCGGGTCGTGATAAGTAAGTTTGATCACTTACTTAAATGAGTGGCGGATGCCGAAAAGCCATCAATTGTAAATAGAGTAGGCACTCAATTAATCAATTTATTAAGCTATGATTCTACAACTTATTCACCGGAAGGTTGCAAGCTCCCCTTTTATGGGTGTATTGGCAATTCTGATGTTATTTATTACTACACAGACGAGTGCACGGCCCGTTGATAGAGTTTCCTATTCTGCTGAGGCACTGTTTAGAGGGATATTTTTTGCAGAAGGAGAGGTCGCTGCTAAAATTCCTCAAATGAAAGGCCTAAGCGCAACAGAAAGAGCCAGCACTGATAGTAGAAGGCAGGAAATCGAATCATTTTATGATGCAGTTATTGCTGAAGTGCAGAAAAGTAATCCATCCTATATGGGAGAACTAAAATCTGCTGTTGATTCTAGAAAACATGCAAGCATTAGCCAAAGCATTACTAAAGGCATGCAAATACTGGAAGCAGCAATCGATAATTTAGGATATGAGAGAGATGCAGAGGCTGAAGCGGCTCTGAAAGCGGGTTTAGAAAAACGTATTAATCAGGGGATGAGTGTGTCTGAAGCGATGGCAGAAGCAGAAGCAGAATTGAGTGATGTCAGTAGCGAGTTTGGCAATTGTATTGTAGTTTGTTATATACTTCCTATAGGTTGGATACTGTGGTATATATGGTTCCTGCCTATGTCTAAGTTTTCAGTTCAAAATCAACTCTTCCAGGAAGAAGTAGTTAGTGCTCTTGTTAAACTTTGATAATGTGATAGGAGGGAGGCTGCCTTCATTTTTTATTGACGAGGCAGCCTCTTAATCCAGCATTTCTAATATCCATTGCCATTGCCTTTCATAGGGTACTACTTCAATCTCATGAGTTTGATTGGCTATGCTTAAAGGTTTTTCACTCATTTGAATAAGAACAGAGGAGGTGAGCGGTTGAACCTTCATGCATTCAAAGTCCCCTTTAATAAGTAACTGCAAAGCTTTGATCAATGAATCTGTACGAAAGTGCTCATCATTCTTCTTTAAATACCTCGAGCTGTATTTTCTAAGTACTTCAAGCCGATATTCCAGCGCATCATATTTTTTCTCCAGCAATAAAAAGAGTACCTGAACGATCAAAATGGGAATATTTAACCCTCTTTTATCCTTACTAAAGATTGGAACTTCATTTAAGAATTTTCCCATTCTAAATTTATTCATTTCTCCCTTCTCTCGTGGAGATAGGGGAAGCTTGTCTGCTGAATTTAAGAAAGAAAGATAAGCGTGATAGATATTCCAGGGTTCAGTGACGGTATTACTCATATTTTTGAATTGGGTGTGGCGGGTTACTTTTTTATACACATCCCAACACTCTGAGTAATGCTTCTGGTGAAATTTGATACAAAGCCGTACTTCCATTCCCTTAAACCAATTGAAGGTACCCTCTTTTACATTATTTATACTTTCCTGAACGATGATATTGGCGTGTTCATATTGGCGTAGCATAAACAGAGATGTCGCTTTTTGGTGTAAGAAAGCATTGGTTAGTATCTTACTGACAGATGTTTTTCTTTTTAATTTTTCCAAAGATTCATCACAGGCAGCTATGGTTTCTTTCCAATTGTTTACGCTCATAAACTTATAAACCTTTATCAGGCCATAATTAACTAGAAAGGCAGTGCTGTTTACTTCTTTTACATATGGTGTTAGCTTATCAAGAAAATTAACACTCAACTGATGAATCTTTTTTCCATTACCTGAAGAATTAATAGAAAGTAGTTGAACGCGCTGAAAACACTCTTTCGCAATCATCTCAGCATTAATAATATTTCGGTAAGACTGTGCTAAATTGACGTATTTTTCATATTCTTTTTCATTTCCAGTATAAAAAGCGTGGTAGGATTTATAAACCTCCAAAGCGCTAAGTGCAATTTCATAGAATTCGTATTTCTGAGCAACAGGAAGTACTTGCCGAGCAATTTCTAATGGGCTTAGAATAGTGCCTCTGCCACGGAGTGTATGCATGACGGCAACACGTTGTTGGCAATTGTAGTATGCTCGTTGTAATTCATTGAATTGGGGTTGGTTTACATCAATAAAGAGGACGGAATTGTATAACCTTCGTTTGAAATTGCTGATAAAACGGTTGAATGATTTGTTATCATTTTCGTAACCCAGCCATTCTGCAATTTCCCGTTCTACAAACTGATTTGTTGTCTGTAAATGATCGTACAACTGCTTATAGCGCGAGCTTGTTTCCTGATCCCCCGTATTGGTAATAACATCAATTTGCCGAACTTTGTACTTGTTAAGAATAAATAATAATTCTTTTAATTCATGCATTGCTTTTGCATTTTTTACTCCTGTGTTTGTCATCATAAACACTAAATAACTCCTCATCCCATCATGCGTAGATAGAATCTGGAAGCATAAAAAATATAGAAGCTGTAGAATAAATGATTGATGGATATACTCGAAGAATATATCACTTTGAATTGGCTAATGCAATGCTAGAAAAATCCATTCTGAAATGATTGCTCATCAAAATCATTTCAACATAGAGTATGATTTTAAACAATACTCTTAATTATAGTAAAGAGCTTTACTTTTTAGAAAAAAGTATCCCCTTTTCTATAAGCACACTTGTTGGAAAATAGTCGGGCAATTTTGGTCTACAATTAGTATTTAAATATAAACATCAGATACTTTTGAGGATCATGTCTGCCACCTCATTCTCATCGCTTGATAGCAGCAATAATCAACATGTAATCATTTTATAGTACCTGTCTTTTACTTTGTATACCAGTATTTGCTTGGATGTGATATTTGTGTTTAGTGTACATGTTTTTTATCAAGAATGAAATATCTATTATAATTAGTATCTCATTCTCAGCGGTACTAAATTAATATATTTTTCTTGATACCTACAAAATTGACCTTAGGTTTTTGAATGCTGATTTTTTAATTAGCCTTATTTGACACGCTCCAACATGTACTTTCTTTCCGTGCACTTCTATCAATATATCTTCAATTTTGATGACATAAACCGATAATTACTAAAACGAAAAAAAGTCTCTTATGTCATTCATCATCGCAGTACTACTAGCACTTGGATTACTTAATTCCGCAGCAGAATGGGATACCTTAACTACAGAAGAACAAGAAACACTTACCGAAATTGTTAATCAGGATATTGATGGAATGTAGGTTAATTGCCAAAATTTGACCTGTTCCAATAGGGCTATGATGTCCTTTCATTCGCAAGCAATAGACTATACCTTTGAATCACAACACTTGAAAATAAAACTATGAAAACTATTGAGAGTATTTGTGAACCGATTGAATTAAAGTATGAAGATTCACCCATTTCAGTTTTTTTAATCGATTCTTCCTAGAAGTATCATACAAGCTAAATGATAAAGGCCTAGATGTTATGCCATCATTATCAATTGAGATTAAATCAGGTGATATGCCATATCAAATCAAAGAAACACTCGTACTTTTTTGCCTGGGAATGTTAGGAGTTTTAGCAATACTGACTATTCCTTTACCAGCTTTGCCAGAGCAAGTAACTGAGCAATTTTCAGAAACTGTATTGCGGTTGTTGTCTATGATTCAACCTACAGTATTACTCATACTGGCTGCATTTTCAGGGGCATATCTGGGAAAAAAAGTAGAGCTGAAAGCTCCATTTATTAAAAGCATATTGACAGGAAGATCTGACCTCGGATTGTTGCTTAAACAGTTAGTGTTTGGGGTTCCTTTGGGGCTTATTACTGGATTATTGCTTGTTGCTATAAGCAGTTGGATATTACCATTCTTACCTGAGGGATTTAATACACTACAGGAAGAGATGCCCCTTTCTTTGGCTGCCCGCTTTTTATATGGAGGTATTACCGAAGAAGTGATAATGAGGTGGGGTTTAATGAGCTTTTTTATATGGATAATTTGGAAGATAACGAGGCAAAGAACATCATGGGTGTATTGGCTTGGTATCTTTATTACTGCTTTTTTATTTGGGCTGGGGCATTTACCTCTGGTTTTTATGTCAGTAGAAGTAGTAACACCAATTTTGATTACCTATATCATATGTGCAAATATGTTATTTGGGCTTGTGGCTGGTTGGTTGTTCTGGAGATATGGTTTAGAATCAGCCATAATAGCCCATGTATTTGCTCATGTAGGTATGTTGCTATTAGGCGGCTAATTAAGGGGGTTGCAAGATTAGGTTATTCTTTAAATCGATAATACTAAAACTATTTCAAAATGACTAACAGTAATATTCTCCAACAGGCGAGTAGCCTGTTTTGGATAGGTTTGTTGTGCCTACTCTTTAACACAACTGGCACTGCTCAAAGCGATTATAGTGGAGAAGAATTATTCAGAGCCGTTTATTTTGGCCAGGGAACATTTGCAGAGCAAGTTCCTGAGCTCAATGGAGTAAGCATCGAAAATTTTACAGCAGATGCAGCCGAAATTAGTGGAGCTCATCAATTTCAGGATCAGATAGTTGCACTACTACGATCAGAGAAACCTGACTTTTTCCAACAATTCCGTACCGATCTATACTCAGGCAAGCATGTAACCATTAGAAATCAGCTACAGAATGGAAAATCTACCCTTTATTGGGCGACATCACAATTAGGAGAAACGCGAGATCCTGCCTTGGAAGCAGAACTCGTTGATGCGGTAAGCAAGGATTTAAATGGCAAAGAATTTACCCCTGATGCCTTACGCACTGCTGTTGAAAACCACCTGGCTGTTAAAGGTGGAAGTGGGTCTGCTTATGCCGAAACTAAATATATTCGTTACATCGCCTTTATCTTCATTATCGTATACATTGAGTGGTACTTTGATCCCGAAGAAGATTTCTCTGCTACTTACCAGGATAAACTCGTCAATTCAATAGCGAATAAATTAAAATAACATGCATGTTTTTGGGCGGATGCCGAAAAGCCCTGATTTAACAGAGTAGGCTTATCAAATTTCTTAATTATTTAAAGTTATGATTCTACAAACTATTCACAAGAGAGTGTCTAATCTCTCTTTCATGGCCTTTCTGGCTATGTTGATGACTTTTGTCACATTTGAATCTCAGGCACGCACAATTAAGGTGATGTCGTATTCAGGTGAAGCACTGTTTAAAGGCATTTTCTTTGCAGAAGGTGAAGTGGCAGAGCAGATTCCTGAACTAAGTGGCTTGAGTGCAAAGAACTTTGCATCTACAGATAATGAACTTCAGGAAATTGATGCGTTCCATGCCGAGGTGATTGCTTATGTCAATAGAAATTACCCCGCTTACATGGGCACATTAGAATCAGCTGTAAATTCTCGCAGCCATGTAAAAATTGATCAGGTTGTTACACAAGGTAAGAGTATTGTGGAAGAAGCAATCAATTCACTTTCATATGAAAGAGATTTGAAAGCCGAACAAGATTTACAATCAAATCTTGAAGCTAAAGTGAATAGCGATATGAGTACTGCCGAAATGAAAGATGTCCTCAGAGCAGAAATTAACGCTACGAGCAAAGCACTAGGCGCTCAGGCTTGTATAGCAGTAATTATTCTATTGGTATTGGCTGTTATCGCATTGTTAGTAATTCCTGCTGTAGTTGCAGGTAGTGACTTTTACTATGAGTCAATGGTTGATTCTATTACTAAACTGTAAAAACATTCCCTATGATTCTTCAAGCAATACATAAGAGAGTATCAAAGCTCTATATCATACTACCTCTAGTAGCTTTAATCACATTTTTAGGATATGAAAGTAAGGCAAACCCTGTAAAGCTCAATTACTCAGCAGATGAAATTTTTAAAGGCTTGTTCTTTGCGGAAGGCCCTGTAGCTGCTCAGATTCCCGAGCTGGAAGGAGTAAATATCAGTAATTTCATCAAAGATGATGTGAAATTGCAGAATGCACTTGATTATCAGCAGCGCATTTTCGAAGAGGTAAAACGCTCTAATCAAGATGCGATTGATGGATTGAGTAACGCTATCAATAGTGGGAACTTGCTAAAAATTGAACAGGCAATCGGACATGCTAGCCAGGCAATGTTGGAAGCTGTAAATACTTTGAGTAATTCTGAGCAAAGAGCAGCTATAGAAGAGGAAATCCAAACCATGGAAGCTGATTTAAATAAAACCTTGGGGCCTAACCCTAGTGAGGAAGATTTGAATCAGGCAGTATCTAAGTATATGGCAGGTTTATTCTCTTCTGACGGATATACAGATATTCAGGCTTTAATCTTGTATCTGGTTGTATTCTTTGCTATCGCTGTCTACGCTGCTGTCTATGCATGGACACAAGGGCCTAGAAGTATGGTAGCTGGCAATACGAATGATATGTACAAAGAAAGCATCGTAATGTCGGTTTCTAAGTTGAAGTAAGAAATAGAAAAATCAATTAACATTGATGTAGTTGTCAGAAGCTGAATGCATTAAAAGGAGGGTACACATATGGCATCCTGTTTCATGGTGTATCCTCCTCTAATTTAAGAATATCATTTTATACTAGTGAGTACTTTGTTGACACTAAAAAGACGAGTAAAGACTTCAGAGAAGTCTGAAGTTTATTGAACGGATTATGCTGAAAGTTTCGACTCCGGATGAAGTCGCACGATAACAGCACGCTGCTTTTCACAATTAACAAATCACTGGTACATAATACTAATGATTATGGAACAAAAACATATACTTACATTAACCTTCATCACCGTAGCTCTTTTTTGGGCCATTATTACATTCAATTCTGCTGTATCGGCACTACCTTTTAATCCTTTGTCGGGCTCTAAGGTAGAATCGGTAAAATATAGTCTTGTTCTGCCACAAGGATGGGCATTCTTTACACGTAGCCCACGAGAAGATCAATACTATGCTTATAAAATGAAAGGTGGTGAACTCAAATCAATACTACATACTAATTCAAGTTATAAGAATGCATTTGGATTTACACGTAATGTACGGAAGAGAGGAGTGGAAATGGGAGGTTTGATAGAGCAGTTGACCCACAAAACCTGGCTTAAATGCCCGGATGGAGTATTGAAAGACTGTATTACCACCAATGATTCAATAACAACTATCCAGTTAGTAAATACAGCACATCACCCGACTTATTGTGGGGAAGTCTGGTTGGAAAGAAAACCTCTGGTGCCTTGGGCCTGGAGCCGTGCAGAGAATCCTGTTAACATGCCTAGTGAATTTATTAAAATCAATGTATCATGCAACTAATTAATAAGTTTGAACAGTTTGTAGATAATTTTTCAACGCAATGGAAATGGACCAATACTATTGGCATTGCAAGAACAGTACTAGCAGTAGGTACGCTCATTACATTACTTTTCAATAACATATATGATCTGCTGGAGCCTCTCGGTATGAGAGCAGGAGTTTCTAACTTCTCAG
>JAKSDI010000219.1 GCA_022360175.1 Chitinophagales bacterium
AAATCTTAATCATTCCTTGATTTAACCATAGAAAACGGGCCTTTGGCATTTTACATTCAGCAAGTTGCATCGCAACTTGCGTTATTTATAAAACCTTGTTATTATGTTTACTAAACTTTGAAAGTTTAGTAAACATGTTTGAAGAAGCTACTTTTGATACAGCCTCAAATATCTATCCTATTCTTGTTTAAATTAAAACATCTTCTATTCCTTAGTAAATAACAAGGATTTAAATTGTTGATCTGATCTTAGCGTAATGGTATAAACACCACTCACTAAATCAGCTACATCAATACGCTGGTTATCAACATGATCAAAATTTCCTTCCTTTATTTTTTTCCCGCTTATGTCATAGATGGCATAAGATGAATTGACCGCTAACTCCCCTTCTATGTTCAAAAAAGTAGTAGCAGGATTGGGAGATAAGTTGAAGTTACTGATTTCATGTTCTTCAACATTGACAATCACCGAGGGGTCGACATTGACGTATATTGTCCCCTGTTTGCCTACACAAAAAGTGATGGAGTCTGAATGAGAGGCGATGTCTTTAACGGGATATTGTACCGACTCATAATTCCAAAAGCCCCCTTCATTGCTAAAGATAACACCTCCTTCCATACCAAATCCATCCATTCCTCCCAGATAAGCAGCACCTGCTTGACTTCTATGTGCTGCAAACATCTGTGGATAAAAGAAAGTAGCGGTGGCTCCGTCCATTTCCCATGTCAACCCATTATCCGTACTCATCATAGTTCCAAACGCACTATTATTGGCATGTGTCGCAAGGATTCTATCTTCTTCGAATATAAAACCAGTTATTGCTGAATCTCCGGCAATATTGGGAATTGTATCCCAGTTAAATCCACCATCAATAGTACGCAACATATCACCAGTTGCCGTACCAGCTAATCCAAATGTTTGATCTTTGAAGGCGATGCTTGTTACTTCATTATTGCTAGCTCCTATCCAATCATTTGGGGTAGTGGACTGGCTGCCAATTCCATCTTCTACTCGTACAATCACATGTCCCTCAAAACACCCCCTACCACCAATGAATCCTATATCATCACTGGCAAAATGCAGCGAAACAGCAAAACAATTGAACGGGATATCTGATATCGTCCAATTTAATCCACCATCAGTAGTCTCCCAGATTAGATAGTCGGAGGTCATATAGCCGTGGTTCTCATCAAAAAAGTGTAGGTCATGTACATTCAGCACAGAATTCTCTGATGGAAGGCTGACGATCTCAACAGGATTCCAGTCCTTTCCATAGTTGGTAGTTTTCAGCAGAATATTATCTCCTCCGATATACCCTACGGCTGGGTTATCGTCAACAAAGTCAATGGCCTCTAAATGCTGATCTGTATTGGCTTCTATTGTAAACCAGGTCTGAGCGTTACTGATAACACAGCTGAAAACAGCTATTATTGTGAAAGTGAAGGATATTTTCATGATGTTCAATTTTGAAAGTACACTTCAAAATTAGAAACATCTCCCTAATGGCGTATTTTGAATTTCCCCCTATTTATTGTGAATTCCCACCAATTCTGACTGCAGTTTCGATACTGTAATACCAGTTTTAGCTTTAATAAATACACTAAAGCTGGAAGGGCTATCAAAACCTAGATCATATGCTATTTCTTTTTGCGGCCGGTCGTCAAAGACCAACAGGCGCTTCGCCTCCAAAAGTATCCTGGCATGAATAACTTTTAATGGTGTCATGCCCAGGTGTTTCTTGGTGGCTTCCATTAGTTTTTTTTCATGAATACCAATTGCCCTCATGTGGAATTTGACAGTATGTTGGGCAGTAAAGTTTTCTTCTACTGAGTTGAGATAAGCATGTACTACTGACTGACTGCCATCTAACACCTTCTCCTTTGACTCTTTTGAAAACAAGCTAAACAGACAAGCTTGAATAATGTGTCTGTCTCTTTCCAATTCAAAGTTATTATGCTCATCAGTATTGGAAGAGAACGCTAAAAGTTGTTTGTAGCGGTAGAATTTATCCTTGTCATTTTCAAAGACGAGTCCACTTAATTTATTCCAGCCCCTGGTTTGTAAAAAGCGTAATAACTCTTTGGATGAAAGTGATTCAGAGTAAAATTGCATAAGAAATCCATGCGACTTTGGATTGCGCTTTAGTAGATGGATTTGATTAGGCAGGACAATATAACAGGAGTGATCCTGTACGACATATTCTTCAAAATCAATTAGTTGATTTCCTCCTCCTTTTTCAAAAAACAATAATTCGAAATACCGGTGCCGATGTTTCTTGGTAAAATCATACACATTAGAGTAGGCGATTTTCTCCAGAGTCATGGGCCTGGATTTAGCCGGCAAATCATATATAGGTAGCGAAAATTTTTGCTTAGAATTTGACATCTTTCTAAGATACAGCTTTCAGTCGCAGCTCACAAAACGCATTTCTGGTATTTTTTTGATATACCCAGTACAAAAGCTGAAAATGATCTATTCAGCACAAACAACCGTTGTAGCAAATGCTTTAATTCTTCTTATATTCCGTACAATAACATAACCTTTATAAAATCACACAAACAAAAGCTTGGAATAATCATTCCATTTTATATATATTTGCAGTATGACAAAAAAAGATGCCATAATAGCTGCCACTCTTGAATTGCTCACTGAAAAAGGAGTCCACAACACTCCTATGTCAGAAATTGCAAAGGCCGCAGGCACCGGAATGGGAACTATCTATAACTATTTTCCCAATAAAGACTTGTTAATTAATGATATTTACTTAAGGATCAAAGAAAAAGAAGAGTCTTTGTTTCTAAAAGTTGAAACAGACAAACCGATCAAAACACAATTTGAAAATTATTTCACCATAATTATTGAGTTTTTCATTGATAATCCTTTGTATTTCAAATTCATGGAACAACTACAAGCCTCTCCCATTATTACAGAAGAAAGTAAAGTGAAAGGAGGAAAATCTGTAGAACTTGTATCCATATTACTAAAAAATGGACAAGAGGACAGGATCATTAAAAATATTGAGATTGAAGAATTATTGATGTTTATAGGCGGAGCTATTTCAGCTTATTTGAGATGGTATTTTAACAAACCTCATAAGACACCACCATCCATTAAGAATCAAGTTCAAATGGTTTGGGACGCAATCAAAGAGTAAAATTTTTTTATCCATAAATTGGAATGAATATTCACTCCAAAACAATAACGAGATGATAGATTTAAAATTCAAAAGAAAAATTAACAAACCAATTGATGAGGTATGGAAATTTGTCATCGAGGAATTTCCAAACGCACATGAATGGGCTACAGGAACACCAAGCTGCAGAAAAGGTGAAGAGTTTGAAGATTTTGACAGAGTCTGTAATACAGAAACAGGAAAGTTAATGGACAAAATCACAAATATTGACAACGAAAATCACTTGCTCGAGTTTTCTGTTAAGGGTTTACCTTTTTTTGTTCGTTCTGTCGTGAGTAGCTGGAAACTAAATAAGATTTCAAATACTCAAACAGAAATTATTCTTGGGCCACGAATCGAGGTCATGCCAGTTATAGGAACTATCATGCAAATTCCAATGAAAATAGCATTTAAAAAACTATATCCTGGATTGCTCGATGATTTGGCAATCTTTATTGAAACTGGTAAACCTTCACCCAGAAAGCAAAAGGAGATTGATAGTAATAAGTGATTATAGGTTTAATAAGTGCCAAGACAAAATTGTGTTACCATTGTCTTGAGAAGAATTTTCATTCTAGACAAGGAAACTTTTCTCACGAGGCCTGACCGAGTAAAAAACGTAGGCGAAGTGGTGCTTCGACGTCCCGATAGTTATCGCATACGCGTCAACCTAAGGGATTGAAGATAAAATGTAAATGATTAATTCGCTTACGTTTTTCATAAGTATGATAGTAGGCGACCAGAGGGACAAGTTCCATCCATTTCTTAGGTTTTAGGAATAAATCCCAAAAAT
>JAKSDI010000138.1 GCA_022360175.1 Chitinophagales bacterium
CAACCTACCAGAAGCAACAACCGCTACAATGACAATAAGTGATATCACAGGAAGGGTGGTCAAACTGATCCGCCTGGATGCTGTGAAGGGATACAACTCGGTGGTGATTAATGCTAGCAATTTACCGAAAGGAGTATTGCAGTACACGGTGAAAACGGACAAGTACGAAGCAACGAAAAAAATGATTGTTACGGACTAATCCAATTGAAGGCTTAGTGCTTTAAAACTATGGAATTTACATAGTTGGAATTTACATGGATTAGATTTGTGCATATGTGTTCATAAGCTGGGAGCTCTTTTCATTATTGAAAAGCTCCCAGTTTTAGTTTTAATACCCCCTCGTTATTATTTAATAAGCAGAAAAACAGATAATAAGCCACCATTGATTGTACCGTACAAAATCTCTCCTGGATCTTCTCCCCACAATCTAATAGGCCTTAGATCATTCGTTATCATCACTTCCCTTCCTTTTAATTCCGATGAAGTACATTTTCCATTTAAGTACGATACAACATAAAATTTACGCCCCTCACTTTTAACAAATAATTTATGCAAGCCATCTCCATTTTTAAGTAAGGTAGCTCCTTCTATAATTCCTTTTTTAGAATAATTACTTTCAATCATATTATCTGGGCTTTATAGTTTTTCTATAAGCAAGGTTGAAAAAATAGTTTTAAGCTTCAGGCATTATTTTTTCTTAAAATCCAACAAAAATAAATACAAAACCAGACCAAAACAGAACACAAAAGATTAATAATCAGCTATTTAATCCAATATAACTTTAAGTAAAAATCCAAAAAAAGAACTCATTAATATCGACTTCCAATTATTGTTTTCCCCTTATGTTCGGTACTTTACTGCCTTTCAAAAAATGGTGAGCTATTAAGAATGGGTAATAATCAGTATAAAAATTAATTGCCAGAAAAATATTCCCGAGCAAGAATTTTATGAAGAGCGAGATGTTTTTTCCAATAGGTTTTCTTATCAAGGCTAGACAATTTGGAAGAAACACTATCAAAAATTGACACCTTCATTAACAAAATTGACAGTTTTGCAGCATTGATGAGTAACTTTATTAAAATCGGGCTTAAAATATCTTTTAGGAAATGGGCTAAACAGAATACAGCGAAATTGATGTATTCAATACATTTGGTTGAAGACGAAATCATTGATAGTAATCAACTGCATGAATTCTTTTCCCAAAGATTCAACGAGGAAAAAATTATCAACAATTACTTTTTTAACGACTATACAGGTATTAGAATGGATAATCCACAATTCATTGGAGGGAAACATCAATTTGCAGATAATATCATTGTGAATCACCCCTCACTTACCTATAATGAAAGTCTCATCCTTAAAAAGCTTCAGGAAAAAAACATATCCATAACAGAGCTTTTAGCCTACATTGAGGAAAAATATCCTTAGGTATTTTTGATAGCAGCAACAATATCCATTGCTGCTTTTTTTATTCCCATCTTCGTTTCAGTAGCAAATTTATCAGCAATCAGTGCGCTCTTTTTTAACACATATTCATGAGATATATTGTGATAAACAGGCAACATCAATAAATTATCATACATTTCTCTATTCAGAAGAGCATTCAACTCTAGCAATGGAAAATGTTTAGAATCTTCAAAGGTATGATTACTAATAATAGCAATACCTACCCGGCTATTTTGGATCGCCTTATTAATTACTCCAACAATACTATCACCAACATTAAGCTTTACTCTTGAAAACCAAACCTTAAGCCCGTGTTTAACAAGTTCTTCATACAATTTCAGGGCAATTGCAGCATCTTCTTCACAAAACGAAAGAAAAGCATCAAATTGGATAGGTTCTTTTTCATCGTCCTCAAATAATAGGTCATTTAATATACTAGCTTTATCAGGTGTTATTTTTCCATACAATACATTGATGATATTAATGATAGCATGTTTCCAATCTAATTCTTCATGAGATGTTTGTAACCACAATTTATAGTGCTTGATTAATGCCTCCAATTCCTCTTTTGTAAGCAAATGCCTGGGAATTAAGTCCCAAAAGAGGGCTTCCTCTGTAGTATTAGTATAGTAGTTATTAATCTGATCTGCAAATTGGTGCTTCCCATCCTTAAATTCAGGTTGATAAATTTTCATATTTTCAATAATAGTAGGTAGCTCAACTTTTTCTACTTTGCAATTTAATCATTTTACCTAGCTATGCCTGTACAAAAGACCAGTAAGCTTCTAGAAATCATATTAAGCTTAACAGCTTCCCAGAAGCACGACTTAAGCTACTTTATAAATATGCCATCTAATAGGCTGACTCAAAGAGATAAAGAAATATTTGAAGAACTACTTCAAAAAAGCAATCCTAAAATAAAAGAGGCCGATTTGTGGATAGAACTATTAACCAGCTCTGAGCTAAAGAATATTAATCGAATTAAAAACCGCCTGCAAAAAACTCTTTCAAGATATATAAGCCTATATCAACTTGATTCGAATCAAGCAATTCAAAACCTATTATTATCAGAATACTTCACTGAAAAACTATTAGAAAAAAATGCCCTTAGCACGCTAAATAAAGGGATTACCCAAAACCAAAAAGATCCCAATTTTTATCGCAAAGCCATACTTTTCTGGCTCTACCAATTATTCATATACACAGAAAAGGATGTTAGAAAACCTGAGGTTTATAATGCTAAGATCGTTTCAATGAAAATGGCCCTTAATGAATTTTATGCTTGTAACAGCATGAGAATTATTTGTGAACAAATCAATCGCCATCTCATCATTAATGGTGCTGCCAATTACGATGAATTATCTGCCGAAGCTGAACGCATGGTTCAAATTTCTGATTCTGAGCATTTAAGAGTTTATCATGACATTTTCCTACTACTTACTAAAAGAGAAAATACTTATCTCCAGAAAATAGAAGCTTACCTAAATAAATATGAGGATCAGTTAAAACTAGAGTACTTAAGAGAGATATATGCTTATTTGATGAACTATTGTATTAGAAGACTCAATAGCGGCAATAGTCTTTACGCAAGAAGTTATATTTCTTATATAAAAAAGCTAGAACAAAAAGGTATTTTACTGGATAATCAAACAATGGGGATTGGCCGTCTTCAAAATTCTATTACGGCTGCTATTATTATCAATGAGGATGAATGGGCTTTGGATTTTTTGGAAAAATACACTCCATACTTATATACGGACAGTAGAATAGACAGAACTTCTTTTATAAAATTGAATAGAGCTATTATTGAAATGAATAGAGGAGATGTTGATAAATGTTTTGAGTATGCCAATGATTTTAAAAATACCCCAATGTATAATAAAGACGTTTATTACAGGATCTATTGCGACAAACTATTGCTCAAAACCCATGTAATCTATAAAAATACATCTATAGTTGACAGCATGATTAATACGATAAGAAATTACATAAGAAGCAAACAAAATATTCTAAAAGGAGCAACTAAAAAAAATCTAGATTTTCTGAAAATCATTAAAGTCATTAAGGACGGTAAGTATGTACAAAAGAATGATATGATTGTAACTGATTTGTTATTAATGGATAAATTGTGGCTGCAAAAATACCACTGGAAGGAGTAATGATAAAACTCCTTCCAGATTCATCTTAATGTAGCTTTTCAATATAATTTCTTTCTACATTGCTACGAATACCTGCTATTACAAACTAATAGAACCTGAGAATGTATAGCTTGTCGTGGTAGAAACATCGACATCATAATTGGCTGAACTCAGGGAACTAAGGTCATAACGACAGGCATTAGAAGAACAGCCTGAAAGCGTTAACACCAAAGTGCCTGATGTAGTACGAATTTCAACACTATCAATATTACCATTGGAAGAATCTGTAGATACCAACATCAGAATTGCATCTTCCATGACAATGTAATCTGCATTATTTTCGCTATTTTCGTATTTTGGAGTATGATCATTTGACAGCATACCAAAACCAGCACTTCCGCAAAGAAGCATTGCAACAAACAATAGAGATTTCATATTATTTTATTTAATACGTTAAAAATCCCCTTCCCAATCATCGCCTGTGATTGGGTTGCTGCGCAGCGTACCATAACATGGTGTTTAGGAAGGATTACGCTTACAAAACTATCCGCCTTCTCTCCTGGAAGCTACCAGAGTTTTACAGACTAAGCTTGTATAAAATCTGTATCTATCAATCATGGAAATAGAGATCAATCTTATAGAAAAGGCATTAAAAAAATCTGCCGAAAAAGGGCAGCTCACTTATGATCGCTTTGGGCTGGAGAAGCTCCGCGATAAGATTAACGACGAACTGCCTGATGATTTTAAACAATTGGGCAAACGATACTTATACGATACCGTCTTTCTTGCTATCCAGAATGGCAAAAAAAATGGAAATAGAAAGGTTTCTTTAAATCGCTCCTGCCTGGATTCTATAGTATACTATCTTGGTTATAATGATATTGATCATTACAGGCAAGCCCAGGTGCCAATGATTTCTAAAGAAATATTTCCTATTGAAGGGAATTGGTATAGTGTCGTACGATGTAATTCTGGTTTGCACCAATTGCTGCTTTCTCCTGTCAGAATAATGGCCAACAACAACAATGTTCCTACAATTGAGCTACGAGGCCCACATCGACATTATTCAGGAAATATTAATTGGGCAGGAGGATGTATTAATAGCCTTTTGACGTCAAATGATAATATAAAAAGCATACATCTGTGTTTTAAAATAGGCCTTTCCAAGAAGCCTAAGATTATATTGGGTGTTTTTTCTGGTATCTCCTCTGGTGGAGACCCTATTGCAGGTAAGGAAATTCTCATGAAAAGTGAAGAAGAGTTTTCAGTAATGCAAAATTATATTGTTCCTCTTAGCGATGAGCCGTCCGCAAAATACTCCTGGATACCCAAGCCTATATTCAAATACTTTGAAGATTATAATAAATGCTATTTCAAAATTGGGCATGCCAGTACTTTTGATTTGAATGATTTGTAGGCATTAAAGTAAGTGATCAAATGTATTAGGAATTTCCTGATTACATCAATTTGTCAAAGTCAACAAAAAACAATTATTACTTTGTTAATAACACTTATTACTCTATAGCTGACACCAATTTATTCTACAAGTATCTCTCTATTTTAACACGCAAGTTTGTAAGGTAATTAATATTCAATTGATGATAATTAATCCTTAAAACTTGTAACATGAATTACTTAAAAAATCTTTTTTCTCTTGTATTATTAAGCTGTACGCTTTCTTCTCTGTCCGCTCAAGTACAATGGATAAATACGTCTGTAGGGACCAATACCTCTTCTGCTATAGGACATAATACGGAAGCACCGGGACTCCGGACTTTAGCTGCAGGTTTTTATAGCCGGGCAGAAGGTCATTATTCTTTTGCACTAGGTACACGCACACTTACACAAGGGGAGTGCTTTTCAGGCAATCTAATTACCAGAGTAATGCTTCTATTTTTCACCGCGATAGCTTAGTGAATGGCATTTCTTTTATTGAAGCTCTCAGCAGTGTTAAATCTGCAAAAAGAGCCAAGTTGATTATTCAAAATCCCTAAACCTATGATTCGAGAAGAGGAGATAGATTGGAATATGCTTTTTAATGTATTAGAACTTGAGATGCCCATTAAAGCTGAGGATTATCCAATTGTGGTACAAATTTTTGATACTTCTAATGCCATAGTATTGGAAGTAACTTTTGAACAAGCTCCCGCTATATTAAAAAGGATTCTTCCACCTGGCCGGTATCGTTATACGATCATAAAAAATGGGAAGTGTATATATTCTACGAGTTATATGTATTTTCACCATTTTTAAGATAAAATTCTTGAAGCCGTAATCATTGGAACCAAAGAAGCGACACAACTAGGTTGAGGAACCGCCTTCCTTAGCTTGCTCCTCCGCTAAAGTTTTGGCGACACACGGACGGCTAAGGTCGGGAACCCTCACTTCGATTAAGAAAAAAACTCCCACGATCAGAATCACAAACTATATTTGGTCACTTACGTAATAACAAAACAAATAATTATTTCACAGAAATAACAGTTCCCATTATAATGAGGTCATCCAAGCAATTTAAAATTGTATTTAAATGGCCTCATTTTTCATCATTCACTCAACATTATACATTTTACACATAATGAAACAACTGTTTTACTAATTCTTGTCAACATCAAATAGTATTTTTTTCTACGTTCATATTATATTTTACAACATAATATCAACCATGAAGATTATAATCCCGAAATCACCAATTATTGCTAAAAGAGTAGTACTTATTGTAGGCTTATGGCTGAGCATTTTACCTCTCTTCTCACAGAAAACAAGCTTTGTCGATAGCCTTAAGCAAAACTTATCACATCATAATGATACCACCGATGCACTGACCGCATTTGAAATTGTAAAGTATTATAACTACTACGAAATCTCATTTGATTCCATTCAAAAGTACGCTAAGCTTGGTTTAACATATAGTCAGCAATACAATTGGCCAAAAGGGGAGGCTACCTATCATTTTGCTATGGGGCAGGCCTACTGGCATGATCAAAAATATGCACCAGCTTTAGTATCCTTCAAAAAAGCCAAACCTCTCTTAGAAAATATAAAAGATAAAAAAGCATTGGTTCATTTACTAAATTCGCTTGGAGCAGTACATCTGGAGTTGCACGATCTTACGGTTGCTAATGATTATTTTTTACAAGCTATACGAATAGGAGAAGAAATAGGATTAAAAAAAGAGCTTTCTACTTTTTACTCCAACATGTCTATCATCAGCACGAGAATGAGAGCCCCGAACGATGCGATCCGACACAATAAAAAAGCACTGGAATATAGTGCTCAACTTTCCAATCGATGGGATACACTATCCTTAATACCAACGCTTATTAATTTGTCTTCTAATTTCAAAAACAATGGCATGATAGATAGTGCCAGAGCATATCTGGGCCAGGCACTTTTTTATGCTAAGGCTACCAATTATGAGCTTGGAAAAAAAAGAGCCATCTATAATGCATTAGGCATAGAATATTCTGCAAAAAACTACTCTAGAGTATTGAATTTGACCGATACCTTAAATGCGATGATCAATGGAGAATCTACCCCTACAAATAATGAATTAAAAAGCGGTATTCATTACTACAAGAGCCTGGCATATCATCAAAAACATCAGCACCAACTTGCAAAAAAGCACGCTCAACAATCCTTAATGCTAGCAACTACATGTAGTATAGGCAACCAACTCAATGCTTATCATGCACTGATACAGGCGCACAAGGGAAGTATGGAGTATGATAAAGCTTTTGTATACCAAGAACAGTATAATGAATTGCAGGATAGCATGACAGCCCAGCTTAATGAAGAACGGGTGCAATCACTACAAACATTATACGAAACCGAAAAAAAAGAACGAGCATTAGAAGATCTTAATCAGCAAGCCAGTGTACAAGCTTTCAAGATTAAACAGCGCAATTTATTAATTGGAGCATTAATCCTGATTTTATTGCTCAGTATCAGTTCATTATATTTATACAACCAACAACGCCTAATCAAACAAAAACAAGCCATCAATACAATAGAGCAAAAAATATTGCGCCTCCAAATGAACCCTCATTTTTTATTTAACGCACTCTCATCCATTCAAACCTATCTACTTACTAAAGAAGATACTCCAAAAGCAATTTATTATCTCTCTCGTTTTGCTGAACTTATGCGGCAGGTATTAGAGTATAGCCAGGAAACCCAAATCACCCTGGAAGATGAAATTAATACACTGGAAAACTATCTAAGTTTGCAGCAGTTGCGGTTCAATAATGAATTCAAATATGAAATAATAGTAGGGGAAAATATCAATCGTTGGGAAACCCTTATCCCCCCTTTAATTGGGCAACCATTTGTAGAAAACGCAATTGAGCACGGCAAAGTCCATACCGTTTCGAATGGCTATATCAAAGTCAAGTTTGAAAAAAAAGGAACTCAATTATATGCAATTGTTGAGGATAATGGCATTGGGCGAAAAAAGGCATTGCAAACAAAAAGTAAAAGCAAACACACTTCTCTAGCTACTAAAATCACAAAAGAACGAATCCGGCTTCTCAGCAAATTGGCCAAACAGAAATTTGCTTTTGAAATAAAAGATCTAACCCAATCAGGAACACAGGTTATTTTTAAACTCCCTATACAGACCAACATATGAAAGCTATTATTATTGAAGATGAAAAAAATATTCGTCAGGGCTTAATAAAAATGCTGGCCGTTTTTTGTCCTGATGTTGATGTCATTGAAGAAGCAGGAAGTGTACAGGAAGCAATAAGATTAAGTACGCTGAATGCCTGCGACCTGGTTTTTCTGGATATTGAATTACCAGATGGCTCCGGCTTTGATTTTTTGCGAAAAACACTCAATCGCCAATTCCAAATTATCTTTGTGACCGCTTATAATCAATATGCCATTGATGCTTTCAGGCTGAGTGCGGCCGATTATTTATTAAAACCTATTAATCCCGAACACCTGATAGAAGCAGTAAAAAAAGCAGCCCTACTTAGTGCAAAAACGATTAATGATACTAGCCTTTCTTTATTACTCCACAACAGCTTTGAAAAAGAAAAGAAAATACTTCTCAAGGATGTTGATAATATCTACATCATAAAAATAAAAGATATTTTGCACTGCAAAGCAGATGGTGGTTATACCCATTTTTACATGATAGATGGACAGGAAATCATTACCTCCTTTAACCTCAAAGAATACGAAAAAGCGCTATCCAGATGGGGATTCATCCGTTGTCATCACTCTCACCTTGTCAACTTTAATCATATCCTTCGCTTTAGCAGAACAGATGGCGGCACTCTGATTTTGACCAACGAAATAGAAATTCCAGTATCGCACAGAAAAAAAGAACATTTATTACAAACTATACAAGCTTTATCTAGAGCATAAAACACCTAGATCATTTAAAATATTAACAGGATTAAAAATCATAAATAACACTCGTTATCTATTTTTTAAATAACTGTAGTCTTCATGTAGTACCATTTTGATTGCACTTCTTTTGGATAGCATCTACCTTTGATCTATGGCAATCAATCTACTTTGTATTCACTTAACAACTGATATTCCCCCTCTATAGATTTTATATTAACTAGTTAGTGTGTGTCACACATGCGAATGTGGTGTCACGTGTTTGTGTCCGAAGAGAAAGCCCTTAAAAGGGTTTTCTTTTCTTTTGTTTTATAGTCTCCTTAATAGAAAAACTCCATCATTGATAAAAAAATTAGCTCGAAAACAATTTTCTTGTCTCTACAATCATTATTAGTAGCAAAACCAATCCAGACCATCTATCGGGGCATTTTACACTAATTTCTCATTCCTAACTCTAAACTTCATTATCATGAAAATTCATGCCCTTGTTTTGCTATGTATTTTAGCCTTATCATCATGTAGTTATGTAGAGTCTAATACAGCTGAGGAACTTCAGGAAAGTGAGCCAAATGTACAAGTCAATACCTATCCTGGCGTTGATGAAGCACTATGGCCTTATTTTACCCGTTTTGAAGAAGAGGCTGCCCTTAGAGGAATTGATATAGACCTGGTTGGTGAAGACATTACCGGAGTAATTGAAGACCTTCCAGAAGAGAATGTAGCCGGACAGTGCAGTTATAACTCTCATAATCCGAATCATGTCACTATTGATGAGGAGTTTTGGGCCAATGCTTCAGATCGTTATCGGGAGTACGTTATCTTTCATGAGTTAGGACATTGCCATTTGCTACGAGACCATAGAGAAGCCGCCAATCCTGACGGTACCTGTAAAAGCATTATGCGCAGCGGATTAGGTGATTGCTCTGATAATTACCATCAGTTGACACGAGCTACCTATCTTGATGAACTATTTGATCCTCAGTTTAAGAATAGTTTGATAGGGGGGTGAGGGATTATATATGGCGAGAGGTGATGTAGTGAATGTGATTTGTGATTCGGTGCTTCAATCACCATTTACTAATAACAAATCACCACTCATCGATCACACTCGACGCCAGGATATACAAATTTCAATTCACCCAATGTACTAAAGAAGCCATCCAGATAGTTATTACCGAAGAGAAAACCAACAGTCTTACTAATCAAACTATATTATGAGAAAGCTTCTTGTTTTGGCTGCGGCCACACTGTTTTTATTTACCTCCTGTAGTAAAAGTAAACTCGAACAATTAGAACGAGAAATAGCCCTCCGAGATGAACAAATAGCACAACTAGAGGAGCAGGTACAGCATTTGCAATACAGCAATTCCAGTTTACTGGATCGAATGTCAGATCTATCTATTGTTAATAAAGCGGGTGCTGAAAGTATTCAGCAATCACTACAAAACATTAACAAGCAGTACGATTTCATTCAGGATTTAACCACTAAAGTACAGTCCAAAGATTCATTGAATCTAGCATTAGTTATGAACCTGAAACGCTCCCTTTCCGACATCAATGATGATGACATCAAAGTAGAAGTAAGGGGAGGCGTAGTACACGTTTCCATTTCTGATCAATTACTCTTTGAATCTGGCAGTTCACAAGTCACTACCGAAGCCAACGAAGTCCTAGGAAAGGTGGCAATGGTAATCAATGATCACGATGATCTGCAGGTGATGGTGGAAGGCCATACAGATGATGTGCCTATCCAAAATTCTTGTGTAAAGGATAATTGGGATCTAAGTGTAAAACGAGCTACATCTGTAGTACGTATTTTAGAACAGGACCATTATGTTCCTTCTGATCGACTCCTTGCCTCTGGCCGCTCCCAATATGCTCCTATTGCTGATAATGATAGTAGCTCTGGACGCAGTGTCAACCGCCGAACAGAAATCGTCATCATGCCGAGATTGGATCAGTTTTTTAAATTGTTGGAAGCGCCAGTGCTGAGAGATTAATTTATTAAGTATACACCCAAAGAACTGGAGGTGTTGTCATTACAGATGTAAGACAACACCTCATTTTTTTAGTAAGCATACTTATGATAAAGTCTCCCGTACGGCACCCAATTTCTAGATTTGCTCAACATTTGTGTTAAATTTACAGTGATTTGCACTAAACACTTTTGTAAATGAGACAACTTCTATTGACTTTTTTCGCTATAACATTTATATCTCTCACAATTCAGGCACAGGAAGAAATAACCCCAGCACCATGCGGTACTCTTCCTGGAAAAAGTGCCTGGCTGAAAAAATACCAGCAGAACCCTGCTGCGCATCAAAGGAATACGGATACCTTATTATATATACCAATTAGCGTACACCTCACCAGTAACGATGCTGGAAATAATTACTTCAAGATCAACAGGCTCATTGATGCTTTTTGTAAGCTAAATGCTGACTTCGAAGAAGCTAATCTCTACTTTTATCTCGAAGGTACCATAGACTCTATTCCTTTTACCCCCTGGTTTAGTCATGAAACCGTACTTGAAGGAGCGGAAATGATGTTTGCCAACAATATCGAGCATACTGTTAATACTTATTTTGTTGGTAATGCTGCAGGCAATTGCGGATATAACCTCCCTTATGCCGGTATTGCAATGGATCACAGTTGTTCAAATCCCAATGATGATACCTGGGCACATGAGATGGGCCACAATTTATCACTCCCCCACCCTTTCCTTGGATGGGAAGGAGGGCAAACCATCAATGGTGAAATGCCCGCTGATTTCAGCAATCCTGCTCCTACTCATGTAACTTATGACTATACCTATTTTCAGGATACATTGATCATGGATACACTGATTATTGATACAGCACTTGTTGAATTAGTAGATGGTAGTAATTGTTACCTGGCTTCTGATGGATTTTGTGATACAGCTCCTGATTATATTGCCAATCGCTGGTTTTGTAACGGACAGGGAGTCAGTGCTCAGATTCAATTAGACCCAAATGGAGAACCTTTCCAATCTGATGGCAGCCTGATCATGTGTTATGCAGATGATGATTGTCAGGGAAGATTTTCTCCGGAACAAATAGCCGCTATGCGTGCTAATGTGTACGAAGAAAAACCTGATCTTCTCTACAATCAGACACCGGCTCCTGAAGTATCCAGTACTCCTGCTACTCTAAACGCTCCAATAGGCGGTGATTTTGTACAATTTGATGCTCCTTTCTTTGAATGGGAAGCAGTAGAAAATGCAACCCACTATATTGTCAATGTGAGCCTGCTACCTACTTTTGGTGCACTCAATCAAGAATATATTACCACGGAGCCTTTCTTCGAATTGCCGGAAGATTTATTAAATGAGCGTACTTATTATTGGCGTGTTCGCGCTTATAATAGCCATTCTTTCTGTACGCTTTTCTCTGAAACGGCTACCTTTGAAACGGCTCAACTAAGTGATATCAATACGATCACTTCCGTAAATAAGGTAAGGGTTTTTCCAAATCCTGCTTTGGGAGGACAAGCCATAACGATAGAACTGGAATCCCGCAAAGGAATGAATGCTTCTTTGAATTTAAGGAATTATGCGGGACAACTCATTCAGTCAGATTTGGTAAATATTCAGCCGGGATATAATCGTTTGCAGGTATCCCAAAACAACCTGGCCAAAGGTTTTTATCTGATAGAACTGGATACAAATGAAGGTAAATTGGTTGAAAAACTAATTATTGAATAAAACTGCCCGTTACTAGTTTGAAAAGCTGAGTTCGGTTGGAGTCGTATGTTGTATTATTTGTACGACTTCATCCGAAGTCGAAATTTCTATCATAAACCTTTTCAATAAACTTCCGACTTCTGTTGTGCGAACTAGAGTTAGGTAAACTCCCTGCGAACTAAAGTTGCGCACTATTATTTCTTTTGCATACGGTTAAATTATAAATGTGATGTGGCTCAAAATTTTTAGCAGGTAAAGCATCAATAAAATGTCCAGAGG
>JAKSDI010000214.1 GCA_022360175.1 Chitinophagales bacterium
ATACTAAATTCTCATTTGCATCTCCTACAAAATCTCCATCTCCGTTGAAATCGATCCACGCATTCAAGACTGCTGTCCCATTGACAGACGTAGCTGTTACTTCAATGCAGGCAGTGCTTCCTGGGATAAGTGGAGTAAGCAAGCTTACACCATCTTCATCATCATTATTAACACAAACTCCTGCCACCTCCAAGCCAGGCGCCAAATTATCGCCATCAGCCATAGCACTTGGTTGTCCGTCAGGATCAAAATCTACGCATGAGCCCAGATATAAGCCAGGCTTATAAGCATGAGAAGCGCCATTGTTGCTGCTCAGTGTATTAAAGCCATCTGGTAAATCACCATAATCTGTAGTCGGGATAAATCCTGCATCATAAGTATGATCACTACAACCAGGAGTTGCAGTAGTTACACATATTACAGGTAAATCTTGGACTGCAGCAGGCAGCGTATTGCCACCAATTTCAACGTCCGAATCATTAATATCAGGATCATTACCTGTCCCAGCATTTGCAACTGTCAGTACGTAAACATCTGTTGGTGAAAGTGTTAATACGCCATTTGCGTACTGTCCACTCGTACCAAAGACAACATAGTACTTCGTAGCAGGCATCAATCCATCAGCCGTTCCAAAGTAATAATGACCTTCACTATCTGTTTGAGTTGAAGCTAATTCATTGCCATTTTCATCGTATAATGTCACATTCACATTAGCTAAAGGAGCATCACATGTATGCGGGTCCTGAACGCCATCAGCATCATTATCTATAAACACATAATCACCAATTTGTATAGGTGCTTCGCTACATAGTAATTCTACATCTCCTAATCCATTACCTTTTCCAAAAGTAGAAGGATTCGTACCACCAGGAGGATACAATTCAAAGTTTTGAACAGCACTACCTGTAGTATTATTCAACCAGCGAATACCACCAGATTGTATTTGAACAGGGTCCATTAAGCTCAAGACTACTTCGTTTGTACCAGATAACAAAGCGGTTCCTCCCATACTTTCTTCAGCATGGAATCCACCATCTCCCCAGTAATATTCTCCACCACCAGGTCCCTGGTTGTTATTAACACCTAAAGAAGTGTTACCACCAGCGCTAGCATTATTTTCTATAACAAAGCCACCGGCACCATCAGATCCTGCTCTTAAAATATCACCACTAATTACACTATAGTAAAGGCTCGTGCCAGTGAGGCCATAGTTAGCTGCTCCAACCTGATGACCAGAACGGTCAAAAAAGCCTAATATCATAGAACCGTCATCATCAAATTCTATATCACTCAATACTGCTTGTGGGTAGATAACAAAAGAACCATATCCAGAAGTTACGCCTGGAGCACCACCACAAACTCCCACAAATGGGAAGTTATCTTGCCAGGGCAGCCAATTTGTAGGACAACCACCCCATACAGAACCTTTCGTATAGGTTAGAGGGAAATTAAGTACTGAAGTCATAGAAGAAGCTCCTGAGCTAAGTGCCAATTGGTATACTGTTGCAGTCAAATCTGCGGTAGTACCTCCATTTGAACCATCACAAACAACCCCTACATACAAGTCGCCTTTATAGAACTTCAGTCCAAATGGGCGATAAGTACCCAAGTTACAACCTGGATCAGGTACGGCATATCTTGTTACATCTCCTGCTGTAGGTGCTGTAGCAGGATTATTATCTGAATCTATAAGAATAGCGTATACTGCGCGATCACTTTCATTTAGGTTAACAATATAAAGTGTGCTTTCATCTTCAGAGATATCAATATCTCCTAAGCTCGACTTTGCTACCAGGCTAAATACATCTGGGTCATTATTTGGCTGGTTTTTACTAGCAGGCAAGTTTCGCATTGCATTAGAAGGAACCGTACCTATATCAATACCCAGAGCAGTAACATCAACAAAAGTAGAAATGGTACCTAAAGTCTGGTCATAGCTATAAATTGCACCTGGCCCTGCAGGCCCCATACCACTGTGTCGTTTCACAAAAGCACTGGCGTATAAAATCTGTCGGGATCTACTGTATGCCAAGCCCCATGTTGTTCCTATTTGAGAACGATCTGCCAATACAGAGTGTGGACCAAGCCCTGAGCTGTTATAATTAAATCCAACCAATACATCATCACCTCCTGTTGCATCACCATTAACATAACATGGTACGGCCATTGGAGGATTAGACTCACAATACGTATTAGGATCGATTAAAGCTAAATCTATTGTACAATTGTTAGGATAAGCAAACTGTACACTTGTTCCATTATCATTTCCTGCAAAAGAGAATTTCAAGTCTGGAGGAATGTTTGAAAATTCAATTCGATAGTTTTCCAAGTCGTCTAAACCTGTGAAGTAATAAAATCCTTCGCTATCTGTCTGAGTTGTCTGTACCAGGTTGCCATCGCAATCATAAGCTTCCACTGTTATATTTGGCACACCTGCTTCTCCTCCATTCAATTCACCATTAGCATTAGGATCAAGATATACTGTTCCACCTAATACACCGGGACCTTCCACACATATATCTCCCGGAGGTGCATCACATGCAGCAGGCGCATCATAAGTATCTCCATCAGGATCGGCGCAAGTGCCTACTGTAAAGGCCGCAGCAATTGAGTTGCCTGTACTACCATCAGCAGGAACAGTAAAGCTGATCGACTGAGGAGAAAATGCACCAAAAGAAGCTGCGATAGTTTGCGTTTGCCCATTTACTGTCACGTCTATATTACCACCAAGAGGAGCATTTTGCCAAGTCACTTCTACAGAGACCGAAGCGATACTATTTTGACCATCAAAAACACAGTCACTAACAGATACGTTAGTAATGTTTAGCATACATTCTGGTTCATCATACATCTCAGTACCAGAACAAGTCATATCATTATCAAAACTAGCGGTTACTACTACATTTTGATCTCCATCACATCCCAGGTTTGGAATGCTAAAAGAAGATGCTGAAGACGGGTCTATTTGTACTGATGCGGTGACGCCGTCATTATCTACTGAAATAGTTATCAGGCCTAAAGGAGTAGGGCCTCCCGCATAGCTAATATCACCAGTCAGTGTATACTCACCATCTGTACAAGAGCCTGAAGAAAGATTACTCAACGTAATAGCACAAGCAATTGCACCTATATCTAAAGAGTGATTGCTTTCTCCTACATCGGTAGTTGAGAAATTGATCACTCCAACATTAGCATTATCAATAGCATCAGAATCAGAAAGATCTGTAAATCTGTCGTTTGTAGCATCACTCGTCTGGTTTGCAGCCGTAAATCCAGTGCAATTAGGATCAGCAGATTGTAAATCTGATAAAGACACCCTAACTTCATAGGTCATATCTGGTTCAACTTCTGTGAAACCAGGTTCCCAGCTTTGACCTCCTACGCCATCCATGCTAAATTTGTATGCTCCATTTCCCTGGCTACCATCTGCTGCTGTTGTTGTTTCAGCTACTTTGGTATAGGTACTTGGCGCTGTTTCTTTATACAACTCTACCAGGACTCCATTGATACCATCTTCACCGGGATCTTGAATGCCATTTCCATTATCATCCTTCCAAACACGGTTTCCAATTTCTATTGGAGCTGGAGCAGTAATTAATTCCATATCTCCTAAACCATTACCTTTTCCAAACACACTTTGAGAGGCACCATCTAATACGGTGAAAAACATTGTCAGATTACCACTTGTAGGGTCCATCCAGTCAATACCATTAGAGTAGGCATTTATCTCCGGGTCCATTGAAGGAAAAGAAAATAAATTCGTGCGTAATAACATAGCCATTCCCCCCATACTAGTCTCTTCATGGATAAAGCCTGTCGCATGGTAACAATCATCTCCAAAGAATGCTTCTCCATCAGGGCAAGGGTCAACTCCTCCTGATGGAGTGGCTGTTGGCAAAGACAACGTTGCATCTGTAAAATCAGCAATATTGAGTGACCAGGCAGCACCATTTGGAGTAGCCAGTAGTATATCTCCGAATGCATCATTATCGGAAGTATACCAAAGTTGTCCAGTCATACTGTTCTGTACCAGTGTATTTCCATTTTCGTCTAAAACGGCTGATCCATCTGGGTTAGCGGCGCGATATCCTCCCTGATCTCCAAATCTATCTCTAAGTCCGATGATCATATTATCATTAATATCAAATTCGATATCCGCAAAAATGGGCTGAGGATGTCCATTTTCTACAAATAATCTACCAGATGGTATGGCCATTGGTGTTGGCATGCTATTCGTAGTGAGCCATGGGTTCCAACGAGCAGGCCCTGCACATTCAAGTCCATCTCCATCATCACCACCAAAGGCACAACCTCTATCATAATTCAATGGAAATTCCAGTACTTTAGTGAAAGTTCCATCCGCAGGATTGTAGCAATAAGCCAAGCCATACATGTTAGCTAAACCTGTTACTTCACCATTAGTTACTACACCAATGTAAAGCTTCCCTTTATGGTATTTAAGAGCAAAAGGACGAATTTCAGCATTGTCTACACCAGCAGGAATACCTGGTAAAGTACCAATCAAAGATAGTACCTCCACATCAGTGGAACTAGCTGGCGCAACTGGGTTTTTGGGGTCTGCTCCAAGGGGGATACCATATAAACTTCTATCTGCCAGGTTAACTACCCAGAGAGAATCTCCATCCTCAGTGATGTCCATATCTCCAAAGGCAGTACGTCCAACCATATTAAAAGAAGCTCCATCAATTACTTCATTCACGGTAAAGGAAGGACTTGGGTCAACATCCACAACTGAAAAATCATGAACATCAGTTCCGGCAACACTAGAGCCAAATAAAGTATTTAAATCAATAAAGAGAGCCCCCGAATAAGCATTATCCCCCGGGTCCGTAATTACATAGATCGAACCAGGTGTTCCGGGACCGAATCCTGCAAATCGCTTATGGAAAGCAGATGCAAATAATAAACCTGATTGCTTTGAGAAAGCTAAACCATAAGTAGAACCAATTTGTCCGCCCTGGGATTCATGTCCTATAGTAGTTGGACTATTATAATCCATTGAAATTAAAACATCTCCTGGATCTCCTACATTATCTCCTAGTATAAAACAGTTAGTAACAACGGTAGGATTAGGTTCCACATATTCATCAGGATTGATTAATCCAAAATTATTATCACACGAATTCGCACTTATAAATTGGACGGATGTCCCATTTCCACCACCTGCTATTGAAGGTTCCAGGTTAGATGGAAAGCTCGAGAACTCTACTCGATAAGTTTCTCCAGGAGTAAGTGCTGCATTTTCAAATAAATAATCTCCATCTACACTACTTGTAGTAGTCCCTACTAAACCCGATGCACTATAAACAGATACTGTTACATTGGCTACAGCTTGATCTATACCAGCAGTCAAAACTCCATCCTGCCCTATATCTCTATAAGTTTTACCTCCGATATAAGGATTGACAACAGGCATTGGAGGACAATCTGGTGCCATCATCATCCTGGCTGTCGTATTTCTTTGTGCTAATATTTGTTTTGTTTTATTTACAGTCTCCGTGGTAAAAGATATTTCTGGATCAATTACCAAAGTATACTCAGGATTATATGCATCCACTTCAAATGACAAAAGCCCGCTCTCCAAGTGGAAGCGACTTTCAACTATATTCTTTTCTCCATTTATTTCCTGATAGGCAATTGGGGGAGAATGTTTTAAATAACCTTCTTCGATAGGTAATAGAAGAGCACCTTCTCCATTGATAAAAGCTTCATTATTGCTTCCATTATGCTCAAGTTGTAATACGACATCCTCTACATTACCACCAGGGTGTACTATTACATCATAGCCTGCCTTATTTGCCCCCTTATCATAAACCACCATTTCAGTATGCGGACTAATATTTTCATATAAAATCTCCCTATCTTTTTTCTGGGGAACAATTTTTTCCTGATTATTAAACGACATCTGCCAAGTGTCATCTTGAGTTTTCATTTCTATAGCAGAAGCTAATAAGTACAACTTATAGTCATCTGTTTTAGCATGATAACTCTCTTCGTCCAACTGGACAAATTCTATTTTTTCGTTTTGTTGTTGGCATGCCGTTAGCATAGCCAAAGAAACAACCAAAAGCCGAAGGCTATTACGCCATAACAATTGCTTGTTTTTAGGGAAAAAAGAATAGAGATTTTTCATGTGATTATGCTTTAAATATTTAGTGGTCTATTTTATATGATTTGTATAATTTTAATTCACCCAAGCAGATCGCCCTTCAAAGAAAACTAACAATCAAGCAGTTACACCCCAAAAGCGATTCTCATGTATTTCAATTGGCTGTTATTGCTTTTATCCATTCAGCATAAAATCCCCAGCCGGACATGAACATCAATACATTCCGAAAGCGTAATAATTTAAATGCGTAGAATAGAATAAGATGAAGCAGTTCAGAGTCCAAACTGCCTCATCATTAGTGTTTCATGTAGATACCTCTCTGTGCATATTTGCCATACCCAAATCAGTAAACACCTTGTTATATGCCTTATGTTTGATATAAATCAAATTTCGATTTGAGCAGATATTCAAATGTAATTCAAAGACAGATAGAAAGAGGGGACAGAATTTTAATTTTACCCCCCTCCATCTTCTGTTAAAAGAAATTATCATAATCTACTCATGTAAAACTCAAAACACAATATCTATTATTCAGATGATTCATGAATACGACCTATTCTACCATCTATATTAATTGGATTCATTTCCAATACCAGAATACAAAGGTGATCTTGTCTTTTAATAGCCTCTGGTATGATCTCATAAAGTGCTCATTCCAGTGTTTATTCAATCTTATCTAGCCATTAATAGCTAAAAATGATTTCAATTCTAATTATCAAGTAATAAATCTATCACGGCTGGAGAAGCAGTTTTAGATTTAAAGTAGCATTAATTTAGTGTTGTATTAAGTTCTTAGTGCTCTATTAAAATTCATTATGCATTTGGACCGATGATATCTACATTGATGATCCCGTTTTGTAGTTGCATAGAGGTTCCGTTCAGTTGAATGCTATTCGCTCTCATCTGTCATCGATTTTGATAGTGATTAAATGATTTTTAAGCCTCCCTCTATGTTAATTTTGGTATGTAGGTAGTTTGGTAAGTGTAGTATAAATCCTCTTTCTCATATTGATAGCACTAATGTAAGAGGAGTATGAAAAAACAATAGGGACAGTTTTTAAAATTCACACACCCCCACCAATCAAATACCTGTATATCAACATATTATAAAATAAATAATATCCATTTTGTATTTCAACGAGCAATTATACTTTATATAAATAGCTCTATCTATTCAAAAACATGGGAAATGGATTAAACTAATTGGTCATCACAATTTGAGTAGTTGTCACAAGCTGCATTACATTATTCTCTATTAACTGATTCAATACACTATAGAAATAGGAAAGGAAAGAAGGGCTGTTTTTTTCTACAGAAGAAAAAAAGGGCTGAGAATTTAATCTCAGCCCCAATATCATAATCACTCAAAATCCGGAAATAGATTTTTACATCTTCCCCTGTCTCTTATAATTAGTCCGTAATAATCATAGATTTCGTATCGGTGTATTGACCTGCTTTCACCGTGTATTGCAATACTCCTTTCGGTAAATTGCTAGCATTAATCACCACCGAGTTGTATCCCTTCACAGCATCCAGGCGGATCAGTTTGACCACCCTTCCTGTGATATCACTTATTGTCATTGTAGCGGTTGTTGCTTCTGGTAGGTTG
>JAKSDI010000140.1 GCA_022360175.1 Chitinophagales bacterium
ACTTCAATAATTCTGATAGGTTCTTTTTGTCTTACTCTGTGTTGAAGAACCGCCTTCCTTAGCTTTGGCTAAGGTCGGGAACCCCCGCCTTGATTAAAACAAAAATCCCCACGATCAGATCACAAACTATATTTGATCACTTACTTACTTCTATACTGACTTGGAGAACAGCCTACGTATTTCTTAAACGTGTTTGAAAAATAGGAGATGCTATCGAAACCACACTCTGTTGCTATTTCAAAAATAGAATGCTTGGAATGGCGTAGCTTATTTTTTGCTTCCTCTAAACGAATGTAGGTTAGGTATTTTAAAGGGGTAGTTCCAGTAAGCTCTGTAAATAACCGATGTAAATAATATTTGCTTACACCAATTGTTTTACTCAGGGTTTCGAGTGAAATAGGCTTGCTCATATTATCGTGCAGGTATTCTTTCGTCCACAAGATTCGCTGAAGAAGTGCTTTTTTTGTATCGTACTTGATGATCTTTAAATTTGAAAACCTCTCATCAATAGTGATCTGCTCGGAGATAATTGTTTCACAAAGTTGAATAAATAATTCATCTATCTGGTGTTTGAATGTAAAGGGAGCATATGTAAAAAGATAGGATATATTATCGAGAAAGAGTCCTATGTTATTAGTGGATGTTTCTTGAATTACCTCAAGAAACTCAGGATAAAGCTTCTTATTGGTATGGTAGCTATAAATAGTGTGAATTAACTCCGGAGCAAGGAAGAAAGATAATCCTTTCGTTCCCCTTTTGACTTCAGTGGTGATTTTACTTTTGCTATTTAAAATTAAGTACTGATTTTTTAAGACCTTAATATCCTGATTATTGAAGCTGTACTGCTTTTCGCCTTCGATGATATATTTTAATGTATAGGTAGATTCATAAGATATAGAAACAGTTTTGGGATGAATCGTATATAGTATCTTGTTTTCTAATTGATTGGTATAATCAGGGATATCCGTTATTTCTTCAAATTGCACCATTAAGCTTACTATTTAATCACTTCACTGTATAAAATCAAGATACTATGATCTAAATGAAAACGCAAGGATACCATTTCTGGGATTATCATAAACCTTCAAAGCCGATCAATGCCCAGAAGATATTCTAAAACAAAAAAGCCCTCCCGCAATGCGAGAAGGCTTTCATTCTATATGTTTGAATCAACAGATGTGATTACATCATACCTGGCATTCCACCTGGCATTCCACCACCTGCTGGCATTGCCGCTTCAGGTTCTGGCTTGTCGTTGATTACACATTCAGTAGTTAGTACCATACCTGCGATAGAGCCTGCATTTTCCAGTGCGATACGAGTCACTTTAGTTGGATCGATTACACCAGCTTTCTTTAGGTCTTCGAATACATCGGTACGAGCGTTATAACCTGTGCTGCCTTCGCTGTTTTTAACCTGCTGAAGAACAACAGAGCCTTCAACACCAGCATTATCAGCAATAGTACGTAAAGGTGATTCGAGTGATTTCTTAACGATCTGAACACCGATGGTTTCATCTTCGTTCTCACCAGTTAGATTCTCAAGTGCAGCAATTGCACGAACCAGCGCAACACCACCACCAGCTACAATACCTTCTTCTACAGCCGCGCGAGTAGCATGTAGTGCATCATCTACGCGATCTTTCTTCTCTTTCATTTCTACTTCGGTAGCTGCACCTACATATAGTACTGCAACACCACCAGAAAGCTTAGCAAGACGTTCTTGCAGCTTTTCACGATCGTAATCAGAAGTAGTTGTTTCGATCTGAGACTTAATCTGGCTGATACGAGCCTGGATGTGATCTTCAGAACCGCTACCATTTACGATAGTAGTATTGTCTTTATCAACAGTGATCTTTTCAGCAGAACCAAGGTGTTCGACGCTTACATTATCTAGTTTGTAGCCTTTTTCTTCGCTGATAACAGTACCACCAGTTAGGATAGCGATATCTTCCAGCATTGCTTTGCGACGGTCACCAAAACCAGGAGCTTTAACTGCTACTACTTTTAGCTGTGCACGAAGGCGGTTTACAACCAATACGCCCAATGCCTGGCTTTCAATATCCTCTGCAATGATCAACAACGGACGGCCAGCTTGAACCACTTTCTCCAAAATAGGAACGATATCCTGCATGTTGGAGATTTTCTTATCGTGGATCAGGATATATGGATTGTCATATTCAGTGATCATATTCTCCGTGTCAGTCACGAAGTAAGGAGAAAGGTAACCACGGTCAAACTGCATACCTAGTACTTCATCCACATAAGTGTCAGTACCTTTAGCTTCTTCAACAGTGATAACACCATCCTTAGAAACACGCTTCATCGCGTCTGCAATCAAACCACCAATTTCGTTGTCGTTATTGGCAGAGATAGAACCTACCTGGCGGATTTTTTCAAAATCGTCACCAATTACTTCAGACTGCTCTTTCAAGTTAGCAATAACCGCTTTCACTGCCTTGTCAATACCACGCTTCAGGTCCATTGGATTAGCACCAGAAGTTACGTTCTTAAGACCAGCGTTGATCATTGCCTGAGCCAATACAGTAGCAGTAGTAGTACCATCACCTGCAATATCAGCAGTTTTAGATGCTACTTCCTTTACCATTTGAGCTCCCATGTTTTCTACTGGGTTTTCCAGTTCGATTTCTTTTGCAACAGTTACCCCATCTTTTGTAATCTGAGGAGCACCAAAGCTTTTTTGGATAACTACGTTGCGGCCTTTAGGGCCCAGGGTTACTTTTACAGCATTAGCCAAAGCGTCTACACCTGCGCGTAACTGTTCTCTGGCATCTCTATCAAAGCTAATTTCTTTAGCCATGTTAGGTTATGTTTTTTAATTTTTTTAAAAAATAGATCAAGAGTAGAAATCAGAAATTGAATAGAGGATTATTCATTTCCTTCAAGGACTACCAGAATATCATCTTCTCTCATGATAAGATAATCTACTCCCTGGTATTGTAGTTCCTGTCCAGCGTACTTACCATAAAGTACGATGTCGCCTACCTGAACAGTCATTAGATTACCATCTTTACCTGGCCCTACTGCTACAATTTCACCACGTTGTGGCTTTTCCTTTGCAGTATCAGGAATGATAATCCCTCCTTGAGTCTTTTCTTCTGCCGGAGCAGGCTTGACCACTACTCTGTCATTGATGGGCTTCATAGTTAACAAGCTTTTTGTATCGTTGATTGAATTAATAAATTATTTCACAGATGTTATAACCATATTGGCTATGACACTATTCCCTTATCATAAGGTATGCCAAAACATCATCCATGACATTTTTGCAGGTTTTGGCGGACTGACAAGCATTATTATAGAGGTTGTATATGACATCACATCCGAAGCTTGCCAATATGACAAATTGTTACCTCCTTTTAGATAATTGTTGAGAAGCTATTTTGTGTCAAATAGAGAAGGAGCATCATCAGCTTGGAGTAGTGGTTTTGATTGAATGGGAATACTTATACCAATCCCTACAGTTGCAGTACCGAGCTGAGGGATATATCCCGCTTCAGGGCGCAATTTGATGGCTCCAATATCATCATCCACATCAAAATTTTTAAGGTGCGCATCAACAAAAGCTTCCATGGCTTGCAAGGTATAGACGAGAAACATGCCAACATAAGCTATTTGAGTGTTTTTATCATATTCATCTCGAAGGCTCCTGAGAGACTGTTCATTGTCGAGCTGTGTGTTAGACCATTCGTGCTCTTCTCCTGCTCGTTTTAGGTTCAGCGCTTTTCTCAATCGGCGATACCTGGATTGATTATAATCTATGGTGAATCCCATACCTACTATCGCACCATATACAATAGGTACCTTCCACCAGCTTTTATTATAGATTTGCCCACTTCCAGGTACAACAAGCCCCATGACTAAAGCTCTTTTAGGATTTGGATAACCTCTATTAAACCAATTTTCTTTTTTTATAGATTCTATCGTATCATTGGTAATAACTAAAGCGGTATCAGCTACTACTGAAGTATCTGCCTGCGCAAAGATGTTTACTGCAAATAAAAGTGAACAAACAAATAATACTACTTTCTTCATAAGGTCGGCTCTGTATTTGTCCTAGTAACGGATGAAAGGGGCGTAAGTGTTGCTTATATATTTAGGTTTTGCTTTTTGTTGGGTTTTGAGGAGGGGGATGTGGTGATATAGTGATATAGTCATATGGTTAGAGGTTTATATGGTGATGTGGTTTCATATCCTAACTCTGCCAGGCTGAGCCAGTTAGGCAGCTATGGATCGGACAAAGGGTCATGTGGTGGTGCTGTATTATAATTTTGTGCTTACTTAAGTACAAGATTAACTTGATGGATTATATCAGAAGGATTTAAAATCGAAGTGATGCTTAACTTCCACTAATCACTAATCACTAATCACTAATCACTAATCACTAATCACCGCATAACTATATCAATCATCCAGCCTGTCCAGTAAATTATTTAATTCTTCTACAGAGTTAAACGATAAGACTAGTTGGCCTTTCCCTTTTTCTGTATCCTTCATTTTTAACTTGACATGCTTTTTAGAGCCAAAAAACTCCTGGAAGGATTTTTCTACATTTTGATATTCTTCAGGGATGGCATTATTACTGGCTGTTTTTTTAGGTGTAGGATTCTTATATTCTCGTATTAATGCTTCTAGTTTTCTTACAGAAAGGTTTTGATCAAGAATTTTTTGTAAGAAATAGTCTTGTATTTGCAATCCATCTAGGCGAGCCAGTTCGCGAGCATGCCCCATACTTATTTCACCATCTCTTACATAATCTTGGATACTAGGGGGGAGTTTTAGTAAGGCTAAGAAATTGGTGACAGTAGTACGCTTTCTACTAACTCGTTCGGCCAGTTCGTGTTGCATTAGGCCAAACTCATCTTTCAGGCGTTTGTATGTAATGGCTATTTCAATTGGATTCAAATCTTCGCGCTGAATGTTTTCTACCAGCGCCATCTCCATCATTTCCTGATCATTGGCAATTCGTATATAGGCTGGTATTTCTTCCAGGCCTGCTAGTTTAGAAGCACGATAACGACGTTCGCCAGAGATGATTTGGTATTCTTTATCATTGAAACGGCGCAGCGTGATAGGTTGGATCAGGCCATATTCTTTAATAGAATCTACGAGCTCCTGTAAAGCTTCTTCATCAAAATCTTTACGAGGCTGGTCGTGGTTAACAGAGATTTGCGAAAGCGGAATCATCGCTACTGTATGAGACAACTCCTTGACCACTTTTTCCGGGTTTTGGTTGATCTCATCTTCAGTAATGTTAAAATATGCCAGGCGGCTATTACTTTTTTTCTCCAGGCCTTTTAAGGAGGCTTTTAAATCTGATGAACTGATTCCTTTTTTCTTAATTCTCTTTGACATAATAATTTAGCTTGCTTTTACTCCTTTCGGAGCTTTAATACTATCATTATTGTTTTTCAGGAATTCCTTGGCTAAATTTAAGAAATTAATGCTACCTCTGCTACTGGCATTGAGCATAACTACTGGCATATGCATGTTTGGTGCTTCACCAATCTTGGAATTACGATGTATGATAGTGTCAAAAACCTCTTCTGCAAACATTTCCTGTACTGCCTCTACTACAATATTGGCCAGGCGTAATCTGCTATCATACATAGATAACAAGATGCCTTCAATCTCTAGCTGCGGGTTGATCTTAGTCTGAATCAATTGAATTGTTTCACGCAATTGGGAGAGTCCTTCCAATGCGAAAAATTCACACTGTACAGGCACCAATACTGAATCAGCAGCAGTGAGTGCATTGACGGTGATTAAGCCCAGAGAAGGCAAACAATCTATAAAAATATAATCGTAATCTTCCCGAACCTGATCAATGACATCCTTCATAAGAAATTCCCGCTTCATCTTGCTGACCAATTCAATCTCAGCACCTACCAGGTCAATGGTAGAAGGAATAACATGCAAATTAGGCGTTTCGGTTTCGTAAATTGCCTCAATGGTATCTAAGCCACCTATAAGGCAATCATATATAGTTGTTTCAATATCTTCGGGCATTACCCCGATCCCTGATGAAGCATTGCCCTGTGGATCTGAATCTATAAGCAATATTTTCTTTTCAAGAATAGCAAGGGAGGCAGCCAGGTTGATAGCCGTGGTCGTTTTACCAACTCCACCTTTCTGGTTAGCAATAGCTATAACTTTTCCCATGACGAATGTTTAAGGATTTTGTTAATGTCTTCCTGTTGGGGGTGAAGAATAAATATAATGTACAGACTTTCAGTATATTTCATTATTGGCAGGTACATTTTAGTTTCTTCTTCATCCTTATCCCACTGCTGTTTGATAATTTACAGGTTGAGGCTTTCGCCAATTGGCAGCAAAACTAACTCTTTTCCTTTATCTGCAAAAGATTTTTGTGCTTCGCTATGGTCTATTTTTATATAACCAAAGGTGTCATAGTGACAGCCTATTACTTTATTGCATTCTATAAAATCACTGGCAATCACAGCATCTTCATAACCCATTGTAAAGTTATCACCTATTGGGAGTATTGCAAAATCTAAGGAAGGGCATGTCATTGGTATGAGCTTCATATCCAGTGTAAGAGCAGTATCTCCTGCAAAATAGAAGCAAGCTTCTTCATTCCAGATTACAAAACCACCAGGGTTGCCACCATAAGTTCCATCCGGTAAAACGCTGGAATGAATGGCGTTGACATATTTGACAGTACCAAAATCGAAGTTAAACTTGCCACCGTGATTCATAGGATGGCCCTTAATTCCTTTCTCGCCGTACCAGCTAACAACTTCAAAGTTGGAGATGATAACAGCACCTGTCCTTTTACCAATAGATTCAGCATCTAGTACGTGATCTGTATGCCCATGAGATAATAATATATAATCTGCTTCAATGGCATCTATATCGATATCTTTTGCCAATGGATTGGGGCTAATGAAAGGGTCAAAAAGTAACTTTTTTCCTTTTGTTTCTACCAAAAAAGCAGATTGGCCATAATTGGTAATCTTCATGTTTAGTTTTCTGTATTTAATTCCTTAACAAAAATAATGATTTAGTAAAGGCAATCATCCTTCACTATTTTTATCAAAGAGGGTTGAGTTTGATATGATGCCGAATATAAGGTTTTATACTTACATTTACAGAATGATTACGGTAATATCAGGCACGAATAGAAAGAATAGTGAATGCCTTCGGTTCACAAAATTATATTATAATATGCTGCGAAAGCAAGCAACAGAAGAGGTGAAATTATTGGCATTAGAGGAAATACCGCATGATTGGTTTCATCAGATGATGTATGAAGAACAATCGGAGAGTATAGGCCAGATACAAGATGAATATATTATACCAGCAAGCAAGTTTGTATTTGTAACTCCAGAGTATAATGGAGGTTTTCCTGGTTCTGTAAAGCTATTCATAGATGCTTGTTCGGTGCGCAATTACGCCCAAAACTTTAAAAATAAAAAGGCAGCACTGATAGGCATTGCTAGTGGCAGGGCTGGCAATCTTCGGGGAATGGAGCATCTTACCGGAGTTTTAAATTACCTGGGGACTCTTGTAATGCCTAACAAGTTGCCTATCTCCAGCATTATGGATTTGCAGGATGGAGAAGGGACGATAGTAGATGAGCCAACGCTTCAGGTGATGGAAGAACATGCTGTAGAGTTTTTGGCATTCTAAAGTGTGCTCCCCTCGGGGGAGCTGCCCGCAGGGCTGAGGGGATTTCAGGTTCCTAATAAGAAATCCCGAATGCTGGCATAAGCTAACATTCGGGATTTTCTATTATAGGAAACTGGATCTATATTAGATATCCATGCCTTCAAATACATCCATTACTGCACGAACGTGCTGAGCTGATGTGTTTAACAGTTCTTTCTCGTCATCATTCAACTGAAGCTCAAGAATCTGCTCAATACCATTTTTGCCCAATTTAACAGGCACTCCCAAGAACATTTCATTAATGCCGTATTCACCATTTAGGTAGGCACAGCAAGGGAAAATTCTATTTTCATCGCGAACGATCGTTTCAACCATCTGAGCTGCTGCGGCACCAGGAGCATACCATGCAGAAGTACCCATCAAGCCTACCAATTCGCCACCACCTTTTTTAGTGCGTTCTACAATAGCATTCAGCTCATCATCGCCAATCATTTCAGTAACCGGAATACCAGAAACAGTTGTATAACGTGGTAGTGGTACCATCGTATCACCATGGCCACCCATTAGTACTGCCTGAATATCTTTAGGAGATACATTAAGTGCAGTAGCTAAGAATGCACGGTAACGAGCCGTATCAAGAATACCTGCCATACCAAAAACACGAGATGCTGGCAATCCAGCAGCTTTAAATGCAGCATAAGTCATTACATCCAGTGGGTTAGAGACCACAATGATGATAGGATTTTCAGAATGCTCCATGATAGACTTAGTCACAATATTAACGATCTTAGCGTTAGTAGCGATCAAGTCGTCACGGCTCATACCTGGCTTACGAGGAATACCAGCAGTAATTACAACAATATCAGAACCTGCTGTATCCTTATAGTCTTCAGTACCTTTTAGTTTTGTGCTATAGTAATCAATTGGAGCCTGCTGCCAGCTATCCAGTGCTTTACCTCTGGCGAAGTCTCCCTTGATATCCAACAATACAACTTCATTCACAACGTCTTTGTGAGCTAGTACATTGGCAACCGTAGCTCCTACATTACCGGCCCCAACAACAGTTACTTTACTCATGATTATTATTTCGTTTATATTATTTGATTAAGATACTTGTATGTACTTTTCTAAAAATCGCAGCAAAAGTAGGTTTTTTTTTCATAGGATTATCTATGAAACCGATACTAATTGCTAGCTGCTTGACATTGGTCAAGGGATATTTTTTCTAATTTTACCACCTGTTGACAACTTTGTTTGGATGACTGAGTTTATATCCCGGGTAAATAATCCGTATAATCATATTAAATGATAGCACGTTCATTATATATTATCATAGTAGTACTTATTGGGTCGGCCCCTGTTTTTTCGCAACCAATGAAAAACTGGTGTGGCACCATAGGAGAATATCAAGAAGCATTGCTTGAACGACTAGAGCGTAATAAAGCGGCTTTACATGATTCACCGGTTGCTTTCCGAGATATTCAGTATGTCCCTATAACTTTTCATTTAATTGCAAAATCTGATGGCTCAGGAATGGTACCGAAACACAGGGTTTTGGACCAGCTTTGCCTGTTGAATGAAGATTATGCAGACCTCAATATTCAGTTTTATTTCAGAGATGGCTTTAACTATCTACTGAATGATGAACTATATGATAATCATTCAGAGAATACGACCTTACTCAATCTGTCGACAGATGATCAAGCCATTAATATTTTCCTTCCTCAGGATGCAGATCCTCCCAATCAGGTAGGCCAGGGAGTTGTATTAGGTTATTATAGCCCTGCTCAAGACTGGCTGGTCATTGATAAAGATGAAATTGGTAAGGATGGACTCACATTTACTCATGAAATGGGGCATTACTTTAGTTTATTGCACCCCTTTAGTGGCTGGGAGCCAAACCCCTGGGATGTAGGAACTCATGGTACACAAGTAGAATTGGTCGTTGCTCCTGATGGGCAGACGTTGGTAGAATTGGCCAATGGTAACAATTGTAATAGCGCAGGTGATCGAGTATGTGATACGCCAGCCGATTATCTATTTGGATTTGGGTGGGACAACTGCAACTTTAATCAAAACGTATTTGATCGTAGCGGCACCCTTTTAAACCCGGATGAAAAACTTTGGATGAACTATTTCTTCAATTGCGATGAAGATGAGTATTATTATACAGATATGCAACAGCAGCTTATCCTTCAGGATTTAGAAAGTGATCAGCGTGCACATTTGCGTAATGGAACAACCCCTTCTACTACACCAATTACGGAAACTCCAGATGGGATTGCTCCCATCAATGAAGAAAAAATCAATATTTATAATGCGGTCAACTTCTCCTGGTCGGAAGTAGCAGGAGCAAGCAGTTATTTATTACAAATAGCACGCCTGCCTACCTTTTCCACACCAGTAGTTATTTATGATGAGGTAATCAATGGTACATCTCATACAATTGAAGTACTGGAGCCTAATGTTACCTACTTTTGGAGAGTACGCCCTTTTAACGCTTACAGGACATGTACTGATTTTTCCAGAGTTTATTCTTTTGATACCGGAGCAGATGCTACTACACAGACGAATGATTTAGTGACCGCCTTTATTGTAGAGCAAAACCCCATTCAGAATCGTTCGAATATCAATATTTTTATTCAGGCTACGGAAGCTTTTACCGGCAATCTATCATTATATAATATGGCAGGCCAGGAAGTAAGCACGTTTGGTGACCGAGATTTTAATCTGGGAGAAAATCGACTACAATTGATGCCTGGTAGCCTGTCAAATGGTATTTACCTGCTTGTGTTTGATACCAGTGCAGGCTTAATGACACGTAAGATTTTAATCAAATCATAAATTTATTTCTAATACACACTTAGTCTTATAAGACTACTAATTAGCCAGATTTTTATGAAGCAATTATCACTAATTATACTGTTCTTGGCCATTGGATGGCAAATCAATGCACAACAAGTTGAAGGATGTGCAACACCTCCTGTAAAATCAGAGTGGTTGACGGAGTATCAGCAAAATCCTGCTGCCTATCCTCGTAGTTCGGAAATATTGTATGTTCCAATTACTATTCACCTTGTAGGTACTGATGTAGGAAATGGTTATTTTTCTATTGAATCTCTTTTAGATGCATTTTGTACGCTACAATCAGACTTCGTAGATTCTGAAATACAGTTTTTCATAGAAGGAGATATTCGCTATATCGACAATTCTACTTACTACAATCATACTTTTGGCGAAGGGGCTGAAATGATGTACTTCCACAACATCCCCAACACTATCAACTGTTACATCGTATCTGACCCGGCAGGAGCTTGTGGCTATTTCAGCCCAGGACAGGATGGTGTAGCACTGGCAAAAAGCTGCATGGGGGTAAATGATCATACCTGGGCACATGAAATAGGGCACTTCCTTAGCCTTCCGCACACTTTCCTGGGATGGGAAGGTACCGATTATGATTATTCGTCACCTACTCCAAATTTTGTCAACAACTTTCCAGTAGAGCGTCTTGACGGGAGCAACTGTAATCAGGCTGCTGATGGATTCTGTGATACGGAACCAGATTACCTGAGCTTTCGCTGGCCTTGTAATGGTGAACTATTGAGTAATCAACCACAGCAAGATCCTACAGGCGAAGAGTTTCGCTCTGATGGAACGCTCTTCATGAGCTATGCTAATGATAATTGTTCCAGCCGCTTTTCGGGTGAGCAAACCGGAGCAATGCGAGCTAATCTGCTAGGCCCTCGTGCTAGTTTCCTATATAATCAAAACCCACCACAGCCATTAGATCCTTCAATTGCTACTTTGGTGAGCCCTGTAAATGATGAATTGATTACTGAAGTTGGCTCACTGGAATTGAGTTGGGAAGCTATCCCTGACGCAGTTGGTTATCTTGTAGACCTCGACCTAATGTTGCCAAATGGTTCTGCTTATAATTTTGGCAACTATCATACTTCAACTAACAGTTATGTAGTGACAGGCCTGGTGTCTGATAAAGCATGGCGCTGGAGTGTACGTGCCTACAATCTTAATGATGGTTGTACGACTTATTCAGGCTTTGAGCAATTTACTACAGGAAACTTCCTTACAGCGACCCAGGAAGTGGAAGGGCTTAGTGCCTTGAGTCTTTTCCCTGTACCTCAATCCGCAGGCAACCAGGTACAATTATCCTGGTCAATGGTTGAAAGTAAGGATTTACAACTTCGCATTATCAATTTGACAGGACAAACGCTATACACGGAGCGTTTCTTCAGCCCTGCCGGTAAGAATAGCAAACAAATCAATACCAATGATTTGGCTGCAGGTGTTTATGTGCTGGCACTGGAAACGGAAAATGGCCGCAGCTTCAAGCGATTAGTATTGAAGTAAAGAATAGCCTGATTCTAAAATAGCAAAGCCACAAAGTGATGATCATCTTTGTGGCTTTGTTGTTTTAAGGCTTACTTTTTAGGGAAATAAATAGGGTGTCGGAAATTATACTCCTTGATGAAGCGATCTATTTTATCCTTTCGGCTGCCCTTTGCTTTTTGATATTCAGCATATAATTTTGGGTCGCGCTTAAACAGTGCTTTGACTTTAGCTGGTTTGCACTTGAAAAATTCACCGGTTTCATAATCGAGAATGAATAATTTTCCAGAACCTTCTTCTCTTTCTGCTTCGTATGATTCACTGGGTTTGATGAAAGAAGAATAAGAATCTACTACATCAACCTCTTTTAGTACACTGATGGAGCCAATCGTTTCAAATCGATATTTGTTGCTGTGGAATAAGTGTTCGCCATCGGAATAACCAAATAAGTCTTTAGGCTTTTGATAGATAATCTCATTGTTGGAAGGGTAGCGGAAGCTTTCTTTAGCCATTAGATATTGAAAGAAACGCGGAGAGGTTTTATCCAAATCGGTAATAATATCTTTGGGTTTTACCGGGTCATTTTGTTTCCATTGCTCAATACTGGAATAAATTCCCCTTTCAAAATAAAAATCTTCAGTATAGCGTACCTTTTTCTGGGCAAAGCTAGAAGTGCTAATCAGCAATCCTAGTAGCAGAAATAAAATTTTATTCTTCATGGATGATTACTTTTGTTAATACTCGATCAAAAAATAAATTTTGATCTCGCAAATTCTTGAGTGTTGAGAGTTTTGTTTGAAAAGAATTAGTGAAATTCCAGATGAAAAGTTTTTTGGTTTATAGTGATGTAAAACATTTCTATAAACCGTATTATGAGCTCCCAAATTACAAACAATATAGAGCTTAAAGAAAATTTAACCATATACTATGTATACCACTTTAATTAAGGTAGAAGATTTATACCAACACTTTCAGAAAGCAAATTGGGCGATAATAGATTGTAGTTTTAGTTTGGCAGATACAGAAGCAGGAAGGAATAACTATCATAAGGAACATATACCAGGGGCATTGTACGCGCACCTTGATGACGATTTATCCTCTCCGGTTATACCAGGTAAAACTGGGCGACATCCGCTACCAGCTATAGAAGAGGTTGTGGCGCTTTTTTCATCCTGGGGTATTGATGAAAATACACAAGTAGTAGTTTATGATGATAAGTCTGGTGCAATAGCAGCCCGTTTGTGGTGGGTGTTGCGCTGGATGGGACATCAGAATGTAGCGGTACTGGATGGAGGTTGGCAAAAGTGGAAGCAAGCAAATTATCCAACTACTTCAGGAATAGAATATCGCACTCCATCTACCTTCGCCCCTAAGGCAGACCATAATTTGGCGCTAAGGGTAGAGGAAGTATCCAATCGTGCGTCCACAACAACATTGATAGATGCTCGCACATCAGAGCGTTATCGAGGTGAAATGGAGCCTATTGATCCTATAGCAGGACACATACCTGGAGCACTAAATTATCCTCATACTGAAAATATAGGTGCCGATGGCCTGTGGCTTTCGCCTAATGATATTCGTACACAAATAGAGCAGGTATTAGGCGCAATGCCAGGAGATGATGTTGTCTTTTATTGTGGTTCAGGAGTAACGGCCTGTAGAAATATCCTCGCTTTTGAATATGCAGGCCTGGGAAAAGCGCGTTTGTATCCTGGCTCCTGGAGTGGGTGGATAGCAGATGGTAGTCGCCCGATTGAATAATCGAAGCGACCCATTCTCTACTTTTCCGAATATTTGGTAATTAATTTAGCAGTACGCTGTGAAGCACCTGCATTGCCTAGTTCTTCCTTCAAATTTTGATATTCTTTGTACAACTCTTTCTGATGTTGTGGATCAAGTATTTCTGTCAGAGCTGTAGAGATATTTTCAGGATTACATTCGTGCTGGATGAGCTCTTTTACAATCTCTTTGTCGACAATCAGATTAACCAAAGAAATGTAAGATACATTGATCAATCGGCGAGCAATATGATAGGATAGGGGGCTTCCTTTATAACATACCACTTGGGGTACATCAAACAAGGCAGTCTCCAAAGTTGCCGTGCCAGAAGTAACAAGTGCTGCTTCGGAATGAAGCAGTAGTTGATAAGTCTTATTACTTATAAAGCGAATATTTTGCCTGACAGGCGCTGGAATAGAAGATTGATCAATAATAGATTGATAGTAGGACTCATCCTGTGAAGGCGCTCCCGCAATAACAAATTGATAATCAGGGAAGTTAGTGATGACTTGTAGCATCACATTGAGCAATCGTTCAATCTCCTGCTTTCGGCTTCCAGGTAATAAAGCAATAAGCGGTTTATCGCCAAGCTGATGTTTTTGCCTGAAACCATCTTCTTTTTCATAATCATGAACTACATCGAGCAATGGATGGCCTACAAAGTTGACTGGATAATCGTATTTGGCATAAAAATCTTTTTCAAAAGGCAGGATCACATACATATGGTCTACCGATTTTTTAATGCCATGTACCCGGCTGCTATGCCATGCCCATATTTGAGGTGATATATAATAATGAACAGGAATACCTTGCTGTTTAGCCCATTTGGCGATACGAAGATTAAAACCTGGGTAGTCAATTAGAATAAGTGCATCCGGCTTGAAATCAAGAATATCTTTTTTGCAAAAGCGAATATTATTGAGGATCGTACGGATATTCAGCAATACTTCTACAAAACCCATAAAGGCCAGATCCCGATAGTGCTTTATAGGGTTACCAGCTTCTGCTGCCATAAGATCACCACCCCAAAAGCGAAAACTTGCGGCTGAATCTTCTTGCTTTATACTTTTAATCAGGTTGGAGCCGTGTAGGTCACCTGATGCTTCACCTGCTATAATGTAGTATTTCATGGCTATTGCTGCATAATATATTGACCAAAATAAACCACCCAGATAACAACATAAACTACCGTAGACAGGACAATGCCCCGCATAGATTGAGTAGCTCGGCGTTTTTGAAAGATATTGAGTGGTATTAGATTAGTACAAATAGCAATGATACTAGTTGTCCGTTCCCGAAATTTTGGCGAAAAGCCAATTTCACTAACTATACCCGCAGCTTCCAGTTGATTATAACCAAAATACAAAACGATGAAGGTCAGCAAAGGCAGTAAGATACCAAGGCCCAGGCCAACAACTATATTATTCTTCTCCCACATATTTATTTTGTGCTTATCATTTTAAATATATAAGAGATTTAACCTTATATGTACTGTGCTCCCCTGGGGGAGCTGTCCGCAGGGCTGAGGGGGACTTTCTATAAGCTTAAATCTCTTCATACCCTTAAATAGATATGTTTTCAATATCCTTTACTTTGTCAATCGCGCTGTAATGCGTCAGATCATGCATAGAGGGTACTACAGAAATATAACCATTTTCCAGTGCGACCACATCCGTATCATCTCCTGTATCCTTATTCACAAAACGCCCGGTTAGCCAATAATACTTCTGTCCACGAGGGTCCTCCGCTTCTGAAAATTCTTCCACCCATCGTGCTTCTGCCTGTCGACAAACTTTAAGTCCTTTTATTTCTTCTCTCGCGAGATTGGGAATATTGACGTTTAATAAGTTGCCTTCTGTCATGCCATTTTCAAGTACCCACTCTATCAATTCTTTAATGAAGGGCTTTGCGGCTTCAAAATTGGCATCGTGGGAATAATCCAATAGAGAAAAACCTATAGAAGGAATACCCTCCAATGAAGCTTCCATCGCTGCTGAAAGCGTACCAGAATAGATTATATTAATAGAAGCATTAGAACCATGATTGATGCCTGAAATGCAAATATCAGCTACCCGATCTTTTAATACGACATGTTTGGCAAGCTTGACACAATCTACCGGAGTTCCAGAACATTCAAAAGCTTCAATGCCTTCAAATACCTTGGCTGGGTGTAGGCGTATAGGATCGCTTACAGTTATAGCATGTCCCATCCCCGATTGTGGAGAGTCAGGAGCGACTACTACAACCTCTCCAATTTGAGAGGCAACATCTACCAGGGCACGAATACCAGGAGCTGTGATGCCATCGTCATTAGTAACAAGAATTAAGGGTTTCTTCATGGTAGTTTTATTTTAGGGCTCAAAGCTGCATAATTCCGCTGACCTGCGCAAAACTGATCCATAGAAGTTGCTTAAAAATATCTTTTTCCCCTCCGAAATTTTTTCTTAACACTAAGATGGCCATAAATAAGAAGTATTTGCAACCATCGTTTGGTGAAGTTGTTAGGGTATTCGATTTTTGTTGAAATTTTTACCTTCTTTGTCAAACTATTTGTCAAAGAACCAATTTTTAAGACGATTAAAGGAATGACTTCACTAGGAAAAAAAGGCGTTTTATTGGTAAACCTTGGTACACCGGATGATCCAGGCCGAGCAGCAGTATATCGTTACCTCAAGCAGTTTTTAATGGACAGAAGGGTGATTGATTATCCCTGGTTGCCCAGAACGCTATTGGTAAAAGGACTTATTGCTCCTTTCAGGTCGGGTAGCTCTTCTAAATTGTACAAAATGCTATGGACGGATGAGGGCTCTCCTTTGAAGATTTATGGCGAAAAAGTGGCAGAAGGAGTCGCCACTACTTTAGGAGATGATTATGTGGTAGAATTGGCGATGCGCTATCAGAGCCCTTCCATTGAGTCGGCACTCCAAAAATTGCTGAAAGCGCAGGTATCCGAGATCATTGTTTTTCCTATGTTTCCTCAATATGCTTCTGCGACAACAGGCTCCGTGCATGATGAGGTGATGCGCTTATTGCGTAAAGAAGATACCATCCCTGATATTAAGATGATCAATTCCTATTATGATTACGAACCGATCACTAATATATTCGCAGAAAATGCACGCCAGTTTGATTTAGATTCTTATGACCATATACTCTTTAGTTATCATGGTTTGCCTAAAAGGCAATTGCGTAAAGGGGATGTTTCCGGCTGCCATTGTACAAAAGTAGAAGGCTGTTGTAATCAAATTCAGCAGGTCAATCAATTTTGTTATTCTGCGCAATGCCATGCTACCACCAGAGCCATCGCAGCGCAGTTAAACCTGAAAGAAAGCCAATATACTACTACCTTCCAGAGCCGCTTGGGGCCAGAAGAGTGGGTACAACCTTACACTATTAAAGTAATCGAAGAACAGGCAGAAAAAGGAGCTAAAAGATTATTGGTCTTTAGCCCTGCTTTTGTGGCAGATTGCCTGGAAACCATCATTGAAATAGGCACTGAATATCAGGAAGAGTTTGAAGAAATGGGTGGTGAAAAGGTAGACCTGGTACCTAGCCTCAATGATGATCCACGCTGGATACAGGCAATTGCAGACCTGGTAAAAAAGTATAATTAGTGATACAACAAGATCAGTTTTTTAAAGGCCTTAAAGTATTAGAATTGGCTAGTGTGCTGGCGGGGCCTGCCGTTGGTATGTTCTTTGCCGAGTTGGGCGCAGAAGTAATTAAAGTAGAAAATGCCCGTACTGGAGGAGATGTGACTCGACGGTGGAGGCTACCTAGTGAATCCAAAGAGACCGCAGTATCTGCTTATTATTGCAGCGTCAATTATCAGAAAGAAGTATTGATGCTGGATTTAAAAGAAGCTGAAGGGCGACAGCAGGTATACGATCTGGCTAAAGATGCAGATATTGTCATCAGCAATTTCAAAGGAGCTTCTGCTGAGAAAATGGGCATGAGCTATGCTAATTTCAAGGAGTTAAACCCACGTATCATCTTTGCTCAACTGACTGCTTTTGGAGAGGGGGAGGAACTACCTGCTTTTGATGTGGTTTTGCAGGCAGAAGCTGGTTTCCTGCATATGAGCGGAGAGCCGGGGCGCCCACCTGTCAAAATGCCAGTAGCCCTGATAGATATATTGGCTGCTCATCAGCTTAAGGAAGGGATTTTATTAGGATTACTCCAGCGGGCTCAAACAGGGGACGGCTGTTATGTAGAAACCTCTTTACTGGAAGCCGCCATTGCTTCTCTTGCCAATCAGGCGACCAATTGGTTGATGGTAGGGCACATCCCTCAGGCAATGGGAAGCCAGCACCCTAATATTGCACCCTATGGCGATATTTTTGAAACCAAAGACCAGAAGTTTTTAGTTATTGCTGCCGGAACAGAACGCCAGTTTGAACAGCTATGCCAGGTGCTGAACCTTTCTGAACTAGTCGAAGATCAGCGGTTTTCTATCAATGCAAATCGCGTTCAAAACCGTGATGCATTAAATGAACTTTTAGTACCAGCTTTCGCAAAAAAAGACCGTAAAGATTGGTTGCAGGCTATGAATCAAAGAGGAGTACCTGTAGGAAGCATCCGCAATATGAAGGAAGTATTTGAACGCCCTCAGGCTCAAAAGATGATACTGGAAGATACCCTCGCTGACGGACAAAAGGGGAGGAGGGTTAAGACGGTCGCTTTTAAGCTTTCATCTACATAATACGCTGTTTTTGGACACGGGGGCGATACATTTACTGTAGGTCCACGACTTCCTCGAATTGCACGAAAGTCTCAAGAATTCGTGAAATAAGTGAAATTCGTGGACCACTTTTATATCACTCCCCGTTCGTCGCGGAATGCTTCCGCGATGCCCTATGCATGATGCCAAGGGTTCGGTTAGAGTATTAATTTCTCCAAAGCCTCTACCTGCCATTTCAGTATTAACAAAGCACTAAAATGGATATC
>JAKSDI010000224.1 GCA_022360175.1 Chitinophagales bacterium
ATACCCGTAGGCTTCCAAGTTCTTTTTTAGTACTCATAATGAATAGTATTTAAGGAATAAATACTAAGAATATGCTATTTTACAACATATTAGGCAAGGCTCTTGACTTCGGCCGCTCCGTAGGAGCTTTGTTCAACAAAGTGTAAAACGATCATCTGCCCTATGCGGGCGCACGACATTTACACGAAACCGTTAGTAGCAATTAAAAAATAAAGACTATGATAAGAGATGATAAACTAGAACAAGAAATTGAAGATGAATTTAGTAAAGTTCATAATGAAGAAATTCGAATTCAAAAAGAAATAGTTCAAAAAGAAAAACAGATTAATACTTTCAGATGTTTTGCTTGGGCAATCATTGCAATTGGCGGATTAGTTTTGATCTTAGGACTCTTGCATTATTTGGGGAATTCATCAAATAGCAATTTAAAATTAAATGAACTGGGAGATTTCTTAAGTGGCGCTGTTGCATCATTATGGGCATTAGCTGGATTGTTTTTGATATATGTTGCTTTCCTAGGACAACAAAAACAGATGCTTTACCAAAGCCTTGAGATTAAATATGGACAATTAGAATTAAAATCTACTCGTCTCGAAATCAAAGGGCAAAAAGAGCAATTGAAGGAGCAAAACAAAACGATGAAACTTCAGCAATTCGAGAATACATTTTTCCAATTACTTTCATTACATAATGAAATAGTAAAAAACATGGATATAAAAGGTAGGTCGGGAAATGAAGTCACAGGTAGAGATTGCTTTGAAGAAATATACCAAATGTTCTTCAATGAATGTAGCAAGCAAAGATCAGAACGAAGAAGGTTAAATAAAAATGCTAGTCTTGAATTAAGCAAAGAAGAAGTAAGCAAAATATTCCAGAAAAACTACTCCAAAAGAAAATCTGATTTAGGTCACTATTTTAGATTCCTTTATCACTTATTAAAATTTGTTCATAAAAGCAAAATTGAGATGAAGAAAAGATATACTAATTTCATCCGTGCCCAATTGTCCAGTTATGAACTATTAATTATATTTCATTATGGATTGATTGATAGAAATAAAGAACTCAGAAATCTTTTAGAAAGTTATCAAATTTTCAGATTCCTTAATCAAGCAGAAATTATAAATAAAAATTCCCTTTCAGGTTACAAAGAACAAGCATACGAATGAAAAGCTACTAATCGAGTAGACGGCTCCGACTAATAGAATGATCGGAGTGCGCCTCTCACACCACAGTACGTAAGGGTCTCATATACTTCAAGTGGAGACCTACATTCGCAGCTTCACTCCAATAAGACTTGCCCCCTTCCCACATCCGCCTTATCTTAGGGGAGCAGTGTCTACTACGCATATCCAAACCTTAGGCAACATTAATAATCAGAATGCAATAATGGAAAACAACAGAAGAAACTTTCTTAAGAAATGTAGTCTATCTACCATTCCTTTTCTAATCCCTTCTACCAGTCTAAATGAACTACCTTTTTCCAAAGAAAAAACAAACGATAATACGCCTGTTAACTTTATTTTTGATGGATTGGCTTTGTCTCCAAGCCAGTACCTGGAGAAACTTCAGGATATTAATCAATCAGCAGCTATTGAACCCGACTTTTATGGAAATGGAGGCATCACAAAACGATTAGAAGATAGATTCATTGAATTAACCGGTAAGGAAAGAGCTATATATCTTCCAACAGGAACAATGGCGAATCAATTAGCTATAAAATTGCTTAATGAAAGCAACACAAAAGTAATTGTGCCAGAAAATTCTCACGTTTTTAGAGATGAAGCGGATGCTGCTCAAAGTGTCCATAATAAAAGGCTCATCCCTATTGGAAAAGGTAAAGCCTTTTTCAATTTAACCGACTTAAAGGACATTATAAGTTACACGGATAAAAATGAAGTTTTCAAGAGTGGACTAGGAACTATTGTGATTGAAAATCCGATAAGGAGAGCTGATGGAACTTTTATTCCGATTGAAAACATCAAAGAAATTTCAAAGTATTGTAAAGAGCATAATTATAATTTGCATTTAGATGGAGCAAGAATTCACATAGCATGCGCTTATAGCAATATTTCGCTAATCGAATATGCTTCCTATTTCGATACTATATACATTTCGCTGTATAAATATTTAAATGCAAGTGGTGGAGCCATTCTTTGTGGAAATGCCAAAATAATTGATAAAATCTCGCATCAGATAAAAATATTGGGAGGGACTGTATTTCAAAGTTGGAATAACACAGCTGTTGCATTACATTATTTAGAAGGAATTGAGGAAAAATGGAGTAAAATAGTGTCAACAGCGACCAAATTGATCTCTAGTTTAAATCAACTAAATGGAGTTTCTATAAAGAGCTTAAAGAATGGTACAAACATCTATGATTTGAAATTATCTAAAGAAATCAATCTAAAGAAGCTTGCCAATTACTTATATGATGAACATAATATTTGGTTAGGCAGAGCAAATGAAAACGGAATCGTAAAATTCACTGTTAATGAAAGTATTCTAACGAGAGCATTAGAAGAAATAGTAAACGCCTGGAGAACAGGAATAAAAAAAGCAATGGAATAAGAGGGCACTGTCACTTTTTGCACACCCAGAGTTGGGCCAGATTTACCCAACTCGCTTCAGTCACAGTATGGGAGTAATCACAAGCTTAGCCCCACCCTCCCACCATATTCCTCTAATACCTTGACACTTATATAATTCCCTTGGTAGAGATTAAAAAAAGTATTACCTTTGCACCTCGATTTATCAATCATTAACCTTTTAAAGACAAATCAATGTTCGCTATCGTAACAATAGCTGGTCAACAATTCAAAGTTGAGGAAGGGCAAGAGCTCTTCGTCCACCAGTTAGAAGCCTCTGAAGGCGACAGCCTCGCGTTCGATCAGGTACTCCTGGTTGATAAGGGTGGTGATGTCTCAGTTGGCACGCCGGTGTTGAACGCCAAAGTAAATGCTACAGTACTTGAGCATGTTAAAGGCGATAAAGTACTTGTATTCAAAAAGAAACGCCGTAAAGGATACCGTCGTAAGAACGGTCATCGCCAGCGTTTTACTAAAATTAAAATTGACGGTATTGCCGTTTAATCCCCGGCTAGGGATATGCGGTTTTTTTAACACTAAAATTTGAGACATGGCTCACAAGAAAGGTGTAGGTAGTACGGATAACGGCCGGGACAGTAAATCGAAACGATTAGGTGTCAAATTATTCGGCGGCCAGGAAGCAAGAGCAGGTAACATCATCGTGCGTCAGCGCGGTACGAAGTTCCACCCTGGTGAAAATGTATATCTAGGTAAAGATTTTTCTTTACACGCAAGAATTGACGGCGTTGTATCTTTCCGCAAGCGTCGCAATAATCGTACATATGTAAGCGTTCTTCCTGAAAATGGTGACGTAGCAGTTGCTCCGGCTCCTAGCAAGCCGAAGAAGAAAGAATCTCCTGCTAAAGAAACGGTTGCAGCAGCTCCGGCAGCAGTAGAAGAGAAAAAAGAAACTGCTCCAACTTCCAAATCTGGAAAAATAACCTTACCTTCAGGAAAGAAAATCAAGCAAGATGATTTGAAGCTTGTTGAAGGTATTGGTCCAAAGATTGAAGGTTTGCTAAATGAAGGTGGTATTACTACCTGGGCAGAATTAGCAGATGCTCCAACAGATAAAGTGCAGGCAATTTTAGATGAGGCTGGTCCTCGCTACCGCATGCACGACCCAGCAACCTGGGCAAAGCAAGCTCGTCTGGCAGCAGATGGAAAGTGGGAAGAGCTGGAATCACTACAAGATCGCTTAGATGGTGGTCGTGAACCAGAAGACGAGAAATAATAAGCAATAGTTTTAGTTTTCATAGCTTTATATTTCGGGCCCTATCGGTGATAGGGCTTTTTTTATGTCCTCTCTGATCAATTGATTACTTCTTAAACCTTTTTACTGCTCCTTTTAGAGCATGTTTGGGAATTTGTTCTTTGTGACGATTTTGTCATTAATTGACTTAGATGAGGTCTGAACGAGCTAACTCGTAGAGCAAAAGTCTTGAAGACTTTTGAGCGAGTGAACCGCTAGCGGATGGGCTGCATATATTTTAGCCTTCCGCGTGCCGCTGAAGCTTTAGCGGAGGAGCAAGCTAAATGAGTGTTCTTCCAACGAAATATAAGTCAATTAGTGACGGAATAAGTCCGATTAATAAATCCCAAACACGCTCTTATTTATATGATTTCTGTTACATCCTTGGGGAGCCAGCCTTCTGAAGTATCTTCAAGGCGTACTCTATTCCAACTGCCAATCTGATCTATAATAGTCACTTTAGTCCCTTCATGTAGCTTTAAAACCGTTTTGCTGTCTGTTTCCGGGGCTGCTTTTAGAATCGTCTCTTCTACCATAATAATAGCTTTATTGCTATTGTGTTGATGCTGCGCACGCCCATGGGCCAATAAAAAAGGGATAATGCTCAAAAGCAATAAGCTAATTCCTCCTAAAAAGCCTAGTTTTTTCTGACTACGCACCTGGCTTACCAACCACAAAATCAGCCCACCAACTCCTAACCATATCAAGACGATGCCTATCCAATTCCAGGCACTACTTGAAAGTGATTGCTGAATAGAAAGCCATATTTTAACAATCCCTGATTTTTCAATTCCTACCTGCAAATCTTTAAGCTGGCCTTTAGCTACTTTCAAATTGTGCAGGCATTCTTCGTCCTTAGGATCTATTTGAAGTGCTCGTTCATAATTAAGCACTGCAAGTCCTAGCTTATTTATTCTGAAATAGGTATTTCCCAAATTGTGATACAATGAAACAGATTCATGCCCATCTGCTAACAAAGATTCATATGCTTCTACTGCTTCCTGATAATTCCCTTGTTGATAAGCAGTATTGCCCCTTGAAAAAGTAGCCTTGGGTTGAGCTGCTGCAAATGTAGAAATCAGGATAAAGGCTAGTAAACAACTGATTTGTAGAAGTATAGGTTTCATTTTATTCTTCATTTTCTTTCTCTGGCGTAGTAGCTGGTTTTTCTTCTTCAAGCTGTTCTTCTATATTTTCTTCAAGTTCTTCCACATCTTCCTTTCCTTGTGCCAGTGTTTTTATAGCAGGCTGAGGGAAGCGGGAAGGTAATGCTCTAAAAAGGTCTTCTATAGAATTTGGACGATATCTTTTCTCCCAATTGAAACCTGGCATTTTTAATTCATTATGGTTGGCCTGGCCCATTGGAAGCATTTGTGCAATAGGTTGTGTAAAAAACTTGATTTGCTCCACTTCATTATTTCCAAAGAGCAACAGCATTTCGCTGCAAATAGTCTTATTTACTCCCACATAACCTCCTACCTCATCTATAGCGTAATATACGGACTCTGCATTTCCGTTTACAGCCATTCGCCTTAGTTCTTCTGCTTCGAAGAAGGCCGTTATGTTTTTACCTTTAACCTGATTGAAAAACACTTCATCAGGAGAGTTAATAATGAAACTCTTGTTGAGTAAATAAATTTTATCAATTTTACTATCCGCCAATTGCATGTGAATCGTATCAGCATAAAACTGAGAGGTATCAGCCCAAACAATAGGCTGGCGGAATAATCGGAATATAGAATCGGTTGTACTATACTGCAAGGAATCGCTTATAGCCTGCATTTTTTCGCTATAAATACGTACATCATGGTAGGCGCGTAATTGTCTTGCACTATCTCCTTGTATAGAATCCTCTCTCATTGCATACAGCGTATCTGACGCCATAAAAAGGGAATCACCATCCAGCATAGTAATCATAAGGGGCCTTCCCTTACTACCACCACTAGCTTTCAGATAGTCCGACTTTCGGTCATAATCTGCATGATCACATACAATTGTTATTTCAGCAGAAGTATCGCGCCATATTACGTTACCAATTGCAATACCGATGCCTCTTTCTTCACTATAGTCTACCTGATCGGCTTCTAATATCTGAGGAGGATCACTGATTATAGAGCGCCCGCGAGTAGTGTATTGTTCATTTTTAGCATCATAAATAATTTCATTAGCTACAATATCCTGTTCTTCGTCCTTGAATTTTGCATTGCCAATCAAAAGGGTTTTATCATTGGCTTCATCATAGCGAATAATATCTGCTGAAGCACGTCGCATTCCTTCTTCAAAAGAAGCATTTCCTTCCAGGCTGTATACCTCTTTAGCTCCATCATAAGTTATAGAGTCGGCTATAGCTACCTGCTCTCCTTTTACATATTGAGCATTTTTTGAGAATAGAGCAAGATTATTTTCTGTATCGTAGTACCCATCCTCGCAGTATACTTTGGTACTGTCATTGCTGATGAGTGTAGGCCCTAAAAATGAAACAATTCTTGTTTCTGTATTAAATCCAAGCGTATCTGACTTCAAACTGAATTGAGGATCAATAACAACTACACTATCTTTAAAAAAGACTTGTTGTTCATTTACATGGTAATAGCCTTTCTTGCTAGTAAGCTGGGTTTCCTCCATTACAAGCGTAGCATTATTATCATAGGTAGCTATTTTTGTATTAAGGTCATAAGTCAATCGATCGGTAAACAATTGCTGTTGTCCATTTACTAACACTACATCTCCATATAGCTCTGAAATCCTGATAGTCCCATCATACATAGCAGAATCGGCAAACACACTTAGCGAATCCCCCTGCTGAATAACGACACTCCCTTCCGCAAAAACCCTGGTTTCATTGACAATCAAAGCAGAATCACAATACATATATATGCTGTCCTGGCGCAATTCAACACTTCCGCTTAGCTTTTGCAAAACAGAATCCTTACGCTCCTGTATATATTCAAAGACATCAGCATGATCTACCAGTACTTCTTTTTTGCGACTGGTATCCTGTTCTACTTGTTGTGCATTGACACTCCAGCTCACTAATAGTGAGATGGAAAAGATCAATGCAGATTTTAAATACATCCCTACTTTCATCTGTTTAGATTGCGAAGTTGTTTAAAGTCTCCTTACTGGTCTATCAAAAGCACCTTTTTACCCTATCTTTCGTTTTTTCATCGCCCCGTAGCGCTGCTATGCGGCTCAAAAAAAGCCTCAACTAGGAAAAAAATGCGACTTTCTCGCCCTCAGTAGAAAACTTAAAACAGCTTCTATACAATATTCCAAGCACAAACATGCAGCTTTCTACGAAGATACACTACATTCTTTTTCCGATTAACCATATTTTAACCATTCATCAAATCGGCTCCTTTCTCTCCAATCAAACTCCCTATTGCTACTCCCATTCCACCCATCCGAACTGCAACAGCAACATTCTCTGATAGCTCTTTAATAATTGGAAGTTTTTCTTTTCCTACTCCCAGTATTCCACTCCACCAGTAATCTACTTCAACATTACTTTCTGGCATCACCACCTCATTCAAAAATTGAATCAGGTGTTTTTTAATAAATTCCGTAGTACCAAAAGTTGAAGTACTTTCTGTTTCTAATGCCAGGTTTCTACCTCCCCCCAAAAGTATACGATTATTTATATTCCGGAAATAATAATACCCATGATCATAGTGAAAGCACCCCTTAAGCCTTAATGAGGAAAGTGGTTTAGTAATTAACACTTGATTTCGAGCAGGCTGCACTTCGATTGTCGGTAGTAATTTACGAGCAAATCCATTGGTAGCTATTAATAATTTGCCAGTTTTAATTTCCCATCCAAGCCCTGTATTAATACGTACTCCTCCCATTCCTAAATCCTGAATTTCAGCTACTTCTATCCCCGTGAAAATAGAAATACCTGCTTGTCGTGCAAGGGATAATAATGAGTGCATCATCCATCCAGTATGTATTTGTCCCTCTGCTCTATTAAAAATCAGATGCTGTGTATTGCCTAATCCATTTTTACTAATACCTTCATCACTACAGCTAAAAATAGCATCCTCTCCAATCAACTCCTGTAATGCAATATTTAAATCAGGAATAGCACTTTTACATTTTTCAAATAATGTTTTATCCTTTTTTTGAAAAAGCTCATATCCACCATAGCCAACATATCCCATTCGTTTATCTCCCAGCCGCTCTCTAAGCTTTTGTAAGCCGTCCCATCTCATTTTTAAGACCTTCATGACCGCTTCTGAACCATTCAGTTCTATATCTTCCAATAACTCTGATACACTCCCAAAACAAGCAAATCCTGCATTTCTCGTACTTGCTCCTATGGGCATGGGGCCACGCTCTAAGATACCAATCCTGGCAGCAGGTGATAATGTTCTCAATTTTAAGGCTGCATTTAATCCAACGATTCCACTACCAACGATCAGGAAGTCAAAATCTTGTAAGAAAGCTTCTTTCTCCCAGTAGCTTAATTGATAAGATAATTCTGACATATAAACTGATTTGCTATTTTTACCTCAAAAATAAGTTACTTATGCTACAACGCATTCAATCAATTTTTCTATTTCTGGCAGGAGGGGCTTCATTAGGCTTATTTGGACTACCATTTGCTACTATTCCAAGCGCAATTCCTGAATCCACTATTTTTGCTGATGCAGTATATAACATTCAAGATCAAATCGCTTTAATGGCGCTTTTTGGATTGGCAGGAGCATTTGCGATCCTGGCTATTTTCCTTTTCCGCAAGCGCACATTGCAAATGAGGTTTGCAATCTTTGCATTTATTGCCAATCTAATAGGAGTCATCTTTGGTGTTTTATTCTTCATGCAAAATAGTGCAGATGCAGATGCTCAGCAAATCAATGATGGTTTTGGTATCTACCTGCCTATTGGAGCTATGGTTTTCACACTATTAGCATATCGCTTTATTAGTAAAGATGAAAAACTAGTTAAGTCAATGGATCGCTTACGTTAGAACATGTTTGAAATTACTCCTTTCTTTCGGAAGAAATCGCACAAATAAAAAAGGCTGCGATTAAAATCGCAGCCTTTTTTATTTTAAGACCCTTTCAGCTTTTGCTGATCATGCAAAAAGAATGCTTATTCTGATGCATTTGGGTCCTTCTTTGCGGAATAGTTTACCTTTAGCTGGCCAGATTTGCGAAGTTCTGTTTTCACATCCTGAACAATACCCATTGTCACCTCACCATCTACTCTTAGAGAAGATGTGATTTGACCATGACGATTTTCCGGTACCTTGATTTTATGTTTTTCAAGAAAAAGTGGAATATCCTGGATGGTTGCAAACTTATCTCCCAACTGCAGTCGTGGTTTTGTACCATACAAACTCTGGAACTTCTGCGTTGGACGACCAATGTAAAGGTAGTTTACCAATGACTTTTCCTCCAGCTTGGTTAGTTCCGTTGCATAAGGAGTACTTACCTTTACCTTCAACTCTGCATCCCTCAGTACAGTTACTACCATAAAGAAGAACAGCAACATGAAGATAATATCCGGTAGAGAAGCTGTGGAAACTTCTGGCTTGGTCTTACCTCTTTTTTTACTGAACTTTGACATCGTTTTTCATTTTTTTACCTCCCTTTTCAGGGGAGCATTCGTGAAGAAATAATTGGTAGTTTTTCGACTTTGCAGCCTGGCTGCACATATTACCTCTTACTCTTCACCGAAAGAAGTAGGCTCAGCTTCAGATAATACAAACGGGATTTCATCCCTGATTGCCTTTTTATAGGCAAACGGCATATCATCTGAATAAGGGACACCATACTTTTGTTCGCTCAACTCATCCCACAGTTCATTATAAGCTGCCTTAAGTTCGTTGTATACCCGCAGATATGCATCGTAGCTGGTACCACGGTCGTTCTTAAGGGAAATAATCGCTTTGGTTGGCTTTTCAGCCATATCAGGAGCATTGTATGGGTTCCTAATGAAGATTTTAGCATCTTCACGCAGATTCTCCACACGAGTAGGCTCACCACGTACCAGAAGTTGATCCTGAGCATTTACCAATACAGAAAATACGTTACGAGTTTTCAGCTTAGTAATATCAGGGTCTTCTTCAGACCAAGGCGGTAGCTTAACAGTAATCCCCTTATCTTCCACAATTGTGGTAGTCACAAGGAAAAAGATAAGCAACAAGAAGGCAATGTCGGCCATTGAGCCCGCATTGATCTCGTTATTCATCCGATCTCTAGAGCTTTTCTTCGCCATAATGCCTTTATGTTATTTAAATAAGTTAGTAATCTCAGATACTACAAAGGCTACTGCAGCAATAGCTACTAGTGCTACTGTAGTGCCAATACCTCCGCTTATAAACTTCAGAGTATCATTATCAAATGTTGCTCCACCTGATTCGAATTTATCGATGGCACCCTGAATGTATGCGGTAGGTTCTGCACTAGACATGGAGTAAGAGACGAAGAAAATAACCAGCAAAATAGCAACCCCGATAAGTCCTTTCATAGAACCTTTCAGGTTACCTGCAATTTGAGCCAACCCAAAAATCAACATTCCTGCTGCTGCGATAATGGCTAGCAAAATAGCGCCCCATAATCCAACATTGAAGATGCCTGTTTGAGTTTGCTCTTCCTTAGGCAAAGTTGTGAATTCTCCCATATTAGAGACAACAGAGATAAGGAAGATAGCGGTTATTAATACTCCTAAACCGAAAGCCAGTGCCTGACCGTTTTTGGTTAAGAATTTATACATAATGGTTGATTTCTCTTATTTCTTGAAAATGTTGTTTGCAGCCATGATGTCTACCAATGCGATAGATGCATCTTCCATCTTATTAACGATACCGTCAATTTTAGAAACGATATAGTTGTAGAAAATTTGTAGGATAATAGCTGAAATCAAACCGAATACTGTAGTCAGAAGTGCTACCTTGATACCACCTGCTACAACAGAAGGAGAAAGGTCACCTACTGCTTCGATACGGTCGAATGCCTGAATCATACCAATTACCGTACCCATGAAACCAAGCATCGGTGCAATAGCGATGAAAAGAGAAATCCATACCAGGCCTTTTTCTAATAAGCCCATTTGTACGCTACCATAAGATACAATTGCTTTTTCTACAGCTTCTGGACCTTCGTCTGCATTTTTCAAGCCTTCATAAAGAATGCTTGCTGTAGGACCCTGAGTTGACTTGCACACTTCCATAGCGCCCTGCACGTCACCAGACTTAAGGTTTTCATCAATACGAGCCAGTAGTTTATCCGTATTAGTAGTAGCAATATTCAATGTGATGATACGCTCAATACAGAATGCAAGACCTAGAATCAAACAGATCAATACAAAGCTCATAAAGCGCCAGTCACCATCAATGAAGTACTTCTTCAATACCTGATAACCAGATGGAGCTTCACCAGCTTCTTCTGAAGAAGCCACTACAGTCTCAGGTTCTGGTTCTGGTGCCGCTTCTTCTACTGGAGCTTCTTCAGCTGCTGTAGAATCTGTGCCTTCCATTTGCTCTGTTCCTTCACCGTCGGCGTCCTGAGCATATACGAAATTGCCGGAAAAAACTGCCAATCCAAGTACCAGCAGCAGTGCTATTAATTTTCGCATTGTCAATAAGGTTTTTACGATTGTTTTAAAGTTAATCAAAACTTGTTTAAAATATTATGAATTACTGGCGGAGAGAGAGGGATTCGAACCCTCGATACCCTGTTAAGGTATACACGCTTTCCAGGCGTGCCTCTTCAGCCACTCGAGCACCTCTCCAATGTGTGATTCAATCACAGTGTATTTACAATTACCAGGCCTCTTTCGGCCTTCCCTTCTTTCTCTCTGCAACTTTTAGCTTCCTAATATAAAGAGAACTAAATTTCCAATCACCCCTATTCTATCTTGAGCAAATATAGTTATTCAGAACTTTTTGCCCACACTGAACATCACAAAAATTGTAAAAAGATATAATAATTCAAAATTTTGTCTCTAATCAGGCTGCTTAAGTTGGGAATAAAATGTTAGGCCAAATAAAATAAGGGTTCACAGTTCTTTAATTACCAAACACTTAAGTAAAATATAGAATAGAGCAATTCTTTTTGCATTTAACCGACTTCTAGAATGCTTCTGCCCTCAAAATCTTGCTAAAAATGGCTGTTGCGTTTTCAGAAGTACGCCGACAAGCCTCGTCGTAACTCACTTCTTTTATCGCTGCAAGCTTTTCTGCAACCAGGCGTACATACGAACTTTCATTTCGTTTCCCACGCTTAGGAGTAGGTGCCAAATAGGGTGCATCTGTTTCCACAACCAGCTTATCTAAACCAATATCAGCATCAGCAATTACTTTATCCAATCCTGAATTTTTAAAGGTCAACACTCCTCCCAGGCCAAGATAAAACCCTAAATCAATGATGCGCAAAGCTTGTTCTCGGTTGCCTGTAAAGCAATGAAAAATACCTTGTAAACGATCATCTTTAGCCTCTGCTACCATATCAATCGCCATATCCATAGCATCTCTAGTATGAATTACGATCGGTATTTCTAGTTCTTTAGCCCACTCCATCTGGCGTCTAAAAGCATCTTTTTGTTCTTCCAAATGCGTTTTATCCCAATACAAATCCAGGCCTATTTCTCCAATTGCACAAAAAGGGCGCTTCTGCAACCAATCATAAACCAATTGAAGTTCTTCCTCATAATTGTCCTTTACCGAACAGGGGTGCAACCCCATCATAGCAAAGCAACGACCAGGATAGGCAGCTTCCAAAGCCAACATATCATTAATAGATGTACTGTCTATATTAGGTAAAAAGAATTGTGAAACTCCATTTTCTGTAGCGCGTTCCATCACTTCATCACGATCGTCTTTAAATTGATCAAGATAAAGGTGTGTATGCGTATCGATAAGATTCATTCCGCAAGTTTATTTAAATCTGTCTTTTCAATTTTTCTAATCCTTCTTTTACATGCTGAAGCCGCTCTATCTGTTCTTTTTTTTCTTCCACGAAAATTTGCAAACGAGGAATTTCCTGGCGAGCTCCTTCTATAGTAAATCCCTTTTCTTTTAAAAGATAATGGATCAGCTGTATCTGTTCCAGGTTTTGAACAGTAAAGCGACGGTCTCCTTTACTATTCTTATGGGGCTTGAGTGATTCAAACTCTCCTTCCCAAAATCGTATTAATGATTTAGAAACATCAAATAGTTCTGCTACCTCACCTATCGTATAATAACGCTTAAGAGGCCCCCCATCTTCAAAAATTGATAGTCGTTTCATGCTTAAGCCTTTTAAATGAAAATATAGAATGTAAAAACGATGGACATAGAAGAAGAATACAGCCACGCTTTTCTTCACATAGCTATAGAGCGTGTTTGGGAATTTGTTCTTTGAGACGGTTTTGTCATTAATTGGATTAGATAAGGCGGGAGGTTGCGATTTTAGCAAAAGCTAAATGAGCGTTCTTCCAACAAAATATAACCCAATTAGTGGCGAAATGAGTCCGATTAATAAATCTCAAACATGCTCTAGGTATTTATATATTCAATATTTTCAGGTTTCTCATCTATGGAAACCTAATTTTTGGGCTAAAAGTTGCTAAAAAAGTACATTGACAAAAGCTGCTGAATAAAAATGAGCCTTAAGCACTACTCTTCTATCTTATTGTTATAAGCATTCTTTAAAATCCGCTCTACCACTCCTGGGAATAAACGATTGACTCCGGCATTTAATTTACCCAGCATGGTAAAAACATGCTTAAAGCGTCGTTTTTCAACTATACTAATCAAGCGAGCAGCTACCTTTTCTACAGGCTCTTGTTTGATAAAATCACGCGAAGGTTGTGCAATTACCTTCCCATCCTTATCATAAATAGATTTTTGAGGGTCATTTTCGGTGAAGCCTACATAAGCAATTCCCACATGTACACCATGCTTTTCCTCTTCCACTTTTAGTGATTCGGCTAGGGCTGTCAGCGCCATTTTAGAAGCACTATAGGCAGAATAGCCCGGAATACCTCGAATACCGGCTACACTGGAAACAAAAAGTACACTTCCTTTTGTTTTCCGAAGATGGGGCAATGCATACTGTGTAGGATAAACACTTCCCATAAAATTGACCTCCATCACCTTTTTGTAGATATCATTACTTACCTCTGCCACATCCCCTTCAGTAGAAATCCCGGCATTATTAATGAGCACATCCAATTGCCCAAATGCTTCTACCGTTTGAGTGATCAACTGCGCACAATCTTCGTGCCTGGAAACATCTCCTGAAATACCAATCAACTGCTGGTATCCTTTTTCCTGCAAGGACTTCACAGAAGCCTTTAAACGTTCAGCATTGCGGGCATTCATCACCACCTTAGCTTCTTGTGCCAATAACTGTTCTACCATTTTCCTGCCAATCCCGATACTAGACCCCGTAACGATTACTACTTTATCTTTCCAACTCATGCTTTTGCTACTTGATTTTGTGTTATTTATTTTATGCTCACGTATCCATTGTCTACAAACCAGCTAAAGGCATGTTGCACAGCTGTTTCCAAAGAGGTCTGAGGCATATCCAACTCCGCTACCGCTTTCGCGGAAGAAAAGCATTGCCTGTCACAAGCAATCTTTGCCATAGGAGCACTAACAAGAGGTGCTTTGTTTGTAATATTCCCTGCCATAGAGCCTAACTCCCCAACTACTTTAATCAGGAAATTGGGTAGGCGAATTATTTTCACCTCACTTTTAACCGCTTTACTGATTCGATCAAAAGCTTCTACATAAGAAAGGTTTTCATGCCCAGCTAAATAGCACTCCCCTACCCTGCCTTTCTTTAGAGCATTGACAGTAGCGACGGCTACATCACCTGTATATACAAAGTTGCGGCCTCCATGCGTACTGAACATTAATTTACGCTCATACAAACTTAAGATCATTTGCCCTGCTCCTGGCTTAGAATCATAAGCCCCAAACATAAAAGTAGGTGCAATTACCAATGCAGGCAATCCCTGCTCTTTAGTAGCCGCTAGTACTAAATCCTGTGCAGCATGTTTAGAATCTATATAGTCTAGCTGGTACATATGCCCAACAAAAGGGCCTTCTTCTGTACCTGGCTGCTCTGGAGTACCAAAAGCAAAAGAACTACCTGAGCCTATATAAATGAATCGTTGAAGCTGATGCTTAAGTGCAGCATCAATCATATTGCGCGTACCATCAATATTTACTTTACGTACTTTTTCCGAACGATTGGGCCATACATCCGTCAGAGCAGCCGCATGTATAGCGGCATCACAACCTTCCACTGCTTTATCCACAACTTCCGCATCTAGTACGTTACCATAAATCCGTTCTATGGCCAATCCCTCAAGAGTAGGTGCTTCTATGCCTGGTAATAAAAAAACGCTGACATCATATCCCTGATCTAATAACTCGCGTACTATGTGAGTTCCCAGCATTCCATCTGCCCCAGTGACTAATACTTTCATGTGAGAGGTTTTATTTTTCGGGGCAAAGGTAATGATTCAATTGAATCACTTAGTTATTAAGAAAGAGTTTAATAATTTCTCAGTTCCTTTTTCCTCATTATAAAAGACAGTAGTAACAAAGGAATACTTAGTAGCAGCAGATTCATCAAATAGTAAGAATTGTGAGGCATTCCTCCGAAGTAATCCAGTATTAAAATCTTATTGAGATTTGCATAAGTGATCAAGAAAAATAATACCTCAAACAGCTTTTTCCCTTTAGATGCAATTCCCAGCACTACCGCTAAAGACACGATCAATATACTCCCTAAAATAATAGAAAGTATCTCTTCAATTTCCACCTGGATTCCCAACCTGATAATAAGTGGTGCTGCTATCAGTAATAGCAGAATAATAGCAGCAACTAGCTGGGATAAAAGCAATCGGCTTAATGGTTTATATGCTGTAAATGCAAAATAATGCGCATTATTGGTTATTTCCTTTGTCGACAAACTTGATAAACGGCCTACCTGCAAAAACCATAAAGCAGGTAATATCATTTGATGACTAAGTTTCAAAGGCAGCATTATTAATAGTATAATACCTGTAATGTTCAACAACCATAACCATTTACTCCCCTGCTTGATAAGCATCCAAAATTCCATTTTTATAAGTGGTAAAATGCTGTAATTAGTTGGTGGCTTTGGCATGGACAGTAGTTCCAGCTCGTTCATCCCTTTTGAAGTGGATAGTGTTTTCTTTTTACTAAGCGTTCTAAGTTTTTGCCTGACTTTAAATCGATGAAAGAAAGGAGCTATCAAAAACAGCACTATCAGCCCAAGTACACTCCATAACACCCTGCTTATGATAAATGAGGTGGGAAAATCAAGCCCATTGAAAATGAATCCATTGGTATCTTTTGAATCGCTTAATACGTAACCTATGGACATATCTATTTCCTCTTGCTGCCCTGTCAGCGTTCTTACGCTTTCTTCCATTTCATGCATAACTATTTTAGTCCCAAAAACATCAAAAGCAAATTGCGTTTCAGTAAAAGCTCCTGAGGTTAGTAAGGCGGAAAACAGTAGAAAGAAGCCTATATTTTGCAGTACACTATATCGAACTAATAACACCTCAAAAACTACCGCTAGCACAGAAGTTAGAAAAAGCATTGGTACAGGGATTAATAAATAGGCTTTTACAAAGGTTATTAGTTCAAAATCGAAGCCATCATTGTATACAAAAAAAAGCAGTATGCTCACCAGGAAAACAATTCCTAATAGTGTACCTAGCAATAAGAAATTACTCAGTGTTTTGGCTAATAAATAATAGACATTTTTGATTTGCGTGCTCCCTATTATTTGTCCTATTCCCGTATCTATATCTTTTTTTATATTGCTATTAATCAGGTAAAAACCCAACAGAGAAATAAAAACGCTCGCCATTATAGCTGTAACATAGGCCAGCCAGGCTGAATTATAGACACCTACATGATTAGCTATTCTAATAGTATAATAATTAGCATCTGGCCCTGGTATAAAACTGTAAGCGATTACCAGGCTGGCACAAAGTGTAAGCAAAAAAGCATAACTACGGGTACGTTGTAGATAATCATATTTTATAATACTAAAAAAGCCTCCCATATCAGTTGCTTTGTGAAGTTGTTTAAAAACATCTTAATGACCGCTAAAAATATCTTTTCCCCTCCTTTTCATTTTTTTATCCCCTCATAGCACCACTACGAAGCTCAAAAAAAATATCAATGAGTGAAAAAATCTGATCTCAATCGACTCATCAGATATTCTTAAACGACTTCTGTGTTAAAAATAAATAGGCATCTTCGAGGGAAGGAGTTTTCTCGATGCACTGCCTGGTAGGTTTTTCTGTAATAAACCGGACCAGAATTTGCCCTTCCTTTCTGGTTGTACTCACCAACAAGTGATCCACTTTAAATGCGGACAAATCTTCTGGAGCAATCATTTCTTCAAATACCTTGCCTTCTACTTGCTCAATAATTTCTGCCTGGCTACCGTAATGCAATAAGCCCCCCTCCTTCATGACTGCTACTTTATTGGCAATGCTATCTATATCAGAAACGATATGAGAGGATAATATCACAATACAGTCATTGGCCAGATCAGTAATCAAGTTTCGGAAACGCAATCGTTCTTCAGGGTCTAAGCCTACAGTAGGTTCATCAAAAATGAGCACTTTGGGTTTATTCAGTAATGCTTGTGCAATACCTATACGTTGTTTCATTCCTCCTGAGTAGCTACCAATTGGTCGATGTGCGGCCTCCATTAGATTTACCCCTTCCAACAATTGGGTAATCCTTGAACGTATCCCCTTGCCTCCTATCCCTTTCATAGCAGCCAGGTACTCTAAAAATTCATAGGCATTTAAGTTGGGATATACACCAAAATCTTGTGGCAAGAATCCAATCCGGCGGCGCATAAAATCTGCATCCTTCACGATATTATTTTTATTTAGGCTAATAATACCGGTAGTAGGTTTACTAAGGGTTGCTATCATTTTTAGCAAAGTAGATTTTCCAGCCCCATTAGGGCCAAGCAAACCTAAGATCCCCTTTTCTATTTTCAGGGAAAAATCCCTTAGCCCATACTTATTCTTGTTGTAGCGCTTTGATACGCCTTGTATTTCGAGAATCATACTTAAGGGATTATGCGTTTGATAGTAGTTTCCAGGCCGTTCTGTCGGAAAATAAGCTCATCATTCTTTTCTGGATCGAATTCAAGCTCTACCCCAAAGCCTCCATTATAGAGTTTATCCTTTTCTTTGCTTATCAAAATAACTTGTTCGCCTTGTACAGAAAGGTATAGGTGTTTATTCTTCTCCAAGACTTCCATTTTCATTTTCATTCCATGAGTATCAAACTGATAGATTCCTAATGCATCCTTAAAATCGGTAGTAATATTCTTGTTGAAGTGTATATCAGACAGCTTGCCATTAGTAAAGTCAAACAGCTCATTTCTAAGCATTTTATTAAAAGGAATCGACTGAGAATTAGCAAATACCAATATGAGCTTTCTTTCTTCAGGGTGATAATATTCCCGGAATGCATATCCTATATTATTGCCTCCATGCCCTATAAAACCGTTTTGGAGTTTCATTATACCCAAACCGTAGTCAGCATCATCAAAATCAACTAACTGCTGAAGAGATTTGTCACTTAGCAAGCTTTTCTTTTCGAATAAATGCTCATAGAACAGCGCCATATCATTTAAAGTAGAAGCTACCGAACCCGCAGCGTAGGCGTAGTTGGCAAAAAATCGGTAGTCCAGATAAGCTGAAACATCCTCTCCTCGATGTACTGGAGGAGCAATTTGTTGATGTTTTTTTGATAAGTACGGATAGGATGCCGCCATATCACAAGGATCAAAGATGCGCTCTTGTAATAGGTCGAAGTAGCTCTTATCTGCAAGCTTTTCCAGGATTTTTCCCAAGAGAATATAATTCGTATTACAATACTCGTATACTCCTACTTTATCCGGATTCCCTTCAGGAATTCTGTCTAAGGGATTATTATCATAAATGCTGTCGCTTTGGGCAAAAAAGTCCGCTTCATAGTTTCTCCCTACCAATTCCCCCAAACCACTGCGATGACGAAGCAAACTTTCGATTGTGAGGCTCCCATCTACATTTTTGATAGGCTTCAGATATTGCCCGATAGAATCCGAAAGGTTAATACGTTGCTTTTCTACTTCTTGCAGCAATAGAATAGCAGTCATTTTTTTAGTAGCACTTCCTATATTAAATACGGTATGCTCATTAAAATCATAACTTCCTATACTGGCAACCTGATTTTTTCCATCTAGCTGAAGCAAAATGCCTATTCCCTGATTTAACTCACTTACATAAGGCGTATACTTATCTGTAATATTGGCCAGTTTTTCCTGGCTAAAAGCAAGCTGTTGTGCCAGTGCCAGTGCAAGAACAATAACTAATTTGAAGCTTTTCATAAGTTGAATTTTTGAATTAATACTTCAAAATTCCAGCTATGTCAGCGCATTAAAAAATAAGAGTGACGTATGCATTTGCTGAAGTGATAAGAGGCATTTTATGCATTTACATACTGGCAGCTTATGTTTACATATGGAATAGACAGCTTTGTCATTAAAAAGTGAACGTATTTAACTCAAAGTGTACCTTTAAGCACATTATCAATCCATTTTCTCGTGTCAAACTTTGATAAAATCATCGACAACAGGCTTATTCAGAATATTGCAATCTGGATTATTCTATATTTAATTATTGCAATTTCTTTTACCGCTCCTAATAGCTGGTTAGCAGGCCTTTTTGTAATCGCTTTACTTGCACCACCTATCTATGTAAACAATTTTTATATACTACCTCATTTCCAAAAAAATAAGCCAAAATTTTTCTTCTTGTTTTTGCTTAATGCCTTATTCTTCACCAGCATTTCCATATTCCTGATAGGTATTGTTTTAGAAAGCTCTCAGGAAAAAATGTTTTTGAACTTTTTGGGAATTCTCTTTCTGTCACTTGCATTTGGGGCTACTTTAAAAATTACAAGGGATAGTTTTATTCGTCGACAACAAGATAAAGAAGCAGAACTCAAGCTGCTGAAAGCACAACTAAACCCACATTTTTTATTCAATACCCTGAATAACTTATATGGATTGTCTGTCATTAAATCAGATAAACTGCCCAATTTAATGCTCAAGTTATCTGAGCTATTACGGTATAGTTTGTATGAGACCAAGGAATTACTCGTTCCCTTAGAGAAAGAAATTCACTATTTGGAAAACTATATTTCTTTAGAAAAAATAAGATTAGAGGATACCGAGATAGATTTTAATGTCAATGGTGTTGTCAATGACAAGTTAATTGCACCTATGTTATTGATCGTTTTTGTAGAAAATGCCTTCAAACATCTGGGTGGCAAACATAAAGTAGCTATAGAAATTGAATCCGCGAACGATAAAGTCTATTTTAAATGTCAGAACTCATTTGACGACATAAAACAAATAGATAAAGAACTCGAAGATAGTAAAGGTGGGATCGGCCTGGCAAACGCAAAAAAACGCCTAGCTTTATTGTATCCTAATAAACATCACCTGATCATTAAAAAAGAGGAGCTTTATTTTTCTGTAAATCTAGAGATTGAATTATAAATGAAAGCATTGCGATGTTTAATAGCCGATGATGAGCCCATTGCTCGCCAAATTATTGAAAGCTATATTCAGGATATTCCGTATCTGGAATTGGCGGCCTCCTGTAAAAATGCATTTGAGGTAATGGAAGTACTTCAAGTGCAAACAATTGATATTTTGTTTTTGGATATCAACATGCCAAAATTGTCGGGAATAGGCTTACTTAAAAGCTTACGACAAGCACCCGAAGTCATTATTACAACCGCTTATCCCGAATATGCAGTCGAAGGGTTTGAACTATCTGTAACTGATTACCTCTTAAAACCTTTCTCTATTGAGCGCTTTTTACAAGCCATTGCCAAAGTACAGCAAAAACAAGCTACTCCTACTGTACAGACTGTAGTCAGCTCAACTTCAGATGCTGCCAAATCACTATTTATAAAAAGTGAAAAAAAAATCATCAAACTACGTCCTGATGATATTTTCTATGTAGAAGCTTATGGGAATTATATTAAGGTTTTTACAGATAGTATGATTCTAAGTCAGCAATCACTATCCGAATTTCTCGAAAAACTACCTGCCAATTTTGTCCGCATTCACAAATCCTATATCATCAACTTCGAATATTTAAAACTAATAGACGGCAATCAAATTATTCTTTTAAATGAAGTAAAACTACCTATTGGAAAATCCTACAAAAAGAACCTCCTGGAAAGGATTGACAGAAGTTAAAAACACGGCCTCCTTCTTTAGTCCGCTATTTTGGTAATTCTTTTAATAAAGCCTGAGCTTTTGTAAACCAAAAATTTTCTTCAGGTAAACTAGTCAACCACTGACGAGCTGCTTGCCAATTTTCAAGCCGAACAGCAAGGAGCCCACGGTACCAAATGGCATCTTCGGAGTAAGCAGACCTACCAGCAGTTAGTTGTTCCAGTACATTTTTTGCTTCATCATATCGTCCTGTTTCCAATGCCGTAATCCCTTTTATTAATTGAAGCTGAGCATCTGTATCCAGGTTATTCAGTTTGTTGACTTCTTGATAAGCAAGTTCGTATTCCTGATTATTAAAAGTAGTTTGGAGGCGATTCAGTCCTTCCTGTTCATTATTGCGTTCTACCAGATTGATTACTTGATGTTGAGCATATTGCTGATACAAATCTCCTGATTGCCAGGGTTGCCATATGATAAGGATTAAAGCGATGGCAGCTGCAAGGGCTAAAATGGAAATGACAGGGCGCAATCGAAAAACCCTGATACTGCTCTTTTCAGGTAGAAAATGTTGCTCCCCCAACTCTTCAAATAATTGGTGTGTCTGCTGGCGTTTCTGATCCGTTTGTAAGAAGTCTTCCATTTCTTTGCGCAGCCCGAAAGCAGCCAATAATTCTGAATCTTCTCGCATAGCAGCCTGCAATTCCTCCTGCTCACTGGAAGAAAGTCCTTGATCAAAATATTTTTCAATAAGGGCGTAGAGTTTTTCATCCATGTCATTCTGCGTTTAACTTCTGAAAATGGTTTTTCCAACTGGAAATACAAGCCGATTTACGCCGGTAATAAGTATTGGTACTGTTAAACCCCATTTGATCAACAATTTGTTGAGGATCAAGCCCGGCTTTTACCCATTCCAAAAGTTTTTTACATGTTTCCGATAGTTGCTGGAAGGCTTTTGCTAAACGTTCTACTCGTGCTGCTTTTTCAGTAGCCTGTACAATGAGGCTTAGCTGATCCTCCTCCTTGTCATCTTTATATAACAGCTCCAACTCATTTCTTACCTCACCTTCCCGTTTTTCTCCTCGAATGCGATTATAAAAAATATACTGGCACATGCGCATGATGAATGCACCAATAGGATGCTGTTGCACATAATTTTTATCCTGTGCTTTTTCAAAAAGTGCCTTCATGGCTTCCTGAAAGACATCTTTAGCATCATCCAAGCTACCTCCACGGCCTGAAATCCATTTAATTATTGTATCCGAATGATGTTCATATAGTTCGGCAATGGCGCGAGAATTCCCATTGCGCAAAGCTTCTATATACCTGTGGTCTTCGTGTTGATTCATTGCTGGTTAAATAGCTATTTAATTTCTTAACATTTCCTTAACACTTTATCGGGTAAGATTATCCTCCTGTTGGTAATATAAGAATGAATTCACAATTCAAAGCAAGCTTGCTGAAGACACTCAATAATAGGCGGAACCCGAAAAGCCTTAAACAAGAGTAGGGACTCAAAAACTAAATGAATATTTTTTTACCCTTTTCCAATAATTATAAATCTCCTGGACACCAGGCCGGGCTCGCTAAAGGTAAGCTGGCAGCCCGGCTTTTTCAAAACTCGTATCTTTAAACTAAATTCTAAACCCTTCATATGCTTCGCTCAGCTTTCAAAAATGGCCTAATTACTTTATTAGCCATATCGACCCTTCCTCTCATGGCCCAGAATATCATCTGGGAAGAAACTTTTAATGAAAATGCCCTCCCTCCTGGCTGGTCTACTCAATCACTGAATAGTAGTATGGCCATATGGGAAATCACTACAGATGGTACTGCCTCCAACGGGGTATTTTGGGATGCTAGGCCTCCCATCAACTCTGACAATCCGAATAATGCTGCCATGTTTGATTCTGATGGTTCATCTGCGGCGGGTGCACTGGCCCCTCATCATGCTATTTTAACCAGCTCTGACATTGACCTGACAGGTTTCGCAAGAGTAGGACTTCAGTTTACCCAATACTATCGTAATCTGCAATCGGTTACTCGGGTAAATATTCTGGATGCCAATAATCAGCAACTTGCCAGTTATAGCATCAATGAATCAGTAGGATTTAATACTGAAACGACGAACAGTAGCCAGATTCTAATAGACATTTCAGATATAGCAGCCAACCTTATTATACGGCTACAATTTGAGTTTGAAGGAAATAACTATTTCTGGATTATTGATGACATACGCTTGATTGAATTGCCGCTTGGCTTTGGTGAGACCTTTCCTCGGGCATTAGGAGACTCACTTACAAACTGGGGATATCCCTATGCCGTAGATTCTTTAGGAGGGGCCTATGAACCTCACAGGCTGGTAGTAAAGTTTCAGGAAGAAACTCCTGAAACGGTACGAGATAGCATCCGTGATAAATTTCATGTAGTGAGCTATGACACCTGTTTTTGTTCCGGCCCTGAATTATGGATATTACCTGATACCTTAACAGCAGACTTAGGGGAGAATCTATTATTCAATGGAAGTTTTGAAGAAGATTTCTCATTGGAAAATGATCTAACGAGTAGCTGTAGCTGCCTTGAAGGCTCCTATTGTATTGCAGCAAATATGACGGCCAAGTGCTCAAACTGGTCAGACAATGATTTTACCGCAGCAGAAGGTAATCTCTTTTTGATTATTGATGGCTCTACAAATGGCCCTGCTACTCTCTGGCAGCAGGCAGTACCGGTAAAAGAAGATTCTACCTATATTTTCATTTTCCAGGCCAGAAACTATCAAGAACTGGGCTTTCCACTATTGGAGCTTCAGGTAAATGGGAACACTGTAGGAAGTGTGCAACCAGAAGTAGCGGATGAATGGGGGACTTATTACCTTGCCTGGAAGAACAATACCAATTCGACAAGTATTACACTTGGACTTCGCCAGGCAAACTTCAGCACCTCCAACTTTGGTTATGATTACGGACTGGATGATTTTTACTTTGGTAAAGCTGCAAGTAATACACAATACCTGGACATTGAAAACCTTAAAAAGAAGCTAACAGAAGAATCCGAAGTAGAAAGCAAAGACTTCAACTATTACGCTTTTGGCCAATTAGATGATCAACCAACAGATACATTGGAAGGATTGCCAGAGCTTCCTGTCCAGTCGAATGATAGTTGCGATGTTTTAATCGCAGTAATAGATACAGGTGTAGAATACGATTACAATACAAGTAATCTAAACCTGGAATCTTACATCTGGGAAAACACCGATATGCAGTGTTTTGACAATGACTTCATTGGATGGAATTTTGTAGAGAACAACAATCTGCCTTATGACCCTCACGGGCATGGTACCCATGTAGCAGGCATTATTGCTCAAACGCTAATGCAAGACACCATCAATACCAATTGCAAAACCAAAATTATGCCCATAGCCTCAGGAGATGAGCATGGTATACTTACATTGTTTAGAGCGACTTGTGGCATCTATTATGCTGCCGTTCATCAAGCCAATATCATCAATGCAAGTTGGGGCTTTTATGGCGTACAAGAAGACAATAATCAAAATGTCATGCGCAATGCGATTGACTTTGCATACGATACGAATGAAATCATACTTGTCAATTCTGCCGGTAATGAAGATGCCTACTTGATAGACCATCCTCATTATCCATCCAATTATTCCCTAAATAATATCCTCACTGTTGGTTCTGTTGATGATGTTACCTACACTAAGAGTGATTTTAGCAATTTCTCAAGCCATCATGTTGAATATTACACCTTTGGCGAAGGTATTGAAAGCGCTGTACCCTTTGATTTATTTGGTACTGACTGGCAGCTAAGAACCGGAACTTCTATGGCTGCTCCTGCTGTCACAGGCACGCTTGCAAGGGTAATGTGCCGTAATAAAGACCTGGATACTCTGATCAACTTTCTGGATTGCATCAGTAGTTTGATCCCTTCAGATTCTCTATCTGTAATAGACCCTGTTTTGATCAATACCTGCTTAATAGTCAACACGCAAGAACCTGGATTACCTCCTCTTAGTCTGCGCTACGGTCCTAATCCGGTAAAAAATGTATTGTGGATTAGCCCGGAATTTGATGCGCTGGAAGGAATAGGAATAAATCTCTATAACACAACAGGGCAGCTTATGCAGAAACATTTCATCCAATCTGCCTTTAGTGGTAGCAAACATGCAATTGATATGCATCGATTACCTTCAGGCATGTATGTAATCCAGATACAGTATAAACAGAGGATGCAAAGTATCAGAGTGATAAAGAGGTAGAGGTAAAGGTGATGTGGTATTTTGGTTTTCTGGTATTAGAATGAAGATGGTTTAGATTGGTTTAGGAGGTTTAGGAGGTTTAAAGGGGGCAATAATATAGGAATGAAGGGAAGAGATTTTTTTTTAATACAAAACATCTTTAAGTACGCTTGTGATTTGACTTGTGTTTGATCTTGTACTTGATGGAATGATGTCCCAACTACGCTTATCAGCTACGTCGGGCAAAGGGTGATTGGTGAAAATAAAAAGAGTGCCTATTCTATTTCCAAGGTACCATTTTAGTAATGATAGTTTTTATATAAAAGGTTTTTGAAGACGATAATTAGTGCAAAAGTGCTAAATTATCGTCTTCAAATCTTTTTGTATGAAGCGAAGTCAGTGCTGCGTTTTACTACTTTTGTGTCCAATCCTCCTATTTGCCCAGCAGCAAAAGCAATCTACTCAATTCTTCCTTAAGAATAAACCGGCGGATACTGATAGCCTGGAGCAACACTACCAAAAAGGTATACAATTTGCGCTACAAAACACCCATAAAGACTCTGCCGCAATCCTTTGGCATGCTTTTGGGATCGATTGCTTTCGCCAAAAAAATTATGAAAAAGCGATTGAAGTCACCAGTAATGCCATCGCTCTAAGAAAAGTAATCAAAGATACTTTTGGCCTATCCAGAAGTTTGTTTAATACAGGAATCTATTATCAGCGCCTTGATAAAATGGAATATGCCGTATCTTATTATCGGCAGGTGATTGCATTAGGAGCGACAATCAACAATGATAAATTTCCCGATGCCTGTTTTGAAACGGGGAAATACATGAATAATATTGGAGATTTCCAACAAGCCAACCTCCATCTTAATTTGGGCAATCAGTTTTTAGAAAAACGCTCTGCTCTCTCTCCTAAAGAGCAAAAAAAGCTGGCTCGTCTTCTCCTCGAAACAGGAAACAACTACAATAGCCTGAAAAAATATCAACTGGCAATTACCACTTTTAAAACATCGATCAATCTATTTGACGAACTGGGATTATACGACTCCAAATATCGCTGCATGAATGGATTGGGGGCTGCCTATGAAGAATTAAAAGATTGGTCAAAAGCGATTGATGCTTATCAGATGGCATTACAGTATTTCGAAAAGGAAGGAAAACCAATGGAAGTCATTGCCGTGATGAACAACCTGGCTGGTGTGCTTACTAAAACTGGCAGTTTCAAAAAAGCTGAATTTCATTTAAATGAAGCGCTCCAAAAGGCCAACGAATTATACGGACCAGCTCCTCATATTGAAAAAGCCAGTATGTATGATAACCTTGGTGACCTTGTCGTGCAGCAAAAAAAATACACTCAGGCATTAGCCTATTATCAAAAAGCATTACATCAGGTTGTCCCAGGCTTTAAAGAAGCCAATGCAAATCCTTCTGAGGCTTCGTTTGAAAGTATATACAGAAAGTACGAACTTCTTATTTGCCTTGGAGACAAAGCTCGCTGTCAGTATGCTATCGCTAAAAATGATGATGACAAAACGATGGCAGCTAAAGCACTGGAGACTTATTACTTAGCAGATGCCGTTATTGATCTATTACAGCAAGAACAGGATGTACGTGCCGCACGCCTTTTTTGGCAAAAAGAAGCTCATGAGCTATACGAAGCAGCCTTAAATACCTGCCTCCTACTTGATCAACCAGAAGCAGCTTTATATTTTATGGAAAAAAGTAAAGCTGCTTTATTACTTGATGCACTACTGACTGCCGATGCCCGAAAACTTATACCAGACAGTATTGCTCAGCAAGAACAAGCCTTCACAAAGGCTATTTCCCAAATGGAAGCAGCCCTGGAAGATGATCCAGGTAATAATACTATGCGCAATGAACTCATTGCACTGCAAAGGCAACGTCGTCAGTTGGGCAACCGCCTTGCTGAAAATTTTCCGCGTTATTACAATATCCGTTATGGACAAAAGCCGGTCTCAGCAGCCGTATTACAGCAGATATGTCAAACACAACAACAAGCGATTATACAATATTTTTATGGAGATGAATCCATCTACACTTTGATTGCGCAGCCCAATGAAACTTTAAAATTGTTGCAATTATCTACTGAAGTTTCTGTGATAGACACTGCTATCACTAATTTTCTCCATTTCTTTCAATCGGCATCCGCTATTACCAACCAACCTGCGAAATATGCCCAATCAGCCTTTTATCTACAACAGCTACTATTACAAAAGATCACTCCCCATCTAAATGATAATACCAAAAAGCTATGCCTGGTATTAGATGGCCCTTTACACTATCTCCCCTTTGAAGCACTATTGGGAGAATTGCCCGATCGTATACGACTAGGAAATTTACCATACCTGATACATCAATACGCTATTGGATATGCCTATTCTGCTACTACATTGGATAAACAACTTAATACTCCTTATGAACAAAGCATTAAGAAAGGGGAGATGCTGTTTTTTGCTCCATTTACGGCATCTGGGAATGCTCATTTTTCAGCATTAGAATCAAGCGCTCAGGAATTTGATCAATTACAATCTAGCTATCGCGGGCAGTTCTTAAAAGACGAAGAAGCAACCATCGCAGCCTTTCTCCAGAAGGCATATCATTATCCTTCTATACATTTATCGACTCATGCCTTTGCTGGCCAGGAAACGCCTCCCGCCATCGCATTTAGAGATAGCATACTCCCCTTGCCTTTGCTCTATAGCTTACAAACCAATGCGCAGCTTGTTTTACTGAGTGCCTGCCAAACCAATACTGGTGGTTTATTGGAAGGAGAAGGAGTAATGAGCCTGGCAAGTGGTTTTGCGTATACCGGTGCTCAAAGCCTGATTTCCAGCTTATGGAATGCTAATGACTTTACCACAGCCGATATTTTCCGTAGATTCTATGATGCTATTAACCAAGGCTCCACGAAACAGTTGGCCCTCCAACAGTCCAAATTAGAATACCTTAATCGTACCGATATCAATGATGCTCTTAAGTCACCTTATTACTGGGGAGGTTTTGTTTTTATTGGTGGAGATGGGCCACTACATTTAGCGAAAGCTAACAGTTATTGGTGGTGGGCAGGGATGATCGGGGTTTTAGTTGTTATTGGGTTGTGGTATAGAAGTAGAAGGAATAGGAATAAGAGATGATCAAATGAGACTACGAGCCCTCATCGATCACATAAATTAGATGATAGAATCTGGGCGGCAATAGACAAAGCAACACAACCGATGAAATAAAAACTGCCGCCCAGAAAAATTCTTATCAATTACATTTTTACAATCCGAATGGGGAGATAAGCTTCTCCGACTATAGTCAGAAAATAAGTGCCTGCTGCAAATGTTGATAAATCAAAGGAATAGATGTTTTTCCCGGAGAGAGCATTCACATCAGCCATTTTTATAATGCGCCCCATTGCATCCAACCATTGCAATTGAAGATTCCCTTCCTTTTCCACTTCCAGTACTACTTGCAATTGATCAACTAATGGATTGGGATAAGCGTTCAGCTTTCCTATTTCTACTTCTGGCGTTGTAGCATATGCATCTCCTTCAGGAGAGAAGTCGCCAGCTGGATTTGAAATGGTGAATAAACCACTTAGGCCCTCGCCAAATATTTCTACCCAATTTTCATGTGTATTGCGATTAACAACCTCTACCATATCCCAACTTAAGCCATAATCATTGCTATTCCATACCTGAAGATGATTTTCATTCAAACCATTTAATTCATGCTCTAAATAATGGAGGCGAATAGAAGTTGGCACATTCATCCCCATAGCACTATTAATAATATACCATCGGGATATGCTGTGCCCTCCTGGCGTAAAATACAAACCATGCCCACGGCGTATCTCTGTATAACTCAAATCTCCACCCGCTGTAATAATAGCTCCCAGATTTCCTACATTCTCCTTTTCAGGAAATGTAAGGAGTTTACCAGCAATAGCCTGGCCGCCAACAGGGCCTACAGCATGTGCGCTTTCATTTTCATTCATCATATACCCTTCTTCATTCAAAAAAGTGAGGGTTTGATTATTCAGGTTTAGTAATCCATCCAGAAAATAATAGTTGCCTTCTAAATCAATATCTGAATCAAGTATTAAGGCATCATTAAGACGGTTTACCGAAAGGTGATGATAGGTATTAAAAGAAGCATCAGCAATGCTAGCAGTTCCTTCTTTGGCACCAATAAAGTGTAAAAAACTATTGCTTGCTTCAAAACTACCTTCATTGTCCCAACTCATGTCATTCAATACAATGTGTGGATTTCCTTTACATATGATCTGGCTGCCACTAGTTGCCTTTACTCCTGACTGGGCATTTACTACATGTAAGCACAATAAGCACAGGGCAGCATTTATTATCAGTTTTTTCATTATTCTGATTTTTACAGATTAAAAATTTGTGTTCACCTACTTACTTATGGTTTGTAAGTCAGAAACTGAAAATTGCCCTGTATTCTATTACCATTATTATCGTACATATATACTAATAGTTTACCACCTACGCTGCTTGTTGTCACCTCACGCCCTCCCGAAATTGGCGTTACCTGAGTGATGTAATTTTGATAATAGTAGCTCTCATCGTCAATCGTAATTTCGTAACGCTTAATAGAATTATTCCAGCTACAGCTAAAGTTACCAGTCCCGGTTCCAATCGTAGCATTAGGGCGAATCATACCATAAGCAATTGGTAATAAGTTGGCACTGCCTGTTTTTTCTTCATTGTTCAACTCTTCTCTTAAATTGATACTACCATGAGCATTTACTGCATGCCCATCACCAAAATCTACAATGGGATTAGCAGATGAAATAGCCCATCCTTCATCAGGGTCCTCACTAAAACTTTGCTGCCAGATTTTCACACCATATATATCGCCATGTATCCAGTTTTGAACGTAACTGTGTTCTTCACCTGACGTAATTCGCAATCCCAGGGATGCTTGTTGCTCTCCTTCAATAATGATATCTGAAGAGACTCCATCTTCTCCTCTCACCATCAGGCGGGCTTCCGGGTCTTCAATCCCGATCCCTACATTGCCTTCATCTACGATCAGCGCGTGGCCATCTCCCCAAGCACTCAAATAAGCTGCTACTCCATCCTCACTGATTGCCTCCAGGGCAGTGCCATTATTTGTTGTATGTGTAGCTACACCAGTACCAAATGCAGAATTAACATCTACGTGCAATCCATAAGCAGCCTGATCTGCTCCTATGTATACCATCTCTCCGGCAGGAGAACCATAAAGTGTATATCTAGCTCCTTTTCCGTGATAAATTCCTGTAGATAATACATCTCCAAACACTGTCAGTGTGGTATCACTAAATGGCTGAAAACGAGCGATAGGGCTGAAAGCAGCAATATCAAATTCCAGCGATTGATAGGCAATATCAAAATGAGGATTCCCATCCAGAAAATCGCGTGCTGCCAATGAGAACTCGCCATAGTGAAGTGGGTCCGTATCATGGGTACGCATGAATATTTCGGTACCGTGTTGCTCGCTACCATCTAGTAGTAATTCTGGCCCAAAGCCATCATTTTCAACTTCCAGTTTGGCTCTCGGTTCTTCTGTACCAACACCAACATTATTAGGATTCACATTGAAAATATCACCTCCATTTGCTTTCCAGTATCCTGTTCCTGCTCCTTGTCCCATTTTAAACCAGGAAGCGCCATCGAAGTAGTAAAAACCAGCATCATTATTAGTTTGATAAACCATCAATCCGGTTGCTGGTGCAGGAATTGCCGTGCGTTGTGCTTCCAGCATACGAGGGATGAGGATACCTTTAGTTTCGGATTTAATATCTAACATAGCAGAAGCATCAGGAGCACTACCATCTTCATTAATACCTACGTTTTGTGCATTGATTTGGAAAAAGCTTAGAATCGCGAAAAAGAGCAAAGTCAATTTTGTTGTTTTCATTTTCTCACAGTTTTTTGGTTTTTTGAAAAGTCTTTATGCTTGTTTGACCTTTTATCTTTCTTTTCGTGAAAGCGTTACGAACAAAAGGTATTTTTTTATTTTCACACCAAAGTTGTCTGATCGCATCCTTAAACAAATAAGTTATGACTACTAGAAACTTGATTTTTTCAGTACTCGCTATAGCGTTTCTATTTGCTTGTACTCCAAAAACTACAGAGCCTGTGGTAGAAACTCCGCAGGAACCAGTAACCACTACCCCTGAAGAGGAAGAAGAGCTAAGCCCCTGTCCAAAATTTTCTGATGCTCCTGACCCGAATCAGGCAGAAAACAATTATGTCATATACCGTGATTTCTTAAGAGCAGGAGATTGGGAAGGTGCGCACAAACTTTGGAAAGAAGTGTATGAAGTAGCTCCCGCTGCCGATGGTCGGAGAAATACCGTTTTTGCAGATGGCATTGCTTTCTATGAATATTTCATAACACAAACAAGAGATACAGTACTACAACAATCCTATGTTGACACCATCTTCACTCTATACGATGAAATTGACCGCTGTTATCCCGGTGGTGGTTATGTCCCTGCTCGTAAAGGATTTGATATTTTTTATAAATACCCCAATCGCGCCAGTAAAAAAGAAATTTATAATCTCTTCAAAGAAGCAATAGATACTGACAGCCTAAAAACACCTGACTTTGTATTAAATCCATTCTCCGCTTTATTGGTAGAATTATACGATGCCGGAGAGATAGAAAAAGAGGAAGCTTATTATTATCAAGATATGGTACGCAAGATTCTTGCAAAAGGACTAGCTGAGTGCAAGGGAGAATATTGTGATCGATGGGCAATTATCAAAGAGTATGCACCAGCTCGACTAGAATATTTTGAAACTGTAAAAGGCTTTTATTCATGTGAATATTACATGGAAAAATACTATCCTGAGTTTGAAGCCAATCAGGAAGACTGTGATATAGTCCGTACCGTATATAGCCGCCTAAAATTTGCCGAGTGTGCTGAAGATGATGAGCGCTTCCGCGAATTAATCCGCATTGGTAATGAAAATTGTGCGCCAGAACCTGGCCCTGCAGAAATTGCCTTTGAGCATCTGAAAAATGCCAGATACCCGGAAGCAATTGAAGCTTTTAAGATAGCAATTGAAGAAGAGGAAGACATTGAAAAACAAGCACGTTATACCCTTTTAATTGCTAAAATATATCAGGTTCACCTTCGCAGTTTCTCCAAGGCTCGTACATGGGCGCTCAAAGCAGCTGAAGTTCGTAGTGGTTGGGGAGAACCTTATATTCTCATTGGCCGCATGTATGCATCTTCCGGCCCTCTTTGCGGTCCCGGGCGTGGATGGGATAGCCAGATTGTTACCTGGCCTGCTATTGATATGTGGCAGAAAGCAAAACGTGTCGATCCAAGCGTCAAAGCAGAAGCAGACAAATGGATAGGGCGCTACCGTCAATATATGCCTAATCGTGAAGATGTTTTCATCCGTAACCTCAAAGCAGGACAAACTTTCTTTGTAGGTTGCTGGATACAACGCTCTACTATAATTCGTACTGCCGATTAAATATATACTGAGAACTGGTTTAAAAGCCTGCCCCGAAAAGTGTTTTTAATTGACATTTTTCGGGGCATTTTGTATCTTTTAGAGAAAAATGAAGCCTTTCTCTCTTTTGTTGCTCTTTCTTTTTTCCTTACTTCTTTCTGCCCAGGATATTCCCAAGCCTTGTGCTACCTTTTATGATAATCCAGATTTTGAACAGGCAGAAAACAATTATGTACTATATCGCGATTTTTTGAGAGCAGGTGATTGGGAAGACGCTTTTAAACTTTGGAAGGCAGTATATGAAGTAGCTCCTGCCGCAGATGGCCGGAGAAGTTCTGTTTTTATCGATGGTATTGCCTTCTATGAATATTTCATATCACAAACAAAGGATACCGTACTACAGCAATCCTATGTTGACACCATCTTCACCCTATACGATGAAATTGACTGCTGTTATCCCGGTGGTGGTTATGTCCCTGCTCGTAAAGGATTTGACATTTTTTATAAATACCCCAATCGCACCAGCAAAAAAGAAATTTATAATCTTTTCAAAGAAGCCATAAATACTGACAGCCTAAAAACACCTGACTTTGTATTAAATCCATTCTCCGCTTTATTGGTAGAATTATACGATGTCGGAGAAATTGAAAAAGAAGAAGCCTATTACTATCAGGATATGACGCACAAAATCCTTAAACATGCTTTAGAAAACTGTGAAGGAGCAGGTTGTGATCGCTGGGCAATCGTTGAAGAATATGCTCCTAAGCGGTTAGAATATTTTGAAACCGTACAAGGCTTTTACTCATGTGAGTATTATATGGAAAAATATTATCCTGAGTTTGAAGCCAATACTGATGATTGTGAAGTGATAAAAATGGTGTATAGCCGCCTGAAATTTGCTGAGTGTGCTGAAGAGGATGAGCGCTTCCGCGAATTAATCCGCATTGGTAATGAAAACTGTGCACCTAAATCATCTTCACCTATTATTCCAGGATGTGGAGGGCCTCAGCCAAAATATCATGAAGCAATAGAACAGTTCCAGCAAAAAATTGAGCAAACAACTGATTCACTCGAAAAAGCACGCTATACCCTTCTGATAGCAAAAATATATCAGGTTCACCTTCGCAACCTCTCTAAAGCCCGTACATGGGCACTTAAAGCAGCTGAAATTCGTAGTAATTGGGGAGAACCCTATCTCTTCATTGGCCGCCTGTATGCTTTTTCGGGCCCTGTTTGTGGCCCTGGACGTGGATGGGATAGCCAGCAGGTAATATATCCGGCACTGGATATGTGGGAAAAGGCGAAAGAAATAGATTCAAGCATGCAGGAAGAAGTAGATAAATGGATAAACAGATATAGTCAACTTTTGCCTACTACAGAAGAGCTTCGTGAATTGAATCTATCTCCAGGACAGGAGTATTTTGTGGGATGCTGGATAAAATGTAGCACAAAAATCAGAGCCTTAGACTAACAGGCCTAAAACATTTCACTTCCACCATACACGTATTGATTCTTTATTTACAAACACGTATCTTTACATCAAAAAGATTATGATTACTAAACTTACGCTAACTCTTGAAAAGGAAGTCATAGAGGAAGCAAAATCCGTAGCAAGAGAAAAAGGACAAAGCCTTTCTGAATTAGTAGAAAACTACTTCAAACTATTAATTAAGCGTACCCCTGCTGATGAAGAGCATCAATTATCTGAAAAGGTAGCATCCCTAAGAGGGATTCTAAAGGTAGATGATGACTTTGATTATAAATCAATTCTGGAGGAAGAATTAATGAAAAAATATGGCTTCTAAAGTTTTTGTAGATACAGACGTAATATTGGACTATCTTACTGACCGATCTCCATTTGCGCATTATTCATCTATGATTTTTGACTTGCATGAACGCAAAGAAATCAACATCCATATTTCTGCTTTAAGTGTCAATAATATTTTCTACATTGCACGGAAAATAATAGGTGAAGAAAAAGCGCTTATTCTTTTATCTAAACTGATTGAAGATATAGAAATAATAGGCACCACGAAAGCAGAAATCAGGAAAGCGTTGCATTCTGACTTCAAAGATTTCGAAGATGCTATTCAATACTCCACTGCTTTAACAATTTCAGGAATGAGTTCAATTATTACTCGAAATATTAAAGATTACAGGAAATCAATTATAGCAGTATTCACCCCTGAAATATTTATCAAAACAAAGTTTCCAAAAAATAAATGAGCACTCCCTTACTCAAAGACCTTTACTCGCCTGCATTTTACCGCCAATTTGCTACTGTATTAAAAAAAGTATTACCTACGCTTTCTATTGAAGCGTTTGAGCAGGCTATTTTTGATGAATTA
>JAKSDI010000226.1 GCA_022360175.1 Chitinophagales bacterium
CAAATAGATAAGTTTCTTCCCAATCAACCCATTTTATAGAAAATTTGCCGGGCTTTATGTCCGGCTTTTTCTTTTTAGGACAGATTGTTTTTTAAAGAAGGAGAGAATGGAAGAATAGGAGAAGATGAGAAGGTGGAAAGGTTGCAGGGTGGAATGAAGATCGGGAATTGCAAAACCCAGAAATTAACAACACTATCCCGCCACTTTTTCAGGATTACGCGCTCATCTTGGTACGAGAATAATAAAACTCATAAGCTGTAACTCGCAACAGCTATATTATAGTAGCTATCTAAGAAAAAAAATTGATAAGAGTAGTTTATCTTATTCTTAGTTCGTATACAAATAGCGTTTTATATTCTTTTTAGGAGTCTTTTGAAATTCTTCCTTGACAAGCTCTATTCGGCCAACCTGACTGTATTTTGGTAACTCTTTATTGGCCGATTGCCTGTTCTTCTCCATTACTTTTTCCAGAGTTTCCGTGTCTAGCTTATCAGCTTCAACACTTTCGGGTTCAGCATAAACTAATGCTACCAAACTTCCTTGCCGGTCTACTACAACACATTCTTGCACGTATGGCAGATTAGATAATTTAGCTTCAATCTCTTCAGGATAAATATTTTGCCCGGACGGCCCTAGCAGCATATTTTTACTACGTCCACGAATGAAAATGTAGTTGTTTTCGTCAATAACACCCAAATCACCAGTATGCAACCAGCCGTCTTCTTCAATTGCTTCTTTGGTGGCTTCCTTGTTTTTATAATAGCCAAGCATTACATTGGTACCTTTAACCATTATTTCGCCAACGATAGTGTAAGGATCTTCAGAGTCAATCTTGACCTCCATCCTATCAACCAGCCTACCGGCAGATGATGGCTGCGTGGTGTCCCATGCGTCATAAGAAATCAATGGACCGCACTCGGTCATACCATAGCCAATGGTAAAAGGGAAACCAATTTCACGGAAAAAGACTTCAACATCTTTACTAAGTGGAGCTCCGCCAATGACAATTTCATGGAATCTTCCACCAAAGGTTTCAACCAGCTTTTCTTTTACCTTCTTTTTCAATATTGAAGAAATACCGGGAATTTTCATTAGGATCTTCATAACCGGCTTTTCCAACGTTGGTAAAATACGTTTCTTATAGATTTTCTCAATGACCAAAGGAACGGATAAAATCAAATGCGGCTGAACTTCTTTAAAGGCTTTTATAATAATTTGAGGGGTAGGGGCTTTTGTTAAGAAAGTAATATGACAGCCTAAAGTAGCCGGGAATAAAAATTCAAATAACAACCCAAAAACATGGGCCATTGGGAGAAATGACACTAATTTATCTCCTGCTTTTAATGGCATGTAGTCACGGGCAAAAACAACATTCGAATATAAGCTCCGCGCAGGGATCATTACCCCTTTAGTAAAGCCGGAAGTGCCGGAAGTATATGAGATTACAGTTAGTGCTTCTTCTTCCAAATCAACAAGATCAAATCCTTCAGGTTTAATCTTGGGGAGTACGCCTGGTTTAAAACTTTTCTCCCAGGAAGTATTTATTTTATCATCTGAAGAGAATAAAACTGAAAAATCCGCGAGATTAATTACAGCTTCCAGGCTCTTCATTTCATTTATATCAGTTTTTTCAAATAATGCATCGGCTGCAAACAGCAACTTGGATTCTGAATGATTGATAATCTGGTGTACATCGGAAGGATTAAAATCAGGCAGAACAGGTACTGCAATTGTTCTGTATCCAATTACTGCAATAAATGATATCGCCCAGTTTGATGAATTTCGTCCAAATAGTGCAACTTTATCTCCAGGTTGAATATTCTGTTCTTTAAAAAAAACATGAATTTGATTGATAATCCGGGCAGCTTCGCCATAAGTGTAATTAACACCTCCGTAGTCTGAAAATACTGGTAGGTCCCAATTTTGGCGAAATGACTTTCTATAAAGATCAATTAAACCTTCAGAATTAATTTTTTGATCCATTATTTAGTGGTTAGTTAGACTGCAACATTATCCTTTGAGACCATTATTAATCGCAACTATCCGGTCAACGGTGTCATCCAGGTGCTCAATTCTGTCCATACCAATTGTAATTGCATGAATATTTTCACTTTTAAGTGCAAAGTTGAGGGATTCCCTTCTATGCTCCACATCTTTAATTTTGCCAGCACCGTATATTTTCATCCCAATAATGCCTTTGCCATTATTCTTTGCAGTATTCAATATTTGCATAATCTCTTCCGGAGTCCCATCCATACTAAGTTGTTGAGGATTTATCCGGGCTAGAATAATGTCAACCCACGGGTCGGTTGCAGCAACCCTAAGGGCGTCAATGTTATGACAGGAAACGCCAATCTTTTTAACCTCCCCTTTTTGTTTTGCTTCAGAGAGCTGATCTCGCAAACTTTCTTTCTCAGTAATCCAGTTGCCATTTCGCATACAATGCAGTAAAACTATATCAAAATGATCAGTCCCCAGTTCTTTTTTAAAACGATCAAGTGTTTCATTTGCAGGCACAACCTTATTCCAGTCATTATCCGTAGTCCAGATTTTTGTCAGAACCTGAAATTTATCACGGGGAATTTCTTTGAAAAGTTCACGTGCAAAAGTGTGTGTGCCATAAGAATCTGCGGTGTCGAGAAAAGTGATTCCCCTTTCGTAAGCATGTCTGGCAA
>JAKSDI010000196.1 GCA_022360175.1 Chitinophagales bacterium
AACGCCCGTCGCATCACTTGGGCCGTTATTTGTAACGGCTACGGTGAAGGTGATGACATCACCCACATTTGGTGTAGCATCACTTACCGTCTTCACTAATTCTAGGTCTGACTGTTCAGGTGTTACCTCTTCATTATCTTCATCATCTTCTGACTGGTCGCCATCATCATTATCCGGTGTTGAATCTGGATCGTATTGATCTGAGTCTGTTACCTCTGCTACGTTTACATAGTCTACGCCAGATCCTGGTGCCTCTACTGTTACATCAAAGGTTACAGTTGCTGTAGCTCCTACTGCGATATCAAAACCACTCCAGGTGATTGTGCTGCCACTCAAGGTTCCACCATTAGAGATGTTCGTGATGTTAGAGTAACCATTTGGTACGACATCTTCGAACGCAACGCCCGTCGCATCACTTGGGCCGTTATTTGTAACGGCTACGGTGAAGGTGATGACATCACCCACATTTGGTGTAGCATCACTTACCGTCTTCACTAACTCAAGGTCAGCCTGCTGTGGCGTCACTAAAGCATCATCACCATCATCTTCATCATCAGGGTCTTGTGATCCGTCATTATCAACAGAACCTATAATTCCGTCATTATCTGTATCCGCTCCATTACCAGGAGTAGAATCAGTATCAAATTGATCTGCATCCGTTATTTCTGCTACGTTTACATAATCTACACCTGCACCAGGCGCTTCTACTGTTGCCTGGAAGGTTAGTGTAGTACTACTTCCTGCATTGATATTTAGATCGCTCCAATTTATTGTAGAACCACTTAATAGTCCACCATTAGAAATGTTTGTAATGTTGGAGTAACCGTTTGGTACGACATCTTCAATGTCAACACCAGTGGCATTACGTGGTCCAAGGTTTGTTACATCAATAGTAAATAGTACCACATCACCTGCATTTGGTGTTGGATTATCTACAGACTTCACTAATTGTAAATCGATCAACTGGTAGAATCCGGCATCATTTGTATCATCATTTTCACCAGACTCTAAAGTAATAGTACCAGTTTGACCACCTACTGCATCACTATCTAGTGCATCATCACCTCCTTGATTAGGAGTTGAGGCGTCATAACCAGTAGGTGTACCAAAGACTACTACGTAATCACCTGGTACTAGATTATCAAACTCATAGAAACCGGTACCATCCGTAGTGGTTGTCTCCAGCGTGTTGCCCATATCATCCTGTAGTGTTACGGTAACACCGCTGATTCCTGGCTCACCTGCATCTTGTATGCCATCTCTATCTTCATCGTCCCAAACAAAATCTCCTAATGTTGCATACTGATAGAAACCAGCATCATTTGTTGGATCATTCTCGCCACTTTCCAGATTGATGATACCTGTTGTACCACCATCATTATCACTATCTGTTGCATCATCACCGGTATTGGCCGTTGTTGCTATATATCCTCCTGGAGTTCCAAAAGCTACTACATAATCGCCTGGGGCTAGGTCGGTGAACTCATAGAAACCAGTACCATCTGTGGTAGTCGTTTCTAAAGTATTACCCATATCATCTTGTAGGGTAACGGTCACACCACTGATACCTGGCTCACCTGCATCTTGCTGACCATTTGCATTGGTATCTTCCCATACATAATCGCCTAAGCTTGCTGGCTGGTAGAATCCGGCATCATTCGTATCATCGAAATCTCCATAATCTATAGTGATCGTTCCTGTTGTACCGCCATCATTATCACTATCTACAGTATCATCGCCACCCTGATTAGCTGGGGTAGGTGTAAAGCCTGTAGGTGTATTGAAGGCTACTACATAATCACCTGGTATTAATTCAGTAAATTCATAATAACCTGTAGGATCAGTAGTTGTGGTTTCCAAGGTATTACCCATATCATCTAACAGAGTCACTGTCACACCATTGATACCTGGTTCGCCAGCATCCTGAATGCCATCACCATCCACATCTTCCCATACATAGTCTCCAATTCCTGCACAGAGTGATTGATTCACTGTTACAGTTACTTGATCCGTATTCATTACGGAACCAATCTGTGTTTCTGCGTTTGTATTAGGATCTACATACCATGCAGTAGCGTTATCCATTGCTGTATTGGTAGTTGTTTGATCGTAAGTCAAACTATATGCCCAAACGAATTCTTCATCAGAAGCTCCATCGTTATCATTATCGATGAAATCTATATATCCATTTCCGTTAAGGTCTCCACCAACGAAGTAAGCATCGTTAGGCACTAACATATCTGGCAGGTTAGTATCTTCTACACTGATATCTCGTAATTGGACACCAGGAGCACCACCTAGAAGGCGTACTGTTAATGTGAAGTTCACTTCTTCACCTGCACATATTTCCGTCTTATCGGCTGTTTTTTCAACATTGATGAAAATGCCGGTGTAGTTTGATGGATCATTATCTGTTACTGGAGTACCAAATGGATCTCCATTTGCATCAACTGGCTGACCAGTAACAGTAGCAATATTTGTGTACATGCCAAGTTGAGCAGCACCAGACAAGTTACAAGTTTCAGATGCGCCTGCTGCCAGGAATGGAATTGTACAAATCACACCTTCCTGATCATCTACTACTTGTACATTGATCAAGTCAAGATTACCATTATTGGTGACTACATACTCCCAATCAACAGTTGCACCAGCATTAGGAACTAAGATAAATGCTCCTGGAGCTACATCTGCATCTTCTCCATTAGTAGATTTTTCAACATCAATTGAAGCAGTTAAATCTACGGTTACTTCTGCTGCATCACCATCATCTTCATCACCATCGTCATCAATTACATTATTATCATTATCCGTATCTACTCCATTATTTGGTGTAGAATCGATATCGTCTTCATTTTGACTGGTAACTTCTGCCAAGTTTAAGTAAGCATCTGTTGCTATACTAGCGTTAACAGTTGCTACTATATTCATAGTAACCGTTTGTCCAACAGCAAGATTACCAATTGTCCATTCGCCTGTTGCACTATTATATGCAGCATCCGAGCTTACGAATATATATCCAACAGGTAGTTGATCAGTTACTACCACACCTGTTGCATTACTTGGTCCCTGGTTAGTAACTTCTACCGTGAAGGTTACATTATCACCAACAACTGCTGTGGTTGTATTTACTGATTTCTCTAATTCCAAATCAACGACAGGGTTAGGATTCACTTCTGCTGCATCACCATCATCTTCATCACCATCGTCATCAATTACATTGCCGTCATTATCTGTATCTACTCCATTATTTGGTGTAGAATCAATATCCTGCTCATTAGCAGCAGTTACTTCTGCTTCGTTCAGATAGATTCCGGTTGGATTAACAGTAGCTGTAATATTTAAGGTTACTGTTGCACTTGCTGCAAGATCACCAATTGTCCACTCTCCTGTAGCATCATTATAGCTACCATCAGAACCTACAAAAGTGAAACCACTTGGTAGTTGATCTGTAACCACAACACCCGTTGCATCACTTGGTCCTTGATTAGTTACTGTAATAGTAAATACTACATTTTGACCTACATCCTGAGTTGAATTATCAACTGTCTTTTCTAATTCTAGATCAATAATATTATAAAGGCCTGCATCTACTGTATTGTCGTTTTCACCACTTTCTAAGTTGATGATGCCTGTTTGACCAGTAATAGGATCTGCATCACTATCTACTGTATCATCTCCTCCCTGGTTAGCAGGGCTAGCATCATATTCAACAGGAGCTATAAACTCAACAATATAATCACCTGGTACTAGATCGGTAAATTCATAGAAACCGGTGCCATCTGTAGTGGTCGTTTCTAATTGATTACCGTTTTCATCTAGTAAATTAACAGTGATACCTGCCAATCCAGGTTCACCTGCATCTTGTATACCATCTGCATCTTCATCAGACCATACATAATCACCAATAGAAGCATATTGATAGAAACCTGCATCATTCGTTGGATCATTCTCGCCTGAGCTCAAGTTGATTATTCCGGTATGACCACCATCATTATCACTATCTGTTGCATCATCACCGGTATTAGCTACTGTTGCTACATAATCGGTTGGAGTACCGAAAGCCACTACATAATCGCCTGGGGCAAGGCCAGTAAACTCGTAGAAACCAGTACCATCTGTGGTCGTCGTTTCTAAAGTATTGCCCAGATCATCCTGTAGCGTTACGGTAACACCACTGATACCTGGCTCTCCTGCATCTTGCTGGCCATTTGCATTGGTATCTTCCCATACATAATCACCAAGGCTCGCTGGCTGGTAGAATCCAGCGTCATTGCTATTATCTACTTCGCCTGATTCTAAGGTAATCGTGCCTGTCTGGCCGCCTACTGCATCACTATCCAGTTCATCATCGCCGCCCTGATTTGCATCTGTTGGCTCATAACCAGTCGGAGTACCAAAGACTACTACATAATCACTTGGTACTAGATCTGTGAATTCATAGAAACCGCTACCATCTGTAGTGGTTGTCTCTAGCGTTTTGCCTATATCATCTTGTAGAGTAACGGTAACACCACTAATACCTGGCTCACCGCCATCCTGTACACCATCTCCATCTATATCTTCCCAGACGAAGTTTCCAAGGGCTGTTGACTGATAGAAACC